>NZ_CP049304.1:1865322-2487096 GCF_019444005.1 Liquorilactobacillus nagelii DSM 13675
GCTGGAATTAGGACCTTAATGATTACAGGTGATCATCGTGACACTGCAACTGCCATTGCCCAAAGATTGGAAATTATTCAACCAGCTGATCAAGCAGGTGTCATTACTGGCCATGAATTAGATCAATTACCAACTGCTGAGTTAGAAAAACAAATTGAGCAATGGTCCGTTTATGCACGCGTTGCTCCTGAACACAAAGTGAAAATTGTTAAGGCTTGGCAGAAAAAAGGCAAAATTGTCGCAATGACCGGTGATGGGGTTAATGATGCTCCCGCTTTAAAGACTGCTGATATTGGAGTTGGAATGGGAATTACCGGTACCGAAGTCGCCAAAAATGCTAGTGATATCATCTTATCTGATGATAATTTTGCAACAATTATTGCTGCCGTTCGTGAAGGACGACGCGTCTTTGCCAACATTCAAAAATCACTTCAATACTTACTGTCAGCTAACTTAGGGGAAGTTCTAACACTCTTTTTAATGACCATGCTTGGTTGGGACATTTTCGCACCGGCACAAATTTTATGGATTAATCTAGTAACTGATACTTTTCCCGCAATTGCTTTAGGAGTTGAAAAAGCTGAAGCGGATATTATGAAGCGAACACCGCGCGGCTCAAAAGCTACTTTCTTCTCCGATGGGGTCATGTCCAGTATCCTTTACCAAGGTTTACTCGAAGGTGGATTGACTCTTGGTGTCTATTGGCTTGCTTTAACATTTCCTTTCCATCATTCAAGTAGTTTAATTCATGCTGACGCCTTGACGATGGCTTTTGCAACCTTAGGCTTAATTCAGTTGCTCCATGCATTCAACTCGAAGTCGTTACATGGAACAATCTTTACCAGCAAATTATTTAACAATCGTACCTTTAATTGGTCGATTATCTTGGCGAGTGTTTTAATGTTTGCTACAATTTTGATTCCAGCTTTCAATGACACCTTCAAAGTAACCGGCTTAGCTTGGCAGCAATGGCTAGTTGTTTTGATTGGTGGCAGTTTGATGCTAGTAATCGTTGAACTTGTGAAACTCATTCAACGAATTCTGAAAAAATAACGATTAACTAAATAAATGCCCTCTAATTTTTTAAATTGAGAGGCATTTATTTTTATTTATTAACTTTTTTCCTCAGGATAAGGGTAAATAATAATCCTACTCCGACTACGGTTAGAGCAACACCTATCGAAATTGTTTTGAATGATAGTGCGATCATTCCTGAAATTATGAGAAAAGCTGGTAAGATGACTGCATATTTTAATCCATTGTCACCCGATAGATACTTTTGCCATTGATACTTCAAGCCCAATAAACGAGTCTGATTAAAATTATTTAGATCGAAAATCGCCGAAAAGGTTAGCAGTACCATCAGTAAAATTGGCAAAATAAATGCACCTAAGTGAATTAAATTAAAGACATCACCTAATAATAGGCTACATAAAAGTAAATCAATTAGAATTAAATTTCGATAAATCGGCTTAAGTTCTTTGCTTACTTCTCTTTTTTCTAAATACTCTCGCATTCCAACATCTTCTTTTAATAAAGTATCGAGTGAAATATGATAATAATCACTTAGTTTAATCAAACTGGCCACATCAGGGTAAGTTTTTTCGTTTTCCCAATTTGAAATTGTTTGCCGGGTAATAAAAAATTTCTGAGCAACTGCTCCTTGCGTTAAATTCATTTCTGTCCTAGCTTTTTGTAACCGCTCGCCAAATCTCATCAGAGCCCTCCTCACTTGCAAGTTAATTGTGACTAAAAAAAGCAAAAAGAGCAAGCAAAGAATCATTGCTTGCCCTTTTCTAAGGGTTTCTTCAGCTAAACTGCTTAGTAAACAAATATAATCGACCGCTTAAACTTCTTTGAACAATTGATCAATTTGCTGATACTCATCCATCGTCAACTTAACCGTCAACGCTTTGACATTACTACGAACTTGTTCAGGTTTACGAGCACCAGGAATCACAACTCCAATTGCTGGATTAGCTAAATACCAGGCTAGAATCGTTTGAGCAACCGTTGCATCATGTTGTTTAGCAATTGTTCTAACTTGATCAACATTAGCGATAATCTGCTTAAATTCCTCAGTAGTAAACTGCTTAAATTTTGTTGCATCATTTTCCTGATATTTACCAGTTAACAATCCAGCTGCCAATGGAAAATATGGGACGAAGGTAATATTGTTAGCCTTTAAGTACGGGAACAACTCTTTTTCTGCTTGACGATGAACCAAACTATAGTGATCCTCAACAATGTCTACACCGCCTGCTTGGTTAGCTTCTTTAACTTGATCCAAAGTAAAATTCGAAATTCCAACCGCCTTAATCTTCCCAGCTTTTTTCAAATCATTTAAGGCCGCAACGGCTTCTGCTTTTGGTGTCTGATCATCTGGAAAATGAATATAGAAAATATCAATATAGTCAGTTTTCAGGCGCTTCAGCGCATCATCGACAGCTTGCTTCAGAAAAGCTGGTTGGTTATTTATTTTCAAATCATGCTGCGGATCTTGAGCTGCTTTGGTGGCAATTACAACCTTCTCACGATCATATTTTTGAATAACATCTCCAATAATTTCTTCAGAGCGCCCCAAACCATACATGTAAGCAGTGTCTAGTAGTTGAATTCCTTGTTCTAAAGCTTCTTTAACAACAGCATAACCATCTTGATCTTGCAAGTTCTTGAACAAATTATGCCCGCCAACTTTATTCGTTCCTAAACCTAGTTTAGTTGTAACTACCGAACTATTTCCAATATTAATTGTTGTCATAAAAGCACTCCTTTTTATCAATGTAACTTCATTATAAAAGCACTTACAAATAAAAAGTACAACTTTGCTCAACATTAAAAGATTTTTTCAGTAACACAACATTCAATAAAATTAGGATGCCAACTTAACTGTAATGGCAAATACGGTCCTGGATCACCATCAATTCGAGTTGAAATTCTTTTATCAGATAAAGTTCGGACGTTTAATTTTTTAAAATCAAAAGAAGTTAGCGTTGTCGAGCGCCGTAAATTACCTGTCAAAGCAAAATAACCATAATTCAGCAGTTTATTGATTTTCATGTTATTCAGCATTGTTAGATGCAGACTATTGCTATCTTCTTCCAAGTAACGTCGACCAGCAATATAATTTGAAGTGGAAATTAAGCAGACCCAAACCTTGGCATCCATTGCAACTAACGAATTGTAAAACTCAATTGGATAAGAACGCTGTTTCGGTAATTGCTTAATTGCTTGCCAAGGATATACCAAAAGACCATATTTTTGTTTATCTTGTTGGCGAACTCGATTAGATACCTCGGCTAAACTACCAAACATCAGTGAACTAACAATTGCCTGTCCATTACACTCGCCAATGCCAATTGAACGATGACTTTCAGCTAAAATTACTTTCAATGCCTCATGATACTCTAACGGTAAATTCCATTTTTGAGCAAAATTATTCACGGTTCCTGCGGGGATTACACCTAGAACTGGTCGTTGTTTAACATGCAACAATCCGGTTAAAGCAACATTTAAAGTTCCATCTCCTCCAATACAAATTAATCGCTGATAGCCAGCTGACTGTGTACGAATCTTTTCTATTGCTTCTTCTTTAGAGGAAGTCAATAACTTCTCTGCTTGTTGACCATTCTTTTCTAATTGTTCAACTACATAGTCGGCAATTTCAGCAGATTTGCCCTCACCAGATTTACTATTGAAAAAAATCAAATTTTTTTTGGTCATTTTCTCAGCTCCTTTCATTTCTTTTCAATCATTTCCATCCAATTTAATTATACTATAAAGTCTGGTGCAATCAGTATCTTAAAGGCTCGATTGATTTTTTTATAAGGCTCACCTAAAAAATGTTTTCATCGCAGTAAATTTGGTGTACAATTAATTCAGCTCAGGAATATTGAAAGGTGGTTATCATTTTGAGCGAAGAAAAATCTAAGCATCAACGGCATAAGCTAATTGAATATGCCAATGGCCCTTCACTAGAAGAAATTAATGGAACAGTTTCAGTTCCCCACGGTAAAGGCTTTTGGAAAACTTTATTTGCTTATTCCGGCCCAGGCGCTTTAGTTGCGGTTGGTTATATGGATCCCGGTAACTGGTCAACTTCCATCACAGGTGGACAAAATTTCCAATATTTACTAATGTCCGTCATCTTAATGTCAAGCTTGATTGCGATGTTATTACAATACATGGCAGCCAAACTTGGAATTGTGAGCCAAATGGATCTTGCCCAAGCTATTCGCGCTAGAACTGGAAAAGCTTTAGGAATTGTTTTGTGGATTTTAACTGAACTTGCAATTATGGCAACTGATATCGCTGAAGTTATCGGTGCCGCTATTGCTCTTTATTTATTGTTCCACATCCCATTAGTTATTGCGGTCTTTATCACCGTATTCGATGTTTTGCTCTTATTATTACTGACAAAAATTGGTTTCCGTAAAATTGAAGCAATTGTTGTTTGCCTAATTTTAGTTATTTTATTTGTTTTTGTTTATCAAGTTGCTTTATCTGACCCATCTTGGGGAAGCGTCTTTAAGGGTTTAATCCCAACAAGTCAAACTTTCTCATCATCAGTTAAGGTTGGTGGTGAAACTCCGTTAAATGGCGCTTTAGGAATTATCGGGGCAACTGTTATGCCGCATAATCTGTACTTGCACTCAGCTATTTCACAGACTCGTAAAATTGACCATAACGATGAAGAAGACGTGGCTCAAGCTGTTCGCTTTTCTGCTTGGGATTCTAATATCCAGCTAACAGCTGCTTTCTTTGTTAATGCTTTGTTGTTAATCATGGGAGTTGCAGTTTTCAAGACTGGTGCCGTAAAAGATCCTTCATTCTTCGGACTGTTCCAAGCTTTATCTGATACCTCAACATTGAGCAATGGAGTTTTGATCAGTGTTGCGCGTTCTGGAATCCTTTCAACTTTGTTTGCGGTTGCTTTGTTAGCATCTGGTCAAAATTCGACTATTACCGGAACTTTAACTGGTCAGGTCATCATGGAAGGTTTCGTTCATATGCGGATGCCATTATGGTTACGTCGTTTGGTAACTCGATTGATTTCAGTTATCCCTGTTTTAATCTGTGTTTCGATGACAGGTGGTCAAACAGCTATCCAACAACATGAAGCTTTAAATGATTTGATGAATAATTCACAGGTTTTCTTAGCTTTCGCGTTGCCATTTTCAATGTTACCGCTATTGATGATGACTGATAGTCGTTTAGAGATGGGTAAATTTAAAAATGCGCTTTGGATTAAAGTTCTTGGCTGGCTATCGGTTGTTGGTTTAACCTACTTGAACTTAATTGGTCTGCCAGGTCAGTTTGAAGGCTTCTTGGGTAGCAATGCCTCGAAGAGTGCTTTAGCTATGGCTGATACTTTATCCTATATTGTAATTTTCGCTGTTTTAGCCTTATTAGTTTGGACAGTTGTTGAACTTTATTTAGGCAACAAACGGGTTGAACGTGAGCAAGCAGCTGCAGTAGCTAAATAATCTGCCAAGGGAGTGTATACAAATGAATGATGATTTTAAACGAATCTTAGTTGGCGTTGATGATTCAGGAGATGCCCTACTAGCCTTTAATTATGCTATTAAGCGAGCAAAAATCAGTAATGCTGAGTTAGTTATCGTTTCAGTGCTTGAAAGCAATGAAATGAGTGTTTATCAAGCTTTAAGTAAAGATTACATTCATGGTGAACGTGAAGAGCTTGAACAACACATTCTCAAATACCAAAAACAAGCTCAAGATGCCGGAGTCAAAAAAGTACGTTCGATTGTTGCAGAAGGTAACGCTGGTGAAACAATCGTCAAAGATGTGATTCCGCATGTTGAACCTGATTTACTGATTATCGGTTCTTGTGCTAAAAAAGGACTTGCACGGCGCTTTGGTAGTCAAGCTGCTTATATGGCTAAGTACTCACCGATTTCCGTCCTAGTAATTCGTTAAAAGCATTGAAGTGTGGTAATATCTTAGACCGATCATCTAAGCAAATAAGGAGCAAGTTCATAAGATATGAACTTGCTCCTTATTTAATTTGATGAATTTTTAAATTAACTTATCTCTTGGAAAGAACCCAAGAAACAATCCAAACCAGCACAACTGCACCGATGATTGAAGGAATAACTGCCATTCCTGCTAACTGTGGTCCCCAGGAGCCCAAAACAGCCTCACCAATTGCTGAACCGACTAATCCAGCAATAATATTGCTAATCCACCCCATCGATTTACCCTTGCTAGTAATCGCACCTGCAATTGCACCGATAACTGCACCAATAATTAAAACCCATAACCAATGAAACATATGTCATTTCCCCTTTCTAACTTAGGCCTTGATTAAGCTAATCTTTATGTTGATCAATTTTTTCTTTAATTGTATCAGCGGCTTCATCCAACTTCTCTTTAGCCTTACCAAAAAGATTTTGGCCTTTGCCTTGTGCTTCGCGAGCTTTGTCACCAGTAACTTTACCTTCAGTTTCTTTGGCTTTACCAGCAACTTTATCTTTGGTATTCTTCATTTTATCTTCAAATGACATAATTAGCCCCTCCCTCAAGTCTATTATAGTGGTTTAAAAATAAACTAATTCTCAATTAGTTCCATATAAATGTTATCATGTCACAAAATTTTATTCAAATTTTACGCTTTATTAAACAATTTTTACCGTCTAATAACAAATAACTTAACCAGGTCAAACAATTCAATTAACACACTTATGATAAAATCAATAAGGAGTTATTTAAACTGATTTCAGCTTTTAATAAAAAATTATCAAAGGAGAATTATTACATGAAAAAGTTCAGCCGATCATGGATTATGGCGGCAATTTTCATCGCAACTTTTATGACTTCGGTTGAGGTAACAATTGTCACAACCGCTTTACCAGAAATCATCAGTGCATTGCACGGACTGCGATTTCAGAGTTGGATTATGAGTTCTTATTTATTAACAACCGCTATCTCAACCCTAATTTATGGAAAATTAGCCGATACTTACGGTAGAAAAATATTATTTCAATTGGGCGTAATCTTATTTACCCTTGGTTCATTTCTTAGTGGCATTTCCGTTAATATTTTTTGGTTAATTGCTGCTCGAGCACTCCAAGGATGTGGTGCCGGAGCAGTTATTCCGCTAACATTCACAATTATCGCTGATGTCTACACATTTAAAGAACGTGCCCGCATTATGGCTTTCACTAATACAGCTTGGGGACTCTCAGCTTTAATCGGTCCCCTTTTAGGTGGCCTTCTAGTAGAAAACTTATCATGGCACTGGGTATTTTTTGTCAATGTACCCTTAGGAATCCTCGTCTGGTTAATTATGCATTTCCGCTATATAGAAGCACCGATCCCACACAGTCAAATGAAAATTGATAGTTGGGGCTGTTGGTGGTTGGCAAGTGGTCTGACAGCGCTGCTAATCGGCATTCAACTGTTACAACAAATTCCTTTAGTCGGTTGGTTGCTGATAATTGTTTCTCTAGGCTTGTTAGTTGTTTTTCTTTTTCATGAACAGCGCAGTGGCTATCCATTATTACCACTAACCATCTTTAAAAACAAAACTTTTAATGTTCAAATTATCACTGCCACTATTTTAAGCGGCATTTTAATTGGCTATCAAATCTATTTTCCAATTTGGTTACAATCTTTATATCATATTGGCGCAACAGAGGCCGGCTTAGTAGTTACATCTAGCTCTGTTTGCTGGCTAGCCGCCTCGTTTGCTATTGGCCGACTATTGAGTAATTTTGCTCCACGGAAAATTGCATTGGTAGTAATTGCAGTTCAAGCTACCGCATATCTCGGACTATTATTGGCTGGAAGTCATTTCCCTTATTGGCTGTTTTATTTTGTAGCAGCTGTTAGTGGGGGCGGGATGGGTATTGTGATTACAATGAATATCATGTTAAGCCAGCAGTTGGTTCCAACCAAATTAATTGCTTCAGCCAGTGCAGTTGTCACTCTTGGTCGTTCACTAGGGCAAACGCTATTTACAGGTGTTTACGGATCAATTTTTAACTTGGTATTAGCATTTCATTTACCAAAAAGTTTACAGAAATCGATCAATCAAGTCATTACCGGAAAAAGCGCTGGTCTAACCAGCAAAGACTTATCGCTCGTTAAATCAGCACTTTTAAGTGGTTTACATTCAGTTTTCTTTTTAGTAATTGGTTTGTTCATTCTAGTATTATTGTGTAATTGGTTTGATCCCAATCGCAAAATTATCAGCTGAAATCCATTGTTTCTGCGAAATTAGTTTCTAAAAAATATTGCATAGCTTTCGGAATGTCAAGTTCATCCATTTCTTGACGATCGAGCTGATAACGAAGATGCTCCGTTTGACCAGCTCGAATTTTTTCCAGCCATTCCGGTTCTCTTAATAGTTCTCGTCCCATAGCAGCAAAGGTTGCACCTTGTGAAATAGTTTTGCTAACTTCAATTGGAGTAGCTAAGCTTCCAACCACAATTAATGGCTTACGTTGCTGTAAAACAGTTAAAATCTGTTGATTAATCGGCAAAGGACTTTCTTTCGATTGTAGAGCTGGCCGCCAAGCTGATCCTAATGAAGTATGCAGATAATCAAGTGGACTGCTTGCTAAAGCCTCAACTAACTCCAGAGTATCAGTTAACCTGATCCCTGGAGTTTCGATTTCTTCTGGCGAAAAACGATAACCTAATAAAAATGGATGGCGAGCATAGCGACGGATTACTTGATGTGCTTCTTCAACAACTGCTAAGGGTAAGCGCAACCGATTTTTTAAATTTCCACCCCATTTGTCGTGGCGCCGATTACTATGAGGAGAGAAAAATTGCTGCAATAAATAAGTATTAGCGCCATGCAGTTCAACTCCATCAAAACCCGCTAGAATTGCCCTTCGAGTTGCTTTACCAAAATCAACAATTAACTGTTCAATCTCAGCATTAGTCATTTCAGCTGGTATTTCTGCTTGTGGACGAACTGCAGCGATAGCGCTAGCACTTTGAGGCTGTACTCCACGTAAAATTTTTGAATTCGTCATTCGTCCGGCACTGAATAACTGCAAAATTGCTTTGCTGCCTCGAGTTTTTATAGCTCCTGCCAATTCTGTTAAGCTCGGCAGCAATCGATCGTCAGCCGCTGAGAGTTCACCTTCAAAGCCTTTACCACGTGAATTTACATTGGCGACCGCAGTAATAATCATTCCAACTCCTGAACGCCGCCGATAAAATTGCAATTCATCTGTAGTTACACTTCCATCAAAAAAACTGGATTGAGTCGTCATCGGAGCCATTACAATCCGATTATTTATTTGCATGCCATTTGAAAAATGATACGGTTCTAAAAATTTCTCCATCTTGTATCAGCCTCCGTTTATAAAAACGCTATCAATCATTATAGTTAATTAACATCATATCTGCAATTCCCGTTAAACTTATCTAACTAACATTTACTAGATCTTTACTAATTCACAGCCAAAAAGTTACTTACTTGTTTTATATTGATTATAGCGTGTTGTTTGTTTGAAATTCAGTTGTTTTTTTTATTTAGATGACTATAATTAATGGCTGGAATTGAACTATGACATCAAAAACTATCATATCAAAAAATTATTTTTGGTTTAAAATCAAATATCTGCAAAAATTATATATTATGAGGAGATCTAGTATGTTACCACAAACACTTATTTTCGGACATCGCGGCTATCCAAAAAAATTCCCAGAAAACTCTCTGGCTGGGTTTCGTTATGCTGTCCAACAAGAAATTGACGGTCTGGAGTTTGATGTTCATCTGACCAAAGATCAAGTTCCAATTGTTATGCACGATGAAAAAATTGATCGGACCAGTAATGGACATGGGCAAATTAATCAATTAACTTTAAATGAAATCCGCCAGTATCACCTTAGCAATGGAGAAAAGATTCCAACTCTAAGCGAATTTTTGCATGTAGTTGCTGAGAACCCAGTTCAACTTAACCTGGAATTAAAAACCGACAAAATTCATTACGCTGGAATCGAGCAATTAGTCTTAAAAATGATTGCCCAGGCCCCCTTAGCTAAACCGGTAATTTTCTCATCTTTTAATCTGCCTACCTTGAAAATTTGTCAAGAATTGGTACCCCAAGGTCAATATTGCTGGTTAACTAAACATCGGGTTGACAATCCACAAAAATTCATTCAACAAGAACATTTGGCTGGCTTGCACCTACACCATTATCAAGCCGGCATTGCCTGTCAGCGAATCTGGACAATTGACAATACATTAATTGCCCGGCGTCTATTAAAAAACCAAGTTGCTGGTATTATTACAAATGATTTTGAAAAAATTCGACATCTCAGAGATACGGCTGTCACTACAAATTAATAAAAACGACATTGTTTGTTTCTTTAATTTTTGTTTTGCACAACTTTTGTGTTATTATAACATTAAAAGTAACAGCAGAAAGGAGAAATATTCAATGGCTAATAATCGGTTAAGCGATTTATTGCATATTTTGGTTTATGTTCAATTACATCAAAATCAAAAATTAACTAGTGATTTAATTGCTAGCAGTTTGAACACTAACCCCAGCTTAGCACGACGCATGATGGGACAATTGCGCAAAGCAGATTTACTCGAAACCACACAAGGATCAGCATCGCCTAAATTGACCAAGAATCCTGAAAATATTACGATCTTTGATGTTTATTTAGCAACTTGTCCTGATTCCCCATTGCTTAAAGTTGACCACAATACTTCTAAAAAATGTCAGGTTGGTAATGCAATTCCCGGTGTTTTAAATAAGTATTATTTAGACATTCAAAGTGCAGCTGAAGCTAAAATGCGCCATGTAACAATTCAGGATTTAATTAATGATGTTGAGATGAGCATTCGCCATCATCAAATTGCAGTTGAACAATAATTAATTTTTAGCAACAACTTTATTATTCAAAGGGTTGACAAATAATTCTTTCTTTTCTATACTGAAAAGCAATTAATCACGAAGGGACGAAAAACTATGGTAGAAATCAGCTTAAACAATTTGCATACCGCTTGGCAAAGCCGGCTGAGCAGATTGTAATTCGAAACTCACGGATACAATCTGGCAAACAGTTTGTATCTGTGCCGGCTGATTTTTCGTAGTTACAAAAGCCTGCATGGACAAAACAGCAGGCTTGGTTAAGGGCAAACCAGGGCATGCTGGTTTGCCTTTTTTGTTTATTTCAGCCCAAACAAATTATTTTTTGGGGGAATCATTTATGAAAAGAATGTCAGCACTAATTGCCGCTTTAGCTATTTTTCTAGGATTTGCTTTTTTCATGACTAAAAATACATCTTCAAGCAGTAGTAAAAAAAAGATGCCAACTATTGGAATCCTACAGTTGATGACTCATCCAGCCCTTAATCAAATCCATCATGGATTTATTGCTGGATTAAAAGAATATGGTTATGTACCAGGCAAAAATATAAAAATTGATTTTCAAAATGCACAAGGTGATCAAAGTAACTTGAAAACTATGAGTACTAAATTTGCTAACGAAAATGTCAGCTTAATGGCTGGAATTGCAACTCCAGCTGCGCAAGCTTTAGCTAATGCAGCCGGTAAGTCTACCCCAGTCATCTTGGCTGGAATTACTGATCCGGCCGGTGGCGGCTTAGTTAAATCTGATCGTCATCCTGGCGCAAATATTACCGGGACCTCTGGCGAATCACCTTTAAAAAAACAATTACAGTTAATCCGAACAGTTCTTCCAACTGCTAAAACTATCGGAATTATCTACACTTCTTCTGATCATGGCGGATCATATAACGCAAAAAAGTTTGCCAGAATCTGCAAAGCTGAAGGTATTAATTACAAATTATATACAATTGCCAGCACCAATGATATGCAGCAAGTTGCTGAACAAATGGTTTCTCAAGTTGATGCTGTCTACGCCCCACAAGATAATGGTGTTGCTTCTGCTATGAAAACTTTAACCAACGTTGCCAATCAGTCCAAAATTCCTGTTTTTCCCTCGGCTGACACGATGGTCAAGGATGGCGGTTTAGCATCATATGCCATCAGTCAATATGACTTGGGCAAGGTTGCTGGTGAAATGGCTGCTCAAGTCTTACGCGGCCGTAAAACCACGAATTTTCCGGTAGCCTACATTACCAAAGGAAAATATGTTATCAATACAAAAGAAGCTAAAATTTTAGGCATTCAACTGCCAGATAACATTGTAAAACAAGCAGAGACGAAAGGAGAAGTGTTCAAATGAGTATGATTGTTTCAAGTATCGGTCAGGGTCTGCTTTGGGCCATTTTAGGAATTGCATTGTTTCTGACTTTTCGCATTTTGAATTTCGCTGATATGACGGTTGAAGGCACCTTTCCTTTAGGTGCAGCAGCTGCCGTTGCCGCTCTCAGTCATGGCGTCAGTCCATGGCTGGCAACCTTATTGGGGTTTGCTGCAGGTGCAGTTGCCGGTTTGATCACCGGTTTGCTCTACACTAAGGGAAAAATTCCGATTCTGCTAGCCGGAATTTTAGTTATGACTGCCTGCTTATCAATTAACTTAAGGATTATGGGTGGGTCGAACATTTCTCTTTTAGGTAAAAAAACGGTTTTCAGCAATCATTTTCTTGAAAGCCTACCGAAATACTTCGATAGTGTTTTTCTGGGACTAACGGTCATCGCAATCGCTACAATACTACTAATTATCTTTTTACAAACTGATCTCGGACAGGCATTCATCGTAACCGGAGACAATCCATTCATGGCTCAATCCATGGGAATTAATCCTGATCGCATGATTATGATGGGACTTGCGCTATCAAACGGAATGATTGGTCTAGGTGGAGCTTTAATTGCCCAAAGTAACGGTTATGCTGATGTTAACATGGGAATTGGTATCATCGTAATTGCCTTAGCTTCAATTATTATTGGTGAAGTTGTCTTTGGTGAACTAACTCTAAATCAGCGTTTAGTTGCCGTAACCCTTGGTAGTATTTTGTATCGTTTCGTCTTGTTAATCGTCTTACAACTAGGTTTCAGTACTAATGACTTAAACCTGTTATCCGCGATTATCTTAGCCGTCTGCTTAATGCTGCCAAATCTAAGCAAAGCTCTTAATCTTGATCATATTTTACAGAGAGGAGCCACTAAAAATGATCTCAACTAAACCAATTTTAGAATTAAAAAATGTCACCACAATTGTTAATGCTCATACTCCAGCAGCTAAGGCAATTTTAAAACAATTGAATTTAAAAATTTATCCCGGAGACTTCATCACCGTTTTAGGCCCAAACGGTGCCGGAAAATCAACTTTTTTTAACTCAATCGCTGGCACACTGCCGGTTGACAGTGGACAAGTGCTCTTGCAAGGAAAAGACATTACTCGTCTGTCGGTTGAAAAAAGAGCCAAATTTATTAGTCGTGTCTTTCAAGATCCTAAAATGGGAACTGCTCCCCGAATGACCGTAGCTGAAAATTTACTTCTAGCTACTAAACGTGGAAAAGCACGTGGCTTAAAACTCCGTGGGTTAAAAGCTAAACTAGCAACGCTCCAAGCACAAGTTTCTTCGATGAATAATGGTTTGGCTGAAAGAATGCAAACTGCTACTGAAAGTTTATCTGGTGGGCAACGGCAAGCTCTTAGCTTCTTAATGGCAACAATTGAACGTCCAGACTTATTGTTGCTTGATGAACATACCGCGGCGCTAGATCCCAAAACTAGTGCCCAGTTAATGCAGCAGACTAATGAACGGATTTTACAAGAAAAATTAACTTGTTTGATGATTACTCATCATTTAGATGATGCCTTACGTTACGGAAATCGTTTGTTAGTCTTGGATGCTGGCAAAATTGTTTTTGATGTACGTGATGAACAAAAACAGCAATTAACCAAACAAAAACTGCTGGAATTTTTTGGGAATATTGAATAAAGCTTGACTTGAATACAAATAAAGCCGAAGACAATCGTTTTATAAGCTGTCTTCGACTTTTTTATATGGATTTATTTAAGATTATTTGAATTTCTGTGCTAATTCAGCATGATTTCCAGCAAACAAAAACAAATTAGTGTCTGCTTGAAATTTTTTACTACCAGCCAAGTCGCCAGCGTCATAAGGTACAAAGCCGATTTCTTTCATTAGTTCAGCGACCTCCAGTTTAACTCCAGCATCTCCCGCCAAAGGCAAGGCAATCTTTTTTGCAAGAGTGGCAGTGCGACTTTGCTGAGCTAGATTAGCTAAATTAGCAACTGGTAATGTATTAAATGCTTTAACTACCCGAGCTCCCGGAAAATGCTGAGCTACTAACTCACTACTAGCTGCTTGATGAGTTTGAACTTCAGTTAACTCACCGTCACGATGCGGAAAATAATTAGTCGCGTCAACAATCGCACTGTCGGCAAACATTTTAGGTTCAAGATCAAAAACTGCTTTAAATGGAAGTGCTAAAATTATTAGTTCTTGCTGAGCAACTTGTTCCAAGTTTCCGGCACTTGCCTTCGATCCCAATTTTTCAACAATCGGACGTAAGCGTGTTAATCCATGACGATTGGTCAAAATCACCGAATTGCCCGCCTTTATAAAAAGTTCGCTCAACACCTGTGCAACATGACCAGCACCAATAAAACCAATTTTCATCCTAACACCTCCATAAAATTATTAATACTTCAGCGTTATTTTAACCCATTAATTGTCCAACTGACAACTTAAGCTACTTAAATTAATGAAATTGACGCATCTTTTCTGCTAAATGAACTTCGTGAGTTACAAATTCATGCGTACGACAAATGTAATCATGTTGTCTTCCTAACTTGGCAATGTAACCATTAATATAGTCAACTTCTGTTGGACGCCCCTTCGAAAAATCTTGATACATTGATGGGTAGTGATATTTCAATGCATGACTTTCAATCGTGACAGAATCAATCATTTCCTGTCGCGTTTGCAGTAAATGAATTCCAGCTCTTTCACAAGCATCATAGGCCTCATTTAACAACTGAGCAGCCATTTCTGGAACTCCCTCGTATTCAATAAATTGACCCATTTGAACCTCAAACATGGTACATAACGTATTAACAACCGCATTAAAGACAACTTTTGACATACACATTCCCAGATAATCTTCCGTAAAAACTGGATTCAGCGATGCTTGTTTTAAATCTATCATGAATTGTTTTGTTACTGAAGCCAGTTCGCCACCTGCATACTGAGCAAGATGCATTTCTTCAGCTCCTTTAGCGCCCATAAAGTCAACATCAGCTGGCCCATCTAAACGAGTCGCAATCATTGCTGTTCCGCAAAGAATTTTTTCAGCTGAAAAATATTGTGCCAGCTTTTCAAAATGTCCCATTCCATTCATTGCTGAAAAAACATACTGGTCTGCCTGAAATAAGCCAGCTTTAGCATCACGTTTTAATTCCTCTTCTAACTGCATTTGCTTTTTAAAGACAATCCACACATCTGGATGTCCCTGATACTCTTCTGGATAAAAAATATTAATCGGAATAATTCGTCGATTTTGATGATCACGTGCAACCGATACGCCACCTTGCTGGCGTACCTTTTCAACGTTTGGTTCCCAAGTATCAATAAAGTCAACTGAAACTTTAGCATTTTCCTGCAACATCACACCATAACGATACCCCATTGCACCAGCACCAATAATTCCGTATTTCATTTAGATCTCCTCCTAGCAAAATTAACTTTCCAAACTGAACAAAAACACCCTTTAACCAGTCTTCTAACCAGTTAAAGGGTGTCATTGCGGCACGGTACCACCTTTTTTCAAGCTGTATAATTACAGCCACTCATTCAGCTTAACAAGCTGTCCGTGATAATGGTCGGAATCCATTCAGCCTCTAAAAACTGTCCATCACCTTAAACAAAGATTTTTTATTCCAGTTGAGCTGTCGTTTCAGCAAATTCGACATTTTCTAGATTCAGCTGAGATAATACTCTTTTTGTTAAATCAGTTTGATAATTATTAATAAGATTTTAACCTGCAAATCATTAAAAAGTCAAGTCCAAATATAATTTAATTTTAATCTTTAAGTGAATTGCACCCAAAAAACTTTGTAAAATCAAAAAAATATGCTAAAAAACATTGACATCCAAAAAAACATAATTTAAAATACCTCATGCAATTAAAATTAAATGAGAACATTAAATCGAACATAAACGCCTTGATAAGAAACGACTACTAACATTTTGGATAAGCGAACCTGGTTTGATGAGAGCAGGGACCAAAAGTAAGCTAGTCAATCATCTTTGAGCGCCGTGGTCAACGCAAGCAATTGTTAGTAAATCACAGTGGTAGCATCCATTAACATGCTGACGGATCATCCAATAATCCGAATAAGTTCTAAAAAAGGTGGTACCGCGCGCGAGCGCCCTTTAAGCAGGTAACTGTTTAAAGGGTGTTTTTTGTTTTATTCGATTAATTGTTTCAAATCCATAGGGGGATATAATTATGAAATTTACAGTTTTAGGTGCCGGTGCAATGGGATACCGTTACGGCGTTTTACTTCAAGAAGCAGGCAATGAGGTTGAATTTGTTGATACTTGGAAACCAAATGTTGAAAAAGTTCGCCAACAAGGCGGTGTTCTCGTTTCTCGTGACCATCAAGATACCCATTTAGTTCCAGTAAAAATGTTTTATCCGGAAGAATATCAGGGCAATCCTGACGTTTGGGTTGTTTTTACTAAACAAATGCAGTTAGCCGACTTTTTAAAACGAACAGCTCATTGCTTTAATGAGCAACAATATGTTTTAACTTGTATGAATGGCATGGGCCATGTTGAAAAATTGCTACAATACTTCAAACCAGAAAAGCTTTTAGCCGGAACTGCCTTAGTTGCAACCGTCTTGAACGGACCAGGTAATGTCGACTTTATCGGGGCACGCGGAGCAGGTACCATGAACTTAGCAAATTATACGGAAAAGCCCGATGAAATGACCCATAAAATCGTTACTGAATTAGAAAAAGCACAATTCAATCCAAACCTGACAACTAACTATCAAGGTACGCTCTTAGCTAAAGTTGTTTTCAATTCTGTTGTTAACACCTTGTGTACTTTGTTTGAAATCACCATGGGCGAATTTGCTAGCTATCCGGGAGCTGATCAACTCAGCCGCCAATTAATTGATGAAGCTTATGATGTTTGTGAACGTGCAGGTGTCCAAATGTTAAATACCCGTCAACAAGAACTTGATAGTGTCAACTATGTTTCCAAAGTAGCTAATCCATTGCACTATCCATCAATGTATCAGGATATGTCGCATGACCGTCCAACTGAAGTTGATTATATCAATGGTTATTTAGTTAAACTAGGGCGGAAATATCGTTATGAAGCTAAAACTCATGCTTTCTTGACTCATTTAGTTCACTTAGCAGAACATACTCGTCAACAGAATCTGCAAGCTAAAACTCAAACCAAAAGCTCAGCTGTTACAGAAGCTTAAAAATAAAAATTGAACCTTTAATCTAATTATCTATAAGCTGCCTATTATTCGTAATAACACTGTTTAAACAAGTTAAGTAGCCTCCAGTATCTTTTTTATAGATATTGGAGGCTATTTAACTATCCTTATTAATAATTAACGCTTATTTTTGAGAAAAATTATTAGCTCCACCAATACACTTAACAAGGATCCCAAGATTGATTAAATAACTTTTTAGTAGAGCTGTTCTTGTAACAAATTAATTTATATTGTTTTATATCTTGTTTTAATAGCTAAAAATGATAAAATAAAAAATAAATCTAAGAAAGGAAACAACTTTTATGTTCAATCGAAAAATCATTCTATTTATCTTATCAGTAATCTTTTCAATTTTTACTTTTTTTGCTTATCATTCAGACGAAAACTCTACCCATACTTTACTTAATACCATCATTGACAATCATAGCATTGATATTAATGGCTCATTTGAATTCAATTTACTATCTATAAGCTGGTTGTTCTTTTTATTAGTTAGCTGTTTATTATGGTTACTATTCATAATAACCTTGTTCAAACAATTTAAGTAGTTAACTGTTATTAATTACTTCCCTTTTAGTCATCTAAATAGCTGTTAATAACTTGGACTGCTCCACGATTAGTACCCCATGGTGTAATTTCATTTGCAATTGACTCTAACATATGATAAAACTCTGCAGCTCTCGGAGTTAGGCTCTTGTTGATAGCCTCTTGTTGCAAACTGACAATTGACTGATTAACAACTGCAACATTATAGCGGCCTCTTTCTAAATCATTTTTTGCCATTAGACCAATTTTTCGCTCACGTTCCGAAAGAGTTGGTTCAAGGACAAAGTCATAAAACTTGCTCAGTATTTCTTGTTCAGTTATCTTTTTTGCAAACATTTTTCCAGCCCCTTCACATTGCCTTTACACACCAGTTCATGAAAAAGAAAAACTGGTGACCCCAAAACACATTTGGAGTTATTGTTAATACTACTTCTTAATTTTTAAACTACCTTCCGTCAATACCGGAACTAAAATTATACTGCCTAATATTAAGTAAATCAGGATTGGGACAATAGAGTATGTCATTGAAGCACCTGGATCATTTTTTATCCCCCAAAAAATTGTCACTATAAAATCCAAACTAAAATGACAAATCATTGAGAAAAGTAAATTTTTTGTGCGTAGAAAAATACTAGCAAATATATACCCCATAGCCATAGTTTGACAAACCTGGATGATTGTTAGATTTAAATTTTGCGCATATAAATTTAAAAAATGTTCTAATCCAAATAACATACTGGAAATTATAACCGGAATTAAAATGCGCATATAAGCTTTTTTTGTTTGATAAGACAACTTTAACAAAGCAACTAACACTATCCCACGAAAAAGATATTCTTCAGTTGTACTAGCAATTAGTCCAATTGTAATAGCCATTAAGATATTTTTTTTATTTATCAAACCAATTAAAACTAACCCAGCTATGAGAACTCCTATTAATTTTTGTTGTTCTCTGTTTAATTTTAGTGAAAAGGGTATTTGTTGTCGAGTCAACTTTTTATTCAGGATAATTAACAAAATTAGAAATAGACTTTTACTAAGCGCTAAAAAAATCAAATTATTATATTCACTAATTGCTTTTAAAAAATTAATTGCTAGCAGTTCGAACAAAAGTTCAAAAAAAATTACCAAACAGAGTTTATTAACTAGCTTTTGATCAGTTGTTTTGTTCATTTTATCTACTCACCACAATCAATCTTATCGCATATAATTAATTTTTTCTTGTCTTGGACAATACTCATAGCAATTATTATACATAAAACCAAAACGATTAATGCATCAAAAAAAGGACCATAAATAAAATCCTCAGTAAATTCTTCTACTAACCAAAAAAGCAACAAAACAAACATTGGCTTAACTTTATTGTCAAATCTAAATTTCAATTTTTTCTCTCCTTTTACATAACTCAACAAAGATTTTCCCAATTAAAGGCAATTACTATTTTCCTAAATTCTCAGGGTAATACAAGCTAAGAATCATAGACATCGCCTTGAAAAGGAGCTTTTCAGTGTCTTTAATATAATTGCAAAGAAGAGATAGCTATATGAAATTTACTAAAGATCAACAATACTATTCATTGGCTTAAAAAATAAAATTACTACCAAACTAACCGTTGCTAACCAGGACAATAAAACTTTCCCTAGTGAAAATCCTAAAATAAAGTAAATATCAGTCTGACTGGAAAAATTTGAAAATCCAGTTAGCCACATATTTAAAAAATATATATCGTAAACATTAAAAAGAAGGTGACCAGTAACCTCAAAACATAATCAACACGTTTAAACTTAACCCAGTTTGAAAAATGTGTTAGATATACAATTAAGTTAATAATTAATAACAAAGGAATAGTAGGAAAATGAGCCGATTTATCATTGAAAAACTCTACATAACTAAGTAGCCAAAAAATTATATTTAAATTGTAGGAGAGTTTCGCAATCTTAATCATTACCGACGAATTTTTAATTTGAATGTCATAGCTTTTAAGTAACCGCTCATCTCTCAGCAAGTCATATAGTGAAATTTTGTATAAATCACTTAACCTAACTAAACTAGACACATCAGGAAAACTATGTGAATTTTCCCAGCTGGAAATAGTTTTTCTTGAAATATGCAATTTCTCAGCAACTTGTGCTTGAGTCATTCTGTTTTTGAGCCTGCAGTGCTTTAATTTCTCTGATAAATTCATAACACCATCCTATTAATTAATATTTATGTATTTAAAATAATATTAAAATTTAAGCTTTTTACTATAATAACATATTAGATTCATCAATTCACACTATTCTTTTGAAATTAAAATAGCCCATAAAACTACAAACTAATTAGATAATAGTTTACAAATTCAACGTTCTTAAGCAATTTATCTTTTCAACCATCAATGATCTTCAGGTAATAGTAAAACTTTGCCAATGCTTTTACCGGATTCAAGATATTCATAAGCTTCTTTCCCTTTAGCTAAAGGAAATACGGTGGGTTCACTAATTTTGATTTTATCATTAACAAAATAACTAAATAACCGCTCACTGCGATGTTTGCGTTCAGCTGCACTATTTAAATAATCCCATAAATCACCGGTTAGAAGGCTCTTCGATTGTCCCAAGAGATCTAAAGGATTAACTAATGGGGGATTTCCTCCAGCCATCCCAAAGAAAATTACTTTTCCTTTGTTAGTAGCTAGTTCCAAACTTTGCTTCAATGTAATACCAACACCATCATAAACGGTAGCAAAGTTTGCAAAACTTGCATCTTTCCAGTCAGTATTACGTAAAAAAACTTTCTTAGCTCCTTGACTCAGTGCTAATTGTTGTTTTTGGATCGTCGAAGTTGTCCCATAAACATTCATTCCGTCAGCTGTTAACATTTGTGCCAGAATTTGTCCAACTCCGCCACTGATTCCATGGATAAAAACATTCTCTCCAATTTGATTGTTTCCTAAATCATGAGCTAGGAAATCAGCGGTCAAGCCCTGCAATCCGATTGCAGCAACTGTTTTGGAATCAAGTCCAACTGGGACCTTAATTGCTTTTTCTGCAGGGACACAGACATACTCAGCTTCAGCGAATGGAACATCAACAAAAAATACTCGATCTTTCAATTTGAAATTCTTGACATTTTCACCACATTGTACAACTTGCCCTAAGGCCTCATATCCATTAATATAGGGTGAACGTTTTTCAATATGATATGTACCACGTCGTCGATAAATATCAGCAAAATTTAAGCCGATATAGCTTGTCTTAATTAGTAATTGATCTCGGGAAATTTTCGGTATCTCAACTTCACCATACTGTAATACCGAATTATCACCAAATTCATCAAAATATAAGGCCTTCATTTTTTATCTTCCTCCCCATTAAACGAATAAACCAAAAAAGAACACGAATATTAATTCATGTTCCCTCAAGCATAGCATTATTTTTTGCTCTGATTCGAATAACTAAATAACTTTTAGATTTCTAGCCTAATATTCAGTAAAAATCAAGCTGATCTTTGCCATTGCAAACGCAAAGCATTGAATACCGCCAGCAAGGTTACTCCAACATCGGCAAAAACAGCTTCCCATAAAGTTGCCAGTCCAAAAGCCCCTAGTAAAAGCAACGCGAATTTAATTATCAACGCTAATCCAATATTCTCCCAAACAATTTTCTTCGTTTTATCGGCTAATTCAAATACCTGCTGTAATTGCTGCGGTTGGTCTTTTAATAACACGATATCAGCTAATTCAATGGCTGCTGCAGCCCCACCTTGACCCATTGCGACACTGACATCTGCACTCTCTAAAACTGGTGCATCATTGACACCGTCACCTACGAACATAACTTGGTGCTTTTGTCTATGAGCTATTTGCCGATAATTTTCCATAATCTTCAACTTATCAGCTGGCAATAAACCAGCCTTGACGTCATCTAAATTCAACGATGCCACTGTCTGTTGAGCATTCTTTAAACTGTCTCCTGTCAATAAAATTAAATGTTTAACTCGACGTTGACGTAAAAACTTTATTAAAGACTCAGTAGTGGGTTTCAAACTATCTGCTAGCAAGATTCGACCAGCATATTGGTCTCCGATCTGAACATATATTTCAGTCATTCCAGTGTTCACCAATCCTGCTGGCAAATCGCACGTCAGCCAGGATCGCTTGCCAGCTCGGACTACATGCCCTGCTATTGTCCCACTAATACCTTTACCGGCAGTTTCACGCAAATCAGACGCTGTTAATAGCTCTTGCTTAGCAGCTTGGCTAGCTAATGTAATTGAGCGTGCTAACGGATGATTTGATTGACGTTCTAAAGTTGCTGCAAATCTTAAAATTTGTTCACTAGCGAACTCAGCTGTAGTTTCAATTTTGACTATCTGAAACTTTCCCTGCGTCAAAGTTCCTGTCTTATCAAAAGCTACTGTTTGAATCCGACTTAGCTTATCCAGTGAATCACTGCCGCGAACCAGAATCTGCTGTTTGGCAGCTGCTCCCAATGCACTAAAATAACTCAACGGAACCGATAAAACTAATGCGCATGGACAAGCAATTACCAAAAAAACCAGTGCTCGACGAAACCATTCTTGAGAATCAGCTGCTCCAAAAAGCAGCGGTACCAATGCAATTATAATCGCACCTAAAACAACTAATGGTGTATATTTACTAGCAAAACGCGTAATGAATTTTTCAGTCGTCGTTTTTTTGTTACTTGCTTCAGTAACTAGTTTCAAAATCTTCGTTAAGGTCGAGTCGGCATAATCTTGTGTTGTTTCAATTTCAAAAGCATTTTCTTGATTAAGACTGCCACTTAAAACCTGACTTCCGCGCTTAATTGGTTGCAATTTTGCTTCTCCAGTTAGAGCTGCTGTATTTAAAAATGAATTTCCCGCAACTACAATGCCATCTAATGGAATTTTTTCTCCTGGTTTAATCAGCAAGCGACTGCCTTTACGTACTTCGGCAGGGACTACCTCAATCCAATTACTATCTCTTTTAAGCCAAGCTCGCTCCGGTTGTAATTGCAGCAACTGTGATAAAGAACTTTTCGAACGTTCAATTGCATAATCTTCAAAAAATTCTCCAATCCGATAAAAAACCATAACTGCAATTGCCTCTGGATACTCACCAATCAAAATCGCTCCGAGTGTAGCAATCGTCATCAAAAAATTCTCATCAAAAATTTTCCCTCGAAAAATATTTTTGCCAGCTTGGACCAAAACTGGGTAGCTCGCTAAAAGATAAGCCGTTAAATAAACTAGTGTTTCAATTTCTGCAAAATCAGCAAAGAAAACAAGTGCCGTTAACAAAATTGCTCCTGCTAAGGTCCCAATAGCAACCTTATTAGCACCAGCAAACTTAATTATCAACTGAAATTTTTCATGTCGTTTAATGGTAATCATAGCTTTCACTCCTTTATATATGAGCATATGTTCATATATAATATAACAAACTACATTAAATTAAACAACCCTTCTACAAAAAAGCCACTTGATTCACGCTAACACTAAATCAAGTGGTTAAACTAAAGATAATTCACCAAAATCTTTTTTGGCCGTAATAATGTTTCCCGTGAAACAATTTCATTTTGCCAGTTCAGACTTAACCGTGGTGGCTATTTCTTGAATGTCTGCTGGACTAGTTCGACAACAGCCGCCAATAATTTTTGCTCCCGCAGCTATCCAGCGTGGAACCAGATCGCTAAATGAATCAGCTTGCGGGTTAACTTGCCATTTTTTAGTTTGTGGATTATATCGATCACCATTGTTTGGATAAACAATCAGTGGTTTAGAAACCGTCGTCTGTAACTGGTGCAATGCCGGTTCAATATTTTCTAAAGCTGTACAGTTAACTCCGATCGCGCTAATTTGGGGAAGTTTCGCTGCATACTGAGCAGCTGCGATTAAGTCCGTCCCATCGCATAGATGTCCTTCATCTTTAATACTGAACGATACCCAGGCTGTCAATTGTGGAAATTTATCCTTTAACAAACTAATTAGAGCTTGGGTCTCAGCAAAGTTTGGCTGCGTTTCAAAGGCAAGTAAATCAACCCCAGCAGCAACTAAAGCTGCCATTCGTGGATAATGAAAGGCTTGATACTCAGCTTGCGTCTTTTGATAAGCACCCGTATATTCACTTCCATCCGCTAAATAGGCACCGTAAGGTCCAATGCTGCCAGCAATTAATAAATTTGTGTCATCAGAGCTTTTAACTGCCGTTTGCGCGCATTGAACAGCTTGCTTGATTAATTGTCGAGCAGAAGCTTCACTAAGACCAATTTTAGTGAACGCTGGCAAGTTAGCTTGATAAGTATTGGTGGTGGCAATCTGTGACCCGGCCGCAAAATATGAAGCATGCACTGCCGTGATTTTTTCTGGCTCAGCCAACAATGCCGTTGCTGACCAAAGTTCATTAGCTGTATCAACACCTGCTTTCTCTAATTCAGTTGCCATTGCACCATCTAAAACCAAAACTTTTTGTTTTTCTAATAAAGCATTAAGGGGTGATTTCATTTTCAAACTTCCTCCCTATCATAAATTTTTATTTACGTTTTTACGAATTGCCTTCTTGACATAATAAAGAACATAGCAACCAATCACAAAAGGTATCATATAAAACAAAGCTGGTCGTTGTGTTGGATCAAAAATGATTAGAACACAAGAAAGCAGGCTAGTTAAAAATGCAATCCAAGGAACTATTGGATACCATGGAGTCCTAAATTTCAATTCTTTTACTGAATGACCCGCTTTAAGCCAAGCTTTTCGAAAGTTAATTTCACTTAAAGCAATCGCCATCCAAACTAAGACCACCGCCAGACCGGAAATTGAAACCAAAACCAGATAAACAGTTGAAGCAGCTATCACACTAGATAACAGTGCCAAAATTCCTCCCAGCATGCTGGCAATCAGTGCAAATAGCGGAACTCCATTCGTCGTTGTTCTTCCAAAAATTGGACTAATTGTTTTTTCATGTGCTAGTGACCAAAGCATCCGCGTTGAGGCATATAATCCAGAATTAGCAGCTGATAAAATTGCGGTTAAAATAACAAAATTCATTAAATCACCCGCGAACGGTAAACCAATGCTTTTAAAAACTAATACAAATGGACTTTGAATGACACCAGCTTGTTTCCAAGGTATCAAAGTTGCCATCACCGTAATGCTGCCAATAAAGAAAATAATTAATCGCCAAAGCGTTGTATGAATTGCCTTCGGAATTGTTCTGGCGGGATCTTTTACTTCCCCAGCAGTGACTCCAATCAGTTCTGTTCCTGAAAAAGCAAAATTAACTGTCAGCATTGTGGTAAAGACACCCTTAAAACCAGTTGGAAATAATCCGTTAGCATATAAATTATGAAATAGTGGTTGTGGATTATAGCCAGTTACAGGAAAAACTCCCAAAATGGCTAATAAACCAATTACAATAAAGAAGACAATTGCTAAAACTTTAATACTGGCAAACCAAAATTCAGTTTCCGCAAAAAAGCGGACTGAAAAAGCATTTGAAACAAAAATTACGATCATAAACAACAAGCTCCAAATCCAAGTTGGTGACTGAGGAAACCAGTTGCGCATAATCAGCCCAGCAGCAGTAAATTCTGATCCTAAAGCTACCGTCCAAGTAAACCAATACAAAATAGCTACCGTAAAACCGGTGCCGGGACCAATAAAGCGATTAGCATAAACATGAAATGAACCAGTTTGTGGCATTGCAACCGATAATTCACCTAAACAAAGCATTACCAAATAAACAATTATTGCCCCAATTGCATAAGCTAAGATTGTTCCAACCGGCCCTGCTTGATGGATTGTATACCCCGAACTTAAAAAAAGCCCCGTTCCAATTACACCGCCTAATGAAATCATCAATAAATGACGAGCTTCCATTTTTCTTTTTAAAGCTTGGTGTTCAGTTTTCATTATTTACCACCCCTTGTCGTATTTTCTTGTTAAACAAAAAAACCGCCCCAATCTTGGGACGATTTATCGTGGTACCACCCGTTTTTATCGCAAAATGCGA
Organism: Liquorilactobacillus nagelii DSM 13675; assembly: GCF_019444005.1. Classification (NCBI taxonomy): domain Bacteria; kingdom Bacillati; phylum Bacillota; class Bacilli; order Lactobacillales; family Lactobacillaceae; genus Liquorilactobacillus; species Liquorilactobacillus nagelii. Next base: position 1,891,281 of record NZ_CP049304.1, read on the forward strand.
CCTCAAAAAAACACCGAGAGATAACGGTCTCGCCGTTTTGCCAGCTTGCACTAACAGAAAAAAATTTGAGTTCATCTTCACTTGATATTTTAGCCGTTCTTCCACTGTCAACGTTCGCTTATCTGAAATAATCAGGTTACTCTTCTCAGCTATTTTTATATTAAGTTATCAAGAAGCATAAATTATAATTTCATTAATGTCAACATTCTCTACTAAATTCGCATGGTAGTATTTCCCAACTTGGCAATCAACTTCATATTTTCCCGATAATCAACTGGGACCGCAATTACATAGACACCTGTTTTTGCTGCCACCGCTTCTTGCAAAAACTTAGCGTACTCTCCTAATTGCGTTACTTGCCGGCCAATTGCTCCAAAACTTTCAGCATATTTAACAAAATCTGGATTATCGAAGTCAACGCCATTGTGATGTTGAATTTCCATATCCATTTTCCATTTAATCAAACCATAAGAATGATCTTCCCAGATAACAATTATTAGATGTAAATTTTCACGAACAGCTGTTTCGATTTCTTGGGAATTCATTAAAAAGCTGCCATCACCCATAACGGCGACTACTACCTTATCTGGACGAGCAAGTTTAGCTCCAATTGCTCCGGGCAGCGTCCAAGACATGGTTGATAAACCATTATCAATTAAACAAGTATTTGACAAATAGGTTTGGTATAACCGCGCCATCCACATTTTAACTGCGCCAGTATCAACTAAAACAACCGCATCATCTGGCAACTGTTTGCGTGTTTGATAGACAACGGTCTGTGGCTTTAATGGTAATTGCTGGCTATTAGCACCATTGACTAATTCATCATGAATCAACTGCTTAATTTCCGAAATTTGATGTGAAAAATGAATTTCCTGTAACCGCAGTGCCTGAATCAGAGTTTGTAAACTTGCCCGAATGTTTGCGATAATATTGACAGTGACTGGATAATGATTATCGACATCTTGGCGGAACATATTAATATGAATAATCTTTTTATCACGTTTAGGATTTATTTTTTGCGGATCAAACTGCTGAATCGAAAAACCAATTGAAATAATCAAATCCGCATCATCAATCGCAAAATTTTCATAATCTTTGCGCATAAATCCAACGACACCTAGGGAATTTTTGTGCCGATCAGAAATAACCCCTTTACTCATAAAAGTTGTTACAACTGGGATATTTAATAGTTCACTTAGTTCACGAACCTCTTGTTCGGCATGTTTCCATAAAACACCATCACCAGCTAAAATAATTGGATGTTTCGCTGCAGCAATCAATTCAACCGCTTTTTCAATATCACTAGCTGTCGGTTGCGTAACGGATAATGGATCAATCGCTAAAGGATGGCTTTCTTCCGGAGCTGACTCAGCTTCAATATCTTGCGGCAAAGCCAAATATGAAGCTCCCGGCCGATCACGCTTAGCGGTTGAAAAAGCTTTGCGCACCATTTCTGGTACCGCTCGAGGTGTCAATACCATATCTGCATATTGTGTAATTGGTTTGAACATGCTGACTAAATCAATTACTTGATGCGATTCTTTATGCAAACGAGTCAACCCTCCTTGAGCGCTAATTGCTACTAAGGGAGTTGAATTGGTTTCAGCATCAGCCACCCCTAGCATTAGATTAATTGCGCCCGGCCCCAAGGTTGCAATACAAACTCCAGGCATCCCCATTAATCGGCCGTAAGTGCTGGCCATAAAAGAAGCTCCCTGCTCATGACGAGTCAAAACAAAGTGAATTTTCTCAGATTTGTTTAATTCATCAACTAAATTAATATTTTCTTCACCAGGAATTCCAAAAACATATTTAACATTTTCATTTTCCAGACATTCAACTAATAAACGTGCCGTTGTTTTTTTCTCAGTCACTTTTAATTCCTCACTCAATCATTATTCAAATTTAAATAAGCACTGCTCATTTTGCCTTTTATCTTATCATTTTTGGCTGAATAAATTAATAATTTTTTGGCATAAGTTTCTTGTTTTTTTGCCAAAAAAGGCTTATGCTGTATTTGAATATGAACATATGCTCATTTTTTAATTGAAAGGAGGGATGATAATGGAACAACAAACCAGCGGTCGCCGTTTCTTTATCGTAACCTTATTAAATGTCATAATTACTTTTTTTGAATTAGTTGGCGGATTACTGTCTGGTAGTTTAGCCTTACTCTCGGATGCGTTTCATAACTTTGGTGATGCTTTTTCTGTAATTTTAAGCTACGTAGCTAATAAAATTGGCAAGCGTTCACCAAACTCAAGTAACACTTATGGTTACCGACGAATTGAGATTTTGACAGCCTTGCTTAACTCAGTTTTACTGATCGGCGTGTCTATTTTCTTACTAATTGAAGCTGTTCGGCGACTGCTTCATCCGCAAAACGTTGCTGGCGGAATTATGTTTTGGGTAGCCGTAATCAGTTTTTTGGCCAACACCTTAGCAACCTTATTATTAAATCATGATTCAAAACACAATTTAAACATTCGGGCAACCTACTTACATTTGTTGAGTGATGCCCTTGCTTCAATTGGGGTTATTATCAGTGCCGGATTGATTTTTTTCTTTAAAGCCAACTGGATTGATCCTTTAATGACTTTATTAGTCTCAGGCTATATTATTTATGAGTCCTTACCGATTGTCCGACAAACTTTTGTTATTTTAATGGAAGGTGCACCAAAAATTGACTTTGATGCTGTTGAACAAGACTTGTTGCAAATACCAGCAATTAAGGGGGTCCATCATTGCCATGCTTGGCAAATTGATGAAAATCAAATCGTTGTTTCTTTGCATTTAAACTTGGAAGACTTACCGTTAAGTCAGACTGAGAAAATTTATACTCAAGTCGAACAGATCTTAAAAACTAAGTATCAAATTGCTCATGTTACTATCCAAGCTGAGTGTGATCGTGGCAAGGGAGAAAAACTATTTTTAACAAACCAAACTGACCATCAATGACCCATAATAAATGGACGCAAAAACAGGAATTGTGACAAGACATACCGTTTTATCACAGTCCCTGTTTTCTTTTACCTTAATTATAAAACTGCTTTGACTTTAGCTAAAACTTGTTCATAATTCGGTTCGTGAGTCATTTCTGTAACTAATTCACGATAAATGATTGTTCCATTTTGGTCTAAGAGCCAAATACTGCGAGCATCAATTTTAGCTGCAGCAATGTAAATTCCTAAAGCGGAACCAAATTGATGGTCTTGGTCAGACAATAATTGAATTTTGCTGACACCTTCAGCAGCACACCAATTTTTTTGCTCTTCAAGTGTATTAGTCGAGACCGTCAAAAAATTGATTGCTGGGAAATTATCAACTTGCTGATTAAATTTTTTCGTTGATAAACTACAAACTCGTGTATCAATATCAGGAACAACACTAATTAAAGTATATTTTCCCTTAACATCATCCAAACTAATTGTTTGATCCTTTGCTGCAATAAGTTTAAATTCCGGAAAAGTTGCTCCAACAGCAGGTGGCTCGCCATTAGTTACTACTGGTTTCTCATGCATTGTAAACTCCACCATATCACTCTCCTATTAATTTTTTAAAACTGACTTAATTATACAATAAATTTACTAATTTTAAGCCAGTAACGCCTTAAAACAAGCAACTCTTAAAAAGCTTTACTATTTAGTAAATTAATAAAGACCAGAACAAAATTATTTTTTGTCTGGCCTATTAATTCAAACCTTACTTATTAACCAACTTAAATAACTTTCTCTTTGAACGCTTGACGCAATTCAATTTGTTGCTGTAGTTCATGTACCATTTGATTTTCAGTTTTTTCATCCCAATCAAAATAATCAGCCATTTCTGCGATAATTTGATCCTTAACCTCCATAACATGACTGAAATTAAACAACAACTGGCTACTACGGCGAAGCAAATAATCAATTGGATGAACAACCATTTCATATTCTAGGCCATAGTATAGCTGAGCATAGTCAACTGGTTCTAGGCGGCTATCCGTGGGATATTCAGCTAAGAAATTATATAATTGTTCAACGTTTCGTCCATAACGATGAACTAATTTTTCAGCCGCTTCATGATCTAATCCCGCAGCTACCCCGCGTTCAACAGCTGGCTCAAAGAACTCTTTAAAGCCTTGACTGCCACTTTGATCAGCACCTGACAATGGTAAATGCAACGTCTGAGTTTCAACATAATGATAATCACCATATGTTTGAGCAATATCCTTAGCTACCTGATTAACGATTTTTTCAGCCATCTTCCGATAACCAGTTAGTTTTCCACCAGCAATTGAATAGAGTCCTGATTCTGAATGAAAAATCTCATCTTTCCGTGAGATTTCTGAAGGATCCTTCCCTTCTTCTTGAATCAATGGGCGAACCCCAGACCAAGCCGATTCAACATCAGCAAAATGCAACGGCTCAATATCAAACATTTTATTAACTGCCTCTAAAATATAGTGAACATCTTTAGGTGTTACCGTTGGTTCGGCTGGATCCTTAGTCCAAGTTGTATCAGTTGTTCCAAAATACGTTTTACCTTCGCGCGGAATAACGAACATCATTCGTTTATCATTAAATGGTGTATCAAAGAAAATTGCATTTTTAACGGGGAACTTGGAATTGTCAACTACTAAGTGCACTCCCTTGGTCAAATGCAGATGCTTTCCTTTGTTAGATCCATCCATCTCACGAATTGTATCGACCCAAGGACCAGCTGCATTAACCACTCGTTTAGCATAAATCGTAATTTCTTCACCACTAATTTGATCACGAACTTTGGCACCAGCTACTTGGCCTTTGCTATTATAAATTAAATCAATTGCTTTAACATAATTAGCCAACAAAGTTCCCTCTTGATGAGCTCGTTTGACAACTTCCATTACCAAACGGGCATCATCAGTTCGGTACTCCACATAGACCCCCGTACCTTTTAATCCAGCAGCTTTTAAATATGGTTCGCGCTGAAGTGAAGCTTGTTTGTCCAACATGAATTTACGTTCACTTTTTTTAACATGTGCTAGGCGATCATAAACATCTAAAGCAGCTGCTGTAGTAAATTTACCTAAGGTTCCACCTTGATAAAATGGCAACATCATTTTCAGCGGTGTGGTAACATGTGGAGCATTCTCATAAACGATTGCCCGCTCAGTCCCAACTTCAGCTACTTCATGAAAAGCCAACTGCTTCAAATATCGCAATCCACCATGAACCAATTTGGTTGATCTGCTGGAAGTTCCGGAGGCAAAATCGCGCATCTCGATCAGCCCCGTCTGTAACCCTCGTGTCTGAGCATCTAGAGCAATGCCAGCACCAGTAATTCCGCCGCCAATTACTAACAAATCTAGTGGATGTTCTGCCATTGCCTCTAAGTCATGCTTACGTGTCGCAAAACTTAATTTATTTTTCATTCTCTTATCCCTCCGTTAGGCTATTCTTTATTTGGTGCATATTTAAAAGCCATCGTTGCTTTAACCGCATGCTGCCAACCAGTATAAAGCCGATCACGTTCTTCAGTTTCCATTTTGGGTTCAAATCTCTTACCAATTTTGAATATTTCCTTTAGTTCATCTGTATCTTCCCAGAAACCAACGGCTAATCCAGCTAAAAACGCTGCACCCATCGCGGTTGTTTCAACATCTGCTGCTCGTTCCAATGGCGTGTCCAAGATATCAGATTGAAATTGCATTAGGTAGTTATTCATTGATGCACCACCATCAACTCGTAAAACTGGAATTTTAATTTTAGTATCGCGGTACATCGTATCAACGACGTCTCGTGTTTGATACGCCAAGGATTGTAAGACAGCCTTAATGAAGTCATTTCGACTGGTTCCACGGGTCAAACCAAAGACCGATCCGCGAGCATCAGCATCCCAATATGGTGCTCCTAAACCAGTAAATGCTGGTACCACATAAATCTCATCTTGACTGGTTGACTGCATAGCAGCTTCTTCGGAGGCAGCGGCATTGTCGATTAAATGCATCGAATCACGCAACCATTGAATTGCTGACCCGGAAACAAAGACCGATCCTTCTAATGCATAATTAACTTTTCCATTGATTCCGTAGGCAACTGTTGTTAAAAGATTATTAGCAGACATAATTGGTTTTTCACCGGTATTCATGACAATAAATGAACCTGTTCCATAAGTGTTTTTAACCATGCCGGACTTCAAGGCCAATTGTCCAAACAACGCACTCTGCTGATCACCGGCCATTCCTGAAATCGGTACTTCACTACCATAAAAATGATAATGAGCCGTTTTCCCATAAACTTCCGAATTTCCTTTAACTTTTGGCAACATTACTCGCGGAATTTTGAGAATTTTCAAAATTTCATCATCCCAAGTCAAATCGTGAATGTTAAATAGCATTGTTCGACTAGCATTGCTATAGTCAGTAACATGAATTCGACCACCAGAAAGTTTCCACGAAAGCCAAGTATCAATTGTTCCAAAAAGTAATTCACCTTTTTCTGCTCGTTCTTGTGCTCCCTTAACATGATCCAATATCCATCTGATTTTAGTAGCTGAGAAGTAAGGATCAATCAGTAAACCAGTTTTTTCATGAACAAGTTTGTCATATCCATCTTTTTTTAGTTGCTGAGCAATTTCATTGGTTTGTCGTGACTGCCAAACAATCGCATTATAAATTGGCAAGCCCGTTTCTTTATCCCAAATAACAGTTGTTTCACGCTGGTTTGTGATTCCTAGTCCAGCAATTTGGCGCGGTTGAACCCCTGAAGAGATAAATGCATTGGCAATTGTTGACAAAACCGCGTTCCAAATTTCATTTGCATTATGTTCAACCCAACCGGGATGGGGAAAATACTGCGGAAATTCCCGCTGTGCATCAGCAATTTTCTTTCCATCATGGTCAATAATCAGTGCTCGTGTACTAGTTGTTCCTTCATCAATTGTTAAAATATAGTTTTTATCTGCCATAAATCAGCTCTCCTTTTTGTTAGCGTTTACATTAATATCGTATACCAATAAAAATATTTTGCAAGATATTTGTCCTCTTCAAACAACTTTCCCGCTGTTTTTATAGATATATAGTCTTTTTTTGTTTTTTTATTCACAATAAAAATTAATTCACAATATATACCAATCAATATGGTTCTTAAAAAAAACTGATTTAAAAAGCTTTTTACTTTAAACCAATTTAGCTAATCACCCGATAAAAATTAACCCCTGCAACCTAATTGTTGAGAACTACACACATTTTAATTTAACAACCAACAAGTATATAATGATAATTATTATTTTCAGATAGGGGCCTTAATTATGAAAAAACTTGGACTAGTTGGCGGGATGGGGCCAATATCAACTATTGATTATTATCGTAAGTTAACTGCTGGTTTCCAAAAAATCCGACCTAATTCCTGCCCACCAATTATAATTGATAGCTTAGATGTTTTTCAGCTCTTGAAATTAGAAGAAGCTAATCAATCCGAACAATTAATTAGCTTACTGAATTATAGTTTAAATAACTTAGCTGCAGCTGGAGCCGAATATGCTGCTCTAACAGCAAATACGCCGCACATGGTATTTAAAGAATTAGCAGCACTATCCCCAATTCCCTTAATTAGTATTTTGGATCCAGTTTGCCAAGCAATTCAACTAAAACGGCAAAAAAGAGTGGCGCTTTTAGGAACTAAAATGACTATGGAATTGTCCTTTTATCCAGACAAATTAGCATCATGCGGGATTGAGGTAATTGTGCCTGAGCCTAGCCAGATTGCCGTCATTCAAGAAATTATTACTACAGAGTTAGAACAAGGAATTGTTAAGTCACAAAGCAAGAAAAAAATTCTAGAGATAATTAATCATTTATCGAAACACTTCGGCATTGAAGGTGTTATTCTCGGCTGTACTGAACTTCCTTTAATCTTGCAACAAACTGATTGTCGATTAACCCTTTATGATACTGTTGAATTACATACCAACGCGTTACTCACCGAAATGTTTAAGTAAACTAAAATTAATACAAAATTCCTTCCAACAAAAGCTTATTCAATGCTAGAATAGCATCATGGAAGTTTAATTCACACTGCTCCAAAAAATCTCCTTGCACTAGTTTGCGAATTGATTGTTGTAAAGAAATTAATAAAACCTTTTTTTCAGTCACCGTCAAAATTCGCACACGTGGATTACTTAACAACATTTGAAAAACGCGCGATCCCAACTGATCAAGCCGACGATTGACTCGTCCCCACTGCTCGGGGTAATTTGTACTGAAAGCCTTTGAACTACGTAATAACTTGTCTAAATCATAAACATCTGGTAACTTTTGTAATTGAAGTTGTAAAATTTCTAAAGGTGAAGGATGCAAATTTTTAGTTAAAACTGGTTTCTCTGACCTATCATTCAACAAATCATCAAAAACATAGTCAATGGTCTGATTTAACAAATCCGCTTTGCTGGTAAAACTTTGATAGATCGTCCGCTTGCTAACTTTCAATCGTTCAGCTAATTCAGCCATGGTAAAATTAGGGCCTTTTTCTTCAATCAAATGTAACGCGGCTACATAAGCTTCCTGTCTTTCCATTTTTGACACCAGCCCATTCTTATTTTGAGATTTAAAATTTAAAGATCTCGTTTATTCCAATTCAGATTTTAGCACCATATGCCCCCCTATGGTAATATTTTCACTTAATGATTAGGAGTTGATCAATTGAAATTGCAAAAACTATCACAATTAGGAATTACTAATTTGCGCGATATTGGCGGATACGCAACCACTGACGGTCATCTAAAAACTGGAATCTTTTTTAGAAGTGGCGAATTATATGACTTGACTTCCTCTACAACAACAGCCCTAAACAAACAATTAACTGTTAAAAAAATCTTTGATTTCAGACGACCAGCAGAAATTAACAACCGACCTGACACTCCTATTCCGAGTGCAGAATATGAAAATATTAATCTACTAGCTACCCCAGCTCAGGCCAATCCAAGTTTAAAAAATATGGTTATTAATCCACAAATGGATAGCTATATGTTTACTGTCTATGAAGAATTAGCTTTAAGTAAGTCTGCCCGAAATGGTTACCAGCTTTTTTTGAATGAGATTCTAGCTTTGAAAAAACCACTTATTTTTCATTGCTTTGCTGGTAAAGACCGAACTGGTTTTGCAGCCGCGTTACTATTGAAGCTCGCTGGTGTAAACGACGATGATATTTTCGATGACTACCTAGCAACTAATCAAGCACGCCAAAAAGCAAATCAAAAAATTTTAGCTGAGTTTGCTGAAAAACTTAGTGCTGCTAATCTGGCAGCCTTAAAAGTTTCTTTGAATGTCAGAGCCGAATACTTGCAACATGCTTTTGCTGAAATCAGCCAACATTATGGTAGCTTTGATAACTACTTAACAGCTGGTTTGCAGCTCGCACCTGACTATATAACCAAATTTCGGCACCAATTTATTGAATAATAACAAAAAAGGAGTTTACCGATATTTAGTTGGCAAACTCCTTTTGCTTAAGCATTAATTATCAAAAACTTTGAAACGTTGATCATCAGCTAAAAATTGCTTTTCTCCAGCAGGAGCTTCAATCGAACCAAATGGCATCTCTGCACGCAATACCCAGCCAGTTGGAACATCAAAAGCTTGCCGAATTTGATCATCAATCAATGGATTATAGTGCTGCAAACTTGCACCCAAACCATTGGCAGCTAAAGCTAACCAAATATTTTGCTGTGCACCACCAAGCCCTTGCTCTGACCAATCTTGGAAATTATCAGCATATAAAGTGAACTTTTCCTCATGATCCTTAACTGTTGGCTGATCTGTGAATAACAAAACAGTCCCGAAGCCCGCTTTAAAAGTTGCAATTTTTTGTTTAGTTTTAGTATAAGCTTCCTCATTTGGTACTTCCGTCTTTAATCGATCAGCAACAATGTTCCAAACTTTTTCAGAAGCTGCACCATATACAATAATCGCACGAGTTGACTGGTTATTAAAAGCCGTTGGTGATTGACGAACAGCTTCTTTAATCAAAGCTGTTAATTCAGTTTTGTTTACCGTGACATTTCGACCTAGACCATAAATAGTTCGGCGTTTTTTTAATAAATCTAAAAATGGTTGACTCATTTCAAAATCGACTCCTTAATAATCGTTATTTAATATAGCGATTATTTTACAGACATTTTGTAAGTATGTCAACCAACTTTAGTAAATTTTAAAGTAAGATCCCAACGCTATAATGAATAATCATTGTCACAATACCCACAATTAAGTTACGATAAATTGCCACTTTCACCAGTCCGTCGCCTAAACGCGCACTTAAATAGCCAGTTAATGAAACTGATAAGCAAACTGCTAAAATCGTAGCTGGCCACTGAAATGCTACTGGTGATAAAGTCATCGCTGCTAAAGGAAAAATTCCACCAGCTGCCGCTGAAAATAATGATGAAAAAGCCGCACTCCATGGATTCATGTAACGATCCAACTTTAATCCATATTTGACATTAATTACTGTTTCTAGCGGCTTTTTGCTCATCAAATCCGTTGCTATTTCGATAGCCGTAGCTTTAGTGACTCCTTTTTCTTCATAATAAGCAGCTACTGCCACCAGTTCTTGTTCATAGTTAGTTTTTAATAATTGACGTTCAGTTGCAACAGCTGCTTTTTCCGTATCTTTTTGTGTGCTAACTGAAGCATACTCTCCAGATGCCATTGAAAATGCACAAGCTAATAAATCTGCTAGACCTGCAATAAAAATCGTAAATTGGTTGGTCGTTGCAACGGCCACACTGAACAAAACACCAACAACTGTCAAAATACCATCATTTGAGCCCAAAACTCCAGCTCGTAAAGTATTTAGCTTTTCCTCCATTGTAGCTTGCGTCTTTTTTCTCCCTTTAAATGGAATAACTCTTTTTTGTGTAGATTCCATCTTTTTCACCTTCCAATCAATGTCCCAATTGCATACGTAACCACCATAGTCAACATTCCAGATAAGACGTTACGCAAAATACCATGTTTCGGATCTGCTCCGCCTAAAACGGCTGCTCCGTACCCAGTAATTGTTAGTGCCAAAATAACTGCCAAAAAAGTGGCTGCAATTCGTGTGGCTGGAGAAAAAACTAAGATTCCCACTAAGGGTAAAATTGAACCTAGAGGAAACGAAATCATTGAAGCAAATGCTGCAGCATACGGACTAGTAAATTCTTGCGGATTAAACCCATAATGTTCGCGAACAGTCGTAACTAATGGAGCGTGTTCCATCATTTCTCGAGTGGCTTTTTCAGCTAATTCTTCTTTAATTCCTTGTTCTAAATAACGCTTTTTAACATAATTAAATTCTCCTTGATAATCAAGGCTTAAGGCCGACTTTTGTTCAATAACTGCTCTTTTTTGAGCATCTTTTTGTGTATTGACAGAAACATACTCGCCCATCGCCATTGAAACAGTTCCAGCTAACATTCCAGCAATTCCTGAAATAAAAACACCATAACTGCTAGCATTTGCTCCTGCTACGCCAATAACGATTCCAGCAACTGATAGGATGCCATCATTTGCGCCCATAACCGCAGCACGCATGATGTTGACCTTTTGGGCCAAAGATTTTTTTTGCTGCATGGCTTTTCTCCCCTAGTTTAGAATATTTATAATCTAGTAATTATTATATTCTTGTAAGTTAGAAAAGTAAACCAGGAAACAAAAAAACACCCCGATTCGAAAAATCTGAGTGTTTGCCCACCAATGCCAAAACAAAACTAAAGAAATCTTCATACTCCAAATCTTACTAATCTGTTTTGCTGTCGACAGCGTATTTTTGAATTAAAAACTGTAGTTTAGTACGAGAAACACTGGCACCAAAGGCTGGACTACCCGGTTCCAATAATTTTCCAGCTGCTAAGGGTCCAATATCAAGCGGATCAAATCCCATTTGATTGATAATAGTAGCAACTTGATTTTTAGCAGCAAGCTGATCACCAGCTAAGGCAACTGATTTTCGGCCTGAGCTTCCAACTGGCGCAGCCAAGTCTAATAAATTATGATACCCGATATGATTAAAAGCCTTAATTACTTGACTGCTTTTCAACTGCTGCTGGATCATTTCGCTGCTAGAAGTCCCGGATATCAATAAATCGGCTGCCGGTCCATCGGTCGGCTCCCAATAGTTCGTGGCATCAATAACAATTTTGTCAGCAAAATCAGCGGCAGCTAACATTCGATACCGGTGCAATGGCAAAGCTAATATCACTAAATCCGCCTGTTGAGCAACGGCAGTACTTGTTAAGGACTGGGCTTGTGGTAAAAGTGTTGCGACGATCAATTCAATTCTACTCGGATCACCTGAACCAGCAATTAAAACTTGATAACCCGCTTGTTGGGCTAATTGACCTAAAACCATCCCCAACTTCCCAGCCCCGATAATTCCGAGCTTCATTTTATTCCTCCTCTGCTAGAATCTCACGCACTCGTGGAACAACTTGGTGAGCGTATAATTCAATTAGCTTCATTCGTTGAGGAACAGGTAGACCACCAGCGCCATAAGCTAACTCAAAGCGGCTGATTCCTAACTTTTTAATCGTCCTTGCTAACCGTTGGGCAACAGTTTCCGGTGACCCAACATAAAATGACCCCTCTTTGATTTCAAAGTTAAATTGTTCTTGAGTCATTGGTGCCCAACCACGTTCATTTCCTAGCTTGACAAAACTTGCCCGTAAATATTTCCAAGCTAATTCGCGTGCTTGCTCATCGGTAGCTGCTATTAAGCTATGAGAATGAACTGCTAGTGGTTGAAGTGGTTTTTGATATTGGTTAGCTGCCTTACGATAAAGTTCAATATATGGCAAAAAGCGTTCAGCTCGACCACCAATGATTGCCAAGGTTAATGGAAAACCATATTTAGCTGTTCGAACTACTGACGCAGGTGTTCCGCCAACTGCTATTCGGACTGGCAAACCCTTTTCTGTTTTTGGAAAAACTTCCATGTCTTCTAAGGAAGGGCGAGTTTTACCAGACCAAGTCACTCGTTCTTCTTTTAATAATTCAGCAAATAGACTCAACTTATCTTCAAATAATAAATCATAATCACGTAAGTCGTAGCCATACAATGGAAAAGATTCAAGAAATGAACCACGTCCCAAAACAACTTCAGCTCGATTATTTGATAATGCCGCTAAAGTTGCAAATCGTTCATAGACACGAACTGGATCATCTGAACTTAAAACTGTAACTCCTGAAGCTAATGTTATTTGCTTAGTCTTAGCTGCTAATGCAGCCAAAACGATATCTGGACTGGAAATTGCATAATCTGCTCGATGATGTTCTCCTAAGGCGATGACCTTCAAGCCCAACTCATCAGCCAAAATCCCCTCAGCAACCACTTGACGAATTGCCGCAGCTTGTGAGAGCGGTTGATCAGAAACTGATAATGGAATATCACCGAAAGAATCAAGCCCAAAAACAACTTTAGAAGGGTCAAAATTTTGTTTTGTCATTTTTTCTCCTAGCTTATTTTTAATAAGCAAAATATACTTGAAGATTAGTGCTTTTGTCAAAAAAAATACTTACAATGATTTTTTAAAAAGTCATTCAACCATAAAATTTTATTCACACTTTCTTCAAAAAGTCAGGCTATATTATAACCATAGTCTTGAAAAACAAAAACAAGCCAAGACTTAAATTCATATCTTTCTCTACTCCCTTTTTCTCTGCAGCCACTCCCCCAAGGACTGCAGAGTTTTTTTGAGCAAAAATGTTGCTTTTTTTGTAACAAGTGTTATAGTTGAAACATAGAAATTAACTTACAAATAATAAGGAGTGACGTTTTCAATGACAAAAACCGTTGGATTAATCGTTGGGAGTCTTAGAAAGAATTCATTTACTCGGGCAGTAGCTGAACAGATGGCCGCACAATTACCAGATGGCTTTACTGTTAAACCAATCGATATTAGCAAATTGGATCTTTATAATCAGGACTTGGATGATGAGAATCGTGCACCACAGAGCTGGACAGATTTTCGTAATGAAATGAAAAATGTCGATGCAGTTATTTTTGCAACCCCAGAATATAACCGTTCTGTTCCGGGAGCTTTGAAAAACGCTTTGGATGTTGGATCTCGTCCTTATGGTGAAAGTATCTGGGATCAAAAACCAGCAATTATCTTGAGTGTTTCGCCTGGTGCCATTAGTGGCTTTGGCGCTAACCATCACCTGCGTCAGTCATTAGTTTTCTTAAACATGCCAACAATTCAACAACCCGAGTTGTATATCGGTAATGTCACAAATATCTTAGATGACAATTTGAAGATTACAAACGAAGGCACTTTAAAATTCTTAGGTGGCGCAATGCAAACTTTCGCCGAATTTATTAATAAATTAGCATAAATTAGTGGCATCACACCCTCTTAACTAAAAAACGGGCAATTCACAGAACTAATTGTGAGTTGCCCATTTTTTTATATGAATTAACAAATTATTAATGTTGTTTTAAAATTCCAAAAAACTTTCTTATTACATTATCGGCCGTAATAATTGTATTTTCAATCCACAAAAATCATTAACAGTTGGTTTTCCTAACTACACCAACTAATTTACAAAATTACAAGCGCTTTAATTGAAGAAAAATCGCCTGTCACGTACAATTAATAAAGAAGGAGGTTTCGTTAAATGATGAAAAAAGAATATAACTTTCCAGTTACTTTGCAACACCTTAATCAGCTGGTAGCTGATTTAAGCCAGCTTCAGGTCAACATTCAACAAACTCATTGGTACATGCGCGGACCTGAATTCTTCCACCTCCATCCTCTAATGGATGATTATAATGATCAATTAGCAGAACAATTAGATACTATTGCTGAACGTATTATTGCCCTAGGTGGTTCGCCGTTATCAACTACCCATGAATTTATTGAACATACAAAATTACCTGATGAAAAAATCACTTGGGGGCAATATAAGCTGCCCGAGTTGATGGAACGCTTATTGGATCAATTCAAATATTTACGCGATCAGTATCAACAAGGGATTAAAATTACCGATGAAGAAAAAGATTTCCCGACGCAAGATATTTTGAATGGCTACAAGAGTGACTTAGATAAAATTATTTGGATGATTAGCGCTTATCTCGATCGTGCACCATTAGAAAATTAACATTTTTCAGTAAAAGGCTGTGACAAAAACATTTGTCCGGCCTTTTTAGTTGTACATAATCAATGGCTAAATAATTGTCTTATTGAACGGCTCACAAAAAGTTTTAAGCGTTCTAATTTAGCACAGATTGCGCTATAATAACTTTGAATTATTCTTTTCTAAGAACTATTTTATAAGTAAAGTCCGCCATGCCAATTGCGTTCAGCGGACAATTATTTCCCTGGAGGTGTCTGTAATGAAAGTTGCAATTTTTTCAACCTGTATTGTGGACTTAATGTTCCCTAATGTGGGGCAAGCGATGGTTGAAGTGCTTGAGAGATTTGGTTGTGAAACCAGCTTCCCTAACAAACAAATCTGTTGCGGCCAGCCTACATATAATAGCGGCTACCACAAAGAAACCCAGAAAGTTTTCCATAATGAGGTTGATGCTTTAATGAGTGCTGATGCTGACTATATTGTAGGACCAGCAGGATCTTGTGTGGCTATGTTGCGCGAGTATAAAAACTTGCTCAAAGATGATCCAAAATATGCTGATAAAGCGGCAGCAATGGCTGACAAAACATATGAATTTTCGCAATTTCTCTATCGCGTATTAGGTGTTCGCAATGCTGGTGCTCAATTAGATGCTGTAGCAACTTATCACCGTTCCTGCCACATGACCCGCCTGTTACGAGAACGAGAAGCCCCTTATGAACTACTAGCTAATGTCAAAAATCTGCAAATGGTTCCTTTACCGCGAGCGGAAAACTGTTGCGGTTTTGGTGGCACTTTCTCGGTTAAAGAACCCCAAATTTCTCGACAAATGGTCGATGAAAAAGTTAACGATATCCTCAGTACCCAGGCCTCAGTTTTAATTAGCGCTGACCCTTCCTGCTTGATGAATATTGCCGGTCGTTTCAGCCGTCGAAATGAAAAAATCAAAATTATGCATATTGCTGAAGTATTAAATCATAACGTTGACCCAGCTCGAATTCGCTTAGCTGATCAACCGGCAAATGTCTAAGGAGGCAGCAAAATGGCAACACTTTCAACCAGTAATGAACCATTCTTAACTAGAATTAAAGAATCAGAAGATGACAAGTTCATGCAAAAGTCAGTCGCTAAAGCGCAAGATGCGCAATGGGAAAAGCGGCCAGCTTCACGCAAAGAACTTGGGCATTGGGAAGATTGGCGCAATTTAGGTGAACAAATTCGCCAACACGTCATTAAGTACTTGCCAGACTATCTGGAAGAATTCAGCGACAATGTCGAAAAACGCGGCGGCCATGTTTTTTTTGCTCAAACAGACAAAGAAGCTGTTGACTACATTAAAAAAATTGCCCAGCAAAAAAAAGCTCACAAAATTGTTAAATCCAAATCGATGGTTACAACTGAAATTAATTTGGATAAAGAATTACTAAAGTTACCAGATACTTCAGTCTTAGAAACTGACTTAGCAGAATTTATCCTTGAAGAGGATAATTGGGATGAACCGACACATATTGTTTTTCCAACCTTGCATAAAAATCGTGATCAAATTCAAAAAATTTTTCAAAAACTTGGTTATAAGGGAAGCAATGAACCGGGGGAAATGGCCAAATTTGCTCGTCATTACTTACGACAATCCTTCTTAGAGGCAGACTTAGGCATTACCGGCTGCAACTTTGCAATTGCCGATCAGGGCATGATTAATTTAGTTACTAATGAGGGAAATGCTGACTTAACCATGGCCATCCCTGACACTCAAGTTGTCGTAATGGGAATGGAACGAATTGTCCCTAGTCTAAAAGAAGCCGAAGTTATGGATAACATGCTTTCGCGTAGTGCAGTAGGTCAAAAACTCACTAGTTATTGTACTTTTGCCGGCCCACAAACAGCCGATGAAAGTGATGGTCCCAAAGATTTCTACGTTGTCATCTTAGATAATGGGCGTTCTAAAGCCTTGGGAACCGACTTTGAGCCAGCTCTTCAATGTATTCGTTGTGGTTCTTGTCTAAATGTCTGCCCTGTTTATCGACATATTGGCGGCCATGGCTATGGTTCAATTTATCCCGGGCCAATCGGAGCTGTTTTATCACCAATTTTAGGTGGCTACGAAAAATTCAAAGATTTGCCGTTTGCTTGCAGTTTAAACGCTGCTTGTACTGACACCTGCCCGGTAAAAATTCCGTTGCATAAACTACTAATCAAGCACCGAGAAGTTATGATGGATAAAATGAAACTTGACCATAGTTTTAATAATGTTTTGCTCAAAGGGGCCGGTGTTGCAACGGCTGCTCCAATCGTCTTTAACATCGCCTTAAAAGGTGCTTATCTCGGTTCAGCACCTTTAGCCAAAAAGAGCCAAACATCCGTTGATAACTTCTTCAATTTTGGTCATATTGAATGGGCTCCAAGCTTAGCAAAAGGGTGGACGGATGTTCGTTCTTTACCACGACCAGCTAAAAGTTCTGAAAATTTCCGCAGCTGGTATAAAAAGCATCAAGCTGCTAAAGAAGCTCAGGTAAAGGAGGAACATAACAATGGATAAGGCCAATCGCGAAGCTTTCTTAAATAACATTGCTACTCATGCTAATCGGCCACGTCACCAACTGGTTAATCATCCATTCAAGCCTTTAAATAATCTGCCCGAGTCAACACTCTCCGGCAAGACACAAGATCAACTGTTAGAAATTGCTCGTCAAAGTAGCGAAGAAGTTCACGTTGATTTTCGGACAACTACTAAAGCAGAATTGACCAATATGATTAATAGTTATTTGCAGCATAAAAACATCCAACATTTGATTCTGCCAACTACCAATCTTTGGCAGCAATTCGGATTAACCGACTGGCAGCAACAACGAACTACAGAACATACTAATTATTGGGAGCCCGGTGCTGACCGCCAGATCAATATCCAACGGGCCCAAAATGCTGATGGCGCAATTGGTTTTGCCGATTTTCTTTTAGCTGAATCAGGAACGATTGCTGTTGCCACCGTTCCTGGTCAGGGACGGGCGTTTCACTTTTTGCCAACACATTATCTCAGCATTATTCCTAAGAGTCGAATTGTTCCACGTAGTCGTCAAGCGATGGTTTATTATGAAGAAAAAATAAAAAATGGTGAACTATCAACATCCAATATCAATTTAATTACGGGTCCATCTAACTCTGGTGATATTGAAATGGTGCTAGTTGTTGGTGTTCATGGGCCATTAGATATGACCTACGTTGTTGTTGAAGATTTGTAATTTAATTAATTAAACACATAAGACAAGTTGTGAAATTAATGAATACCTCCAAAAAGAGCAAGCTAATTGAAAACTTAGCTTGCTCTTTTTGTGTAACAATTAAACTAATTACTTTTTTTTACACCTTGCCGCGTTTATTAACCAAGAAGGATCATCTTACAGCATTTACTTAACCAATAAAAGATTAAATGCTGACCATCCCTTCTTAACAAAATTTTCTGCCAGCTGGTCCAGTGGATCTCTTTTGAAATGTTTAACCGGTACTGTCAAATCTAAAATAACACCTTCACTGTGATAATATTTCGCCATCCAAGCATTTTCCCAGTGTTCATTAGGTCGGTTGCCGCTCTCTAGGTAGGCTGTTCCCTTATAGGGATTATACTCTGTTACAACGCCTTTAATTCCAGGAACTTTTACCACTTTATGGGGGTTAGCCTCGATAATCTCAATTTCCGTTTTAAAACTATCAGCAGCGGCTAAAAATTCATTCGTCAATTTTAAGTATCCTGGAACTGTCACTGCCAAGCAAACCAGATTCAATCCAATAATTACTGTCAGTGTCAATTTGGGCAAATACTCCCGTAAAAATGCCAGCAGCGTTACCACACAAATTATTCCAAAAATTGTAGCGCCATACCAAGTTCTGCCTGGTAATTGTGGTGATAATACGAGAGCCCCAACTGAAAGTCCAGCTGCACCAAAAGCCAATAGGCTAGTTAACAGTAAATCATTAGTTTTAAATGAAAATTGATGCTTTTTTATCAAATAACCGCTAATTAAAAATAAAATAGCGATTAAACCTAATAAATAACCACTATAATTAATCGTCTTCCACAAGATATTTAAAAATTGAAAGGAGTGACCTTTTTGATTCAATGCTTCACCACTATTGTTCAACAGCATGATTAGCATGCCTAAAATTGCTGCTAAAAGGCCCCAATACTTATAACTTTGCCGGTGATTTAAATCGTTTGCTAGATAACTTACATAAGCCAAAATTACCACAACCGGACCAATATTTTCATTAGTAGCACCTGATAAAAAGCCTAAGAAAATCATCAAAGCTGTAAAAAATCGCGGCATCTGGAGCTGATGTTCTTTAATGTTCCAGCGAAAGGGCCATAGAAAAGCCAGATAAATTGGTGTCATCCAAAGATAATTACATGCACCTGACATCCAAAACATCGTATGACCAAAGTCTGGAATTAATAATCCCAGCAAAAGGTAAGTTAACAACAATGATAATGAGGAAATTTCCGTAAATTTTCTTACCACAAATAGATTGATTAGTAATCCAACGACAATAAAAACTAGACTATTAGCAAAATTAAAAACTATTTTTGGAAACTGCATTAATGCCTGAATGAAAAAATCACCAACAAAACGACCATTCCAAGTTTGGGTATGCACTACAACCGACACTAACAAATCCCAAATATTGTGAATACTTTTAAGCTGTGTTGCTGGCCACTCACCATTGTATTGAAAGTGATAAAGAAAATCATCGCCGATAAAACCAATTAATTTATTCAAGTGATAAAAAAAATAGCCAGTTAATAAACAAATCAACCACAGCAGTATAATTTTTACAGTTTTAAATAACCTTACTTTAACCATTTTAGAACTCCTTGTTTCCAAGCTTTATCAGTGACCATAATTCGTGGAAGAGCTCCTTGCTTAGTAGCCGGATCATCATCGATAATTCCGGTATCCAGCGAAAATGTAAGATACCCATGCTTTTTTAAGTACTTTTGAATACGATTTGTTGCTTCCCCATAAGGATAAGCGTACAAATTAGACTTTAAATTTAATTCAGTACAAAATTTTTTCTGAGCTGTTCGCAAATCCTTTTTAAAAGCTTGGTAATTTTCTGGCAGCATCAAAGCTGGCTTATTTTCTACTAAATAGTGCAGATTATTAGTATGTAATCCAAAAGTGACTAATTTCGATTTTTTCTTGAGTGCCTTAATTTCTGGCCAATCTTCCATCTGACTGCCACGATTATATTGATTAGTTTGTCCGGTAATAATAAATAAAGTATACGGCAGCTGCTCTTTTTCCAAATATGGAATTGCATTTTCAAAAACTGTTTGATCACAATCATCAAAAGTGATGACAACATATTGGTGCGAAAACTTTTTATTAGTTTTAAGCATTTTTTCAGCTGTTTTCATTGAAATAATCCTGACATGATGTTTTTTTAAAGTTGCCAGCTGGTGTTTAAATGTTGGTAACGTTACACTATATTCATGAATCTGATTATTATTAGAGAGTCCTTTAGTAACAGTCGTTAACCAGTTACTCTTAATTACTCGGTGATAACACAAAATTTGAATTCCATTACGTTTTTCTTGGCTTTTTGCCAATTTTCCAGTTGAAATTTCTCTTTTACTTTCATTTTCAGCAATTTTTTGTGCGTAAGCCAATCGAACACTGATCAATACGGCAATGATAAAAATCAATATATAAACTAAATGCCAACTTTTTTTAATGTTTTTCATGGACTTTTTTTACCCGACTATCGTTCGGTTAATAACTGCTAAAAAATTAATGGCAATGATAATCAAACCTATTCCCTTGATTGTCTGAACTAAATTTCCCCAATTACAATTAAAAATTATATATTGGTCAACAAAGGTTTCATTATGAACATGCAACAAAAACAAACTCAACAAGCCAAATAACATGATTGGTGTAAGCGCCAAAATAAGATAACCCAAAAATTTTAACGCAGTTTCCCACGATCTGAACTTTCCCATGAAGCTCGCTCCTTTCGATCAAAAAGATGATAAAATGCAGCTACTGTTGATACAATATTGTTTAACCAATAAAAGAAAAAATAGATTGGAATTATCCCGATCAACTCCCAATGTTGACCCGCTAGACTGTGTTTATTAATTAAGTTAGCTGTCAAATAAAACAGCAATGTTACCAAGTAATAAGCACAAAATGTATCAAGCCGCAAATTTAAGTTATGCAATAGTTGATAATCAAAAACTAGACTTAATAATGATAGAGACACCAAAAAAATCCATAGATAGCTTAAGGTCATATCTAGCAACAGCCATCTTTTACTAGCCGATAAAAATGGTAATTTTAAAATATGACTTTGCCAGACTTCTAATCCACCACGTGCCCAACGAATACGTTGTCTAAAAAAACCTTTAACCGTCTCAGAAACTCGGATATAACACAATGCTTCTGGAATATAACCGCAACGATATTCTGAATCGTACAATTTCCAAGTAGCAGCTATGTCCTCGGTTAAAGCTTGTTCATTCCAACCACCAATCCCTCTAAGTGCCTCAGTTCGATAAAGTGTTAAGACTCCAGAAACGGTAAGGATTAATCCACAAAAAAAATATTGCGCTCGTTTTATACAATCAATATTAAAAAAATATTCGATAAACTGTAATTTAGCAATCAGTTTAGTTTTATTCAGCACCATTGGCCGGCCAGTTACAGCTGCCAAATCAGCTTTGCCTTGAATTCCCGTAACCAAACGACGCAAAGCCCCCTTTTCAAGGATTGAATCCGCATCGACACATAAGATAAATTCTGCTGTGCTGGCTTTCAATGCCATATTCAACGCATGTGCCTTTCCTTGATTGACAGTTAACTTGATTAATTCAATTTGCTGGTTAAAATCACGCTTGGCTAATACCATCTGTTTGAAGGTCTGATCATCACTACCGTCATCGACTAACACAATTCGAAAATTTTTATAGTTTTGCTGACAAAGAGACTTAACTGACTGATACAATAATTGTTCTTCGTTATGACATGCCATAAAAACATCAACAGCTGGTTCAGCAAGAAGTTTTTCTTTCTGAATATTTTTTTCTTTCCTCAATGCTAAATAGCTTGAACCCAATATCCAAACAAAGGACATAAATATCGGATAATAAAGTTCAAAAATCCCAATCATCAATCTCACCCCTTTTATACAAAGCGTCATTTATTATTCTTTTTAAATAGAAAACATTTAAAAAAATTGATAAGCAAACAGTTCGCTAACAAAAGCAACAATCAAAAGCTCATTTAGTTACGATTATTTTAATTACTCATTAGTAATAACCGTTTTAAGATACTTTTGTAACTTAAAACTGCCTTCGAAAAAAGTTTAACATATTACCCACATTTAATAAAGTATTTATTTCCACAAAAAAATCGCTGAAAATATTAATCTTTTTCAGCAATTATTTAGTAAAGCTCTTCAATTTTTCTAATCAGTTATATGAACAAATTTTTTGCAATAATCGCTGGACACTTGCAGCATAACTGCTGCCAAATTTATTCAAATGAACCATTAAATAGTACAATTGATAAAAATCCAACCGCTGGTGATATCCTGAATTCAATGGCAATACTTGTTGATATCCAGTATAAAACTCATTTGTAAAGCCGCCAAAAACAGTTGATACTCCTAAGTCAAATTCGCGATCTCCGTATAAAGCAGCTGGATCAATTAATGCTGGCCGACCATCTGTTAAGAAAACAAAATTTCCTGCCCAAAGATCACCATGCAGTAAAACCGGCTGAGATTGATGCTGCTCTAAAGTGGTCATGATTATTTTTCGTGCCACGTTATACAACTGCTCTTCTGGATTACCCCACAACCGATCATGCTCCAATTGCCATGCCAACTTATCTAACCGTCGCTGAACAAAAAGTTCAATCCAACTTGCTGTCCAAGAATTATCAAAAGATATACTCGTTCCGACATACGGGTAATCATACCCAAATTTACCATTAGGACTTAGGGTTTGATGAAGTTTAGCCACTAATTCACCTAGTTGAAATTGATTACCAGTTCGCTGGGTTGCTAAAAAGTCCAACAATAAATAAGCATCCCCTTGAATTCTCCCGCTAGCCAAGACGCGCGGTGCTAAAATTCCAGCTTGTTGAAAATCTCGCAAACCGGCTATTTCACCTTGATAGAAACTTTGTGGTTGCTGTGGTTGAACTAATAAAAAATAATCCTTACTACTAGTAGTTAGCCGATATGCCTGATTAACATCGCCCCCACCTACTCGCTGACAGGAGACTATTTTTTTAATTGGTAATTTGCTTAACCATTTTCCATCCATGAGATCGCTTCCTTTTTGATGAAACTACTATTTATTTCATTAAATTCAAACTAATCAATTGCAATTAAAAAAGTTACGGATATATAATAAGTGCGTACCAATTAAATACTATGTGCGGACCAGTTAAGGAGGAACAAATTTTTATGGCATACAAAACAATTAATCCATATAATAATGAATTAATCAAAGAATATCCTAACGCTACCGATGCTGAAATTTCAAATGCTTTAGCTCTAGGAGACAAACTTTATCATCAGTGGAAAAAAGAACCTGTCAGTTCACGTCAGACTAAGCTTCATGAAATTGCTGATTTAATGCGGCAAAAAAGTGAAGAATTAGCCAAGGTCTTAACTGTTGAAATGGGTAAATTAATTGGTGAAGCTCGTGGAGAAGTTGAACTTTGTGCTTTGATTGCCGATTATTTTGCTGACCACAGTGAGACCGGCTTACAGCCAACAACGATCAAAACTTCAGCCGGCAATGCTCAAGTTGTTAATGAGGCCGTTGGTGTTTTGATGATGGTTGAACCATGGAACTTTCCTTATTACCAAATCATGCGAGTCTTTGCACCGAACTTTATGATTGGTAATCCAATGGTATTGAAACATTCTTCCAACACTCCAACTTCAGCCGTTGAGTTTGAAAAAATTATTAAAGAAGCTGGCGCTCCTGATGGCAGTTTAACCAACCTATTCTTAAGTCATGATCAAGTTGACCAAGTTATCGCTGATCCACGGATTCAAGGTGTGGCTTTAACCGGTTCTGAACGTGGTGGTAGCTCAGTTGCTCAAGCAGCTGGTAAATACTTGAAAAAATCTTCAATGGAATTAGGTGGCAGCGATGCTTTTGTCGTCTTAGGTGATGCTGACCTTGACCAAGTTATCAAGACAGCAGCACGGGCACGAGCTTATAACGCTGGACAAGTTTGCACTTCTTCCAAACGTTTTATCGTTGCTGATAATTTATATGATGAATTCTTGAAACGCTTAGCCGCTGAGTTTGCTAAATTAAAACCCGGCGATCCATTAGATGAAAAAACAACTTTGGCACCATTATCTTCAGCTAAGGCAAAACAGACTCTGCAAAAACAAGTTGATGATGCAGTTACTGCTGGTGCTAAAGTTTATTTTGGCAATCAACCAATTAATTTGTCCGGCCAATTTTTCCAACCAACAATTTTAACTGATATTAAACATGATAATCCAGCTTTCTATCAAGAAATGTTTGGTCCAGTTGCTCAAGTTTACCGTGTAAGCTCCGAGTCAGCTGCGATTGAATTAGCCAACGATTCTCATTATGGTTTAGGTGGAATTGTCTTTAGCGGCGATGCAGCTCATGGTAAAAAAGTTGCTGAACAAATCGAAACCGGTATGGTTTTCGTTAATAGTCCATTATATACCTTACCAGAATTGCCATTTGGCGGCATCAAGCGTTCTGGCTACGGCCGTGAAATGAGCAGCATTGGTTTGAAAGCTTTCGTCAATGAAAAGCTGATTGTAACTAATGATCACCCTGACTTTGAAAATGTGAATGGTGGTTTATTCTAAAACTAAAAATTATCAATTGAAAAACAGCATTGCAAGTCGTAATTGCAATGCTGTTTTTTTCTTGCTTGAACTTTTTTAAACAAAATCTTGGTAGCTAATCAATTTGAAGCATATAATAACAATATCTAATTGATTGGGGATGGTTTTTTGCTGGCAAAACTCAACTTGAAAAAACTACCAGAATGGCAACGTAACTTAGCTGTTTTATGGTTAGGTTGCTTCGTAGCCGGGGTGGGGTTCAGCGAAATTGCTCCCTTCCTATCACTTTACGTCGAACAATTAGGCAGCTTTGACAAAAGCACTCTTTCACTGTATAGCGGGATTACTTATGCTGTGACTTTTTTTGTTGTAGCAGTCGTTTCGCCTTTATGGGGAAAATTAGCTGATCGACGTGGCCGCAAGTTAATGCTGCTGCGCTCTTCACTAGGACTGGCAATTGTGATTGGTGCTTGTGGATTTGTTCATCAAGTCTGGACTTTAATTTTGCTGCGATTCCTTCAGGGATTATGTGCTGGTTATATTCCAAACGCAACGGCTTTAATTGCAACTGAAACCCCTAAAGCTAAAAGTGGCTCTGCTCTGGGAATCCTAACAACGGGCTATGTTTCAGGAAATTTGATTGGACCAATTATCGGTGGTGTTTTAGCACAAGTCTTTTCAATTCGTATGACTTTTGTTCTAACTGGCGGCCTACTGCTGATAGTCTTTTTTCTTAGTTGGTTTGGAGTTCACGAAGATTTCAAACCAGCGGCTGTTCCTAAAACCCAGCATCAACCTTCATTATTACAACAAGTTGCTGATCCACGAACTATTATTGTTCTATTATTTTCAACAATGATTATTCAAATGGGCAACAATTCAATTACTCCAATTATCAGTTTGTTTGTCAAAGAACTAATGCATGGAGTCGGGCCCATTACAATTGCTGCTGGTGTAATTGCTGCTTTGCCTGGAATTTCCACCTTAATTTCGGCCCCCCGGCTGGGTGCTTGGGGGGATGAACATGGCCCAGGCAAAGTATTGTTATTTGGTTTTTTATTTGCCATCGTAATGTATATTCCACAAGGGTTAGTAACAAGCGTCTGGCTTCTTGGCATATTACGTTTCATGATTGGAATCTCTGATGGAGCTCTTTTTCCAACCGTTCAAACCTTGTTAGCTAAAGGTACTCCACAGCATTTAACCGGAAGTATCTTCAGCTGGAACCAATCATTTCAAGCACTTGGCAGCATGCTAGGTTCCTTATTAGGTGGACTTGTCTCAAACTGGTTTGATTATAATGGTGTTTTTAGTTTCACCGCCTTGTCCTTGACACTAAACTTATTGTTAATTCTTTGGCTAATCCCCGCTTTAAGGCCCAAGTTTCAGCATTAATTGCGGAGTTTAATAATTTCTTGATAATTTTAAAAGAATTCCAAGTTTAACATCACACTTTATTCACATTTATCCAGTAAAGTAATCCTTGTAACCTGATAAAACTTTTCATTTCTTTCCCTTTGATTTTTCGCTAAGATCTCCCCCCAAGCAGATCTTAGCGCTAGTCATATTACAGAAACTCCCCCCAGTTTCTGCAGTTACAGTTGCGGATAAAATTTCAATTTTATCCGCAACTTTTTTTATATTTGAATACTTTCTTGTTATAATAGTTGTAGAGCTATTAGCACTTTGCTAGATTCGGAGTTTACCTATAATTGACTGTAAAACCATTAATAGTATAATGAAACTAGCTAATCTTTCCGGAAATGCAAATATAAGGAGTAAGTTAAATGACAGCATCCATCAAAATCCTAACTGATTCTTCGGTACAATTAACTGCCGCGGAAATCAAAAAATATCAGATTGAAATTGTGCCGCTTTCTGTTGAAATCGACGGCCAAAGCTTTGTTGACGGCGAAAACATTTCACGACCTGAGTTAATTGATAATTTGCGGGCTGGAAAATATCCTAAAACTAGTCAACCACCTTTAGGACGTTTTGTCGAAGCTTATGATCGGTTGGGAGCTGATGGAAGCGAAGTTATCGCAATTGTTTTGTCTGATGTTCTAAGCGGTACTTTTACAACTGCTCAAACTGCAGCTACAATGAGTAATACCAAAGTTACTGTTATTAACAGCAAGTCAACTGATCGTGGGCAGGCTTTCCAAGTCTTAGCTGCCGCTCAGGATGCGCAAGCCGGTAAAACAGTAGCAGAGATTCAACAACATTGCCAAGAAGTTCATCAACGAACCCGTATTAATGTTTTGATTGATAATCTTGATTGTTTAGTTAAGGGTGGCCGACTGAGTCGCTTTGCCGGGGCAATCACTAAACTAATTAACTTAAAAGTAATTGTGCAGTTGAACGAAAATAGCCTAGATGTTGTCGTTAAAGGCCGTAGCCGCAAAACTTTTGTTAAGTTCTGCGAAGGACTTGCTGAGCGACATCAAAATAACCCGATTCAGGATCTTTCGTTATCAAATGTTGGTACTGATCCTGAATTCCTAGAACGTTTAAAAAACCTGATCTTGCCAACAGCTAATCAGACTAACTACTTGGCTGAATTGACTAGCCCAATTATTATGACTCATACTGGCTTGAATGCTGTCGGTGTGATTACTCTTTCAGAAAAACCTGATGTAGACTAACTGAAATAACTAAAGGGAGCAAATCGTTAATTACGATTTGCTCCTTTAGTTAAATTTTATTATTTTGCACCAGTTATTTGATTAAAGTAAAGTGCCCATACGTGTTATAGATTTAATATAAAAAAGATGAATAAAAGTTTCCAACCCTGTTATATCTAAAAATGAGCGCCCAAAGCATTTGATTGTGATTAACACCGCACCTGGATTTATTATCTTATCATAACACTTGCTGGCTAACCTTTTTTAGACCAAATCAATTAAAAATATATTTTTTTATACTTTAATTTTTAACTTCCAGGTGCCGTCGACCTACTAACCAAATTAAAAATAAAGCTAATAACGCTTCAATTACAATCAAGACTCCTCGATTTGCCAAAGCAGATCCGCCAAGATAAACCCCAACAATCACCGCGACAACAACTAAAGTAATCATTATTACCCACTGGCCACGACTAAAGGCTTGACCATATTTGTTTTCACGACGAGTTATTAGTGGCAGAATAGCCCCCAAACCGATTAAAACAGTTATCGCAACAATATTAATGATCAATTCATACCACCAAGTAGAACTAAATTCAGTCACATCCTGTGGGGCAATTCCAAAAGCAGTCGCGATCGCTGTCACTGCTAAAGCCCAAAAGCCAACTAACCAAGCTAATTTGTCATTTTTAATAAAAACGTAGCTTGAAGGATACTTAACTGGGTTTTTACGCACACGCATAAAAGCATAAAAGATCCAGCAAGTTACTCCCGGCGAAATAATTCCGTTTAAATTCAATAACCAATTAAAAATATCATTCATATCTGGTAGAAAAATTCCCAGCAACAAAATAAATCCCGATAAAACACAGGTCAGCAAGTAGCCATTAACTGGTAAACCGGCTGCATTAGTTTTGCGTAAGAACTTGGGCATATAATGCTCTCCGGTATCTGAAATCAGCATTCGTGTCATTGCATCTAGTAACACAGCTAATAAAGCAATCAAATAAAAGACTTCTGTCCACGCAAATAAGTACATAAACAAATTACCGACATGGTATTGCTGACCAAGGGCTTGGAAAGCATAGTACGAACCGTTCATTTTCAAATCATTGGGCAAATGGTGGGCATTAAAGAAAATTCCCAATGAAAACGAACCAAAAATTGTTAAAAAGGCGGTCATTCCAACCAACATCAGCATTGATTTAGGAAACTCAGTTTGCGGCTTCTTCATCTTCGTAACAAATGGTGCAATTAGCTCACAACCATTAACTGCATAAATCAGCAATCCTACTGTGGTCAGATACTTCAAATCAAATTTAGGTATGATCGCTCCTAAATTCATTGGTTGGGTTGCGATATGACCACCAAGCGCTAATGAAGAAATTGACATAATTACAAATAAAACGGTCATTCCAAACATTGCAATTCCGCCAATCATACTCAATAACTCTAATGATCGCTTAAAGCGTGATTGAACTAAAATGAAAACAGCAAAAGTCAGTAACGTCCATAAAGCAAACTGACTGTTGGAAATTGCATCCTGAAACTTACTACTGCCAGTAATCGCCCAACCAATACCAACAACAACCGAATTAGCTGTATCAACTACATACGGAATGGATGCTGCCCAGTAAGTCCAAGCAGTAAAGTAACCTAAGAACTCACCATTTGTTCCGCGGATCCAAGAACTCAAACCACCGCCTTCATGATTAAAAATCGAACCCAGTTGTCCAACCATTAAAGAGTAGGGAATTACATATAAGAACAACATCAAAATCCAAGAAGTAATTACACCCATTCCTTGATTCTTAAAATTATAAATTAAATCATCAAAACCAATGACTGTTACAAAACACATTAATGCCAATATCGGCCAACTGATATAATGCTTGGTTTCTACAGTTGATAAATCATTCATTTTTTCACCTCAAAGATTTATTTTTTTGCATATTAAATAAATCTTTTTCCGGTGGCTTTTCGACTTTTTTATTTCTCAGGTGAAATTGATCTAATTTAGTTAATTGCTCATAAAAAGTCCCGATCAACTCCACTAGCGAAAATCGCCAACTAGTAAAACTCGTTAAACAGTTTTTCAACCATATTGAAAAAAACGTTCTTAATTTTTTAAAATTAAGAGCGTACCACGATCTAACTCGTTTCCAATCGTTTAACCGATTCACTTTTTCCTCCGTTAATCTACTAACCAATATCTCTTTACAAATTCTTAAGTAAATATTCACATAAAATTCACAAGTGTCGTTTAAAATATCAAGATGTAACCTGATATTAAACAATTTTTCATTTACTCCCCCTATGGTAAATGAATCTCTCCGAACTTTTAAAAGTTCGGAGTTTTTTTGTGCTAATTGTTATTCTTGTAACACTTTGATTTTATTACGCTGCCAATCACTCAAATCAGCAAAAGCACTTAGAAAAAGAATATTAAATGACAATTCCAACAAATGTTGATCAATGACTGAACTAAGAATCACTAACAATAAAGCAATCGTGAAAGAATGCAACTGTAACTGCTCATAGCGTTTGAATAAATACCATATAAAATACAACAGTACTACAAAGCAAAAGAATCCTAACATCATTAAAACTCGAATAAATGAAACATCAATAAAAAAATAATCAAAAGCTCCGTGATGTACTCCACCATTACCAACTTGAGGAATTATTTGACCAAACAAGGTCACGTTATAACGTTTGAAAGCCTCATGACCATAAGTTAATCTACCCGACAAAGCTTTATTTGCTAATCGTAAAATTGGATTAGTTGAATGATATAAATATGCCAAGACGATGTTCATCATAATAAAAGCAAATGTTAACACTGATATGCGCTGATAATTCAAAAAAGAAATGAAACGAAACACCTGAGATTTAACAGCAACCAAAATAATCAATAATAACATTAAAATAAAATCGACACGTGTGTCAGTTACAAAATACATTGTAAAGGTTAATGCAATTGCCCCGATATATTCTGGCAAGTTAAATTTAAAATCTCGATATAACGCATAGGTTACTAACAAATAAAAAGCTCTAGCTGCAAAATCAGTCGGGTAAATCATTCCTAAAGCTAAACGAATTGTCGCTTCATCATGCCGTCCAATTGTCAAACTTGTAATCCACCCCGCCCAAGCAGCTATCAAAGTAATTATAATCATACTGGTTTCTAAGTATAAAAACATTTTCAAAATTTTTTTGAAAGGAACATTTTTTGCGCCCATCACAAACACAAAATAATAAAAGAAACTTGGGTCCATTGAACGCTGGTAGACACCCCAAAAGAGTAAGCCAAACAATAAAATAATTATGGCTTTCTCCCAATTCCAGCGATCAACCACAAATATTTTAACGGCAACCAATGCACTAGCTAATTCAGCAATATTGGCCAATAACTCTTTTGAAACATAGACGCTGAACATTGTCCCACCAATAAAGTTGCTAATCAAATATGCGGCTAATGCCAACAAATAAACCATTTCCGCAATTTGCGGCCAATTGTATTTAGTTTCTAGTCTTTCTGCAAGACTATTCTTTTTTAAAAATTTCACCATTCAATAACTCCACCTTAATTAGAAAATCTTTGAATTATAGTTCAATCCAATTCTTTTTCAACCGTTACTAAAGCTGCACCAATCACTTGATCCATATTATAGTAACGATATTGTCCTAATCGACCACCGAAAATGATATTATCGGCTTTTGCATCGGCCAACTCTTTGTATTTTTTGTATAAAGCATTATTAGCGGAGTTATTGACTGGATAATACGGTTCATCCCCGCGATGCCAAGTTTTAGGATACTCACGGGTAATAATTGTTTTGTTCTTATCGCCTTTACCAAACTCAAAATGTTTGTGCTCAATAATTCGAGTAAAAGGCGTTTTGGCATCGGTATAGTTCACGACTGCATTTCCTTGGAAATTATCTTGGTCAAGTTCTTCGGTTTCAAACTTCAAACTGCGGTATTCCAGTTCACCATAACAGTAATCAAAATACTGATCAATCATCCCGGTAAACACTACTTTATCATAATTTTTAAGATACTCATCCTGATTGTTAAAGAAGTCGATGCCAGTCTCAACCGTGATTAAATCACTACTCAGCATCTTCTCAACAATTTGAGTATAACCGCCAATCGGAATTCCTTGATAAGGATCATTAAAATAGTTATTATCATAGGTCAAACGCACCGGCAGGCGACGAATGATAAACGCTGGTAAATCTTTAGCTGAGCGACCCCACTGTTTTTCAGTATAGCCCTTAATTAGTTTTTGATAAATATCAGTACCAACCAGTGAAATGGCTTGTTCTTCTAGATTTTCTGGCTTTTTCCCCTGTAAAACAGCTCGCTGTTCATCAATTTTAGCCAAAGCTTCTTGCGGCGTAACTACTCCCCAAAGTTTATTGAAAGTATTCATATTAAATGGTAAGTTATAAATTTCACCAAGATAGTTTGCAATGGGTGTATTGGTATACCGATTAAAGTCAGCAAACTGATGAACATAATCCCAAATTTTTTTATTAGCTGTATGGAAGATGTGTGCTCCATATTGATGAACTTGAATTCCAGCAACTTCCTTAGTGTAAATATTACCGGCAATATGATTTCTTTTTTCAATTACCTTTACTTGATTGCCACGTTTAGCTGCCTCATAAGCAAAAGTTGCGCCAAACAGGCCAGCACCTACTACTAAATATTTTTTCATTTTTTCACCTCATTATAAAATTTAGGAGTTCAACCTGCTGGTTAAAATCCTTTCCCACCTAAAATAAAAAATGTATCCGATAAAATTCTCCGACCTGTTGTTCCTTGATGCGGCAGATATCGCTTGACAAATTGCATTCGCTTTAATTTTGAACCATTTAATGCTTGATATACGGCCAATAACGACTGTTTAGATTGTCCATCATCAAGGTCATCAATAAACAGCCGATAGAGTTGGTTAATTTGTCTAACTGGCAATGATTTTATCGGCCAACTTTTATCAGACCATTTGCGCTGTAAATTTGCTATTTTCTTGTTCAACTTACTAGAACGCAAAACTGCAAAAAAATCTTGTCCACCATATTGATTATTACCATGTTGCCGGTATTTAATCAGTGGCTCATTCACAAAAGCTATTTTTCCTAGTAATGCAGCTACTAAAGCTAGCCAATGATCATGCAAAAAAACATCTTTTAAATCAGCTCGACATGCATACTTTTTTAAATTGTTATCAACCATAACCGTGCAACCAGTTATATTATTAAAAAAAACAATTGACAATAAATCATGCGGACGTTGTTCCAACGATGGAGCGTGCAATAAGTTTAGTTTCCGATCCACAATCAATTTATTAGTATGTACTAAAAGAGGTGTAGCAGAATCATTTTGTTTTCTTAATTCTAACATAGCTGTTAGTGTAGCAGTTATTTTTGTTGGCAACCATACGTCATCTTGATCGCAAAACATATAAAAGTCTGCTTGGATATTTCGAAAAAGTTCAAAAAAAGAACCGACCACACCGAGGTTTTCTCCATGCTTTCTCTGATATAAATGGACTCGTTCATCATTTTGTTGATACTTTTTAATAATCTTTAAAGTGTCATCCGTTGAACCATCATCGCGAATATATAGATTCCAATCTTGATCTGTTTGCTGTTGAATTGACTCAAGTTGCAACGGTAAATATTCTTGACCATTATAAGTTGACATTAAAATTGCAATTTTCATTTGCTCTCCTTCTCACTACTGTACAAATCTAGTAAAGCCGCTGTGGTCCTTTCAAGTGTAAAACCTTTCTTACTCAAATAAGCTACTGCTCGAGAACTCTCAACTTTTTTATTTTGCTTTTTCTTACTCAGTTCTTTCATCTGGTTTGCCCAATTCTGGACAGCTACGGTTGACGTTATCTCTAATGGATGAACATTCTTCATCTCAAATAACTCTGGAGATTGGTTTTTTGAGACAATTGCTTGAGTTCCATTAGCCAAATTTTCGAGTAATGATAAAGATAAGCCCTCATATAGCGAAGGAAAAGCAAAAATATCAAAAGCATTTTGCATTTCTGCCACATTCTCAACATAACCTGTAAAAATAACATTATCAGTCAACTTATAAGCGGCTGTCTGACGCTTTATTTCTTCAAGGTTCTCGCCATCTCCAATCAGAACTAAAAAAGAATCCGGATGTTGTTGGTGAAATTGATTATAAGCTGCTAGCAAAAACTGATGATTCTTTTGACGCAAAAATCGACCACAATGTCCAATAACTATTGAGTTTTCTGAAATTCCGTATTTTTTTCTGAACCGCTGAGCAGCAGTACTCATATACAGGTACTTTTTCAATAAAATTCCGTTATAAATAAACTTAAAATTTGACTGGGTTTGTAATTTCCTGGAATAGAAAAAATCAGCTGCATATTGCGAACACGCAATAAAATCAGTTCCATCATGCGCGGCTACTTTCATTCCTAAGTGGTGGGCCAGCTTTTTTAATTTGCCATATTGTCCTCGTTGATCTGAGTGTGAGTGAATGATAATTCGTCGATATCCAATATGCTTAGCCAGCATAATCGGCAAGAAGTTGTGCAACGAGTCCAAATGAAGATGAATGGTTTTGCTGTATTTCAAATTTAACTTTAAAGCTCGCTTAAGTTCTGTGAAATGCTGAAAGGGTCCTTTTTTCAACTGCTTAATCTCGGTGTAATTTCCAATTTGTTTTAAATCACGCGCTGGTTTAGCATTAGCAATATTGATAAAACGAAAACTCCAGCCAAGACCTGTCAACCGCTGATAATTTCTTTTTACAAAAGTTGTAATTCCATTATTTGCGTTAAAACTGCCTAAAACTACTATTGTTTGGTCATTCATATTTTTCCCTCACAAACCTGCTAATTTCTAGTTCCAGCTGTTTGTTGCATTAAATTACGAATAGCTTTTTTTATGAAAGAACCATTTCTCAACAACTTACCAATTTTTAGAGCATTTTGCTTATACGATTGATATTGCTGCTGATCAATTTTCGTTAGTACTTGGTCAAGTTCATTCAAATCCGCAACTGCTAAACCAACTTGATTAACTTCAATAAATTTTGCAGCAGCTGCCTTTTTCCAAACAATTACTGGAATTCCGCTACTGAGATAAAGTGATGTTTTATGTGGCATATTATATTTCATGTATTCACCAAAATCACCATCACACCTAGTTAACGAATCTCCATTCCAAACTAAACCAAAATTAGTTTTTAAGTACTTTGGTAATTGATCTGCTGGATAAATTCCTTGATAATTAATATTCTTAGGATAAACGGATGCTTGATTAGGACCAAAAAGATCCAAACGGCTGGCCTTTAAATTTATCCTCTGTAAAAAACCAGCACCCTTTAAATTACCAGCAAAACAAATTGATTGGTCATAAAAAAATGATTCTTGTTCAGCATTTGGATTAAGATAATCAAAAATTCCCAGTTCTTCTAAAGGAACCGTTACCCCATTTTCTTGTAACCACTGATGCATTGCTGCATTGTGAACAACCATGCCGTCGGTACTATTAAAGATTGCTAGTTCTTTTTTTTGATAACTTGAATCTCCCTTATAAGCCCGCAAACTTTCGATGTCATGAACAATAAAATAAATTTTTGCTTTCGTATATTTTCTAATAGCTCGAATAAATCGCTGAGTTAAAAAGATTGAATAGATTGGATATTGGAAAACTAGGTTATCAATTTTTTTGCCACGAAAAACTTTATTTAAACCAATCAATGCATATAATAACTTTTTAACTTTGTTTCGTGAAAGTTCTAAGTTTAATGGCTCGAATCCCTCTTTAATCAAGATCTTTTCAATATCATTTTTAGCTTTAGGTCCGGCATCCTTGTTATCCTTATTAACAATTGATGACATAATAACATTTTTCATTGATTTCTCCTATGTTTATACTGTTACGACTGTTTTATTCCAACATTATGCTTGTCACGATCATTTTTCTTTGGTGGCTGCATGTAATCACCATAAAGTTGTTTTAAATACTCATCGTAAAAAAACGTTCCTGTAAATTGTGTATCTTCAAATGCATACTTTTTCAATCGATCATAAAACTTTCGAGGGAACATTTCATTTAGTTTATATGCTCCCATAAAGTTGACTGCATAAGGGCAATCCTGGTAACGATATTTGCGTAAATCCCGATCTAAAAGTTGCATCATTTTTAATTCTTTCAGAAATTTATCTGATCGAATTAACCGTCCAAATTTAATAACAACTTTTTCAAAAGAAGTTCGATTTGGGTTGTTTAAAGCAACACCATTTGATAACTGTGATAATTTTAATAACGCTCGATCAATCATTAACTTTGTACCATGAATTTTTCGAACAAATTTATTTGCGGGCATTCCATCCAACGGGAAAATATCAATCCATGGGTAGATGATTTCTTTACTCGCAACATTATTATTAACTAATTCAATACTTTGATCAATAACTTTTGCTGGATAGTCATGATTGCTATTAAAACGAAAATCCAACAACTTAAGATTGTCGTCTTTTAGATTCAAAACTAATTGGCAAAAGCGATCATAGTCATTACGCGACATGCCAAAATCGATATCATCATCCCACGGAATAAAGCCATGGTGACGAATAGCCCCTAACATAGTTCCACCAAGCATAATATATTTAATTTGATTCTGGTCGCAAATAGCAATGATTTTCTTAGCTAAGTTTAATTCAATTTGTTGCAATTTCTTTATATCTTTTTGACTATGCATAATTACACCTTAATCTCCTAATAAAACTTACTTAACAACTATCCGATACTGTTTTCAATAGCGGTCCTTACATAACCATACAATATATCACTACTTCAAACACTCTAAATTTCAACATAAATGGCGAAAGCAATAAAATTGCCTCCGCCATTTATTCCACCGTTACTAATTCTACAACCTGACTAACTTTCAGTTATTAAATTTCAATTTTTAAAAACTAAAAGACAAAGGGCTGCTTTTAATACCTAATCACTAGTGCCTTTAATTTTCCGGTAAATAAAACTAGCAATTTTTTTAATCCAGTGCTGATTGCCCATAAACATTACGGGTACTTCAACATATTTAATTTGGTTTTTCTCAATCCAAACATCTAACAAAATTTCACCGACAAAACCATAAATTCGTTTTTCATAGTCAGTATAACTACTGATATCTACCCGTTTTTCAATTTCAGGTAAGATTTGAAATAGCCATTCTGTATAATTATCAAATAAATCAGCTCGCGCAATCAACATATTAAACATATGTACTGCCCTTTTCTGAACCATCTTATCAAAAGCTGGTAAATATTCTGGACACTTTTCTGAAATGACCTGCCGAGCAAGTTGCAGGCCTTCAATATGATGAACATGTTCATAATGTGACCATGATGTTTCAATATAGTAATTGCGTTTCCGTGGCAAAATCATTGGCGCTTTTTTTAGTAACTTTTCCAATGTTTCCGAGGTCATAATATCCGCAAATTTTCCAGCGTAAGATTTAAAGAAATTTCGTTTACCATTGGAAAAATAACGCCGATAGTGGACTAGCCCCTTTACGTCAGCTGTTCGATTTTTCCATGCCCAATATTGAGCGGTCAATTCACAATAATTAGGATTCTTTACAGCAATATTATCACCAGTATTATCACGGACAAAACCAGTGAACTTTTCGTCAGCTGTCCCAACTTGGATTGGAACATACATTCGATCTTGTGGCAGTTTGACTAATTTGTGACTAACGATATAAACCTCAGCTTTCAAGGTCAAACCTACTTTCCTATTTAATAAGCACCTTCACCCTTAAAAATGCTCATAACGTTTTTTAACAAAATTTTTGTGTCAAATAAAAAAGATGCATGATCAACATAATATAATTCATAGTTACATCTTTCCGGGTAGTTAATATTGCTTCGCCCGGAGGCCTGCCAATATCCCATTGCACCTGGTGTTACTGACAAGAACTTATCAACCCGCTTCCCGTATTCCTGCAATTCCTCTTGAATTATCGGTCGGGGTCCAATCAATGTCATGTCACCCTTTAAGATGTTAATAAATTGTGGTAGTTCATCAATTGAGGTTTTTCGCAAAAACTTTCCTAGTTTCGTTATCCGTGGGTCAATTTCCGGTGGAAGTTTATAACTATTTTCAACATACTTTTGATATAGTTCCGGATTGTGGTGTAATTTTTTTTCAGCTCCAACGACCATTGATCTAAATTTATAAATAAAGAACTTCTGCCCGCCTTTTCCAACCCGTTCCTGTTTATAAAAAAGTGGTCCACGGTTCTCACCAAAGCTGTAAACTATTAATAATAACAAGAACAATGGAATCATGCAGGTCAGTGCAATCAAGGCAATGATGATGTCAATTACTCTTTTGACGAATAGATATAATTTCTTGTCTGCCGTCCTGTTTTCTTGACTCATTTTTTTCTCCTGTAAAAACTCTTAAAATACCACCTTATAGCTTAATAATGATGGACGTACATAAGATGTATTATAATACCATTCTTTTTATTTAGCAATTATCTGCCCAAGTTGTTGTCATCAAGTACGCATCTTTCAATAAAATTAAAAAAAGCTGATTTTTAACCAGCTTTTCTCTTTCTCATTAATTATTTTACAACCACTCCTTGTCGTTCAACTTTCAACTGAAGTAATTCTCCATTCAAATCACTGTTCGCGACCAGGTCTATAAATCGTTGCCTATGGTTTGAATCAATCACTGTCATTGTCGTCGGACCTGCTCCACTTAAATAGGTAGCAATTGCTCCAGCTTGATGCCCCAAATCTCTTAAAGCAGCTAAATGCGGCACTAACTTTGCACGGTATCGCTCATGAAATTGATCTAGCTCCATCAAATAACCAGCCTGCTCTAAATCTCCGGCAAACAAAGCAGCCACCAAAGTATTACCAATGCTACTGGCCTCGACTGCTTTTTTAAAAACCAGCTTTTCAGGCAACACAGACCGACTAGCTGAAGTTAATAACTCAGTCGGGGGAATAAAAGCCATCAAAGCTACTTCAGGAAAATGTCCCTTTAAGCTAAAAACCCGTTGATCAGGTGTATAAGTTGATATCGTCAAATCACCCAAAATTGCCGGTGCAACATTGTCCGGATGACCTTCAATTTTAGTCGCTAATTGTAGTTTCTCCCGATTGTCGAGATTTAAATTTGCTAATCGATTCGCTAATTCAAGTCCGGCAATAATTGCTGATGAACTGCTGCCAAGCCCACGTGCCAACGGAATCTCAGAGATCACCTTTAAATAATGTGGCTTTATATTAGGCGCAATCTGCAGTGCCGTTTTAACAATTAGGTTACGATCATCAGTTGGCACATCATCTCCCAACTGATGATCAACTTGCCAAACACTTTGAGCTTCGCCGACTTCGACCGTTAAATACTTAGAAACAGCAATTCCAATTGAATCAAAACCCGGTCCAAGATTAGCACTTGTAGCTGGAACAATTATCTTAAAACCCATATTTTCTCACCTTTATTCCGGTAAAACTTTATAAGCCGCAACAACCTCGACATCTTTCAAAGCTCCAAAAGCTGCCACTACTTGATTACGTTGTGCTTCAGACATTTGATGAGTAGTCATCACAATTCGAGCATGCTGATCGTCCAGTTCACTTTGAATGATTAAATGAAAACTTGCCTGTGCTTCACTCATTGCTTGGGTAATTTTCAACATTTGACCTGGCTGATCTTTAACTTTCAGTGAAAAATAATATGAATAACAAACATCAGCTGGACGAGCCTGCTTTAAATCACGCTGGAAGTCGTTGAAACGACTTCCAGTCGTTTTCAAGACAATATCCTTAGTTACTGCAATAATATCACTTAAAACACTATTAGCCGTTGGCAGTTCGCCAGCTCCTGGACCATAAAACATTGTTTCACCAACAGCCGCTCCGGTAACCAAAACAGCATTGTTTTCATTTTGGACTGCGGCTAGTGGCTGATCCTTAGGTACTAATACTGGACCAACCGAAACATCAACCTGATCCTCAATCAGTTTAGCAATTCCTAATAACTTTATATTGTAGCCTAGTTCTTTCGCCTGCTGAATGTCAGCTAATTTAACATCACTAATTCCACCAATTTTTAACTGCTTCATCGAAATATTCATACCGAAAGCAAACTGCGTCAAAATTACCATTTTATAAGCTGCATCGATACCCTCGACATCATTTGTCGGGTCTGGTTCTGCAAAGCCTAAATTTTGGGCAGCTTTGAGAGCGGCCGCAAATGAAACTTGTTGTTGACTCATTTGAGTCAAAATATAATTAGTGGTTCCATTAACAATACCTTTTACCTCAACAATCCGATCAGCTGCAAACGAGTTGACAATTGTCCGCAAAATTGGAATTCCACCTGCTACACTGGCTTCATAAAATAAATCACAGCCATTTTCACGAGCTAATTCTGCTAATTCAGCACCGTAAGTAGCAATTAAATCCTTGTTAGCTGTTATAATATGTTTTCCTGCTCGAAGCAACTGTTCAACATATTTTTTAGCAGTATCAACTGTCCCCATTACTTCAACAACCACTTCAATCTCTGGATCATGCAATACTTTTTCAAATTGATCAGTTAATTCAATACCCGCCAGATCAACATTGCGCTGTTTTGTTAAATTGTGTACAACTATCGTCTTAATTTCCAATTGACAGCCGGTAATACTGGAAATCTTCGCCTGATGATCCCGCAAAAGCCGAACCACACCGCTACCAACTGTCCCCAAACCCAGAACCCCAATCTTTATGACCCGCATAGTTTCCTCCAAAGGTAAATTATTTTTTGTTGTCATTATTCTATCATATATTTCTTATTTTTTTACGCTTGAAATAAATTTTAATTAACTTTTGACAAACTTAATCTTTCAAATTGTAAGTGATAATAGCCTTAATTTTATTTTTATGGTATTCTTCCTAGTAAGATAAAAATTAAAAAATAATAAGGAGATTTCATTTGTCATGGAAATACTTTACCAAAGCACCCGTGATCCTCTTGCTAAAAAAGTTACTGCTTCCCAAGCAATTTTACAAGGTTTAAGCCCAGATGGAGGATTATATGTGCCTACACAAATTCCAATTATTGAAACTCCTCTCATTGAGTTAGCCAAATTATCATATCAAGAATTGGCATTTAAAATCTTAAAACCTTATTTAAATGATTTTTCGACCCAAGAGTTGCAAACTTGTCTAGCAGCAGCTTACGGAAATAATTTTGACAATCCAGCCATTGCACCTTTAACCGAACATGCAGGGGCCTTTTATCTAGAACTTTTTCACGGGCCAACTATTGCCTTTAAGGATCTAGCATTGCAACTACTTCCACAACTGATGATAACTACAGCTCACAAAAATCAGTTAGAAAAAGAAATTGTAATTTTAACCGCCACTTCTGGTGATACTGGCAAAGCTGCTATGGCTGGCTTTGCTGACGTACCCGGAACAAAAATCATTGTTTTTTATCCTAAAAACGGTGTTAGTCCAGTCCAAGAAAAACAAATGTTAACCCAAACTGGCAATAACACTTTCGTTTTAGGAATTGACGGAAACTTCGATCAAGCACAAACCAATGTTAAAAAGATTTTTAATGATCAGTCCTTTAAACAACAATTAGATCTAAATGGCTATCAATTCTCATCAGCTAATTCAATTAATATTGGTCGGTTGCTGCCGCAAATCGTTTATTATTTCTATGCCTATAGTCAGCTTTTGACTGCTGGTAAAATAAAAGCTGGTGATAAAATCAACTTTAGCGTCCCAACCGGCAACTTTGGGGATATTTTAGCTGGTTATTATGCTAAACAAATGGGTCTTCCAATTAAAAAATTAATTTGTGCATCCAATAAAAACCACGTTTTAACTGATTTTTTCAATAGTGGAACCTATGACCGAAAACGACCATTTTATGTAACTTCTTCTCCTTCAATGGATATTTTAGTTTCTAGCAATCTAGAACGATTGCTTTACTACTTGAGTGACAAGAACTCTGAGACAACCCGCCACTTAATGGAACAATTACAAGAAGATGGTCGTTACCAGATCACCGCTGCTATGCAAGCAAAACTAGCTGACTTTGCCGCCGGTTTTGCTGATGAACAACAAA
Organism: Liquorilactobacillus nagelii DSM 13675; assembly: GCF_019444005.1. Taxonomy (NCBI): domain Bacteria; kingdom Bacillati; phylum Bacillota; class Bacilli; order Lactobacillales; family Lactobacillaceae; genus Liquorilactobacillus; species Liquorilactobacillus nagelii. The sequence goes on from NZ_CP049304.1 coordinate 1,932,980, forward strand.
CTGCTACTGAAATCAAACGCATATTTAAAATTGATGCAACGGCTGTTGATCCACATACAGCCGTTGCATCAAACGTAGCACAACCCTGGTTAACTACTGCTCCAACTGTTATTATCGCGACTGCCAGTCCATACAAATTTCCTCAAGTAGTTTGGTCTGCTTTGACTGACTCTGCTGCTTCTAAAGGAACTCAAAAAACGCTGGCTCAATTAAAAAATTTAATCAAGGTTCCTTATCCGCCTGCAATTGAAATGCTGTTAACTACTACCAGTCGGGCAAAACAAACGCTGGCTCCTGAAAAAATGAAGTCGGCAATTGAAAATATTCTTTTCGATGACTAAGTCAATAATATTTTTTAATTCAAACAAGTGCGATCAAAGATCTTTTATGTTATATTATATTACATAGAAATGCTTGGAGGGACGTTTAATGGATGAAATTGATTTGAAAATTGTTTCTACTTTACAAAAAGATGCTCGAATCTCATTAAAAAAATTAGCTGATATTTGCTTTATTTCCGCTCCAGCAGTTTCAACTCGCTTAACTCATTTAGAAGAGCGCGGAATTATCACTAATTATCAAACACAGATTGATTACAAAGTCCTAGGCTATCCAATCAAGGCTTATGTCAGCTTACGGTTGTCCCCTAAAGACAAAGACGCATTTTATCCTTATATCAAATCTGTCGGAAACGTTATTTCTTGTGACTGTGTAACTGGCAGCTATTCACAAATTATAACTTGCTATTTTAAAACAACTAAAGCACTAGATAATTTTATAAATGATATCCAAAGATTCGGCGAAACTAAAACCCAAATTGTCTTCTCAACCAGTGTCGATACTCGCCCCTTAGAGTTAACGCCTAACGAAAATTCTTTTTAAATTTATAATATCCTAACCAAAAAGACTTATGATCAAAAACAACATTTGCTGCTTTGATCATAAGTCTTTTTGATGTTGGTTTGTAATTAATCAAATAGCATTATTGAACACAATCATTATTTACGTGCAAACAATGCATACTGGGGTCTATACTTTCTGATATTGGTGGAACATAAAAGCCAATATCAGTTTTTTTATTTTATACGTTAAAGGACATGGCATCCTATGTTACGATTTAAGTGTCTAAACCCAATCGAAAGAAGGAAAAACCATGTCCCAATTAGATTCTATCGCACGCTTACTCGAAATAAAAGACTCAAATATCAATTTCTTTAAAGTTGAAGACCTTAGAACTGTTAGATCTGGCGTTGTGTATCATTTCAAAGTGATCCATGCTCGCCTTAGTTATCAGTTTTCTCGTTGCCCTCACTGTGGTTTTGCATCGCTGATTAAAAATGGTACTACTTTGACCAAACTCCGTTTGCCGACACTCAATGGCCCAATGATTTTATTGTATCTGCGAAAACAACGTTATTTTTGTAAATCTTGTCAGACTACTTGTGGTGCCAACACTCCAATCGTTGAAAAAAATCATTCTCTTACCAGGGGTCTCAAATCTGCTGTTGTTAAATTAGCCAAACAATCACTCCCTGTTACGACGATTGCCAAACTAGTCGGGATCTCTCCTAGTTCAGTTACACGGATTTTATATCATGATTTTCAAAGACCTCAGCGCCTAGCCAAACTTCCTGAACATCTTTGTTTTGATGAATTCAAATCAGTTGCCAGATCGTATTCATTTATTGCTATCGCTGCTAAAAAACACAATTTGATCTCAATTCTTGATGATCGCTTGTCTAAAAACATTTGTGTTTACTTTGAAAATCGCTATTCTCTAGAAGAACGTTCAGCTGTCAAATCGGTTGTCATTGATTTAAATGCCAATTACCAGCTTTTCATCAAACGACTTTTCCCGCATGCTAAAATCATTATTGATCGCTTTCACATTGTTCAATTGGTAAATCGGGCTTTCGATCAGCTTAGGGTTACAATTTTAAAGCAACAAAGCGATAAGCATAGCCGGATTTACAAAGCTTTAAAAATCAATTGGCGTTTGTTTCATCAAGATACTGAAAAAATCAATCGTTCAAAAACACAATACTTCAGAGGGCTTAACGAATATATGACGCAACAGAACCTGATTGATTTAGGGCTTAGTACTAATTCAAAGCTTAAATATACCTATGAAACAGCTCACCAAATCCAAGAAGCAATTAAAAAACAAGATTCAAAAAAGCTCAGACAAGTTCTAACTAATTACCAAAAACAACAATCTCCAATGTACCTATCGAAGGAATCAATCGTAAAATCAAAGTACTTAAACGGATCTGTTACGGATTCAAAAATATGGATCATTTTTATGCCAGAATTCTTTTAATTGTAAAATAAAGAAGCCCCCCATTCAGAGGACTTCATGGTTCCACCAATACGATTTGACGGAGACCCCAAAAAAACACCTGGAACTTACTGAAAAGTTCCAAATGCTTTTTTAAAAAAATTAATTTATTTTGCGTTAGTTTTTTCTGGACGCCAGATTCCCAGCAGAACGCCAGCGATGATCGAACCAATCACAACGGCAATGATATAACCAAAAGGATTACTTGCTAACGGAGTTACCCAGAAACCACCATGCGGCGCTGGAACACTAACATGCCACCATTGAGTTAAAGCTCCAGCCGTAGCAGACCCTAAAATACATGAACTTAAAACACGCAATGGATCGGCTGTAGCAAATGGAATAGCACCTTCAGTGATGAATGAGAAACCAAGTACCCAATTGGTAATTCCAGCTTTACGTTCATCATCCGTAAATTTCTTTGGCCAAAAAGCTGTAGCAATCGCTGTAGCAAACGGTGGAACCATCCCACCTGCCATAACAGCAGCCATCAAATCACCATTTTTAGTTGAAGTGAAAGCAGCAACGGCGAAAACATAAGCAGCTTTGTTGAAAGGACCGCCCATATCAATTGACATCATCCCACCAAGAATCAAGCCAAGCAAAACAGCATTTCCAGTACCCATATGATTCAAGAAAGCAGTAACCCAAGTATTTACAACCGCAAAGATCGGGTTAACGATAAAGAACATAATCAGTGCAACTAACAGTAAGCCAAAAATCGGATAGAGTAACATCGGTTTCATACCCTCTAAAGATTTTGGCAATTTTGCAAAAAGTTTCTTCAAGAATAGGGTTAAGTAACCGGCAATGAAACCAGCGGCAATCCCACCAAGAAATCCAGCTGAACTTTTAGCATTAGTCATAACGTTAGCAACATATACGCCGCCAAATGATCCACTATAGACCGTTGCCATAAAGCCACCAACAAATCCAGGCATTAACGCTGGACGATCGCCAATAGATTCAGCGATATACCCTGCTAAAACCGGAATCATAAAAGCAAAGGCCAAACTTCCGGCATTATTTAAGAAAATAAATGGTAATGATTTAGCACCACCGAAATATTGCTCAATTACAAAAGATAAGGCAATTAAAATACCACCACCAACAACAAATGGTAACATATGAGAAATTCCATTCATTAAATCTTTATAAATTTCTCCCCAAACTGTCCCGTTTGCGCTAGTATCTTCAGCGGCACCCTCATCAGCTGCTGCATGATAAACCGGTGCATTACCTTTAACAGCTTCATTAATTAACTGATCAGCCTTTTTGATTCCGTCTACTACAGGACGATTAACTAGTGGTTTGCCATCAAAACGTGCCATTTCAACTTTTTTATCAGCTGCAATAATAACGCCAGCTGCCCGACTGATCTCATCAGAGGTTAACCGATGTTTAACTCCTTCAGAACCATTTGTTTCAACTTTGATATCAACGCCCATCGCTTCAGCAGTCTTTTTCAGTGACTCTTCAGCCATGTAAGTATGAGCAATTCCAGTTGGGCAAGCTGTAACAGCAACAACATACGGTTTATCATCAACTTTAACTGTTGTTTGTTTGGCAGCTTCTTTAGCCGCTTCAGCCTTTTCTTTAGCTTCCTTTTTAGCCTCAGCATCAGCAAATAACTGATGGACTTCTTCAGGTGTTTGTGCTTTTTTCAAGGCTGCAACTAATTCAGGATTAATCAACAAACTCGAAAGAGCTGCTAGAGCTTGCAAATGAGTATTATTGGCGCCTTCTGGAGCAGCAATCATAAAGAATAAATGAACTGGATTGCCATCTAAAGCATCGTAGTCAACGCCTGTAGCACTTTTAGCAAACATAACAGTTGCTCGCTTAACAGCCTTGTCTTTTGCATGCGGCATTGCAATCCCATCACCAATTCCCGTAGTTGACTGAGCCTCACGTGCCAAAATGTCCTTTTTGTAAAGTTCTTCATCATCGATTACACCAGCTTTGAAATACTGATGAACCATTTCATCAATTGCTTCTCTTTTAGTAGAAGCTTTCATGTCCATGATCATTGCATCTTTTAACAATAATTCACGAATATCCATTGAACACACTTCCTTTAGTTTTTAAAATTTTCTATTTTTATCTGTGGCAAAATTTCATTAATCTTGTCTCGATCAGCCAAATCCTCTGAAAATGCAGTAGCACTTCCACAAGCTAATCCATAGCGAAAACTCTCAAGTGGATCACTAGTTGCAGCAAAAGTACCAACAAATCCGCCAATCATTGAATCACCAGCACCAACCGAATTAATAACTTTTCCCTTAGGTGCGGGGCTAAAGTAAACTTTATCTGGTGTAACTAATAAACCACCATCACCTGCCATTGAAATCAGAACATGCTGTGCTCCCATTTCTAATAATTTACGCCCGTATTTTACGATATCAGCTAATCCATCCAACTTAACATTAAATAATTCTGCCAACTCATGATGGTTAGGCTTAACAACTAATGGATGCTCCTTGAGCGTCCGTAACAAACTCTCACCGGTTGTATCAATTACAAACTCAGCACCATGTTCGCGAATGATTTTAATTAATTCAAAATAAAAATCAGCCGTTAAACTAGGAACTAAGCTACCGGAAAGAATAACTACATCCCCTGCCGATAAACGATCAAATTGCTGTTTGAACTTAGTTACTTCGTCATCCGTCAGTTGTGGACCCTGACCATTGATCTCCGTTTCATTTTGCGCTTTGATCTTAACGTTAATTCGAGTATCAGCTGCCACATGAGTGAAGTTAGTTGTTAAGGATTTTTCTTTTAGAGATTTTTCAACGAAATCCCCAGTAAATCCGCCGACAAAACCCAAGGCAACATTTTGGTGTCCTAGTTCTTTTAAGATACGAGAAACATTGATTCCTTTGCCCCCGGGTAATTTGGTATCATATGCCATTCGATTAACTTCACCCAACGTTAATTCTGGTAATTGTACGATATAATCAATTGAAGGATTGACCGTTACCGTGTAAATCATAGTGAAACCTCCTGAATATTTGTTTGCGCGTTATATTCGTTGAAAACTGACCGCGGCAATTTATTTGTTATAATTGTTGCAGCAGCTAAATCCGCCACTTTAACAAAAGAAACTTGAGAAAATTTAGAATCGTCCGCCAAAATAAAAGTTTGATTTCCCTGCTGACTAGCGGTTGTTTTAACTGCCGCTTCATCAGGATCAGGAGTGGTAAAGCCATACTTTACATGAATTCCATTCATTCCTAAAAAGACTTTATCAAACCGATATTTAAGCAATTCCCTGACTGTCTGTACTCCGACAATTGCCTTAGTAGTATTTTTCAACTCACCACCAATTAAAATAGTTCGAATATTTCGATCGGCCAACACAGAAGCATGTACCACCCCATTGGTAACAACCGTTAAATGATTATCGGCATTTAGATATTGAATCATCGCTAATGTCGAGGTTCCAGCATCCAAGTAGATCACATCTTCTCTTTTGATCAACTCCGCTGCCTGTTTAGCGATTAACTTTTTTTGTTGGATGTTTTCCAAAGATTTACCGGTCATGTCCGGTTCTTGTTGGAGCGAATGTTTGACTTTCGCTCCTCCATGAACCCGCAGTAAAGCTCCTCGCTGTTCTAACAACTGTAAATCTCTCCGAGCCGATGACTCAGAGCAATTAGTTAGTTCGCAAATCTCTTGCAACTTTAAAATATTTTTGTCTTTTAAAGCTGTTAAAATCATTTGTTGTCGTTCCTCTGCAAGCACTTACAAAAGCCTCCTCAAGTATCTTATCATGGTGTTATCGAAAAATCAATCATAATCAGTCAAAAATAGTCATGTTTTTCCAAATTAATGATTCTATTTGATTTATTTTGACGTCTCAATCCTTTGTCTCTCATAATTCACCCGATTATTCTAAAAGAATCAAGTAATTAATGAATTATTTCCCTCAAAACAATTCACAATCGGTCAAAAAGTAACCAAAAATTAGAATTTTACTAATAAAAAAAGAGCACTAAAAACAAAGAATTGTTCTAGGCTCTGTTAGTTTAACATAAAAGATTTACAACGATACCCAATAATTCAAAATCGTACTAATTAATTTTTGAAACTATGAATTGGCGCTGGAATAGATCCACCACGATTAATCATTGCAGCTGAGGACGCTGAATTAACTGCCATAACCGGTGCATAACCCATCAATCCTCCAAACTCAACCATTTCACCAACTTTTTTTCCTTTAACTGGTAATACTCTGACTGCGGTTGTTTTGTTATTAATCATCCCAATTGCAGCTTCATCTGCAATCATTGCCGCGATTGTTTCTGCTGGAGTATCTCCGGGGATTGGAATCATATCCAGCCCCACTGAGCAAACAGCTGTCATTGCTTCTAGTTTTTCAACATTTAATGAACCTGCTTCGACTGCTGAAATCATACCGGAATCTTCAGAAACCGGAATAAATGCCCCAGACAAACCGCCAACTCGACTGCAAGCCATAATTCCACCTTTTTTAACTGCATCATTTAATAAAGCCAAAGCAGCAGTTGTTCCATGCGTACCCACTTTTGCCAAACCAATTTCTTCTAAAATTTGAGCTACCGAGTCACCCACGGCTGGAGTAGGAGCCAATGATAAATCAACAATTCCAAAAGGCACACCCAAACGTTCAGCCGCAATCGTTCCAACTAGCTGACCCATCCTAGTAACTTTAAAAGCAGTCTTTTTGATTGTTTCTGCTACTACGTCTAGTGACTCGCCTTTAACTTTTTCTAAAGCGTGTTTAACAACTCCCGGACCGCTTACACCAACACTAACTACTGTATCCCCCTCACCGACTCCATGAAAAGCACCAGCCATAAAAGGATTGTCTTCCACAGCATTACAGAAAACAACTAGTTTAGTGTTAGCTGTTGTCGAACGTTCAGACGCAGCCTTAACAACTCGTCCCATCTCCGCAACAGCATCCATATTAATTCCACTGCGCGTTGATCCGACATTTACCGAACAGCAAACTAAGTCAGTTTCAGCTAAAACTCGGGGTAATGATGCAATTAAACGCTGATCCCCATGCTGATAACCCTTTTGAACCAAAGCTGAAAAGCCACCAATAAAATTAACCCCTACCGTTTTAGCCGCCCGATCAAGAGTCTGAGCATATTTAAAATAATCTCGATCTGAACTAGCTGCCGCAATCAATGAAATCGGAGTTACTGAAATTCGTTTATTAATAATCGGAATTCCATACTCAGCTTCAATCTGCTGACCAACCTTAACTAAATTAGCTGCTTTAGTCGTGATTTTTTGATATATTCGTTGACATGCTTGATCACTGTCACTATCAATACAGTCAAGCAAAGAAATACCCATTGTAATTGTTCGAATATCCAGTTTTTCATCAGAAATCATATGAATTGTTTCTAAGATTTTGTCGGTTTCCATCAAATAACTCCTTTTACAATTGATGCATCGCGTGATAGATTTCCTCACGTCTAATCTTGATTTCTACCCCTAAAGCTTTGCCCAATTCAGTTAATTGGTCAGCTAGAGTAGTGAAATCAGCTTGAGAGGTTGGAAGTTCAACCATCATCATCATGGTAAAATACCCATCCATAATGGTTTGCGAAACATCTAGAATATTAATTTCTTTTTCGGCCAAAAAATGACTAACACCAGCAACGATCCCAACTTGGTCCTTGCCAATTGTGGTTAGAATTGCTTTCATCTAACTACCTCCATTGTTGTCTTAAATTGAATTTCAGTATAGCTTTTTACGAATAATATAGCAATTTGTTTAAGAAAAGCTTTAAACTACATTGTCTATGGATATTATTATAACAGCTTTTTAAGTGGTTAATTAAAAAATAATTTTTTATCAAACTGAATGATAATTTATTTTCAATAATAATTGTTAGGATTTTAACTGATGCTAACTTGAATTTTGTTAGTTTGCTCCGTAAAATAAATGGTGTTGTGTTATTCTTCAGGAAGTAGGTTCAATTTTATGATCAAACAACTTAGTCAAGAAAAGCGAGCGATTGTTACAGCCGTTTTATTAATTGCCTCATTTTTAGCTTTAACTAGCCAAACAATGATGGTAACTGCCCTACCAGTTATTCAACAAGAATTACACGTGTCCTTAACCCAAGTTCAGTGGTTGACCACTGGATATATTTTAATTATTGGAATTATCACGCCACTTTCTTCAAATTTATACGAAAAGTTCACTAATCGACAATTATTTCTCACTACCACTGGTTTATTTATAGTTGGAACTTTTTTAGGCAGTATTTCACAATCATTTGCTACTTTACTATTAGCCAGGATTTTGCAGGCAATTGCTGGAGGAATTATCATGTCTTTTCAAATGACAGCGCTAGTTGTTATTTTCCCTCCAGAAAAACGCGGTACTATTCTAGGAATGTCCGGTCTAGTTGTCGCCTCAGGCCCAGCTCTAGGCCCCACAATTGCTGGGATAATTTTACATTTTTTCAATTGGCATTATCTATTCATTTTAGTTTTACCACTCTTCATTATTCTATGGTTTATTGGCCTGATAGGTTTTCCTAACTTTTCTCAGCCGCAAGCTTTAAAAATTGATATTGGATCAGTCTTTTTACTGCTGATTGGATCAAGCTTAGCTCTGTCTAGTCTTACATTATTTAAACAAAACATTTTGACCGGAATGATTGCCTTACTGGTTGGTTTAACTTTGCTTTACATTTTTGGTCACCGTCAACTTCATTTGAAACAGCCATTATTGCGAATTCAAATTGCCAAACTACCATCCTTTTCTTTAATGACTATTGTTGGCATGTTAGCTTTTATGGTATTAATTGGTACTGAACAAATAATTCCGATTTTTGTTGAAAAAGTTGTGGGCTTAAACAGTATGCAAGCTGGTTTAATTTTACTTCCAGGAGCCCTAGCAAACGCAATTTTTGCAGCTTGGGCAGGCCGCTACTATGATGCTCATGGAGCTAAACTATTGATTCTTTGTGGTATTAGTTTAATGATTATTGCTGCTATTCCCTTGTTATTTATGACTAAAGCGATGCCAATCTGGTTAATTGTAGTTGCTTATATGATTCGAATGATTGGCAATTCTTGTGTCTTTTCACCTGCTATGTCAGAAGCCTTCATTGACATTACCCCAACAGAAATTAGTCATGCAACTGCACTCAATAATGCAATTCGTCAAGTTGCCGGTTCAGTTTCAACTACCTTGATGGTTGTTCTAGCGGATATTCCAGCATCACTGACTCAAGGAGTTCACTGGGCAATCCTGTTTACCTTCGTCCTATTAGGATTAATGATTTTATTCTTCAGATATTATCTAAAACAAAAAGCTGTTTAAAATGTTGTTAAAGCAAAAAAGCATTGTCTGTTTCTAATTATGAAGTGAACCTCCAAGATTATTGTCCAATCTCAGCGTTTCACCTCATTAAATGAAACAAACGATGCTTTTTTATTCTAAAACCTCTTGATCATGATAAACAAATCTAATTTCTGGAAACTCTTTTTTCCCATCTTTGCCAGCCATAAACTTCACTGCTTCTCGTCTGATTTCCGATAAATCGACCCCTTGCGCCTTGGCCGCAAATATGCAGCCACAATAACACTGACGATAAACATCATATTCATGACACATTTCAACTGAACGACGATAACCGTTGTTCTTTTTAAAATCACTAGGCAAATATTGTGTTGCGTACAGATTCTGAACTTCGATTCCTACACTATTAATTACTTGAGAATTCTTATGCGGACTAATTGTTAAAGTACTGCCAAAATAATCAAATCCTAGTTCAACCGCTTTAGCAGCAACTAAATCTAATCGGTAAGTAAAACATGCTCGGCATCTTTTACCACCTTCAGGTTCCTTTTCCAAGCCACGAACATTTTCAAAATACTTCTGTGGCTGATAAGGAGCTGCAATAAATTGAACATGACTGCCGGTTTGGTGATTGAAATCATGAATGAATTTTTGTTGCACATATTCACGTCGTTGGTACTCTGCTCGCGGATGAATATTCGAATTAGCATAATAAATTGTTACATCCGCATATTGTGTCAAATATTCTAAAGTATACGTACTACAAGGTGCACAACAACTATGCAGCATAACTTTGGGCCGCTGGTTATTAATCTGCCAGCTTTTAATCATTTTTTGTAAAATCTTGTCATAATTTATTTTTTGGTTAGGATTCATCTGATCCAAAAACTGATGTAAATCAATCATAATTTTTGTTCATCCCTTCAGAACTTTTCTGTTGCTAAGTATATACCCTCGGTTAGCTGCAAGCAATTATTGACTAATAGATAATAGCTTTTCTTCAACTGCTGGTAATAATTGGCTCGTCAATAACTGACCTCCAGCTTGATTAAGGTGTAAGTGATCACCCAAATCATACGCGGGCACCAACTGATCTTCTTTAACAACTGCTGTTGCCGTACTGGTAAAAGGCTCCAAATGGGCTAGCTCACTATTAACCAATTTTCGAAGTGTGAGAGCTTGTTCATAGTTAGCTGAGTGATGAATCTGACCATGTCCTAACTTAAAAGGCAATAAATTACTGAATAATAATTGGCTTTGAGCCATTTCAACTAAATTGAATAATTCTTCAACTTGTGCAGTAAAATCAGTGGGGTTTATTTGTTGTTTAATTGCCTGCCGACTAATTAATGGCAATAAAAGATCATTACTGCCCACAAAACAAATCACTAACTTTGGACGATGCAATCGCATCAGTAGCGGTAACCTTTCAGCTAGACTTGTTCCAAAAGTTTGATATAATGGCTCATCTTGTGGAGCATTATACAACAATCGGTTACCAGAAATTCCTGAATTTAAAACCGTCAACCGATTGGGATACTTCAAGTAGAGCTGTTCAGTTAATTCATCTGAAATTAAGCCCATTTCCGCTAAAGAATCACCTGTAAATTCAATTACAGCTGCTTTGGTCCCACTCAAAACTTCAACTTGCGCTAAACTAAACCAACCGCGGCGAGCCGTAAAAGTTGTCCGCAACGTTGGCAAATGATTGCTGCGCCGGATTAAACTAGCATTTGTCAATTTAGTATTATAAGTACTAGCAAAATCACAATAAGTTTGCCTAAAACTACTGCTAATTCTAAAATATAATTTTTGACCAGGATGAACTGTTAATTGACAGGGGTCGCTCACAACTGCCTTTCCTGCAGGAATTTTAAATATCCGGCTGTTGTGAAAAAATAACGATTGTTTCACATGAAACATTGGATCTAAACCAACTTCAACTCTGTCAAAAATTAATGACTGCAGTCCAAAATAATTTGTTAGTGTAGCCCTAAGTTCACCACCATGTAAATTACAAGTCGTTTGAATAACTTCCGTTAATTCAGGCATCGTCACTGGCAGAAAACTAAAATTAGCAATTTGATGATACCAAGCGATTTGCCAATGCATTTTTTATTCCTCCTCGAAAAAATGGGACTCGGGCAAAATCATTTTTGCTCAGTCCCATATATTTTGCAGTTTCAATCATCCCTAAGATCTCAAGCACATCATTTAAAAATTAATTTATCTTCCTTTTTATGTTAACTAATCTGCTAGTAGTTGGATGATTTCAAGCGGCGGAATTCCTTGAAAGTAACTGTTAACATCAACTTTGCTCAGAACTTGCGCTATTTCAGCTTCACTATAGGCAACTCCATTTAATTTAACTTCTAATTCATGCACATCATTTGTTCCAAAGAAATCCCCAAAAAACTTGATATTTTTAATATGGCCTACTTCAACCAAAATTCGAGCATCAATTGTTCCGCTAGTAAAATGTCGCCGCTTTTGAATAGTGAATTTTGGTGATTGACCGTAGACCCAATCCCAATTGTTATAAGATTGCTGTTGAATCGCTGCAATTTGCTGTTCATCCGTTGGTGTTAATTGATATTCCTGTTTTTTTGCAGTTTCCATATTGTCAACGCCCAAGATTTTCATAATTAATAAATCACGAAATTCTTCAGTAGTAATCTTTTGATATTCTTCAGCCAAATATGGGCGCAAATTAGTTACGCGACTACGGACCGATTTAATTCCCTTAGATTCGATCTTATCTTGGGGAACGTGTAACGCTTTAGCTACTTGTTCAGTATCAACATCAAGCATCAAAGTACCATGAGAAAAAGTTTTACCACCACGAGTGTACATTGCATTTCCGGAAAATTTTTTCCCGTCAACCACAATATCATTTCGACCAGTAACTTCCGCTCCAGTGACTCCCATCTCATGCAAAGCATTAACGATCGGGGCAACCATTGTTTTAAAATCACCAAATTGATGGCTGCCAGCATCAACAATAAAACTGAAACACAAATTGCCTAAATCCTGATACATTGCCCCACCCCCAGATAACCGTCGAGTGACAGTCACTTGGTGTTCACGACAATATTTTTGATCAATTTCTTCAATTGTATTTTGATTACGACCAACAATTACGCACGGTTTCTCAATGTAAAATAAAACCATCGGCAGCTTGATTTGGTTGTTGTTCATTAAATACTGTTCTGTTGCTAAATTTTGTCGAATATCATAACTACACATCGCTAAATATTGCACTTTACCACTTCCTCTAACCAAAGTTTTTAAATATTGATTGGCAATTTCAGTCCAACGTCAGCAGCATCCATAACTGCCTCGCTAACGCTTGGATGTGGATGAATGGTTAAAGCAATATCTTCAACCGTTGCACCGGTTTCTACCGCTAGTGTTAACTCAGTAATTAGATCACTAGCATTAGGTCCAACGATTTGCGCTCCTAAAAGTTGATGACTTTCCTTTTCAAACACCAGCCGGATAAAACCATCAGTACTATTCATAGAAATAGCTCGACCGTTAGCGGCAAAAGGAAACTGAGCTTTATCTGGTTTCAAGCCCTGTTCCTTAGCTTCAGCCATAGTTAAACCAGTTGTTGCAATTTCACTATCTGTATAGCAAACAGCTGGCATGGCCCGATAGTCAATAATTGCTTTAGAACCAGAAATTGCTTCAGCAGCGACTTTACCTTCATAACTTGCTTTATGAGCTAGAGCTGCTCCTGGCACAATATCTCCGATGGCATAAATGTTGCTGACACTTGTTCTTCCTTGAGCATCCACCTTAATTAAACCCCGCTGATCCATCTCAATTCCAACGTGTTCTAAGCCCATATCAGCGGTATTAGCTCGCCTACCAACACATACAATGCAATAATCCGCTTGCAATTGTTTTTCTTCGCCAGCCACTTCAAAAGTGATTTTGACACCATCAGCTGTCTGTTCAGCTTTCCGAGCCATCGCTTTAGTGTAAATATCAACTTTTTGTTTACTAAAGTGATGTTCAACAACTGACACTAAGTCACGTTCATAATTCGCCAAAATACGTTCAGTACCCTCTAAAATTGAAACGTGTGCTCCTAAATTGGCATAAACCGATGCCAACTCGCAGCCAATATAGCCACCACCGACAACAACTAGATCTTTGGGAACTTCCTGTAAATTCAAAGCGCCGGTTGAATCTAAAACCCGGTTTTCAAATTTGAAATTAGGAATTTCAATTGGATGGCTACCAGTTGCCAAAATCAAATTGTTAAAAGTGTAAGTTTGTGCAGAATCATCTTTGATCACACGTAAACTGTGATCGTCTTTCAAAAAGGCGCTACCCCAAATAACATCGATTTTATGCTTTTTAAAAAGACTGGCTACTCCACCTGTTAGTTTATTCACAACACTTTCTTGTTTCCAAGTCTGTGTCTGTTTAAAATCAAGCGTTGCTGCGGTAATCCTTAAACCCATATCAGCTGAGTTCATTGCCTTTTGATACCGATGAGCTGCTTCAATTAAAGCTTTTGATGGGATACAACCAACATTCAAGCAAACCCCGCCGATGAATTCACGTTCAATAACGGTAACTTTTTGTCCCTTTTCAGCTGCCCGAATAGCTGCTACATATCCGCCAGGACCAGCTCCAATGACAACTGTGTCTAGATCAATTGCAAAATCTCCTACAACCATCTTCTAATCACCCTTCCATTAACAATAATTCTGGATCTGACAGTAACTCTTTAAATCGATTCATTGCTCGTTGAGCTGTCGCTCCGTCAATTACTCGGTGATCAAACGACAAGGACAATTTCATTACATAAGCTACCTGAACTTGATCATCGACAACAACCGGCTCCTTAGTAATCCGGCCCAGGCCAAGGATTGCTACTTCTGGCCAATTAATTACTGGAGTAAAGAAGCCGCCACCAATTGAGCCAATGTTAGTAATTGACATTCCAGTATGCTTCATGTCTTCACCACCCAATTTACCGTCCTTGGCTTTTTGAGTGTTAGCACTGATTTCACGTGCAATATCAAATAAACTTAGTTGATCAGCGTGTTTGATATTAGGGACAAACAACCCCCGGTCAGTGTCAGTCGCAACTCCAACATTAATATATTCACGATGAACAATTTCTTGGCTATCCATATCAACTTGCGAATTAAAAATTGGATATTCTTTCATAACTAAACTGAGCGCTTTAACCACATAAGCTAAGAAAGTTAAGTGAACTCCTTTGTCTGTAGCTAACTGCTTATATTTCTTTCGATGATCCCACAATTTATCAACCACTGCTTCATCGAAGACTGTTACGTGTGGAATCTGCTGCTTACTGCGAATCATTGCCTTGGCAGTCGCTTTGCGAATTCCCGACATCTTCTCCCGTGTTTCTGGCCAAGCCTCATTTGAAGCTGGTAACGATGGCACAGCCGCTTTAGTCGTATCAGCATTCTGATCAGTTTGAACAACCCCATTTTGCAAGAATTGATCAACATCTGTTTTAGTAACTTGCCCATGATTTCCACTACCATTAATCTGTGTTAGATCAACGGCTTTTTCACGTGCATAAGCTCGAACTGCTGGCATCGCTAACACTGGCAGACTAGTATCTCGCGGTTGAACAGCAGTTTCAGTTGGAACAGTTGTCTCAGTCGCTGGTTTGACCTCTACAGCTGCTGGTGATGCTGGAGTTGCCGCTTTGACTTCTTTTTCTGGCTCTGGAGCCGCTGCTGCATTTTTTTCTGATTGAGATTCAGTTTCAGGTACATCTCCTGCAACTTCAAATTCGACCAAAGCTTGGCCGACTTCAGCAGTCTCCCCTTCTTCAACTAAAATTTGTTTAATCGTCCCAGAAACTGGTGCAGGAATTTCTTCGACTGATTTATCATTTTCAATTTCTAATAAATCATCATCTTCTTTTAATTGGTCACCTACTTTAACATACCACTTAGCAACCGTTCCTTCGGAAATACCTTCACCAATGTCTGGCAACTTGAATTGATATAAACCCATCTAATCTGCCTCCTAATATTCCATAATCTCGTTAGCTTTAGCAACGATATCATTTTTGTTTGGTAACCAATCACTTTCCGCCTCACTAAACGGATACGGAGTGTTGGGTGCTGCTACTCGACCAATTGGAGCATTCAAATACAAAATTCCCTTTTCTGCAATCAAAGCTGCTACCTGTGCCCCTACACCAGCTTGCTTTTGAGCTTCTTGAACAACTACAGCTCGGCTGGTCTTTTTGACTGAAGCCAAAATAGTTTTTTCATCGATTGGAGAAATCGTCCGCAAATCAATTACTTCAGCTGAAATGCCAGCTTTTGCTAATTCATCACTAGCTTTCAAACACTCTTGAACCATTGCACCATAACTAATTAAAGTGATATCTTGTCCTTCATGGGCTACGGCTGCTTGATCCAACGGAACAGTATAGGCTTCATCTGGAACTTCAGCTTTAATTGAACGATAAAGTTTCATATGTTCTAGGAAGAAAACTGGATCATCAGAACGAATTGCTGAAATCAATAACCCTTTTGCATCATAAGGATTACTAGGAATCACTACCCGCAAGCCAGGAACTTGAGCAATTAATCCTTCCAAGCTATCAGCATGCAATTCGGGCGTATGCACACCACCACCAAATGGAGCACGAATCGTAATTGGCATTTTGCGAGTGCCACCCAATCGGAATCTCATCCGAGATAGCTGGCCAGCAATTTCATCCATTGCTTCAAAAACAAAACCAAAAAATTGAATTTCGGGAACTGGTCGGAAACCTTTCAGCGCTAAACCAGTACTTAATCCAATAATACCTGATTCTGCAAGTGGTGTATCAAACACACGTTGCTCGCCGTGAGTTTGCTGTAATCCTTCAGTTGCCCGGAAAACACCACCATTTTTACCAACATCCTCACCAAAAACAAGCACTTTGTCATCACGGGCTAATTCTTCATCCATTGCTGCCGTAATCGCTTTAATCATTGTCGTTTTTGTCATGACTATTTGGCCTCCTTTGCAGTATAACGTTCAATTTCTTGTTGGATCTCTGCCGGTGAATCTACAAAGGCATTTTGCAAATATTCACTAATTTTTTGTTTCGGCATATTTTCAACTTTTTTAATTGCTTCATTAATTTCGTTACGTGTCGCTTCAACCCATCCATCTTCTTCTTCTTGCGACCAAAGACCCTTAGCGGTTAAATATTTACGCATTCTGACTAATGGATCTTTTTGATGCCATAAATCAT
The DNA here is from genome assembly GCF_019444005.1 of Liquorilactobacillus nagelii DSM 13675. Lineage (NCBI taxonomy): Bacteria > Bacillati > Bacillota > Bacilli > Lactobacillales > Lactobacillaceae > Liquorilactobacillus > Liquorilactobacillus nagelii. Next base: position 1,949,894 of record NZ_CP049304.1, read on the forward strand.
CAGTTTCTTTCGTCCGGTAGCGTTTAGGATCATCCCCAGAAAGTGTGTGTGGTCCATAGCGATAAGTTAGAGTTTCAATTAGAACCGGGCCATTTCCTGCTGTAGCATATTCACGAGCCTCTTTCGTTACCTCATAAACAGCTAACGCATCCATCCCATCAACTTGAACTCCCGGAATTCCAGCAGCCACAGCTTTTTGGGCAAGTGTAGGCGCCGCGGTCTGCTTATTACGCGGAACTGAAATTGCAAACCCGTTATTTTGCACAACAAAAACGGCTGGGGCTTCAAAAGCTCCCGCAAAATTAATTCCTTCATAAAAATCACCCTGGGAAGTTCCACCATCGCCTGTATAGGTATAGGCTACTTGTCGCTGATCCTTTAATTTAATTCCCAAGGCAACTCCAGCTGCTTGAACATACTGCGCCCCAATAATAATCTGTGGCGGCAAAGCAGCCAAATCAGCTGGATACTTATTGCCATCAACATGACCACGTGACCAAAGAAAAGCTTGGTATAATGGCAACCCATGTAACACCAGTTGCGGCACATCACGGTAGGCTGGTAAAAGAAAATCAGCCTTGTCCATCGCAAAGTTTGAAGCAATTTGACTCGCCTCTTCGCCTGCTGTTGGAGCATAAAAACCAAGCCGCCCCTGACGATTTAATTTTGTTGAACGTTCATCCAATGTTCGCGACCAAATCATCTGTCGGAATAATTCTTTCAACTGTTCATCACTTAAATCAAGTTCCCAGTCTTTTTTTATAATTTCCCCGTCTTCATTTAAAACTTTAACCGTTTTAAACTCTTTAGCCATTTTATCTAATTGACTAAAATCAATAATTTTTTTAGACATATATCCAACCTCCTTGAGTTGCTAATCCTGTGAGAGCAAAATCTCTAGTATCAATATAACATATAAAATACTTGTGAAATATTATTTGGATTCCAGCTTTATAACCGCTTACATTATTATTTTAACGCCAAATATGTTTGTTTTAAAGATTGTTAGGTTGTTAACAATCTATTATTTCAATCGGTTCGATTGCTAATTAACCTAATTTCAATTAAAAGTTAGAAAAAACTTATTAAATCTGTTACTTTTGTGATTTTTTTAACAAAAAGTTAAGTGCAGATTAAATAATTATCAGTACAAAAAAAGACTAAAACATAATGTTTTAGCCATTACCCAAAAAGTCTCAAATTTAGTCAGCAACTTTAGCAATTTTACCCTGTTCAATGTAAACCGCCAGGATTGATAAATCTGCCGGATTAACACCACTGATTCGACTAGCCTGTGCCAAAGTTTCTGGTTGAATCTTTTGTAATTTTTGTCGTGCTTCAGTCGCTAAACCTTCAATAGCTGCGTAATCAATTCTTTCTGGAATTTTCTTAGCTTCCATTTTCTTAAGTTTTTCGACCTTGTGATATTCTTTTTTAATGTAACCAGCATACTTAAACTGAATTTCAACTTGTTCAACAATTCGAGCATCAAGCGGGTGCGATGGAGCAGGAATAAAATGTTGCAAATCTGCATAAGTAACTTCTGGCCGCCGCAAAAACTCGCTAGCCATTACACCATCTTTCAGCGGTGCTGAACCTTTCTTAGCTAAAAAGTCATTGACCTGCTGATTTGGTTTAATTCGCGTTTCTTCCAATCGTTGTTTTTCAGTCGCTATAGCTGCTTTTTTTGCTAAAAACTGCTGATAACGTTCTTCAGAAATTAATCCAATTTTATGACCTAACTCTGTCAATCTTAAATCAGCATTGTCATGGCGCAAAATCAACCGATACTCAGCTCTCGACGTCAAAAGTCGGTATGGTTCGTTGGTACCTTTAGTAACCAAATCATCAACCATAACTCCAATGTAGGCATCACTACGCTTCAAAATAACTTCTTCTTTGCCTAAAGCATGCAAGCCAGCATTAATTCCAGCTAACATTCCTTGTCCAGCTGCCTCTTCATAGCCTGAAGTTCCATTAGTCTGACCAGCAGTATACAAGCCCTTAACCAGCTTAGTTTCCAATGTTGGTCGCAATTGATAAGGAGAAACAATATCGTATTCAATAGCGTAGCCTGGTCGCATCAATTGTGCATGTTCCAAGCCTTGAACCGAATGAGTCATTTCCTGTTGAATTTCTTCTGGTAATGATGTTGAAAGACCTTGGAGATAATATTCATCGGTTTCCCTTCCTTCAGGTTCAATAAAAATCTGATGCCGCGGTTTATCAGCAAAACGAACAATCTTATCTTCAATTGACGGACAATAACGTGGACCAACGCCTTCAATCACTCCTGAAAACATTGGTGCTCGATCAAGATTATTACGAATAATTTGATGTGTTCTTTGATTTGTATAAGTTAACCAGCAAGGCATTTGTTTTTCTGGCGACAAATAATCAGCATCTTTACTTTCAAAACTAAAATGATTAGGCGCTTGATCACCAGGCTGTTCTTGCGTTTGATCATAATCAATCGTATTTCCATCGACTCGTGGTGGTGTTCCTGTTTTAAAACGTTTTAATTCAAATCCCAATTTCTCTAAATTACCCGACAATTTCTTAGCCGGCTGGGTATTATTCGGACCAGACGAATACATCAGTTCACCAATAATGATTTTACCGCGAGCTGCCGTTCCAGTTGTCAAGACAACACTTTTTGCACTATACCGTGCCCCGGTATTAGTAATAACGCCTTTAACAACCCCACCTTCAACAATTAAGTCATCAACTATTGCCTGCCGCAAGGTTAGATGTGCTTGGCGTTCTAATGTGTGTTTCATTTCAATGGAATACATTCTTTTATCCGCTTGTGCTCGTAAAGCTCGGACAGCTGGTCCTTTCCCAGTATTAAGCATCCGCATCTGAACATAGGTCTTATCGATATTACGACCCATTTCACCGCCTAAAGCATCAACTTCACGAACAACAATTCCTTTGGCCGGACCACCAATCGACGGATTACATGGCATAAAGGCAACCATTTCCAGATTAATCGTAATCAGTAGCGTTTCATTACCCATTCGAGCAGCTGCCAGCGCAGCTTCACAACCAGCGTGTCCCGCACCAACAACGATTACATCGTACTTTTTCCCTTGATATTGTTTTACTTCCATCTTTTAAGATTCTCCTAGATTATTTATCCTCAAACTTGCTATTTTCCTAAACAAAATTGACTAAACAATTGATCCAACAATTCATCTTGATAACTATCACCAGTTATCTCGCCAAGTAGTTCCCAACAGTTTGTCATGTCAATTTGAACTAGGTCAACCGGCATTCCCTGTTTAATTCCACGCAAAACATCATCCAAAGCCTGCTCAGCTTTTTTTAGCAATGCAATATGGCGGGCATTAGTAACCATAACGGTTGTTTGACTATTTTCAATCCCACCAAAAAACAAATCCGCAATTACCTGTTCAAGTTGATCCAATCCTTGATTTTTCAAAACTGATGCTTGCAAAATCTGCGTTTTAGGATCAACCATCTGCTGAACCTGACTAATTTCCAACTTATTAGGTAAATCGGACTTGTTTAACAAAATCAGTCGTTTCTTGTCAGCCGTTAGTTCTAATAATTGACGATCTTCAGTGGTTAAAGGCTCACTGTTATTTAAAAGGATCATTACTAGATCAGCCTGATTAATTGCCTGTTTGGATCTTTCAACCCCAATTTTCTCAACTTTATCTTCTGTTTGATGAATTCCAGCTGTATCAATTAATTTTAACGGAACACCATGAACATTAACATACTCTTCAATTACATCACGTGTTGTTCCAGCAACATCCGTTACAATCGCCTTGTCTTCATGCAAAAGATGATTTAAAAGACTTGATTTGCCAACATTGGGCCGACCAATAATTGCTGTTGCCAGACCTTCACGCAATATTTTACCTTGCCGCGCAGTCGTCAATAATTGTTTAATTCTTTGCTTGACCTCAACTGCTTTTTCTTGCAGCATTTTTGTCGTTAACGTTTCAACATCATCGTATTCTGGGTAATCAATATTTACTTCAACTTGGGCTAACACATCCAAAATATCTTGTCGTAAGTTTTTAATTAAATGCCCTAAATTACCATCCAATTGATTCAAAGCAACCTTCATTGAACGATCCGTTTTCGCACGAATTAAATCCATCACTGCTTCAGCTTGGGACAAGTCGATTCTCCCATGCAAAAATGCCCGCTTGGTAAATTCACCTGGCTCAGCTAAACGCGCTCCACTACTTAAAACCAATTGTAAAATCTGATTAGTTGGAACAATGCCACCATGACAATTAATTTCAATAATATCTTCACGAGTAAAAGTTTTTGGAGCTCGCATAACTGAAACCATTACTTCATCAATTTCTTGTTTGGTTTCTGGATTGATAATATGCCCATAATTAATCGTATGGCTGGCAACTTTGGTTAAATCCCGACCAGAAAAGATCTTTTTGACTACTGCTATTGCCTGATCGCCACTCAACCGAACAATTGAAATGGCTCCTTCACCTGATGGTGTTGAAATAGCCGCAATTGTATCAAATTCCGTAACCACTTTCATAAATATTCTATCCTCCTGAAAATCTGTCTTTAGACAATAAAAAAGCGCCACTCCACGCCTAAAAATAAAGACGTGGATAAAGCACTTTGACTACTTTATCGGTTAAGATAAGAATGATTGTCTTTAATATACTGGCAATTTCAGCAATTGTCAACTGTTGAAACTAGCCAGTCTTAGCTAAAAAACAGCTTTTCTAATTACCTAACTTCCTCCTTTAGAATAAGTATTTTCAAAGTTTTTTCACTAAAATGTAATTTTTATTGAAAAAAGGCTTGTAATTTTAATTTTACAAGCTATAATGTGTTTAACGATTATCAAGTTGAATTCAGATTAAAGGAGGTTGGGTAGCATGTCGTCTACATCTCAAAAGTACTTGAACAGTAATGTTGCAGTTCAATATCTAGTGAGCCTAGTCATTATTAGCACGCGCGATGTGCTACTCAATGTCTCGGCTAATTAAAATGCATTGACACTGAAAACCATCGCGCTTAAGCAAGCTTAACTTAAAGCGATGGTTTTTTTCTATTTTTAGCAGCACCCATCGTTTTAGCTTTAAAACGATGGGTGCTTTTTAATTTTTCTCTCACTTAATCAATTCAATAATCGTCTTAAAGGAGGGATCATTTCAAATTACTTGCATAGCTTTTTAGATGTTATTAAATATCTTTTAACTTAATTAATCGATAATAGGGGATCGGTTAACTTCAGTTATCAGATATAGTTCAGGCTCAATTGGCTAACTAAGGGGGATTTGTTTAATGGAAAACACTGCTACTGCTCATACTACAACTGTCAAAGAGTACGCTTATCGGATTTGTGCTGCTGTTGCAAATGCTATTTTGGTAACACTTGGCATTGGTTTATTACTTCAGACGTTGGCTTCCTTTATTCATTGGAATGCACTTTACCAAGTCGGAATCATTGCCAATGAGCTGCTAGCTCCAGCTCTTGGTGTCGCAATTGCTTCTCAGTTAGAAACCAATTCATTAGTTATTTTTAGTGCTATGATTTCTTCAACTATTGGTGCTAACGCAGTTCATTTTACATCTGCTGCCGTTAATGGCACTACTGCCACCGGTTCATCATTGATGCAGGCTGCTGGCAGTACCGTTTTTGCCACCGGTCAGCCTGTCAGTGCTGTCTTAGCTGGGCTAATTGCAGCTTTAGTCGGAAAGTACTTAACCGGGAAAACACCTTTAGACATGATGCTGGTGCCTTTAACAGCAACCTTAATTGGTGGAGTTTCTGGATTAGGACTAGCAGCAGTTACAACACCATTATTACTGAATGTGAGTGCTTTTATTGCTAAAACCATGCAAATTAATCCATTAGTTGGTTCAATTTCCGTTTCACTTGTTTGGGCCTTATTCTTAATGACTCCAGCATCTTCAGCGGCTTTGGCTATTGCTTTAACACTTGATCCAATTTCATCAGCCGCTGCCTTGATTGGAACAACTTCACAATTTGTCGCTTTTACAGCCATGTCATTCCGCCAAAACAATCTAGGTGCTAATATTGCTCAAGGTGTAATGACACCTAAAGTACAATTTCCTAATTTGCTAGTAAATCCGTTACTGTTAGTTCCTTCATTGTTATCAGCAATTGTCTGTGCCCCAGTGGCAACAATTTTGTTTGGCTTTCGTTCAACCTATAAGCTGGCAGGATTGGGTTTGAACTCATTTATTGCTCCTTTAGCATATGCAGCACAAGGATGGGGATCCTTCGCAGTTTACATGCTGACTGGAGTTATATTACCAGCAGTTATTTCTCTGACTGCCTACGGTATGATGAAAAAAGCTGGTTTGATTCAAGATAATCAGCTTCATTTGGAAATTGTTTAATTACCTTTGCAAGTAATTTGAGAAATGAAAATTGTTTAATATCAGCTTTTGTTCGGAATTTAATATTAGGGATAAACATAATTGATACCATGCAAAGCCAGCTTGACTTGACCTGGTGGGTACGATTGAAAAGAACTTCATTTGATTTTAAGTTGCAACTGCTAAATATACAGAGTAGTCCTTTTAATCAAAAGCTACTAATCGTTGATTAAGTTACTTGACTAATACATCAACTATGTTTAGCACAAAGAGCGTTGGTCTAGATAAAAACCAACGCTCTTTGTGTTTTTTAGTTTAGCGTGCCAATAAAACATCACATTTGGCTGTACGAATGACATAAGAGGCTACTGAGCCGACAATTAAACGTTCAATGAAGTTTTTGCCAGTAGCTCCGACAATAATTAAATCATTTTGGTATTCTGGCTGAAAATCATTAACAATCACCGATTTAGGATTACCAAACCGCAAATGGACACTGATCTCAGCTGCTGGCAGCTGTTTTTCATCAATTAATTGTTGTTTTAAATCTTGTAAATAATTTTCATTAACTTGCTCAACTTGATAAACCTTTTTTCCATCTAAAGACAACCCGGTGTTGTCATAGGATAAAGAATTCAAATCTAAAACTTGTAAAATATCCAAATGTGCTTGCTCTCGTCTGGCAACTTTAACCGCTTTTTTTAAAGCTGCATCTGAACCACTTGAACCATCAATTGCGACTAATACTCGTTGATATTTATTTTCCAATTAATCCACCTGTCCTTTACTTTGCTATTAAATATAATCCTGCCAGCTTCTAAGTACAACTTATTACCTAAGCTGGATTCAAACTTAAACTAGCTAAAACAATAACTGCAAGTGTTACAACAATTAGCAGTTTATTGGTAAAAAAAATTTTTAAGGTTGATTTAGGCATTTGGTGAAGCCAAAGCCATTTTCTGATTTGTGGACGAGAATGCCATAAAATTATCAGTCCTCCCAAACCACCTAACAACAATATCGCGCCGCTAATTTCTGAAGCAATTGCCGTCGAAAATGAACGCAATCCAAAATACATAAGATCGCCTAGTATAAAATTATTAAAGACATGTAAAGCCAATGACCAAAAAATTCCATAAGTTAAAGCTGTATAGCCCAAAACCAATCCAATCAAAAAAGCAAACGGACTCTGAACAAAGTTAGTATGATATAGCCCAAACAGATAAGCTGACGCGATAATTGCTAACCGCGAATTTATTTGGCTAAACCGGCGTAATGCTACCCCGCGAAAAACAAGTTCTTCCATTAATGGTCCAAATAAAGCTGCATACAAAAACATCGACCAACTTTGACTATGCTGAGTAGCTGTCTCTAATTGTTGTAAAACGCTTAGACCGAACAAATTAAAAAAAAGTTCAAGCAACTGCCCTAAAAGACTAGCTATAATTTGGCCGGCCATCAAAACCAGCAGAAGCTCTACAAAAGTTTTCAATTTCATTTTTGATTGACCTGCATGTAAATATAATTGCCAATCTTTTTTTGTAGAAATCAGTATAATGAATAAAAATCCTGCAGTAATTGCCGCTAAATATGGTAAACCACTCTGATGAAGAGTTGACCTTGAAAAACCGGCATATTTTTTTAAACTCATCATTATTGCCAAAGCTCCGACTTGAAAAATCAAAAAATATATCAATGTGCTTCCAATCGTGCGATTAATTTTTCGTTGTACTTTTTGATGTTCATTTAATTGCTGTTTCCTTTTAAAAAGATTCATTAGTCCACCTCTTCTCGGTTACTTAAGTATAATATTTTCAATACTGACTGACAAATTGCGCCAGCTGTTTCAAATTACTTGGATAATTCAGTGGAAATTACCTAGAAAAGTAAAAAAGTAAAGACAATCCGTGATTATCCTTACTCTTCTTAAATATTCACAACTAATTTAATATTTGTTGATGTCTGATCAACATCTGTGATGCTTGATCAGTTGAAAGTTTGCCTAAGCTTGTTAATTTTTTTTCAACAAGTTCTAAGACGTGAACCCGATCATTTACATTGCCAACAAAGTCATAGCGATCGCCATCAATTACCAGTAAAGGTGAAATTTGATAATTTTCCATCCATTCATCGTAATAACCTAGCAGACGATGATAATAACTAATCAATGAAGAATCATTTTGAATTAATTCATACTCCCGACCACGTTTATTAATTCGCTGAATCATTGTCTCATAGGAAACCTTAATGGTAATCATCAGATCAGGAGATTTTTTTTTGGCAGCATAAGGCAATTCTTCCATCATATTATTTAACAAACTTTTATAAATTTGATACTCTACATTAGTTGCATTTCCCAAATCCGTATTCATTTTCATAAAAAGCTCGTCTTCATAAATTGATCGATCAAGAATGTTATTATCATCTTGCATCGCTTCTTTAATCATTTTAAAGCGACGATTCAAAAAATAAGTTTGCAATAAATATGCATACGGATTAGTCGCCTCTTCATCACCAGCAGCTCGCTTTTGCGCGGCAATTTCATTTCCCTTATAAAAAAGCGGCAATACCGGGTTATCTTCAACGGGTTCAAAAAATGCCTTTGTTCCTAATTCTTTTGCTAAAATACCTGTTAAACTTGATTTACCGGAGCCGATAATCCCAGATAATGTAATCAAAATGACTGCTCCACCCTTTCGCATCTTTAATTTTCTTTTTCAGACCAACTATCATCTTACTAGATGCTGGATCAAAAATAAAGCATTACCAAGGCAAAATATAGTATGATGAAATTAGTATCAGTTAAAGTTCAGTATCTTAATAAAGTGAGGTTTTCATTTTGAATAAAATCTATTTAGCTGCTCCCTTTTTTAGTGACCATCAACAACGAAGAATTCAACTAGTCAAAAAAGCCCTTCAAAACAATCCCACAATTGATCCACAAAATATATTTTTACCACAAGAACATCAATTTGAAGAAGAACCCTTTGGTAGTCGTGCTTGGCAGCAATACGTTTTTGCTTCCGACATTCGTCAAATTCAGCGTGCTGATATCTTAGTCGCAATTCTTGATTACAAACTAGAAGAAAGCGACAACGAAAGTGATTCTGGAACTATGTTTGAAATTGGAACTGCTTATCAAGCTCGAATTCCCATTGCTATTATTCAATTTGATCCCGTAAAAAAATTGAATTTAATGATTGCTCAAAGTCTCACTGCCTATTTTGATGCCAGCCAACAAGGACTAGCTGAATTAACCGCCTATAATTTTAATGAATTGAAATCCAAACCCGCTGATCGTGAAGTATTTTAATCCAAGTTATACCAAAAAAGACCATCAACTTTTGCTGATGATCTTTTTTAGATTAGCTACCAGCTGGTATAGCTAAAAGAGACGGTGGTCTGCTCGACGAACTTTCGCATGTTTTTTCTTTTGCAACAACTCGGAAATCTCATCTTTAAATGTAACCAGTTCGATGGCTGTTCCCAGAAATAGCGCTAGTAGCATCATCAAAACCAACAACATTAAAGAATTAACAATTGAAATCAAATCACAGGCTGTCCTTTCTGTAGCTAAGCTGAAGTACTTCAAAACTTTCTACGTTTTTAAGGTATACCTAAATTTAATATTTGTAAACCCTAAACAGAATAATAACTAGATTATTTTCATTTGCCAAATTACCTTTTTTCCTGTTTAGCCAATAAATTTAATTGTTCTAAATGATTAGTAATTGTTTTATAATGCCCTGCCTTGCGATCAATGTTTTCTACTAATTCACTTAATTTTTGATTCTCACTTTGTGCTCGTGTAACAATTTCAGCGACACTATTAGTCGCACTTTGCAAAGCCTGACCATTTTGTTGTTGAATCTCTGCAACACTTAACATCTTTTGACTTAACTTGTCCTTAGCTTCACTGATGGTTTCCATATCCTGATTAGAACGACTAACCATCTGATTAGCTTCAGTAACGCTAGTTTTACCCTGTTTAACCTGTTTTTCTAATCCGCGAACTAATCCTGCTAACTGTTCCATTCCATCGAGGATTTCCTTTGAAAAATCTTGTGTTTCCTGTGAAAGTGCAGTCGTTTCACGAGCTACAACAGCAAATCCTCTACCAGCCTCACTTGCTTTGCTAGCCTCAATCGAAGCATTTAAAGCTAATAATGAAGTACTCTCAGCTATTTCGCTAATGTTTTTTACTTTATCTTCAATTTGATTAAACTCTGTTCCTAACTTAGTAATAATTGTTGAGAAGCCCAATAAAATATCAGTTAGTTGATTAAAATGTTCTAGTGTCTGATTAAAATTTTGTTGGGAAGATTCAACTGTTTCACTAGTTAAGTCCAATTGGTCAGACATGTTAGCAATTTGTTGTTGCAAGTGATCGTTTCCTTGAGAAACTTGAATAACTTGTTGAGAAACATTTTTAATTTCACTAACAGTTTGTTGGTTGCCGTTTGATAATTCATTCAATCCTAACGAGGTAACGCCTTCTTTGTCTAATAATTCTTTAAACTGTTGTTGAGTTTGATTTGCTAATTCTTGAACTGCCAATAAATCTACTGAATCAGCAATTTTTTTCTTGGTTAATTCTGGTGTCACTGTTACCTGATTAGCTACTGCAGGAACCTTTTTTTGATTAGCGTGAAATAACATTAATCATCACCCATTTCTGTATTTTCTTTAATGGCTAATAAGACCATTGTTTGATTAAGATGTTGCCAATTAAACTGTTCACCATTACTGACAAAACCAATTTGTTGTGTTGCAACTTGGTTTAATGAGGCCAAAACCTTCCCCCATTGCTGACTTTGGGTTAAGTAACGACTTCTCAAGGTACAATGAATTGAGAAAAGCAATTCTGCCTGACCTATTTGTTGACGTGTTTTCGTCAGAATCTGATCGATCTTTCCAGGAGTTAAAATTTCCACAAAAGTGTTGGGAATAATCTGTGCATAAAAACTAATTGAATGATCATCATTTATTCTTTGAGGGGAATTGATATAAATATCCTCACCGCGTTTCTTACCTATCGGATGGCGAATAAAACTAGCTGTCAATTCAGCAACACTAATTCCTAATTGGTTAGCGTATTCTTCAGCCGCCGGTCGGCCGTTAAATGTGTAAACTACTCTTTTTAGAGGATCCGCTTTCGTAACCAACAGTCTTTTTCCAATTGGTAAGTAAAGATTTTCTTTAATAAGCAAAGTTTTAGCTGGTAGACTAAAGAAAATTGCTAAATTCGGAATTTTTTTATTTCCTAGAGAAATTACAGTTTGACCTTTATTTTCGTCAGCTGCACTACCGCCAATCATCTTAAAGTGCGGATCTAAAAAATAAAAACTAGTTAAAATCATTTCTTCATGTGCTTGACAACCATCACATAATAATAGCAAAAATGCATTGGGATCTGCTGCGACTTGCTGATAGGCCTGCTGCAAACTAGCTAATGATAAAATTGGTGGCTCGTCGATTGGAACCAATTCAGTATATTGACTGGCAACAACTAAACCAGAAAAACCCGTTTCACTAACTCCCGTACTCGATACCAGTCTTTCAGTTGAACAAAGAACAACATTTTCTGGCATTAACTCAATTGCAGTCGTAACTAATTGATTTTTTCCGAAAAGAATTAATGTTTGGTCACAATGTTTTAAAGCATACTCTTTAATAGAAACCGCATTAGAAAATGAGATCGTTTTCATCATTATCTCCTATCGTCTTATTCTTGATTTATCTTTTATATCGTCTAATATCAATAAAATTAAATATTTTCTCTTAAATTAATTTAAGCCAAACAAAATAAATTAAAAAAATAGAACCGAATAAATTTTTATTTGTCCAGTTCTAACTTCAACTATCTAATGTTTAATTGTTCCCTTTAACCGCCAAAATTGATTATCCGGCACATTTGTAATATTGGTATATGCTACTTTCGCAGTAAAGTCGTCAACATGACTAACTGTATTCCCGCTATCAGGCTCTGTCCAAGTCAATAAATACAGATCATCACGAACCTCTGTCATTTCAATCGTAAAATGATTAACTATGCCAGATTTAAAATAGCTATCAGCTACAACTTTAACTTCAAGCTCAGTTTCACTTTTAAACTTAATTTGGCATTCTCTCCAAAATCAAAAAGATATTCATGACCAACAATTTTATATTTTCCCATTAGATAACCTTCTTTAGTTTAATTTACTATTTTTTATTATACTACTGATTGTTTTATTAGCTGGCTTTAATGAAAACGCTATCTAGACTTTTTTGGAATTTTTATTAATTAATTGTTGACACTAAATTAAAAATGCGTTAAATTATCCTTAAATAAAGCGGAAGGGAGTTCTTCAAATGGTAGTCAATACAACTAAAAACTTTATAATTGTATTTGCCCTACTACTATAGCTGAGGACTCTGACATTTTAGTCGAGTCCTATTTAAGTTATAGAGTGGGGCTCGAGCAAACAGCAAGCGTCTCATTCTGAATGAATGAGGCGTTTTTCTTTTTGTCTTAGCCGTTTTTAATTATCCAAGAAAGTTTAATTTAGAAAGGAACTTAATTGTGAATACTAAGAATATTGCAATTTTACGCGGTGACTATATTGGACCGGAAATCATGGATGCCGGTTTAGCCGTCTTAGCTGCTGCCGCTAAGAAAAGTAGTTTTTCATACCAAACAATTGATTATCCCTTCGGAGGAGCCGCAATTGATCAAACCGGAACTCCTTTACCAATTGCAACTATTGAAGGCTGTCAAGCAGCTGATGCCGTCTTGTTGAGTGCAATCGGTGGTCCAAAATGGGAGCAAGCTTCCAAGCGACCAGAAGCAGGTTTGCTGGAGATCAGAAATAAACTTGGTTTATTTGCTAATATTCGTCCAACTAAGATTAATTCCATTTTAGCGAAACGTTCACCAATTAAAGCTGAAGTTATTGCAGGAACTGATTTTGTCATTGTTCGTGAATTAACTAGCGGAATTTATTTTGGCAAACCAAGAAACCAAACTGCCACTGCAGCAATTGATGCTTCTACTTACACTGTTGAAGAAATCGAACGAATTGTTCGCGTAGGTTTTAAAATGAGTCAGCATCGGAAGCAGCATGTCACAATTGTCGACAAAGCTAATGTTTTGGCAACTTCAAAGCTTTGGCGCCAAGTCGCTGCCAAAGTCGCTCAGGACTATCCTGAGATTACCTTAGACTATTGCTATGTAGACGCTGCTGCTATGAAAATCATCTCTCAGCCAACCTTCTTTGATGTTATTATTACTGCTAACTTATTTGGAGACATTTTAAGTGATGAAGCTTCTGTTTTAACTGGTTCACTAGGAACTATCCCATCAATGAGTGCTGGAAGTACTGGGCCAAACCTCTATGAACCAATTCACGGTTCCGCGCCTGATATCGCTGGAAAAGGTATTGCTGATCCAATCTCAATGATTCAAAGCATTGAAATGATGCTTCGTGAGTCATTCCAGGAAAACCAATTAGCAGACCAAATTGCTCAAGCTGTTCAAAAAACTATTGCAGCTGGAATTTTAACTCCTGATCTTGGTGGAACTGCCACCACTCAAACAGTCACCACAGAAATTATTAGAAACTTGGAAGGATGAATTTTAAAATGGGAAAAACTTTATTTGATAAGCTTTGGGAAAAACATGTGATTAGTGGGCAACCGGGTGAACCACAGTTAATTTATGTTGATCTGCATTTAGTGCATGAGGTTACCTCGCCGCAAGCTTTTGAGGGTTTACGAACCAATCAACGCCAAGTTCGTCGACCAGATAAAACTTTCGCAACAATGGACCATAATGTACCAACAAAAGATATTTTCAATATTCAAGACCAAATCTCCAAAAAACAAATTGAAACTTTGCAGCGTAACTGCCAAGAATTTGGACTTCGATTAGCAGATATGGGCAATGCTGATCAAGGAATTGTCCATGTCATCGGTCCACAACTAGGTTTAACTCAGCCTGGCCAAGTAGTGGTCTGCGGTGACTCACATACAGCGACTCATGGAGCTTTTGGTTCAATTGCTTTTGGGATTGGAACTTCAGAAGTTGAACACGTCTTAGCTACCCAAACAATTTGGCAGCTGAAACCTAAAACGATGGGAATTCATCTTCATGGTAAGTTGCAACCTGGGGTAGCAGCTAAAGATATTATTATGGCTTTAATTGCTCAAAATGGGGTCGATTTTGGAACTGGTTATGCGGTCGAATTTTTTGGAGATACTTTACAGCAATTATCAATGGAAAATCGGATGACTATTTGCAATATGGCAATTGAAGGTGGTGCCAAAATGGGCATGATGAAACCCGACCAAACAACCTTTAATTACCTGCGTGGACGTAAATATGCCCCCAAAAATATGGATAAAGCTATCGAGTATTGGCAGCAATTTTACACTGACAACCCCAACGATTATGATCGCGTAATTGATTTTGATGTCAGTCAATTAGCTCCATATGTTTCATGGGGAACAAATCCAGCGATGGCTGTCCCAGTGACTGGAACCTTACCCCAAATAACAGATATGAATGTCCAAAGAGCATATGACTATATGGACTTAAAACCCGCTAGCAAAGCGACGGATATTCCAATTCAATGGATCTTTATTGGTTCTTGTACGAACGGCCGATTATCTGATATGAAAGAAGCAGCACAAATTTTAAAAGGCAAAAAAATTGCTGCTGGGGTTACTGCTTGGATCGTTCCCGGATCACGCGCTGTCAAAAATGCAGCCGAAGATCTTGGCTTAGACAAAATTTTTAAAGCTGCTGGTTGTGAGTGGCGTGATCCTGGCTGTTCTGCTTGTCTGGCAATGAATCCTGATAAAGTTCCAGCTGGAATTCACTGTGCGTCTACCACCAATCGGAATTTTGAAGGACGCCAAGGAAAAGATGCACGAACTCACTTAGCTAGTCCTGCCATGGTGGCTGCAGCAGCAATTCATGGTCATTTCGTTGATATTCGCCAGAAGGAGGCAATTTAAACATGGAAGCTATTACGATTCATCAAGGAACAACCATCCCGTTAATGAACAATAATATAGATACCGATCAGATTATTCCTAAACAATTTCTGAAAAACATTTTAAAAATTGGCTATGGCAAACACCTTTTTAATGATTGGCGTTATTTGGATGATGGAACGCCAAATCCTGATTTTATTTTAAATGCACCTGAGCGGAAAAATTCCACCATTTTAATCACTGGTGATAACTTTGGTTGCGGTTCTTCTCGTGAACATGCTGCCTGGGCTTTAAAGGATTGGGGCTTCAAAATTATTATTGCTGGAAGTTACAGTGATATTTTCTTTATGAATTGTACTAAAAATGGATTGTTGCCAATTACTTTGCCACAATCCGCTCGAGATTATTTAGCACAATTAGCTCCTGATCAAACAATTACCATTGACTTGCCACACCAAAAAGTCAGTTGTCCCAGTAAGACCTATTCTTTTGACATCGATGCTACTTGGAAAGAAAAATTCATTCAAGGAATTGATGACATTGACCTAACTTTGCAACATGCTCAAGAAATTCATGATTTCGAGAAAAAAATTCGAGTCTTTTAAGCATCCAGGGGGGAGTAATGTTATGGAAGAAACAATCGACTTTCAAACTAGTACTAGTTCAATTCAAGCATTTGAATTAAAAAAACGGATGGACCAAATCCAACCGACTAAAACTTTTTATCGAATCTTTATATTAGTTTCAGCTGGAATGTTTCTCGATGCAATCGATGTTTACTTAGCTAGTGGTGTCAGCAGCTATCTACTTAAATCTAGCTGGTCAACTTTGCAATTTAATTCAATTTTTCTGTCTGTTGGTTTTTTCGGCTTGTTCTTGGGTTCCGTTTTTGCTGGACTAATTGGCGATTTCTTCGGTCGAAAAAAAGCTTATCAATTAAATTTGTTAGTTTTTGGATCATTTACGTTGTTAGGCTCATTTGCATCAAATATGTACTTCTTAATTGTTTGCCGCTTAATTGCTAGCATTGGTTTAGGGACTGAAATTGTCACTGGTTTTTCAATAATTAATGAATTTGCTCCGATTAAAAGTCGTGGTCGCTGGTGTGCATTAACTTCCTTTATCGCTAACTGCGGAGCCCCAATTACGATGCTCTTATGTACGGTGTTGATCCCCTTGTTTTCTTGGAGAATTATGTTTGTAATTTCTGGAGGTGCTGCTTTAATTTTGTGGTATTTTCGTCGTAACTTACCTGAATCTCCCCGTTGGAGCATCACACATCAAAAATATCAAGACGCTCAGGATGTCATTGCTAAATTGGAAACTGAAATGACCTCAGCTGGAATTGCTAAAGCAGCTTTGCCAAATGAGAAAAATGCCGAACAAACCGCTAAAAATGTTAATGCTCATTTTGGACGAAACTTATTCGTTGCAATTTTCGCTGTTTCAGCAGCTATCGTCTGTCAGTATACCTTCACTTCTTGGGTACCAACTCTGTTAGTCAAACAGGGAATTAATATTGTTTCTTCTTTAGGTTTTACAACTGTCATGATGCTGGGTGCACCCGTTGGCGCATTTTTAGGCTCACAATTAGTTGATCGAGTCGGCCGCAAACCAACAATCGTTACGGCTTTTGTTGCTGCAGCAGGACTAGGGTTACTTTACTCGCACCAAACTAGTGCTGCAATAGTCATGTTCTTAGGCTTTTTATTAACAACTTGTTTTTATGTTTTAATGGCCTCAGTTGTTGGTGTCTATGTTTCTGAACTATTCACCACCAAGTATCGGTTTCGTGGATCGGGAATTGCTAATGGAATTTCCAAGTTAATCACTGTTGGAATGCCATTAGTTGTTTCTTGGCTGTTAAGTGTATCTAATCCTAGTATGATTTTCACTTTAATTAGTGGATTTGCAATAATTGCTGCTTTAATTGTTTTCTTTTTTGGACCTGAAACCAACAATCAAATTCTGGAATAGAAATTTGATTCTAGAAAAAAATAGTATCAGCACGTAATTTTGTGCTAATACTATTTTTTTCACTTTATTTGGTTAATTTCGATTTTTGACTGCCAACTTTGACTGGAAAAAGCCATGAAAACAGCAGTCCCATTAATAAACCAAAGAAAATTCCCAATCCATTTTTCATTTATTAATACCAACTTTCTATATCACTCATCTAAAACATAAATTTTTGCTTTGGTTGGCTCAGTTAATTGATAATATACTCCTTGGACTTCCGGTTCAAAACCTGGAAACTTGGCTGCTGCTCCTAATAGAACTTCAAAATAATGTTGGGCCGCTAGCGACCAACGCTCACCTGGTGCAACTACAAAAACACCAGGTGGATAAGGCAATGCTCCTTCTAGAGCAATTTTTCCAGCTGCCTCACTCAATAAACATAATTTACCATGGTTACCCTTAAATTGCTGTTCAGCTGCTTGCGGTGAAAGGACATAGTTTGGTTCAAAAGCAGCTGCTTGAAACAAATATTTTTGTAATTTAAAGGTTTCGGCATCCCGATAGTACTGATGCATTTCTTGACATAATTGTTGAAGTCCGTAGTTCTGGTAACGTTTTTGATTTGCCTGATATAATCTTGGTAAAACTTGCTTGATTGGTGTATTAGCAAAATACAGTCGTTCAAATTCCAATAGTTTTTCTAACAACTGCTGAAATTGTAGTTGATCATCTCCAGGTGTTAATAAAAACAAAAGTGAATTCAAATCATCCTTTCCTCTAACAATTCCATTTTCCATTAAAAACTCTGCTACAATCGCTCCTGAAATTCCTTGATTCCGATAAGTTGCATGTTGATAATCAATTCCAGGTGTTGTGATAGTTAATTTAAATGGATCTAACCGAACTTGGTTAGTCGCCACCATTTTAAATCCATGCCATTTATCATTTGGGTCAATTGACCAATATTTTTTCTTCTGCGCTAACTCAGTTGTTGAAATATTTTCCCATGATTGACCTGCAACTTTTTCTGGAACCCATGGACGAAATAATTGTGACTTGTTTAATAATTCTTTTCGCCAGTTAATTCCACGGATTAATAACTGTTGCCACCACTGAGAATTAGCTTGACTGGTGGCCATCGCTGCATTAACCGTTAATGAAGCATACAACGGATAAGAATAGCTAGATGTCACATATTTTAAGTAGGCATGATTAAAATGCTTATGATCAATATAACGTTGCTGTCCTATTAAATGACGGTCTTTTTTTAAGATTTGCGATGTCTGTCCCATACCAGCTTGTTGTTTATGAATTGATTGAGTAACTAAAATTCCCGGATCTTGCGCCTGATAATGACGATTTAATGGAGAAAGATCTTCCAACAAAGGTGAAAACTGTTCGTAACCACCCCAAGCACAATCAAAAAGAATATAATCACACAGATGTCCAATTTTTTTAAGAATCCAGTCTGCTTGATAAAAAACACCATCATAAGTTTCTAACTGTAAAATTGCTAACCGAAATGGTCGTTTAGCTTGGGCTTTTTGCGGAGCTTTTTTGGCAATTTGTTGACGCAGCTTCTCTTCAACGAAAGCTTGAGGATCAGTTTCACCAATCAACCCCAAAGAATTACGATCTGTTGGCAAATAAACCGGCAAGGCTCCGTTCATCAGCAAAGCGCTATTATATAAAGATTTGTGATTGTTGCGATCAAACAAAACTACATCTCCTGGGCTTAACAACGCGCTAGCACAAATTGAATTAGCGCTCGTTGTACCGTTAGTACAAAAATAAACCTTGTCTGCATGATAAGCTTGTGCAGCTTGCTGTTCAGCCGTTAAAGGTGTTCCTGTGTGGGTCATTGTATCTCCCAGCTCACCTACTGTGTCACTAGTATCAGCGAATAACAGATTTTTACCGAAAAAACGATTAAAAACTATTCCGGCTGGATGTTTAGTATAATAATTGCCATTATGGTGTCCAGGAGTAGTAAAGCTTATTGGACGGTTAATTGCAAATTCAATTAAATCACTTAAAAAAGGCGGAATCATTTTGTTAGTATAATGTTCAGCTTGTTGCTTAACTACTTTTCGAATCAATGCTACTGACTGAGTATAATTAATTTTAATAACCGGCACAGGAAGTTGTGATGATTGCTTAATTATTTGAGCCTGCTTCACTTGTTCGGGTTTAGCAATATTAACCACAATTGCTGCCAACTCTGCGGCTAGCGGCTCCGAATCTAGAGTCACTTTCTCCCACTCAGATGGTAACTGTTCCCAAAGCTCCCGAGCAGCAGCTATTTTCAAATATTTCATTTTATTTTCCTTTCTTTTCATTGGTTTTCAAAAAAATCTGTAGTATTTCATTTTTATAGGCTACAATTTAAAGTTAGGTGCAATTGTTGTTTAATCTAAGTGATTTTTGATTTTGTTTTTATTATATAACGTACGAGGAACGATACAAGTGGGACTAATTATTGCCAAAAATCTGCATAAACCGCCAAGTAAAATCTTTTATCATTGACTTTGTTAAATTATTTTATTTTTGGAGGAAATTTTGATGCCTAGTAATCTTTTACAATCAAAAAAACACTATATGAGCTGGCCAGTTATTGCCCTATTAGACTTTGTTACCATTATTAGTTTTGAAAACATTTTTTATCCTTTTCAAAATCAAGGCTTGTCAGTTGTTGTATCTTGGATTTTTTTATTATTTGCCTATATTATTCCATATGAATTAATTGTTAGTCAGCTTAGTTTAACCTTTGATAATCAAAGTGGTGGTTTAGCCTCCTGGGTACGCCGCGGTAGTAATGATACCCTAGGTTATTGGACCTCTTGGATGTACTGGATTCAAAGCGTTCCTTACATTGTAGATGTTTCTAACTCAGTAATTGTTTCATTTAGTTGGATGATTTTAGGGAATAATACTTTAGGTCAGCGAATGTCAACTTTTGAATTTGGCATGTTAACCTTTATTATTATTTTATTATTTATTCTCTTAGAAAATTTAATTAAGAATTCCTTGGAAATCTTATCGTTAATTGGTGGTGGTGCCATGTTCATCATGTCGGTGCTGTTTGTTCTATTGGCTGGATATGCTCTTTTACATGGAGCAAATATTGCAGCTCAACCTTTTAACTTGCATGCCTTTTTGCCAAACTTTAGTCTAAAATATTTTTCAACAACTGGTCTGTTAATCTTCGCAATGTCTGGAGCTGAATTGGCTGCACCTTATATTATCCAAATGCGTGATCCAAAACATGAATTTCCCAAAGCTATGTGGCTGTTAGCCATTATGACTGCCTTCTTGACAATTTTTGGAACCTTGTCTTTAGCCGTTTTCTTCAATGCTAATCAGATTCCGCATGATTTTAAAATGAATGGTCCATACTATGCTTTCTCCTTGCTAGGTCATGAACTAGGTCTAGGTAAAATTTTGATGTATCTATTTGCGGTTGTTCAAGCTATTTTTATGATGGCTCAATTAGCTGTTTTATTAGATGCTTCCAGTCGTGTTTTTGCTGGGGATGTTGCCGATAAATTCATGCCCCATTGGCTGACTAGGAAAAACAAACAAGGTCGACCCGTGAATTCTTACTTGATGACTACTGGGCTTAGTTTGTTCTTATTACTATTAACAGGCACATTGCCGAATATCAACACTATCTATAATTGGCTGTTAAATATCAATGGAATTGTTTCACCATATAAAACCTGTTGGGTTTTCTTTCCCTTTTTAGCTATTCGCTGGCGTCAAAAAGATTTTCACTCTGATTATATCTTTATTCGCAACCGAACCAGCGCTCTATTAGTTGGTAGTTGGTGTTTAGCCTTTACTTTCATCTGTGCCACTTTAGGGTTTATTCCGCAAGAAGCTGCTTTTGGTACCCATGCTTTCAATCATCAATTATTATTAAATTTTGTTACGGTCTTTATATTATTGGGACTAGGATTTTTATTGCCACTATTGCGTAAAAGAGAACTTAAAAACCAGTAAACGGTTGTTTAAAAAACTGTGATAAAAAATATTATCACAGTTTTTTTAGTTCATCAATGATAGCGCTTAATTTATTACAACTACCATGATTCAACGCCTAACTTTACTGTTATAATTAGGACAAAAAGATTGGAGGAAACGAAATGCGTCAATTCACACTATATTTAATTCGCCACGGACAGACCTATTATAATATCTACAATAAATTACAAGGATGGAGTAACTCACCTTTAACTGAAAAAGGTTGGCAAAATGCGCAAACTGCCGGTGAACGATTAAAAAATATTGAATTTGCAGCTGCTTTTTGCAGTGATTTACCACGAGCTGAATTAACCGCTCGCGAAATTTTAAAACACAATCTACAGTCAAGTCCCAAGGAGCCCATTGTTTCACCACTATTTCGTGAACAATTCTACGGTTACTTCGAGGGGACGGATATGAACCAAGCCTGGTATGTAGCAGGTGCTCCTCATGATGTCCCAAGCTTTAAAGAAATTGTAGAAAAATACTCACTTGATCAAGCGAAAGACTTTTTAAAAGCAGCGGATCCGTTCCATCACGCTGAAAACCATCAAGAATACTGGCACCGTTTAAATCAAGGAATTGAATTAATTAGGCAAACACCAACAATTCATAATAATAGCAATGTTTTACTAGTCAGCCATGGAAATACATTGTTGAGTTTAGTTGAACGATTTGGTAAGGGTAAATTTGATGTTACAAAAAGACCAGCAAATGGCAGTTTAACCAAATTAGCCATTTCTGATCAGCAAATTAAAGTAATCTCTTTCAATAAATAGTCTGATAATGTTGCCAAAAAAACGCAAATCCAGGATTTTTTTTCGGTAATCTTTTCCGACAGCTTACTACAAAAGCCTGATAAATTTCTTTTTTTTGATCCAGTGGTACTTGCTGCCAAGCAAGAAAATCAACTGGACCTTTTTTAACGATATCAGCATATCCACCTTTCGAATCCTTTAAATATGTTTGGGGACTTTTCCAATAGTAGTGGGAAGCTTTCGCGTGATTAAATTGATAACGCAGTTGCGGATCAGTTGGATGTTTTACATCTAATAATTGATGACTATGAGAGAATCGTAGCAGCCAAGCATACTTTCCCTTAGGCAATCCATAGTTAAAAGAGCCCGTATTAGCAACAGCAGCCCCAGCACTTACTTGATAATCCGCTAAAACTGCATTAATATTTCCATTGGCTTGTTGTTGGTAAAAATCCCATTCTGAAACAAATTTTCCAGTCTCTAAATTAACAATAAATTCCGACATTCTCCGACATTTCGTAACTTGAATTTTCATGTTTTGCGGATAAGTAAAGTCTTGATTACTCAGATAGCGATTATGCAATCTAGCATCTGTACTGTAATCAAATTTTATTTTAGCTTGTCGCTGGTAATTTTGTAGTTTTTCCCAATCAGTATTTCCTGGGAAATATTGCCGCACATACCACAAATTATGTCGATCAAGATAACTGCGAAACAAATGGATTTTTATCGCTAATTCATTTTTCCTTTTACTTTGATAAACTGGTCGTAAACCCTGCGGCAAAAAAGTCTGACGGACTGCCTTACGAAACAATTTTAAAAATCGGCCATGTGGTGGCATACTGGGAGACAATCGATAATCCCCGGCCAGCTGTAAAAAACCGTTTTGATCAATTTGAGCTTGCATTTGTTTTAAAACTAACTCTAGCTTTTCCATTGGCAATAGCCGCGACTTGGTAAACAGTCTAGTATAACTGTCAGAACCAATTTGTTCTAACTGCAGCAGCAAATCTGCAGTTGACCTTTTGCAAGCTTCTTTTTTGATGATTTTTTTCCATGCTTTAATTGCATTTGTATCCCAACCGGCTGCTACTGCCGCCGTTATTAATTTTTGCTCAGTCAAATTCTTCATTAAAAAAAAACACCTCCCTTAACAATTTTATTTTACCGCCAACCAAAAAACATCGCCGGATCTATGTCTGACGATGTCCTAAGAACTATCTTACTGAAAAGCATACTCATTAATTACCTGCTGACATTTTTAATTTTTACTTATTTGGTCTTTACCTGAATTATCAAGTATCCAATCTTTCACTACTTAAGAAAAACTAATTCCTTCATGGTTGATAATTCAGTTGAAAACCTATATCCTTCAATCGAAAAACTTTTCAAATCAACTACTTTTCTAATCTCATTTTCAACAATAAACCGTACCATATTGCCCCGAGCACGTTTAGCTGCTGTTGCCAATTGTCGCAACTTTCCATTGTGAGCTTCTTTAAAAACACACGTAACCCAATTATCATCTGGACGTAAATATTTTTCAATTGTCTTTGCATATTCTTTAGATGCAAGGTTAACGACCGGTTCATGAGAGCTAAACAGTTCTCGATATAATTTATCGCCCCAAAAATCATATAAATTTCTGAATTCTCGTAAATGAATCTTAGCCTGCATCTCTAATCGATAAGGTTTTATTCCCTCCATCGCCCTTAAAAGGCCATAAAATCCAGAAAGAATATATAAATCATTTTGACAGCGCCTTAGTGCTTTTTCTGTAAACAACTGTGGCCCCATTGCCTGAAATTGAATTCCATTGTAACTCATGACGGCAGGTGTTAAAACTGGTTCTGTCAAAATCAAAGTTTTTATATTTTGCCAATTAAGCTGAACAAGTTTGTCACTACAGCGCCAAACCTGTTTAAGTTCAAGATAACTCAGCGATTGAAGCCAGTTTAACAGTTGCTGCGTATCCGCTAAGAACTGCGGTTGTCCAATGTAGTCAAAGTCGTCATCAACTACCATTTTTTTGGCAGGAGAAATAACTATTTTCATATCTATTGCTACTGATAACTCATAAAAGGTTATAGATTATTCTTGCCTCTTTCCTACCCTGCCTCGTCAAAAATTCACTAATACAGTTGCTATGATAGTCCATAAGCGTAAATTTCCGACTAGCCATCGGTACATACTTTGAGGCCTTCTTGGCTACTCACTGTGGTTTGGTTCTCACCACAGTAAAAATAAACTTATTTTGATAATCTTTCTGAATGTTTTGAAGATGTTAATATCAGCCTTGCACTTTAAGCTGCGTTTTGGCTAGATTTAAATCAGTAGCAGATTTCCCTTCTTTCTGTTTTCTAGCCTTAAGTGCAAGATACTGGCGGGACATTTTTCTTTGCAGTCTTCTAAAACGCTTTCTAACACATCTTACTTGACTGCTTTTGTTCTTATTATGATACAAAGTACTATCATTAGGATAGCAAATCCTTTTAAACCAAGGTCAATCCCAATAGGATCACCTATCAACTCTGGATTTACTAAATCAGCTTGTTCAACTAAACAGGTTAAATAATACCTTCCTGCATGGAATTTGATTCTCCCTTGCTGATTATAAAATGTTCTGAATCAGTAGGAAGATAGCCAAATTTTTTTAGCGTATCCAGCCAAGTCTTGGTAGTTTAATACGATAACACTCGCAAACAATAATTTGTGTCTTACTATTCTTAACAAAATAATAACTTTCTTGACTTCATTTAAACGAACGCCAATGAGGAAAACAGCTTTGCTTCCTAAAGAACCATTTCATTGAGGTATCAGCATCAATAATTGACTTAGTATACAAGTCTTTAACCCAAAACTTTCAAATAGTCTTCCTCAATGTGTAGCAACTATTCGTTTGGCTGGTAATTTTCCAATTTCTTATGGTAGTAGTAATTATCCCTAAAAATTCCGCCATTCCTTTTGGTTTCATAATAGATCATCTCAGTAATAGTATAATATTTTATAACTACTTGTAGATAATTACATTAAATTAATTGATATTTATTGCCCGTTCGCTAAATTATTTACGCTCTACTTGTGGATTCTGATTTTCTAAAATGTTTTGTTTGATTAGTTTAATGATTTGCTGGTTTTGAGGCAAATCCGAATGCTCAGTATTATTCCCAGTAACTGTAATTCGAGTATAGTGGGCTACCTGTCCTTGAAAAATATATTTTCCAGTTGCCACACTTTCAGCCGATACCAAACCATCCGTTGTATAATTGATACTTCCATTTATTGAATAGACAGTTAAATGCTTTGGTAATTTTTTCCTCCCGTTTATCAGTTCTTTTAAAATATTAGTTTGTTTCTTGGGATTACGTTCTTTAAAATTATAAGGGGTTCCAATGGTCATTAAGCGATCAATCGAAAACCGATTTTGATTAAAGTATTTTTCTAGATATAGTGTCCAAATTAAGCCACCATTTGAATGGCCGATACCTGAAAAACGATTAAATCCATATATTTTCTCAAGCTGGTTAACAGCGATATTCATCCAAGCGGCCTGACGCTGCACCGGTTGATATCCATCTGCATTGTCTGCAAATGCAATCACCATAAATGGTCGATGATCATGATTCAATAGTTTGCCACTAATCCGCAATTTATTATTCCGTTCAACCGTTACTTTAATCAAGCTATGCGGTCGAGCTGATCCTTGATTAATAATTTTCACTAAACTATCAAAACGATTTTGTGTTGCACTAGACCCCGGCACCATAATTACTGGGTCAAGCGCCGAACGATGAGCAGCTCGATCTGATTTAACTTCTTTTTTCATCCAAATTGCTGAAGGAATCCCTAGAATTACTGTAATTATAATTAAACTGATTAACCAGATTAAATTTCTTTTTTTAAGCAAATGTTGCCGCCTCCTTTAATGTTTGACGGCTAAGAGTTGCTTTAACAAATGGATAATATATCAGCATACTAATTAGCAAAAGTAACAATGTAAACACTAAAACTCGCCAGCTACCATCAGTCCCCATAAAAGCACCCAAAAGAGCCGGAGTGCTATTCGGAATTGGATATACTGCCGGTGGTAAGAAATTAAAATTAATTGCTGCTGCTGCTAACCAAATGCTGGCCAGCGGAGCTAACAGCAATGGGCATAAAAGTTGCCAGTTAAAAAAGATGGGTAAACCTGCCAAAAAGCCACTATTTAAATTAAAAAAGACTGGAATAATGTTAAGTTTAGCAATTTTTTGTTGTTGCTGCTTTCCAACTAATAATACTACTAATAATAATGCTAACAGTTGACTCGTGCCACCTAACAAAGCATAAGACCCTAAAAGACTATGCAAGTTAAGCGGTTGAGGTAAATCCTTCAAACTATTCTTAGTTAATGCAGCAGCTAAATTAACACTATTAGCTGCATCATCACTAAAATCAGCCGCAATATTTCCCGGACTAATTGCCCCAACCCATAATAATAATGTATTTAAAATCGATTGACCGCTGGCGGTTACTATTCCTGGCAATTGATAGTTACCTAAACTCAGCCGACTTAAACTACTTGCAATAAACCAATGATCATATTGTAAAAAATGATTTACCTCTCGAATTAAACCACCTTCAAGTAATGCCGCTAAAGTAATTTGCCAAAGTTGTAACGTCCAATTTTTACGCTTAAATAACCGATGCAAGCCGTAGCAAGTCCCAGCACCTAATAATCCGACAAGAATTGACTCAAGCAAAGTTGCTTGCCCACCTAACCAGTTAAGACCAGCACCAATTGAAAAGATTCGATGCGAATAACTAATCGTCAATAATAATAAAACTGCCGCTAAAGAACTCTGCAACATTTCTGAGCGATTACTTACAATACTACGGCACTGTTGCATTTGAAAAGATGCCGTTGTCATGCATAAAAATAGCAAAAATGCACTAAAACAGATTTGACTTAAAGCACTTGTAGCTGCAGCTACTTCAATTAACCAGTGCCATTTCCGCAAATTAAGTATTTGGTAAAAAAAACTACTTGGCTGCAAACAACTGCTATTTAAAGCTTCAAAAAATAGGCCTAATACTAATAATGGTGCACTTAACTGCAAGCTTTGCCAACAACTTTGACGCCAATGTATTAAAAAAATAAATTTTTTTCTCAATTTAAAACAATGAAAACTCATTGCTGCACCCTCTTACACATAAAATCAGTTCTAATTCTACTCTTTAAACCTAGCTATGGGATAAATTTTACAACAGTGGCTGCAACAAGTCGACTTTAAAATAGTTAGCTTATTTTTCATCTGCCATTCTAAATGTATTATCTAAATAAGCGCTTAGTTTTTATATAGTTCTCTTGAAAAGATTTGCTAATTAAATCAATCGCAATACATGCCGTAAAGACGATCATACTCGTAATTAAATCTGAAAAAATACATTGTATAATTGTGGTCTAGTGCCATTTTTTTAAACACCAAGAATTGTCCAATAACATTTCAACCCGAAAGTAAACTGTTCTTGCTCAAAAAATAACGACTATAGTGAAATAACGTTTGATTCGATTCATTCAAAAAGCTCGGTAAGTCAACTGACAAAAACAAAAGACTTTTTGTTAATAACTCATTGAACTTAAAAACATGTCTCCCAGCAAACCGATACTTGTCGGCCTTTTTAAAAATAAAAATTCACCCACCATTACTAAACCCGGTTAACAATTCTTAGTAGTTCGTAATTTAAAAATGCTTTTTTGTCATTATAATACCACCTCAAATTTAACGTTACTAAGAATTACACTCTTCACTTATGATACGGACTTCCTGAATTAATCATAAACGAGCGATAGATTTGTTCGACCAACACTAGCCGCATTAATTGATGAGGCAAAGTAAAACGACCAAAAGAAATTTGGGTATTTGCTCTTTTTAAAACCGCTGAACTTAAGCCCAAAGACCCACCAATTACAAACGTTAGATCGCTATGTCCGTATGTCGTCAACTCTGATATTTCTTTAGCAAACTCTTCAGATGAACGTTCTTGTCCTAAAATTGCTAATGCAAAGACATATTCCCTATCTTTGATCTTGTCTAGAATTCTTATTCCTTCCGTTTGTTTAACTTGTTCCATTTGTGCTGCGCTCAATTTTTCAGGAGCTTTTTCATCAGCAACTTCAATAATATTTAATTTACAAAACTTGCTTAATCGTTTAGCATATTCTGAAATTCCTTGTTTTAAATACTTTTCTTTCAACTTACCAACGACTATTAATTTAATGTTCATAACTTGCCACCTTTTCACATTTTATCCACCGAGTTATCCACATATCCACAATTAGTAACTCTATATATTGTTGCGAACAAACTTTCGTCACAACATTTATTTAATTCACTTTTGTCAATATCTAATTAGTTATCCACAACTGCTAATTGTTTTTCTTTTAGAAATTAGGTTCCTTTTTCACTATACTACCGGCTTTCTATAACTTGAAGTTCAACCTATTTAAAAGTTAATCACAGTTATTTACAGTTTCTGTGGATAACTTTTAAACCTGCGAAAACTTATTTTCGTAACGATTCTTCTGGTTTTCAACATGTTAATAATAACTTATAAACAAGTTTTCCACAGATGAAAAATTATCCAAAAAAAGCTGAACTCCTAGTCCAGCAATTTTAATCATTAATTACTATTAACCCTTAATTCGACGTTCAATCATTTTCGACAATAAGGTCAACAATGTGATTAGTAGTAGGTAAATTACCGCAATAATTGTCCAAATACGAAAACCTTCTAGGTTCCGGGCAATTATGATTTTCCCAGTTTGGGTCAGTTCCAATATGCCAATAATCGACAAAATTGAAGTATCTTTTAAAGTAATAATAAATTGATTTACAAATGATGGGATCATAATTTTAATTCCTTGTGGTAAAATGATTCGTCGCATTGCTTTACCAAAAGATAAACCCAAGCTACGAGCAGCTTCCATCTGACCTGGATCAACTGCTTCAATTCCTCCCTTAACAAAAGCGGCTGTATATGCTCCTTCATTTAGCATTAAAGTAATAATTCCAGCGTTAAAGGCCGAAATTTTTACCCCTGTTAAACTTGGCAAACCATTGTAAATAAAGAGCGCTAAAACTAGCAATGGTAGACCACGAAAAATATAAATAATTGTTGCAGCAATTCCTTTAGCTATCTTATGCGGCAGCACACCCAGCAGACCTAATAAAATACCAAAAATCGTTGCACAAATAATTCCTAATATTGTTAATTGAACTGTTTTTGCTAGCCCTTTAAATAAAGCACCTTGATTTTGTTTTAATAGGCCCCAGAATGTATGATTAGCCGCTTTGGTAGCTGAATTCTCATCCCGTTCTTTTTTGGTAGCAGATGAATCAAGGTACTTATTAACAATCTTTTGGTAGGTTCCATCTTGTTTTAGTTTCACTAATCCTTGATCAAATTTTTTTAGCAGTACTTGATTTTTTCCCTTCATTACTGCAAATCCATAATAACCAGATTGCGCAGGTTTCGTAGCGATTTTCAATTTTAACCCAGTTTTAATCGCATATTGCATTACAGGGTAATCCTCAAAACACGCAACCGAGTTGCCATTAACCACATCATTATACATCGTATCAGAATCATCAAAAGTTACGGTTTTAAATCCATATTTAGCTTGGATCGACTGTGCATACGCGGCTGCAGCTGTACCTGTTTTCAAAGCTACTTTTTTACCTCTTAATTGCCTGAAACTTTTAATTTTACTATCTTTGGCCACTGCGATAATTACGCCCGTTTTATAGTATGGTTTCGAAAAATCAAATGTTTGTCGACGAACAGGGGTAATCGCCATTCCTGCCATAACACCATCAATTTGACCCGATTCTAAGGATTGCACTGCCGCATTAAAACCAATTGGTTTAATGTTAACTTTGAAGCCCTCCTTCTTAGCAATTGCATTCATTAAGTCAATATCAATACCGACGTATTTATTTTGATCATTGGCAAATTCAAATGGCGGATAAGTTACATCGGTTCCAATTTGATAAACTTTGTCGGCTTTAGCTGAAGCAGTTAACCCAGACATTAAAAAAAACATCACCAAAAGTGATAAAACAATTGCTGTACCTCTCTTTTTCATCAAAAAATCCTTTCTAATTATATTCTTAATAATTCTCTAAATTTCTTAGCGAAATTTTAAATACTTTTATATCGTACCATAGATTCATTCCAAACGACAATAAACCTAAATTTTTAGCAACTAGTTGCAAACACAAAAAAACTAGTCGGAGTTTCACCAACTAGTCTTTTATCTTAACTAACTTTTTAATTTCCAGAATCTGATGAAGTCGTTGTATTTTTGTCAGTTGCTTCCAATGTTAATTTAACATTAGCTGTCTTTAGTGATCCATCATGATAATACTGAATTTGAACAGTGTCACCAACTTTATGTTCATATAGAGCTTCTCGTAAACTTGCCAATCCTTTAACTTTTTTACCGCCTAATGATGTAATTACATCATATTTTTCCAAACCAGCATTTTTAGCCGGTGAGCTACTTGAAACCTTCAAAACAACTACACCACCTGTTACACTGGTCGGTAGTTTTAGAACCGACTTTTGATCAGAAGAAGAAATATAACTTAAATCAACTAATGAAATTCCTAATGCCGGTCGACTAATCTTTCCGTTTTTCACCAATTCATTGATTATCTTGACAACTTCATTACTTGGGATGGCAAAGCCCATTCCTTCTACTGAAGTTGAGGAAGACGTGCTACTACTTGAAGCTGTAGAAGCTAATTTCATTGAATTAATCCCAACTACTTGACCTTCCAAATTAATCAATGGTCCACCAGAGTTTCCTGGATTAATTGCGGCATCTGTTTGAATAACTGTTGTTTGTCCAGTTGTCATCCCAGAACTATCTGTCGTATCAATTGTCCGTTTTTTTGCTGAGATAATACCTTGAGTCAATGAAGTTGCATAAGTTGACCCTAATGGTGAACCAATTGCTAGAGCCGTCTGACCAACTTGAATGTTATTTGAGTTTCCAAACGATGCTACTTGTTTAACATATTGAGCATTAATTTTTAATACTGCTAAATCTGTAATTGAATCATGCCCTACAACTGTTGCTTTTAGTTTTTTCCCACTATTAAGTAAAATTTCAACTTTATCTGCTCCTGAAATCACATGATTGTTAGTAACTATAAAGGCTGTATTCCCAGTTTTCTTATAGATTACACCAGAACCTTCGCTTTCACTTTCGGTTGTGCCACTGCTGGAATCTGATCCAAATAACCCTTCCAAAGAGCTGCTGCTGCTACTTTCAGAGTAAGCTTCAACTGAAACAACGGCATTTTTAATTTTATTGAACGCTTTTGTCGATTGAGTGCTAACATTGACTTTTACATTGCTAACTTTAGTTGTTCCCTTTGAATTTTCAACTGTCGCAGAATTATTCTGGTAATACTGATACCCGCCAAAAGCAATTCCACCTCCGAGAACTCCACCAACTAAAGCAATTAAGAAAATTTTACCATAGCCAAAACGTACTTGCCGTTTTGCTGTCGTTTCTTTTACCCCATTATTTTCTTGATTATCATCATTCATGAGTCACGGTCAAACTTCATTTGAAGTCCAACCTTCCCCCCTTCTCTCAATTTTAATCTTAACATCTTCATTTTACCGATAAATTTTGAAAAAATCATGAATTAAAACCTATAATTAATTTAAAGGAGTTATGACTATTTTAAATAATGGTTAATTTAGTTGCCTTTTCTGGTTCAGTATCAAATAATTGAAAATCATGATCCACTGATAGATCATGTTCTTTCATAATTGAGGCAACTGTTAGGTGTGCTAATTCCTTAATGTTATTATCTTGACTTCGATGCCCCAAATAGATTTTCTTAGTGCGATTTCCTAAAACATCAATTAAAGCTGTGGCACCATCTTCATTTGACAAGTGACCAGTATCACTCAAGATTCGCTGCTTTAGTGACCATGGATATGCACCCATTTGTAACATTTCAGGATCATGATTACATTCGATCAAATAACCACTAGCATTTCTGATTATACCCTCTACTCGATTCGACACATAACCAGTGTCAGTTAGCACGACAAAGGAATGACCATTGTGATGTAGTTGATAAAATTGTGCTGCCGCTGCATCATGTGAAACTCCAAAACTTTCTACATCAAGATCTCCTAATGTTTTAGTTGAGCCCATTTCAAAAATATGACACTGTTCAGCTGGAATTTTACCAATTTTTTTTGCCATTGCCTCCCAGGTTTTACCATTAGCATAGACGTTCAAATGATACTTGCGGGCTAGTACACCTACTCCTCGACAGTGATCACTATGTTCATGCGTAACTAGCAAATCGTCAACATTGTCTAAGTTACGTCCAATTGAACTCATCAGATTGGCAATTTTTTTTCCACTCAGACCTGCATCAACTAATACATGTCTTTGAGGAGTTTCAATATAAGTAACATTCCCACTACTACTGCTTGCCAAAACACTTACTTTCAAATTATCTTCTTGTTTAGCTGTCAAATCTAGCAACGACCTTCCCCATTCTTTTCTTTAAGATAATTAGTTTTGTTCCATAAAAGCACCGGTAAAAGCATTAATTCGTCGATATTGAATACTCCCAGATGAATTACTCTCAACTGCTAATACCCAAGTAGGAATATAAATTACACTCCCATTAACCGTTAATAACCGTGTATAAGCCAAATGTACCCATTTAACCGTGCTATTATTAACAAGCTTATTATACTGGTACAGCCAAATAAGTGCTCGCTTTTGACTAATAATTGGTTTTTGTTCCTTAAGCACTTGTACATTAGATAAATAGCTTTGACTATAATTTAATACATACCCATTTTTGATATTGAACCGAATCTGACCATTAGTTGCATATACTGGCAACTTTCTGATCTTTTGTGTATATACTACCACATTTTTAGTTGAGAGCGATTTGCTATAAACATAGTCTTCTCCGTATAAAACTCTTGTCTTATCTTTTATTAAAATATTCAATGTTGTTTGCGGATTTTTAACATTCTTTAATTTAACACTGTTATCAAAAGAAACTGTTAACTTTTGATCGTTATAAGACCAAAGAACATCGTGTAGTCGAGCCGCTTCATTGCGCAAAGTGTTTTTGACTGGGCTTGCTAAATAGTATCCACTGCTTTTTTTGGTTGATAAGCTACTATATGATATCTGATCATTTTTAATGCTTTTCATAATAGAATCAGTTGTATTATTTGAAAAAGTATTAACTGTTGACTCAACTAAATCATCTTTTTGCATATAGGAGGTAAACAGGAATATATCTAGCACAATAAATGCTATAAAGAAGATCAGTTCAATCTTTTTAAAATTCATTCTGCTACCTCCTAACGCGTATTGCTGGTATCCGTATTTTCTAACAAACTTGAATAACTGCTCCATTTTCCATTAATATTTACAAAATAACTCGGAATCAAGTCGGCAACTAATTTTGACGAATGATTTGTTTGCCAACGATAACCAATTTTTATTCCTTTGATTTTTGCTGGAGCATACCCTGCTTGGATCAATGATTGATAAACCTGAGCAGTCGCTGGTAGAGTTAATTGTCTGCCACTTGAAGGAACCATTACCTGCAAACTATAGATCGAAAAGTTATACTGTTGCCCACCAGCATTTAAAATCTGTATTCTAAACCCACCATAATCATTACTATTGATAATCGGAAAACCTGCCACAAAGCTATGAAAAGTAGCTGTTTCACTTGTTGAATCAAATCTATCAAAACGCACATCATCCAATGAATTTCCGATTGAATTGATTCGAATAAAACTTTGTTTAAGCAAATCACTGTAGCTTAGACTTTCCACATGACTTCGTTTTGTCCCGGTATAGTAGTTTAAATTCGAATAACTAGAAAAAGTTACTTTACCAGTTTTATTACTGATAACCATTCGATTATCTCCACCATCGGAATAAACTGTCTGATTTTTCTGAACCTTAGTAGTAATCGTTGACTGTCCATCTGAGTTTAATAATTCAGGAACTAACGAACTAGCATTAACTTTATTAATTAAATAGCTATAACTAGGTAAAGTTATAGCCTGCTTATATGCAAGCTGATATTGTGAATTTTCCAATTCATACTCAACTGGTAGCTGTTGAATATTTTTATTCTTTAGTTGCTGTTTGATCTTATTCCAAATTAATTGTTTAAAAGTTATTTGGAACACGTTCTTATCCGAATCATTTAGTAAGTAGATTACACCTTTACTATTTAAAGGAATCAGAATTCGATTATATTTTAGATTTTGATATTTAGTAATTTTTTGCTTAAATGCCTGATTAAACAATCGAATTGTCACTGGTGAACCGTAATTCAAAACAATTGCATTGTTTTGCTTTAAAAAAGATTGATAGTCAGTTAAATTTTTATGCCGAGATATCTGTTGCACTTTTTGTTTAGTAATTTGTTGCCGAAAACTCTGCACTAAATCTACATGGCTGCTAACTAACTGATATAAATTATTTGATTCGCTTAGAACCACTTGGGTTGGTAAAAAAACATCACCAATTTCCTTGTGATCGTTATTTTGTAAAGTATCTCCTGTAGCTGTCGTTGCTTTTGAATTATGCTGAAAAGTTGCCGGGTTAAGCCAAATAATTGCCGTCAATAAAATACTAATGATAACCGTAATTATTAGTCCGCTATGCAGCAAAAAATTCCTAAGCTTCATCCCACAGATCCTCCTCATATTCTTGATATGGCAACGAAATGTAGAATGTCGATCCTTTATTCTCAATGCTATCGACCCAAATTCTACCGCCGTGCATTTCAATAACCTCTTTAGAAATTGCTAAGCCTAATCCAGTTCCACCCTGAGCTCGAGAACGAGCCTTATCAACGCGGAAGAAACGATCAAAGATATGTCCAATGTCTTTTTTAGGAATTCCCAATCCTTGATCTGAAATACTCAAAATCACGTGACTGTGAGTTTCCAATAAACGACAAGTAATAACGCCACCATCAGGGGAATATTTAATCGCATTATTCATGATATTATCAATTACCTGGATAAATTTATCCGTATCAATCTCAACCCAAAGTTCTCGTCGTGTAAAGTCTCGTTTAATACTGTAATGTTTATTTTTCTTACTATCTTCAGGTTCATTTTTCAACATCATGTCAAAACGATCTAAGATATAATTATACAATTCGTTTAAATTGACTAACTCCAGCTCTAATTTAGCTGTG
Source organism: Liquorilactobacillus nagelii DSM 13675 (assembly GCF_019444005.1). Taxonomy (NCBI): domain Bacteria; kingdom Bacillati; phylum Bacillota; class Bacilli; order Lactobacillales; family Lactobacillaceae; genus Liquorilactobacillus; species Liquorilactobacillus nagelii. The sequence continues at coordinate 1,985,250 of NZ_CP049304.1, forward strand.
CCAGAATCCATTCGTGATAAGCTTAAAAGATCATTAACCATGCGAATCATTCGATCTGTTTCGTCTTGAGTAACTTTCAAAAAACCAGGGGCAACTTTTTCATCTCTCCAAGCCCCGTCATTTAGCGCTTCAATATAGCTGCGCATACTTGTTAAAGGGGTGCGCAATTCATGTGAGACATTAGAAACAAACTCTCTTCGTTCTCGATCAATTCGCTGTTGCTCAGTTACATCATGTAAAACACAGACTAACCCACTAATAAAACCAGATTCTCGTTGAATTAAGGAAAAGTAAGCATTCAAAATTTGGTCATGATTTTCATCTGATAAATCAATAATAATTTGATCTTGATTTTCCAATAAATCTCGCAAAGTGTAGTGCCCGCGAATATTTAAAATATCTAGAATGGATTGTCCTTCCGCAATATTAGCCGCAATATCTAAATCCGCCGATGCAGTTTCATTCATAATGATAACGTTTCCACGCCGATCGGTTGCAATAACGCCATCAGACATATGTGATAAAACACTGTCTAATCGTCGTCTTTCAGCTTCGGATGCTTCTTGAGCTTCCTCAACTCGAACAGATAAATTATTAACTGCCTGAGCTAACTGCCCCAACTCATCTCGACCATAGATTCTGACTTGACCAGAATAATCTCCACGAGCAATTCGCGCTGTTTGTTTTTTCATATCATCAATCGGTTTGGTAATTGCACTTGAAATTAAAATCGCTAAAAACAGCCCTAAACCAGTTGCAATTAGTGAGGCTGTGGCAAAGATAGCTGTCACCTTGTTGAGAGAATCATAGACTGGCTCTAAACTCGCTCGTAAATAAACCGCACCGACCAAGGTATTGTTGTTCCCTCCTGCACTGAATAGCGGAGTAATAGAAACATAATACCGTTTATTATCGGAACGATCATATGTCAACTTTGTGTAGGTTTTGGCATTATACAAAACTTGTTTGATGTCAGCATCTGTCGTCTTTTGACCAACTAAATTTTGATTATTAACGTCGCTGTCACCACGAACGCTTCCCTTAGTGTCAACTACCTGAACCTCGGTAATATTTGAATTGTTAATATCTTCTAACAAATCGCGGATTCGATCATTAGCTTGAGTTACTGAAGATTTAGTCAAGTTATCAATCAGTGAGTTATCTACATAACTGGATAATTCAATTTGCTGTTTAAAAGTTTTTAAATCATCTCTTTTTAACTGTTGCAAAAAATAAGCCCCGACAATTTGAAAAGTAATTAATAACAAAAGTGCAAAAACCAAGGCTATTTTAAAATGAATCGATTGAAAAAAATGTAATTTTTTATTCATGAAAACTCCATAATGATTAATTCAAAAAAGAATTATTCCGCTTCTGGATTACGCAGATAATATCCGACTCCCCGCCGTGTAACCAACCAAACTGGTCGACTTGGGTTGTCCTCAATTTTTTCTCTTAATCGTCGAACAGTGACATCAACTGTCCGAACATCACCAAAATAATCATAACCCCAGACTGTTTGAAGCAAGTGCTCACGAGTCATGACCTGTCCAATGTGTTTAGCTAAATAATAAAGCAGTTCAAACTCTCGATGAGTTAGCTCAATTTTCTGATCACGTTTTGAAACCATATATGCTTCAGGATGAATAATCAAATCACCTATGGCAATATCACTATTCTTATTTTCTTCCTCTTCTTGCTTTGCATTTGCTGCAACTGTTGATTGTCTCCGAAGGTTAGCTTTAACTCGAGCAACTAATTCACGGTTAGAAAATGGTTTAGTAACGTAATCATCAGCTCCCAACTCTAGGCCCAAAACTTTATCAATTTCAGCATCTTTAGCTGTTACCATAATAATCGGCATGTCGTATTTTTTTCTAACTTCCCGTGCTACTTCTAAGCCATCAATTTTAGGTAACATGATATCTAACAAAATCAAATCCGGCTTTACTTCCTCAACTTGATCCAATGCTTCTTGACCATCATACGCTGTATAAACATCAAATCCTTCTTTGGTCAAATTAAATTTGACAATATCTGAAATTGGTTTTTCATCATCAACTACTAGAACTTTTTTCAACTGTCCAAACTCCCTTCTTTTTTTTACAAGGGGAAACCATTATTTTTTTAATCAGCCACTTTATAAACAACAGTAATCGCTACCGCAACTTTAAGCCGTTGGCAATAAAGTTCGCCTTCTATATTATAACCTATCTCTAAATCAAAGCAAAACCACGCTTTTTTTCTGTTAACTGCATGCTATAATGGCTTCTAAATACTTAAATGTCAGGTGGGGATCCTTTTGCTTCAAAAATTATTAATTATACAAGATTTTTCTTGTGCTGGACAAGTTTCATTAAGCAGTGCCTTACCTATATTAGGTGCCGCTGGTTTTCAGCCAGCTGTTTTACCAACCGCTCTGCTATCTACCCATACTGGAGGCTGGGGAAAGAACTCCTTTTATGATCTAAGTACTGAGTTAACTAAAATCATTACCCACTGGTCAACAATTCCTCTTAGTTTTTCTAATGTGTACCTAGGCTATTTAGGTGAGTCTGCTCTTTCTGTAATACTAGATCAACTTAATAAAGTTTTGAGTTCCAACCATCCTTTTATCTTGCTTGATCCTGTAATGGGTGATCACGGTAAACTTTATTCGGGCTTTAGTAAAAAATATCCGCTAATGCTAAGTCACCTAGCAAAAAAAGCCTCCTTGCTTACTCCTAACCTAACTGAAGCTGAACTACTATTAAATCGTAAACTAAGTTCTGGTACTGTTGAAATTAATTATGCTCGACAACTAGTTGTTGAGCTTCAAAGAAAATTTCCTGATGCAGCAATTTTACTTACAGGTGTTAGTCTTGCCCAACAAAAAGTTGCCGTATTCGGTAGTGAAAATATTTCCCGGGAAATTTGGCAACTATCAACCCCCCGATTGCCTGGAAATTATTTTGGAACCGGAGATCTTTTTGCTAGTGCCTTAACAGCTGCTATTCTCAACAATATTCCCCTAAAAAGAGCTGCTGAAATTGCTATGGAATTTATTAATATTAATTTAAAGCAGCGCTGCGCTGCTTCACAGCAAATTGATCTAAGAATTGGACTTGATTATTCTGCCGGTTTGCCATTATTATTAAAACAATTAAAAAAAATTTAAGGGAGGACTTTCAATGCGAGAAAAACCTAACTCATTAAAAAGTATTATTTTTACTGGACTATTTGCAGCAATCATTTATCTTGGCATTTTCATTCTTAGAATTCCAATTCCTGCTATGGTTGGACGACCGTTTATCCACTTTGGAAATACCTTAGCTGCTTTGGCAGTTTTATTTCTTGGTTTTCGCAACGGAACACTTGCGGGTATTATCGGTCTTGGAGGCTTTGATATTTTAAATGGATACGCCGCAACTTCTTGGTTAACAATGCTAGAAGTTATCATCGTTGCAAGCATTATCGAATTGCTCTTTCGGTTCTTTAAATATCAAGACAAACAAAAACAAATTGCTATTATTGCACTTGCTGCTGGAATAACCAAAATTTTCACTTCTTATTGCACTTCGATTATTGAGGCTTTAATGATTGGAACAAACTTCAAGACAGCAATTGTTGCTTCGTTTTTAAGCCTACCTGCAACTGTCATCAATTCTATTTCAACGGCTATTTGTGTTCCAATTCTCTACTTTTTAATAAAAAGGATCTTGCTTACTAGTCATTTTATTGATTAGGCTGTTATCTTTTTTCAAAATTTTACAATTTTTTTCGATTTGCTATTGATAAACCCGATTCATTTATGATATTATACTTCTTGTTGATAAACGAATTGGGTGGCTAGCTCAGCTGGCAGAGCAACGGACTCTTAATCCGTGGGTCCAGGGTTCGATCCCCTGGCCACCCATCAGATAGTACGTAACCAGTAATCATTAGGTATCAAGAATACCGTGGTTGCTGGTTTTTTTGTACTTTAAAATAGATTTATATTACATATAATATCATTAACATTCAAAAAAGTTAGTCAAAAAACAACTTGCGTGGGGCAGTGGCTGTTACGCAGTTTTTTAGTGCAAGTTCAACGATAGCAGCCTAAATCAGCCCTCTTTCGTCCCATTAAACCGGTGTAATTTTAACAATTATGTAAACTGATTATCGATGTCTGTATAGTTTATATGCTTCACAACCTATTTCCTCTCTCAAAATTCCACTTTCATCAGCTAAGGAAGAACTATACCTGCTATTTGTATCATATTTAGTTTGTTTAACATTAATTAAATTTGAATTTTCCACTGGTTCAAGTCACTTTATTTCACAAAAATTATTTTTAAGCATACTCTAAGATTACATTTAATATTTAGGAGGCATTTACATGAGTATACCAACTATTGAACTTAATGATGGACATTTGTTGCCTGCTATTGGTTTAGGAACTTACCAAATTCGTGGTGGAAAAGGAATTGATCAAGTTCTTTCAGCTATTAACGACGGCTATCGCTTACTTGACACCTCAACAAACTATGATAGTGAAGGAATTGTCGGTGAAGCTATTCGTCGTTCTGGAATCCCGCGATCAAATTTTTTTGTTACTACTAAGCTTCCTGGAAAGTATCATCATTTTGATGATACTTTAATGAGTATTCAAGAATCTCTCTGTCGTATGGGCCTCAAGTATTTTGACCTTTATCTAATCCATTGGCCTCTGCCAAAACGTGGGCTTTATCTTGAAGCATGGAAAGCAATGATTATTGCACAAAAGATGGGATTAATTCGCTCAATTGGTGTCTCAAACTTTGAACCAGATCATTTGGATCATTTGATTAATGAAACAGGCGTTACACCAGCTGTTAATCAAATCGAAGTTCACCCTTATTGGGTACAAGAACGAATGCTGCAAGCAAACAAGGATCGTAAAATTATTACTGAAGCGTGGAGTCCTTTAGGTCGTGGCAGTCAGTCCATGAAAGAAAAGGTCATAACTGATTTAGCTGAAAAATATCAAAAATCGCCTGCGCAAATTATCCTTCGTTGGCATCAACTACGAGGAATCGTACCAATTCCTAAATCTAGTAGTTTAAATCATCAACGCCAAAACCTTGATATTTTCGATTTTCAGTTAACTAATAATGAGATCAAGGACATCAATAGTTTAAGCCAAGTTAATGGACGAATCGACAATCAAGACCCCAATGAGTATGAGGAGTTTGAATAACTCTAAATTTAGTTGCCCATTAAATATATCCTTACTACTGAACTTTTTTATTAAATTTCAAGAAAAGTGTTTACAAAACACTAAGTATATGATTTAATTATATACGTTGATAATTTAATTGCTCAGTAGTTCAGTGGTAGAATAATTGACTGTTAATCAAGAGGTCGCAGGTTCGAACCCTGCCTGAGCAGCTAGCTAAAGCATGGTAAAAATTACCATGCTTTTTTTAATATCTCAATTATTTCCACATTGTTTGTAATAATTTAAGCTTTAGATGTTTCACATGAAACACAAAGCAATACTACAAAGACTTTTAATAACAGCACAGCTTATTAGCAAAACAATGCAGATCCGTTAAACTAAAACTTAACGGATCTGCATTGTTCATTTATAAAATTTCTTTGGTTTTAAAGTGAAAAATTTAATATCATTCTAGCTACAATTAAGCTTGTGTCTTAATTGCTTTTTCCAGATCTCGTTTTTTATCTACCGTTAATAGCCCCCAACCTGTGATTTCACTAATTATTGAAAACACTGGACATAATAAACTAAAGAAAACGAACGGTAAATAATTAATAGTTGTCACACCCAAAGTATTTGTCAGAAACACTCCTCCGACACCCCAAGGAACTAAGTAGTTAATAACAGTCCCCCCCTCTTCTAAAACTCGACCTAGAGCATCATTGGACAATCCTCCCTGATTATACGCAACTTTAAAAGCTCTTCCAGGTAAAATAATTGATAAAAACTGCTCACCAACAAAAATGTTTATTCCTAAACATGCTGCTAACCCAGCAACAATTAATTTAAGTTGATTATCTAAATGCTTGCTTAACGGATTCATTAAGGCAGTGATTAAACCGAATTTTACCAATAATCCTCCCAGTGAAAGAGTCAAGACAATTAATGCAACTGTCGGCATCATGCTAACAATCCCACCTCTTGATAATAAAAGATTGACTGATTTACTTGTCGTTTTGGCTACATATCCATCAGTAATGATGTTTGCCAATTTTGCTAGGCCAAGTTGCGGTTGTTGAACTAAAATTATTACGCTGGTAACAAAAATATTCAACAGCATTGTTGGAATTGCAGGCATTTTAAATCCTGCACAAACAAAGACTAAGACAATTGGTAATAAAACCCAAATTGCCAAATCAAAATTAGTCTGCAAAATATGGACTGTTTGATTAATTTTAGTTAAGCTTGCCTGTGAATCATCATGTCCAATCAAAATAAACAATAGTAAACTAATAAAGCCGGCCGGTCCCATTGTCCATAAAAGATCTTTAATATGCTGAAACAAATCAGTATCTACTACCGCTGCAGCCAAGTTATTTGTTTCTGATAGCGGTGAAAGTTTATCACCAAAAATTGCGCCCGCAATTATGGCACCGGCAACCATCGCAGGATTAAGATTCATCGTGATTCCCATGCCCATAAAAGCAATTCCTACTGTTGAAGCTACTGTAAAAGCACTTCCAACTGCACTTCCAACCAACGTACAAACAATAAAAACTGATGGTAAAAACCAGCGAACACTAATTAATTTAAAGCCGATAACCATCAATGTCGGAATCGTTCCTGCTGCGATCCAAGTACTAATCATTGCTCCAATCAAGATAAAAATAAAGATTGGAACAATTCCTTTTTCGATTCCATCTCTTATACCTTCATTGACATTTAACCAATCAAAGCCACGAATTCGTGACCATAAAATCACAAAGCTCATTGCTAACATTACTGGCACCTGTGGTGATAATCCGAAACCAATAACCCCTACTCCCATAATAACCAGCACAATTGCTAAAATTACAGCTGCTTCAAGTCCTTTAATTTTAATTTTCATTTTCTTCTTCCTCTCAATTAAAAATTTAATAGTCTAGCTAATCAATCATAAATATCGTGGAAGTCCGCCAACCTTTATCATAAAAAAACTCCTTTAGTAACAAAAAAGTCCCGATTGCTTTAAAGCAATCGGGACGATTTTCCGTGGTACCACCCAAAATTAAAACTATTTATCAGTTTTCTCTCTTATGACAATTAACGATGTCAACCGTTATTCAAACTCAACTGTGGTATTTCATCATTTTGCCCTGATTGGTTCGCAGCAACCACCAACTTTCTGACACCCAAACAAAACAACTACTAATACAATTTTCAACGCTTAATTATTAAATTAACATTAGATTAGCATTTTATAATTAAACTGTCAACTAATTATAATAAGCTGAGGTTTCACATGAAACATTCTATCTTTTTTATTACTTGCACAACTACTCAAAAAGTATCAGAATGTAAGTAATTTATTATTTTAAAAGGAGTGTATTGTTCTGTCAGTCACAATAACATGTCAAGATACTTTAGCAATTACCGAACATCGTATTATAAATAGTGATTTAAATGAACACGGCACCGTTTACGGTGGACGTTTATTAGAGTTACTCGATGGTACTTCCTCAATATCAGCTGCCCATTTTGCTCGCCATTTAACTGTTACAGCTGCTGTTGATCAATTCAATTTTATTGCTCCCCTAAAATTACATGACTCATTCAAAATAATTTCTTATGTTAGTGGTGCAGGTAAGCGTTCAATTGAAGTTTTTGCAAAAATTATTGGAAGCCAAGATACTTTTGGTGAAAAATTTCTATCGGCAACAGCTTTTCTAACTTTTGTTACTCCCAAATTAGTCACTCTTCCAACTCTTGTTTCAATCAATGAAGAAGAACAAGTAATTTGTAAAAATTATCAACAGCGTCATTCATTACGTCAACAACAGTTAGCAGCAAATAAAGAATTTTATTCTGTGATAAATTTAGATTAATTTATCAATTTTGCTTTTCAAGAAATTTAATCAAAAAAGCGACGGCTTCTTCATATGAGCAAGATTTTTGTTTCATAACCAGCTCCACTGCTTGTTTAGTTGTTTTCGAAAAAGCCATAAAAATCTCTCCTTTAGTTTATCTGAGAATTAACTCACTCTAAATGTTATTTTATACCGTGCCCTTTAAAAAAACGAGCTTTATTTATTGCTAAATTATTTTAAAATCAATAAAAGGTTGCTAGTTGTGGCCATTTTAGCAATTAAAACTTTTTTATTACAATTTCATTTGGTGTTTAGCTCAAAAAATAGGAGTAAAAAGGATTATTTCCTTCTTACTCCTATTTCTATGCCTTGCAGTTAGATTTTAGCCCAAATATTATCTAAAACATTCGTTTGATTACGATCTGGACCAACGGAGAATGTTGAAATTTTAACTCCAACTAATTCTTGAATACGATGAATATAGTTGCGAGCATTTTGTGGTAAGTCCTCTAATTTTTTACAGTGTGTAATATCCTCTTTCCAACCTGGTAAAGTTTCATAAATTGGTTTACACTGGCTTAATTGTTTCAAACTAGCTGGATAATGATAAATCCGTTTCCCATTTAAATCATAAGCTGTACAAATTTTGATTTCATCTAGTCCTGTTAAAACATCAACACAATTTAGACAAAGATTGGTTAGTCCTGAAACTCTCTTCGAATGACGTAAAACAACACTATCAAACCAACCAATACGACGTGGTCGATGTGTAACTGTTCCATATTCATGACCAGCTTCTCGAATAAAGTCCCCAGTAGCATTTTCTAATTCGGTTGGAAATGGTCCATCACCAACCCTTGAAGTATAAGCTTTGCAAGCACCAACAACTTTATCAATTTTTGAAGGGCCTACTCCACTACCGATAGTTACACCTCCAGCCACAGGATTTGATGAAGTTACAAAGGGATAAGTCCCCTGATCAATATCTAACATTACTCCCTGTGCACCCTCAAAAAGAACTCGTTTTCCACTATCTAAAGCATCGTTTAAAACAACAGACGTATCAGTTACGTACTTTTTAAATTGCTGACCATATTCAAAATATGGTTCAAAAATATCATCAAAATTTAGCGGCTCATGGTCGTAAAATTTAATTAATTCTTGGTTTTTTTCCGCTAAATTCCGCTGCAACTTTTCTTCAAAAACTTCTTTGTCCAACAAATCCGCTACTCGAATTCCAATTCTCGCCGCTTTATCCATGTACGCTGGACCAATACCTTTGTTAGTCGTCCCAATTTTGTTTTCTTTTTTTGCTTTTTCTTGTAAACCATCAAATAAAATATGGTAAGGTAAGATAACGTGCGCCCGATCAGAGATTCTTAAATTATCAGTTGATACACCACGTTTGTTAAGATAACTTAACTCTTCAACTAGTGATTTAGGATTAAGGACAACCCCATTACCAATTACACTAATTTTGTCACTGTAGAAGATTCCAGATGGAATTAACCTCAATTTGAAAGTTTCTCCATTAAAAACAATCGTATGACCAGCATTATCTCCACCTTGGTAACGAGCAATTACTTCAGCATTTCGACTTAAAAAATCAGTTATTTTACCTTTTCCTTCATCGCCCCATTGACTACCAACAACTACTACTGATGACATTTAGCTTCACCTCATTGTTTTTTTTAATACAAATTATTAATCAACCTCGATAATTGTAACAATGAAGCCCTATTATTTCAAGTAAATTCCGAAGATTAATTCTTATATTTTAATGTCAAGCAAAAAATAGCGAACTATAGTTAGAATCTAACTATAATTCACTATTTCATCTTATTGTTGATTAGGCACATAAGCAATTGAGGAAAATTTATTATATGATTTTACAAATAGCAACTTGACTGTGCCACGGGGACCAGAACGATTTTTTTCAATAATTACCTCTACTTCCCCAACATCTTGCGTTTCTTCATCTTGTTGCTGTTGATTATCATCATCATCAGAACGCTCATAATAATCATCACGATACAAGAATGCCACAATATCCGCATCTTGTTCAATTGATCCAGATTCACGAATATCCGATAAAACCGGCCGCTTGTCTTGTCGCTGCTCAACACCACGTGACAACTGTGATAATGCAATTACTGGGACTGAGAGTTCCTTAGCTAGTTTTTTTAACTGACGTGAAATTTCTGAAACTTCTTGTTGTCGGTTTTCTTTATTACTTCCCTCAATAAGTTGTAAATAATCAACAACAATTAAGCCCAGATTTCCATTTTCTTTAGCCAACCGCCGACTTTTGGCACGGATTTCTGACATTTTAATTCCGGGAGTATCATCAATAAAAATTGCTGTCTGTGATAATGATCCCATTGCAACAATTAAATTATTCCATTCCTCATCATTTAATTGACCTGTTCGCAAATGATTAGCATTTACACTGCCTTCTGCACACAACATACGATTAACCAATGATTCCGCACTCATTTCAAGTGAGAAAATAGCAACAGCTTTATCCGTTTTTGTACCAACATTCTGTGCAATGTTTAAAGCAAACGCAGTCTTCCCGACAGCTGGCCGAGCAGCTAAAATAATTAAATTATCGGGTTGCAATCCAGCTGTCATTTTATCTAAGTCCTGATAACCCGTTGGTAACCCGGTTATCTCCTCTTTTTTTTGATATAATCGATTTACTTCTTCAATTGCACTATTTAAAACATCCCTTATTGGACGAAAACCATTACTGCTCCGCTGCTCTGAAACCTCCATAATTTGTCTTTCAGCATTATCTAAAAGACTGGTCACGTCATCATCTTGATCATATGCCTGAGAAACAATATTAGTTGCAGTCGTTATTAAATGCCGCATTAATGATTTTTCTTGGACTATTTTGGCATAATAGCCAACATTGGCCGCTGTCGGCACAGCATCAGCTAATTCTGCAATATAACTAACACCACCAACATCCTCTAATTGATTTTGTTCGGTTAGCCGATTGTTAACCGTAACAACATCAATAACTTCATCTTGGTCATTTAGATCGACCATTGTCTGAAAAATTACTTGATGTGCACGGCGATAAAAATCAGCTGGCTGAACATATTCCATCGCATCAACTAAGGCAGCTGTATTTAAAAAAACAGACCCTAAAACAGCCTGTTCCGCTTCAATGTTTTGCGGCGGTAATCGATCTGTCAACAGATTTTTAGCCATTCATTTTCACCTTTCTATCCACTACAACTAAATATTATTTTTCAGCAATATGCACTCTAATTTTAGCTGTAACTTTTGGATGCAACTTAGTTGGAATATTAACATACCCCAAAGATCGAATCGGTTGATTCATTTCCATTTTCCGTTTATCAATTTTAAGACCATACTGTTTTTCTAAAGCTTGCACTACCTGTTTACTGGTAATTGATCCAAACAATCGACCATCTGTTCCAGCTTTAGCCTGTAATTCAACAATCATTTTTCCTGACTCTAACTTTTCTTTTAATTTTTCTGATTCAGCTAATAAAGCAGCGTCTTTCTTTTCTTCTGCCTTCTTTTGTCCCTTTAATTGACTCATTGCTTGTGCGGTTGCTGGCTTAACTTTATGATCTTTAATCAAAAAGTTGGCAAAGCCATCTGGTAAATTTTTGATTTCCCCACGCAAACCTTTTCCTCTAACATCTTGTAAAAAAATAACTTTCATTTTTATCCTCCTTTTAGTATTACAAATCCTTATTCTGTTGCAAAATTTCTACTAATTTCTGCTGAACTTGTTTAACTGTTGTATCATCCATTTGTGTCGCTGCATTTGATAAGTGACCACCGCCACCCATCTCTTCCATTACAACTTGTACATTTTTGGTTCCGTTGCTGCGAGCCGAAATACCAACTTTGCCATCCTGACGCTTAGTTATCACAAATGAAGCTTCAACTCCGCTAACATTTAATAATTCATCAGCTGCTTGGGCGGCTGTTACTGGATCATAATTTCGATCAGCTTCCCCAGTCGACAGAGCTAATTCAGAACCAATAAACTCAACTCGATCAATTAGATGGTTACGCTGCATAAAACTATCAACATTTTCTTTCATGAAGTGATGTGTCATCGTCAAATCAGCCCCTACCGAACGAAGATAGCTAGCAGCATCAAATGTCCTCGTTCCGGTCCTGAGTGAAAATGACTTGGTATCAATAATAATCCCAGTCAGCATAGCCGTCGCCTCAATTTTATTAATTGGATCGCTATCCCGTGACTGATACTCAAACATCTCCGTAATTAATTCACAGGTTGAAGATGCATATGGCTCAATATAAACTAGTACTGGATTCTCAGGAAACTCTTCTCCTCGTCGATGATGATCTATGACCATTACACGGTTGGAAAGTTTCTGATATAGTTCTGGGCTAACTGAAATTGATGGTTTCGAGTGATCAACCATTAGAAGCAGACTGTGTGAAGTAGCTTTTTCCAATGCCTCTTCAGAAGTGATAATCCTTCCTTTGATTTCGGGATACTGAGCTAATTCATCCATTAATCGCACAACATCTGAATGCAATGCTGTTTGGTCTAAAACTATCCAACATTCTTTTTGATTCATCTTGGCAATTCGTCTAATTCCCAAACAAGCACCAATGGAGTCCATGTCTGGTCTTTTATGCCCCATAACAAAAACTTGATCAGCTTGGTGAACTAACTCTTGAAGTGCTTGAGCAATCATTCTAGCTCGCACTCGTGTCCGCTTTTCCATTGGATTAGTTTTGCCGCCATAAAATCTAGCTTGTCCGTCTGGAGTTTTAACAACTACCTGATCTCCTCCACGACCTAAAGCTAAGTCTAAATTACTTTGAGCTGTCTGAGCAAGTAAAGACAAATCATCATCACCATATGCAAGACCGATACTTAACGTTAGAGGAAAATTTTGCTTAGAAGTACGTTCACGAATCAAATCTAAAATTTTAAATTTTTCTGTTTCCAGTTGCTGTAAAACTTTAGTATACGCAATAACAAGAAAATGATCGTTATCTATTCGTTTTAAAAACATCTCATATTTACGAGACCAATTAGTCAATTCATTCGTAACGTAATTATTTAAATTGGAAATTGTTTTATCAGTCATTGATTGGGTAATTTCATCATAATTGTCTAAAAAAATCTGACCTAAAACAACATCAGTTTCTAAATCATGTTGTTTGATTCTTGAATACTCAGAGATATCCATTAAATAAACAGCATGAATCTCTTTTTGGATTAACAACTGAAAACTTTTATCGCCCCAAACTACTTCTACTGGATGTTTTTTATCAAAATTTTTCTCGATTAATTTTGCTAGTTGATCGTCAATTGTTTGCAGATTCTTTCCTAGAACTTCCTGCTTGCCAAAATATTTTTGTAAATACGGATTAATCCACTCGACTTCATTTTGAGCATTAAAAAATAAAATTCCAATTGGCATTTTAATCAATGCCTCTTGTTCACCTCGTTTAATTCGATAAGATAAGTCCGAAATATATTCATTCGTATCCTCAGTAATTTCTTTGAGCGTCAGAAATGCTGCACCGATAGTTAAGCAAACCAAAATTAATAGAACAAATCCCAAAATAAAGTTAAGTAAGAACGCCATTATTTCACAGACAATTGCCAATCCTAACAAAAAAGCTGCAATTAGTCTTAACTGACTATTTTTCATAAAACTGGGTAAATGCCAGAAGTTTTTCGAAAAGACTTTTTTCATGACTTTTTTTCCCCACATTCATTTCTTCTTAGCAATTAATTATCCTTGCCACAAATTTATTAAACCATTTGAATTCAATTTTATCACAAACAACTAAACTTTACTAAAGCAAAAACGCTGATCAATACCGATAAAAATCGGTATTGATCAGCGTTTTTGACCAACTATTAATCTTCTGTAACAAATGGTAAAAGACCCATAATTCTTGCCCGTTTAATTGCAATTGTTAAACGACGCTGGTTTTTAGCACTTGTGCCAGTTACTCGACGAGGAAGAATTTTTCCTCTTTCAGAAACAAATCGTTTTAATAAATCGGTATCTTTGTAATCAATGTATTCAATATGATTAGCCGCAATAAAATCGACTTTACGACGACGGCGACCGCCTCTACGCTGTTGTACCATTTCACAAACCTCCTTTGTTTAAAATGGTAAATCATCATCTGAAATATCAATCTGTTGTCCACCATCAGCAAAAGGATCTACGTTTTTTGTTGAATTATTGTTGCTACCCTGACTATTATTTGTCGCAGAAGCACCACTACCAGCTGGACCAGCAAAATTATTGCTTGGCTGATTGACATTCGATTGGGTACTAGAAACTTGATCATTAGGATGCTGTTGTCGATATTGCTCAGATTGCGATTTCGATTCTAACAAAGAGAAGCTGTCAACAACGATTTCTGTAACATATACTCTAACTCCTTGCTGATTCTCATAAGATCTAGTCTGAATTCTACCATCTACTCCCACTAGTGAACCTTTATGAGTGAAATTAGCAAAATTTTCAGCTGCTTTTCTCCAAATTACACAATTAATGAAATCCGCTTCGCGATCTCCTTGTTGATTAGTAAATTGACGATTAACAGCAAGTGTAAAACTAGCAACCGCGACTCCACTTGATGTATATCTTAATTCTGGATCACGCGTTAAACGACCAACTAACACCGCTCGATTGATCAAAGTTCAGTTCCCCCTTCGGAATTTAAATATTATTAAGCTTCACGTTTAACAATCATATGACGCAAAATGCCATCACTGAACTTAGCCAGACGGTCAAATTCATCAATTCCGCGAGCATCTTCAGCTTTAACATTTACGATATGGTAAATACCTTCAGTAAAGCCACCGATTTCATATGCGAAACGACGTTTAGACCAGTCTTTTGAATCAATTACTTCAGTCCCATTATCTTTCAAAACGTTATCAAAACGTTCAACTAAAGCTGCTTTAGCAGCTTCATCCAAAGCCGGGCTGATAATATAAGTAATTTCATATTTCATGACTGTTTACACCTCCTTATGGACTTATGGTTCTTAAACTTAAGAACAAGGAAAGTAATCCAAACTATTTCTAGTTAGATACTAACAAGCTTAAAGTTTAACATTATTTGATTCAGATTGCAAGACTCAGTTCATGATTTTATTCAGCTAATATTAAATACGCTAAATAAATCTGTTTTTTTTATTCTTCTGTTGTCGAAGCACTTTCATCAACTTCGTTTTCATCATCAATTTCTTCTACAGCAACTTTAGCCATCGTTGCTACACTTGTTTCATCAGCAACTTTAATTAAGTGCACTCCTAAAGTTGCGCGTCCAGTTGTCGAGACACTTTGAATGTTAAATCTGATCATAACGCCCTTGTCAGTAATTAACATAATATCTTCATCACCTTGAACTGTTGTTAAGCCAATTAATGGGCCATTTTTAGCTGTAACATTGGCTGTCTTGATACCTTTTCCCCCACGTCCTTTAATTGGATACTCTGCAGCTGAAGTCTGTTTACCATAACCTTTTTCGCTTACAATAAAGACTTTACTATCAGCACTCAGAATTGCTGCTCCAACAACATAATCATTCTCTCGCAGACGAATACCGCGAACCCCGCTAGCTGTCCTTCCCATTGGTCGAACATTTTCCTCAGAAAAGCTGACCGCATAGCCTTGGTGCGTTCCAATAATCAAATTACGCTGATCATTGGTAATTAAAACACTGATTAGCTCATCATCATCTTTTAAAGTAATTGCCTTGAGACCATTCTTTCGGATATTGCTGAATTCATCAACAACTGTTCTTTTTACTGTTCCCTGTTTTGTCGTAAAAAACAAATAGCTTTGATGTTGAGCATGACTTTGTTTTATTTCCCGGGAAACATTAATAATCGTCTGCACTTTTTCTTTGGCATCAATTCCTAATAGATTAATCACTGGAATTCCTTTAGCCATCCGACTATACTCGGGAATTTCATATCCTTTCATTCGATAAACCTTACCTAAATTCGTAAAGAATAACAATTCATCATGAGTGGATGTGCTAATTAAATGCTCAATAAAATCATCGGCATGAACCCCCATGCCCTGAATTCCACGGCCGCCACGATGCTGTGTTTTAAACTCACTGGTTGCTAGTCGTTTAATATAGCCATTATGGGTTAACACTACCATCACATTTTCTTCTTCAATCAGGTCTTCATCTTCAATGCTGAGAACTTCCCCAACCATTAATTCTGTCCGCCGTTGATCCCCAAACTTCGATTGAATTTCAAGCAGCTCTTCATAAATAATTTGATCAATTCGCTCATTATGCGCTAGAATGTCTTGATAATCAGCAATAGCTTCCAATAATTTCTGATACTCATCCTCAATTTTTTCACGTTCAAGTCCAGTCAAACGAACCAAACGCATATCTAAAATTGCTTGTGCCTGTTTATCCGATAATGCATAATTATCAATTAATTTATTTTTAGCAATCTCTCCACTTTGTGAATGGCGAATAATATTAATGATTTCATCAATATGATCTAATGCTATCCGTAATCCTTCTAAAATATGAGCACGAGCCTGTGCTTTTTTTAAATCAAACTCAGTCCGCCGGCGAATAACTTCTTCTTGGTGTTTGAGATAATAAACTAAAATTTGTTTTAAGGTCAGAATTCTTGGAGTACCATTAACAATTGCCAACATATTAAAATTGAACGTTGTTTGCATTAATGTTAATTTGTACAAATTGTTTAATACTACAGATGCACTCATATCTCGACGCACATCAATTGTAATCCGCATTCCTTCACGATCTGATTCATCATGGATATCAGTAATCCCGTCAATTTTCTTTTCACGGGCTAAATCAGCTATTCTTGTAATCAATTTTGCTTTATTTACCATGTAAGGAAGCTCGTTAACAATAATTTGTTCACGGCCATTCTTTTGAGTTTCAATTTCAACCTTCGCTCTCAAAATAACGGTACCCTTGCCAGTTTCATAAGCTTTTCTAATTCCTGATTTTCCCATAACAATTCCGCCTGTAGGAAAATCTGGTCCCTTAATTGCTTCCATCAAATCAGCAGTAGTTGCTTCTGGATTTTTCATTAAAATATGCAAGCCAGAAATAACCTCTGTTAAATTATGTGGTGGAATATTGGTCGTCATTCCAACAGCAATCCCAGTTGCCCCATTGACTAATAGATTTGGAAAACGAGCCGGTAACACAACAGGTTCTCTTTCCGAGCCATCATAGTTAGGAATAAAATCAATTGTGTTTTTATTGATATCCCGCAACATTTCCATCGCAATTTTGCTCATTCGGGCTTCCGTATAACGCATTGCTGCAGCCCCATCTCCGTCAACTGAGCCAAAATTTCCGTGCCCATCAACTAACATATAGCGATAGCTGAAATCTTGTGCCATCCGAACCATCGATTCATAAATTGCAGAATCTCCATGAGGATGAAATTTCCCCATAACATCCCCCACAATTCTGGCAGACTTTTTATATGGCTTGTCAGGCGTAACACCTAATTCGTTCATTCCATAAAGAATTCGACGATGAACGGGTTTTAACCCGTCTCTAACATCTGGCAATGCTCGTGCAACAATGACACTCATTGCATAATCCAAGAAAGATTTACGCATAATTCCAGACAAATCTGCCTGTTTAATACGATCTGGTAAATCTACCAAGTTTTTGACCTCCCCATTTTTAAACCCTCGGTTAATTTAATATTTCCCAGGAAATATTAAACATCAAGATTTTCAACAAAAGTAGCATTTTTTTCAATAAATTCGCGTCGTGGTTCAACTTTGTCACCCATCAACATTTCAAAAACTTGATTTGCTTCTTCAGCATCTGATAATTCTACTTGCAACAAGCGCCGATGTTCTGGGTCCATTGTCGTTTCCCAAAGCTGTTCTGCATCCATTTCACCTAAACCTTTGTAACGCTGAATTGTTGGTTTAGGGGTTGGCGGCAGCTGCCCCACAACTTGATCAAGTTCTTCATCAGTATCAATGTATCTAATCATCTTTCCTTGACGAACTTGATACAGTGGTGGCTGCGCAATAAATACATATCCATGATCAATCATTGGTCGCATAAAGCGATAAAACAGTGTCAATAATAACGTCCTAATATGAGCTCCATCAACATCAGCATCAGTCATAATTATCAATTTGTGATAATTAGCTTTTTCAATATTGAAATCATTGCCAAAACCCGTCCCTAAAGCAGTGAAAAGTGAGCGAATTTCTTCATTAGCCAATATCCGATCAAGTGTTGCTTTCTCAACATTTAAGATTTTCCCTCTAATTGGTAAAATTGCTTGCGTCAATCGTGAGCGTCCCTGTTTCGCTGAGCCTCCCGCAGAATCACCCTCAACAATAAATAATTCTGAGATCGCTGGATCTTTACTGGTATTATCCGCTAACTTGCCCGGTAAGTTACTTATTTCCAGACCATTCTTTTTCCGTGTGACTTCACGAGCTCGTTTTGCGGCTACCCGGGCTTTAGATGCTAACATTCCTTTTTCAACAATTTTTCGTGCTACCGTTGGATTTTCCATCATAAATTTAGAAAAGTGTTCTGAAAAAAGTCGATCCGTTGCTGTACGCGCATCTGAATTTCCCAACTTAGTCTTTGTTTGACCTTCAAACTGGGGATCTGGATGCTTAATGCTAATCACAGCTGTCATGCCTTCTCGAACGTCTTCACCAGAAAGATTATCTTCATTTTCTTTCATCAACTTATTTTTACGGGCGTAATCATTAATAACTCTTGTCAAAGCAGTTTTGAACCCGGCTTCGTGCGTCCCACCTTCATAAGTGTGAATATTATTTGCAAAAGTCAGTAAATTTGAATGAAAGTCATTGGTGTACTGTAATGCAACTTCAACTGTTATTCCTTTTTGCTGTCCTTCCAAGTAAATCGGTTCCTCAAATAAAACTTCTTTCTTTTTATTTAAGAATTCAACGTAATGCTTTATTCCGCCTTCATAGTGAAATTCTTTATAGGTCGTTTTTTCAGGTCGTTGATCACTAATTGTAATTTTTAAGCCCTTATTTAGAAAAGCTAATTCCCGAATTCTCGTCGTTAGAACATTAATATCGTAGTTTGTTGTTTCGGTAAAGATATCTGGATCTGGCACAAAATGAACAATTGTCCCATGTTCATGTTCACCACAATTGCCAACAACCTGCATTTCATGGTCAACTTTTCCTCTTCGAAAGTCCATTGCATAAACTTTACCGTTTCGTTCTACTTTAACATCTAAGGTAGTTGCCAATGCGTTAACAACTGACGCACCAACACCATGCAAACCACCAGAAACCTTATATCCGCCACCGCCAAATTTACCACCAGCATGTAAAATTGTGAAAACAGTTTCTAAAGCCGGTCGCCCAGTTTTAGGTTGGATATCAACCGGTATTCCTCGACCATTATCTTTAACGGTAATACTATTGTCCTTTTCGACAGTTACATTAATTTCATCAGCAAATCCTGCTAAAGCTTCATCAATCCCATTATCAATAATTTCCCAAACTAAATGGTGGAGTCCTTGAGAACTAGTTGAGCCAATGTACATTCCGGGACGCTTACGAACTGCTTCAAGTCCTTCAAGAACTTGAATTTGACTTGCATCATATTCTTTAGCTTTCTGTTCTTTAGCAAGTTCTTGTTTTTCTTTATCTGTCACTCTTTATTTTCCTCCTTTGGTACTGGTTCACTAATTTTTCCTTGATTGATAATAAAGACTTTTGGATCTTTAATTAACTGACGTGCAACATCATTCAAACTCGGTGTTGTCAAAAATGTTTGCACGCGATTCTGAATTGATTTAATTAAACTCGTTTGTCTGGCTCCATCCAATTCAGACAAAACATCATCTAGTAATAAAATTGGATATTCTCCTGTTTCTTGATGCATTAAATCGACTTCAGCTAATTTTACTGACAAAGCAGCTGTTCGCTGTTGACCTTGAGACCCATAAAGTTGGACATTTTTTTCATTAATTAGAAAAGCCAAGTCATCTCGATGAGGTCCACTTAATGTCGTTCCTTGAAAAATTTCTTTTTTTTGTTGCTGTCTATATTGTTCTTTGAGCTTTTTGTAAATCCAATCTGTTTTAATCATCTTTTGATCTTCAAGATTAATTGTTGAATCATATCTCAACTTTAAACTTTCTTGCTGATTTGTAATCTGCAATTGCAATTTAGCTGCAAACTTGCCTAGCTTTGTAAGAAAGCCCAATCGACGAATAATAATTTCAGCTCCAAAAGCAGCTAATTGATCTGAAAAAACATCAAGCAACAGTAAATCTGTAACCTTTTTTTGCTGTAATTGTTTTAGGTAACGATTTCTTTGTTTTAAAACAGCTTTATATTGGGATAAATTATATAAATAATTCGCATCGATTTGACCAAACTCCATATCAATAAATCGACGTCGAACGGCAGGAGAACCCTTTACTAGGGATAAATCTTCAGGAGCAAATAATATTACGTTCATTTTACCAATATATTGTGAAAGTTTTGCTTGCTCTAATTGATTTACTCGTGCTTTTTTACCTTTATTGCTTAAATCTATTCCTAATTTAGTTTTACCTAATTGATTAATCAAAGTTCCTCTAATCGTTGCTGAATTAGTTTTAAAACGCAGTAACTCATGATCATTATTTGTCCGATGACTACGGGTCATTGCTAGCACATAGATCGCTTCTAACAAGTTTGTTTTCCCTTGGGCATTTTTTCCAATCAAAATATTAGTCGCTGGTGAAAATGTTAGCTTTGCTTCTGAATAATTGCGAAAATTATTTATAGACAATTCTTCTAAATACATTAGCTACTCTCTTCGCTTGAACTCAAACGCCAAGTTCCAATATTCGGAAGATCTATCTGATCACCAGAATATAATTTTCTTCCTCTTCTGTTCTCATGCTCATTGTTAACTAACACATCATTTTCCTGTAAAAACCATTTTGCTTGTCCGCCGGAACTGATTACATCAATATGTTTTAAAAACTGGCCTAAAGTCATATATGGAGTTTTTAATTTTATAAGCTGTTTCATCTGCTTCACCCACCTTTGAAAACATCTAGAATAATTATAACCTTTTTAGCAGTTAATGACAATTTGAATCGCTATTTTGGGCGTTTTAAGCAATTTTATTGCAAGACAATATCCTTTAATCTGCAATAGCTAAAATTGCTCAGAATGTAAGTATATGGCCTGTAAAAAAATGAATTACTTTTTAAAGTACTGTCCGAAGATAATTAATAATTACAAAAGAAGCCATAACAATAATAATTTTGTTATGGCTTCTTTTGCCTAGCCTAAATGCTATTAAAAGGTTCTAACTGGTGTAATCAATTGAATAAAATCATTTTTATTTTCACTAGGAATTAAAATAAACGGACGTAATGGTTGAGTAAAATCAATTTTAACTGTTGACTGTCCAAAAGATCGTAATGCATCTTTCATATAATCAGGATTAAAAGAAATTTCTAGTTCTTTTCCTGTTAACTTTTGAAATTTTAATTTTTCCTCGACATTTCCAATTTCTGGTGTATTCCCGAAAATCTGAGCCGTCTGTTGTTCAGGAGCTAATGTTAATTTAACAATATTGTAATTACCTTCATGTGATAACAATGATGCACGTTCAATTGCAGCTAAAAACTCCACTGCGTTAACTTCTAATTCTGTTTCTGAATTTTGAGGAATTAATTGAGTGGTATCAGGATAGTTTCCTTCTAATAAACGAGAATAAAAAACCGTTTGGGCAAAAGAACATAAAATTTGATTTTCAGAAATTCTTAACTCTATTTCAGTTGTGCTATCTGGGAGCATTTTAGCTAATTCAATTAATGAACGACTTGGAACAATAATATCGTAGCTCGCTGTTTGATTTTCTAATGGGATCTTTCGTTGACTAAGTCGATGACTATCAGTTGCAACAGCTGTTAGTTGCTGATTTTCAATTACTAAGTGAACTCCTGTTAAAATAGGTCGACTTTCTTGATCAGAAGCAGCAATTGTTGTTTGATTAATAACTTTTTTGAATAAATCAGCAGGTAACGTTAATTGTTGTGAACTTTCTACTTCAGGTAAATGCGGGTATTCAACTGCATCTAGTCCATTAACAGTAAACGAAGCAGGCCCAGATAGAATTGTTGTTTGCAAATTTTCATTAACTTCTATAGAAAAATTATCTGTCGGTAGTTTTTTGACAATTTCGCTAAAAAATCTAGCTGGTAAAACAACTGAGCCAGGTTGCAAAATTTCTAATTGTGCATTTTCATTAGTTGTTGAAATAACTGTTTGAATTGAAATATCTGCATCACTACCAGTTAATGTAAGTTTATCTGCTGTTAATTCCAGTTTTAACCCCGTTAAAATAGGAATTGTTGTTTTTGTAGAGATAGCTCTTTGGACATTATTTAGTTGCTGTAAAAAAGCTGATCTTTTAATAGCAAATTTCATAGAAAATCCTCCTAAAATAATATTAATTAATAATAGAATTTATAGTAATAGTAGTAGGGCCTGTTAATCTTGTGGATAACATTTATTTGATCGGCTTTAGAGGTTATCCACCTGTTGATAACTTGTTGATAACCTGTCATACTTATCCACAGTAATCCACAAGTCATTTTTTCAAATCGGCTTTTAAATCTGCCACCGCTCTTTGTAATTCAGTATCTGCTGGCAGGGAATCTGAAATTTTTTCATGAGCATGAATAACGGTCGTATGATCTTTCCCACCAAATTCTTGTCCAATTTTAGGCAAAGAAGCATCTGTTAGTTCCCGAGCTAAATACATCGCAATTTGTCGTGGAATAACTATATTTTTAACACGCTTTTTTCCTTTTAAATCACTTAAAGAAATATGAAAATATTTAGCAACTCGATCTTGAATTACTGAAATAGAGATTTCATTTGACTTGCCATTTAGTTTCAAGTTTTTCAAGGCATCGGCGGCCAAACTAGTTGTAATTGGCAAATGTGTCAATGATGCATAGGCTTGAACTCGGACTAGAGCGCCTTCTAATTCACGAATATTGGAATCAATTTGTCCGGCAATATAGCTTAATGTGTCATCAGGAATCGCTAGTTGGTCTGCATCAGCTTTATTTCTCAAAATTGCAATTCGAGTTTCTAAATCAGGTGGTGTAATATCAACTGATAGTCCCCATTTAAACCGTGAAACTAGCCTTTTTTGCAGTTTAGGGATTTCATTTGGCAGTCGATCAGACGAGAGGACAATTTGTTTTTTGTCATCATAAAGTGCGTTAAACGTATGAAAGAACTCTTCTTGGGTGCCTTCTTTGTCTGCAAAAAATTGAATATCATCAACTAGCAATAGATCAACACTGCGATACTCTTGTCGAAATTCCTCTTGTCGTTTTGTTTGGATTGAGTTGATGAAATCGTTGGCAAAAGCCTCACTTGTGACATATTTAACCTTGGCTTGCGGATTATTGGCTAACATTTGATGACCGATTGCATGCATTAGATGCGTTTTTCCCAATCCAACTCCTCCAAAGAAGAACAATGGATTGTAAAGTGCACCAGGTTCTTCGGCTACGACTAACGCAGCGGCATGTGCCATTTGGTTTCCTTTCCCGATAACAAAAGTTTCAAATGTATACTTATCATTTAATTTTGTTTCCCGCATAAAAGTCGGCTTTGCCTGTTCTTGTCGGTAAGCTGTTTCCTTGCGGTTGATAGGTTTGTTATTTTGGAGTGGGTTTGGTTCAGTTGGCAACTTTACTATAACCTTTATTTCTTGTTTAATACTGGATTTTATCATTGTTATTACTTGTGCGCTTAAATTCGCTGTCCAGTAATCTTTATGTAAAGCAGTTGGTACCTCAATCACGAGGGTGTTTTTTTCAAAGGCAATTGGTTTTGCGGCCTTTAACCACGTATTAAAACTAATTGATGATAATTTTAATTTAAATTCATCGCAAATATACTGCCATAATGTTTCTAGGTCAGGCACTTGTTTTCCCCCCTTTATTCAGTAAGTGATCACTTATCCATTCTAGCATGATACTTTTTAGTTTTCCACAACTGTGAATAAAAGAATCCAAAGAATTCACTTGCTGTTCAAAATGTTTTCCACAGTAAGTGCAAAATTAAAAATTACAGAATAATTTTGAGTTATCCACACCAGAACGGTTAGTTACTGTGACTGGTTTAATGGTGTTTTTAAGAGTTATTAACAGCAGTGAAATCGATTGTGGATAACTTGTTAACAGCATGTGTCTTTGTGTAAAAAGCCTGATTTTGTTTGTGGAAAAAATTCTGCTAAAACAAATAATCCACAGACTAACTAATAGAAAATTGTCTAGCTGTGGATAACTTTGAGAGAACGAATGAAAAAATATCTTTAAAGTCGCAGAAAATTATGCTATTATGAAAAAGTATTGTGTGACTTGACAATTGATTTTTTCTTTACTAAAATGATGGTTATTATTGTTAAGTATATTTTATAAGAAGTTAAGGAGGTGGAATTCTTTATGAAGAGAACATACCAGCCCAAGAAGCGTCATCGTCAAAGAGTACATGGATTCCGTAAACGTATGAGTACAAGTAACGGTCGTAATGTTTTAGCACGTCGACGCCGTAAAGGCAGAAAAGTATTGTCTGCATAGACCACTGACCGTCAGTGGTCTTTTATTTTAGGCGCTAAACCGGTATTTGGAGATGAATTATGCGAAAATCATACCGTGTTAAAAGAGAAGCTGAGTTTCAGAAAGTTTTTAAACAAGGTAAATCATACGCTAATCGTCAATTCGTGCTTTACGTCCTTGAAAAACCAGGTCAATTGCACTTTCGAGTGGGAATCTCAGTTGGAAAAAAGATTGGGAATGCTGTTGCCCGAAATTGGGTTAAGCGGCGAATCCGCCAAAGTCTGACAGAATTGAAACCTGAACTGAAACAAGATTGTGACTTTATTGTGATTGCTCGACCAGCGGTATCTGGTCTTCCAATGAAAGTTGTTAAAAAAAATCTAGTGCATGTATTGCATTTAGCTCAGTTAATGGTATGTCAAAGCAGTCACGTAGAGTGAGTGAGGGCACAGGCTTATGAAGAAAATTAAACGTTTCTTACTGTTCCTAAGTTCTGTATCATTAATATTTGTGTTGTCTGGGTGTGGCCGTTCAGCTGTTACAGCACATAGTACAGGATTTTGGGAACATTATATTGTCTGGAATTTTATTCGGGCAATTGAATTTTTGAGTCATCTGTTTGGTAATAATTATGGGTGGGGGATTGTTTTCTTTACAATAGCTATTCGAGTTATTTTGTTACCTCTGATTTTTTATCAAACAAAGAGCATGAGAAAAATGACCGAACTGCAGCCACAATTAAAAGCTTTGCAGTCAAAGTATTCAGCTAAAGATCTTGAGACACAAAATAAATTACGGCAAGAACAACAAAAGTTATATGCGGAAGCTGGAGCTAATCCGGTTGCGGGGTGTTTACCTCTAGTTGTCCAGATGCCAATTTTATTTGCTTTATGGCAAGCTATTTATCGGTCACCGGTTTTAAAAACGGGATCATTTTTTTGGATGCATCTGGGTGACAAAGATCCATATTTTATTTTGCCAATTTTAGCGGCAATTTTCACCTATGCGACATCTAAGTTAAGTATGATGTCCCAACCAGAGCAAAATGGAATGGGAACGATTATGACTTTAGGGATGCCTGTTGTTATTTTATTTAGTGCGATTAACTTACCGTCAGCTTTGTCACTCTACTGGGTGATTGCGAATGCTTTTTCTGTTGGGCAGACACTGCTGTTCAATAACCCGTTTAAAATTAACCAAGAGCGAGAAGAAAAACAACAGGTTGAGAAGCAAAGAGAAAGGGCTTTGAAAAAAGCGAAGCGGCGAGCAATTAAAAGTAAGAAAAAATAAAAAAAACTGATAAAATCAGTTTTTTTTTTTTAGTTGAGGTCACTACCAAATATTAACTCTTTTATCTGGTGCTAAGTACATTGGATCAGTTGAGTTAATGTCAAATGCTTGGTAAAAGTCAATTAAATTTTTAGGTTGAATATTTGCTCGTAATTCATTAGGTGCATGAACATCAATATTTAATAGTAACTTTTGCCGTTCAATTGAAGATTTTACACACCATACTCGTGCCCAATTAATAAAGAATGCTTTCAAATCAACATCAGCTTCATTCTTTGCTGCTTCAAGAGCACAGCTTAAGCCACCAGCGTCAGCAATATTTTCAGAAACAACTAATTTACCATTAACTTTCCCAGCAGGGGTAGTTAGACCATCAAATTCCGTAATCATTTTTTGAGATAGTTTCTCAAAGTGAGCTAAATCATCTTTTGTCCACCAATTATGCAGATTGCCTAATTCATCAAAATGAGCACCGTTATTATCGAATGCATGAGAAATTTCATGAGCGATTACAGCACCAATTCCACCATAATTTTCACTCGCAGTTTGTTTTAAGCTATAAAATGGCGCCTGCAAAATAGCTGCGGGAAAAACAATGATATTGTAAGAAGGATTGTAGTAGGCGTTAACTGTATGGGCACTCATTTCCCAACGTTTTCGATTAACTGGCTGATTCCATTTACTATAATGATCAAGGTTAGCAATTTTTTCAAAGTGCAAGACATTGTCAACAAGAGATGATCCAGCCACTTTGAATTTTTCGTATAGTGGGTCTAATCTATCAGGATAACCCACTTGGATTCCTAATTTGTCTAGTTTTAAAATAGCTTGTTTACGGGTAGCGGTGCTTAACCAAGTGTTATTTTCTAACCGTTTTTTATAAACAATAACCATCTTTTTAACCATATTGGTAACATCAGCTTTAGCTTTGGCACCAAAGTATTTATGTGCATAGTATAAGCCGACAACCTGATCAAATTGACCAGTTGCTAAATAAAAAGCACTTTTTTGTTGACTCATTGCTTCTTTGCTTCCAGAAATAGCTCGCGAATATTTTCCGCCAATGACGCGTAATTTATCAGATAATAACCCTGTAGCACCTAAAACCGTTTTTGCAAACAACCAGCTACGCATTATTTCAAAATTCTTATCATTTACAATTTTATTTAATGCTGCGTAATATTTAGGCTCACTAACAATTACTTGGTCTGGTAAAGTCCCAAGTAATTCCTTAAGATAATGCTCTAATGAAAATTCAGTACTGGTTGCGGTAAACTCAGTTAACTGGTATTTATTATAAGCTTTAACATAGTCGGCTAATTCTGTGCTGTCTTTAACATGAGGGACTAATAACTGGTCGAAAGCCAAGGTATCATCGATGATTTTTTGTATGAAATCTGTTTGGTACCCAGCTATAGTTAAAATTTCATTTAACATTGAGCTATAAATTTTTAACAAAGCATCAGCAGATGAATTTTTTTGAGAATAATAGGTCTTGTCAGGTAAGATTAAGTTGGGAACGCCAGCCCAGAGGGCGTATCGAGAAGTGTTTTTCATATCTGGTTCAACAAATACGGGTACGGGGCTAGGGTATCCCAAAATGGTCAAGTTGCTTAGCTGCTTAGCCCAAGACTGTAAATCTTTGAATTCTAAAATTTTTTCTGCATATTTGCGAATTGGTTCAAAGCCGGCAAGATCACGTTGCTTAAAATCTGCAGCTAGATGATAGAATTTTAAAAACTCGATCATCGTTGGCTCTTTTGATTGAACTGATTGGGGATTTGCAAAATCAGCCATTAAAGTTTTTTCGATTTTATCAGCTAAATCTGCAAAACCACCGGTCAAAGGTTTATCAGCTGGAATTTTGGCCGTTTTTAACCATTCACCATTGACTGCTTGATAGAGATCTTTTTTTATTAGAGCACTGTTTATTTTTTTTGAACTCATTAGTGTACCTCTTTTCCTTTATTTATGCATAATTGTAATTCAAAAGGGAGTCAGTTGGAAGCTGAATAGAAAAAAATAAAGCAGTAAAACTGCTTTGTTTTTTTAGAAATCGACTGTGTCAGGATTAGGAGCATAACCAACAATTCCATCTAATTTATCAATTTCTTGCATATCCGCAGTGGACAGTGTGAAATCGAATAATTGTGTATTTTCTTCAATCCGATTTTCATGGATTGATTTAGGTAAAGGCAAAAATTTGTGCTGTAATGACCAGCGAAGGCAAACTTGTGCCACCGACCGTTGGTTTTTAGCGGCAATTTTTTTCAAAGTTGAATTACTAAAAATCTTTCCTGTTCCTAAGGGGCTATAAGCTTCGATTAATATATCATTATGTCGACAATAATCAATTGTTTCATGATCAACATCTCCAGGGCAAATCCTGATTTGATTAACCATTGGTTGGATTTTTTGACTATTTGACAAAACTTTAAAGTGTCGTGTTCGAAAGTTTGAAACACCAATTGATTTAATTTTTCCTGATTGGTAAGCATCTTCTAATGCTCGCCAAGTTTCTTGCAGATTCTTTTCCCAATCTTTAGTACGAGCAGGTTTCGGATTTGGCCAGTGAATTAAAAAAAGATCAAGATAATCTACTTGTAAGTCTTTGAGTGATTGTTCAATTGCGGCAGTGGCTGCTTGATAACTGTGAGCATGATTATTCAATTTGCTGGTTAAAAATATTCTTTGGCGTGCAATGCCGCTTTCTTTAATGGCAGCACCAACACTTTGTTCATTCCCATACATTTCAGCTGTGTCAATATGTCGATAGCCGGAAGTTAGAGCTGATTTAACTGCGATTTTTGCAACATCACCTGCCGGAGTTTGCCAGGTACCGAACCCAATAATTGGAATTCTTACCTTGTTAGTTAACTTGTAAGTATCAATTAAGCTCTCCATTAAAAAACCTCTCTCTTTGAAGAATTTGAATCCTATGAATTTATTCTACTACAAATTGAATTGAAAAAAATGACTAACGCAATTTACGAGAATACTCGTCCGGCTATTCTGGTTTTCAATGATATAATAGAACCAAGTAATTATCAAAAACAAAAAAATAAGCTAAAGCTAGTAAAGTCCGTTAAAAAGCTGTAACATTTATAATTATTAGTCTGTTGGTTAATGTGCACTGCTGCACTAAACACTTGTTATCTTTTTAACATGGAAGTCTAGAAAACTATTAATTCAAAAGGAAAGTGGGAATTGACAATGGGGCTGGATCACAAACCAAATAAACTTGACGATGAATTGTGTTTTGCAATTTATACTACTCAAAAAATTTACAATAAATTTTACGTAGAATCTTTGAAAGAATATGGCCTAACATATCCACAATATATTACTTTGCTGTCTCTTTGGGAAAATAATGAACCAATGATGATTAAGGAATTAGGAAAGAAGCTTAATTTAGATAATGGTACTTTAACACCATTATTACGAAGAATGGAAAAAGAAGGCTGGGTTGATCGAAAACGTTCTAAAGAGGACGCTCGGAAAGTTTACATTTGTCTAAGTCGAAAAGCACGAATAAAAAAATGTGAAATTAAACAAAAAATGACATCTTGTTTTTCTTTAGTTGATATGACGGCTGATGAATATCGAAAAGATGTAAATCTGATTAAGTCAATTGGACAAAAAATTTCAGAAAGCACTGAAGTCGAAGGTAACTAGTTAGTGTTTCACATGAAACATCTTCTGATGTGAAACTGATATTATGTTAGATGAACTATGAGTAAAGTACAAGTAGGGGAGAGAATATTGACTGGCAAGAAAAATAATTGTCGTTCAGTTTGTACTCAACAACTAATTAGACAAACTTTTTTAGAACTGTTAAAGGATGAAGAAAAAGTAGAGTTAATCAAAGTTACTGATATTTGTCGAATTGCTCAAATAACTCGGGGTACATTTTATCGTTACTATCAGAGCGTTCCTGATTTGTTGGATAAATTACGAACTGAGTTGTTTCAACAGACAATGAAATTAGTTAAAGAGCGTTTTGAAAAAGGAGAAAGAAATCTCTTACCAGCTATTTTCGAGGTTATGAAGAGAAATGATACGAATTTAGTTCAGGCAACGATGAATCATGAATATGGACAATCTTTCCTAGAAGATGTTTTTAAAAGTTATCGGGAAGCAATTCGTCCAACTTTAAAAGAGAAAACTCCAAATTTAACGGATAATCAGTTTGATTATTATTATTCATATGTTTCCAATGGAGTTATTGGTGTGATATTGACATGGATTAGCAAAGGCATGTACCAAGACACAGATGTGTTAGAAAGTGTTGTGGTTGACATGATTCTTCGAAGTGAAGAACAATTAAGCCGAGAAGTGAAAAAATTAGCAGCGGATAATTAACATTTAGCGTGAAAAAATTCAGAAGACAACTACAAATAAGGTAGGCTGATTTTAAGTTGGTCTATCTTATTTGTAGTTATAGCGTCGTTTGAATTTTTATGGATCTTAAGAAAATAGTAATTGCAAAAGTTGCAACTGGTCCTTTTAAAGTTATTGTTTTCCGGAAAGAATTGATTGACGTGCAGTAAGAAAACTATGACCGAAAGTTACTGTCTTTATTGAAAAGTAGGGTAAGAGGTAGGCTGATTTTTCGATATTGAAATTTCAAATGAGCTCGGTATGAGGTTGGGGACAATTAATTGAAAGCTAGGATGAACCAGTTAAGGTGTTTTTGTTAATGAATATTAAAAAGACCAGGCAAAATTTTTGAACTGGTCTTTTATATTCTATGAGATGTTTCTTTAGATAGTCTGTAGTAATTTACAAAATTTAAGTGCTGTCAAATAAGGTAAAAATTACTTGAATTAATCATTACTCTTTTCTCGGACGTGTTCGCGAACTTGTTCAAAAATTGTAAAAATATGTCGATCTGAGAGTTGATAATTTATTTTTTGACCATCGCGAATTCCACGAACTAGTCCAGTTTGTCGTAATAGTTTTAGTTGATGTGAAATAGCTGATTGCGAAATGCCAACAATCTCTGCTATTTCATTAACAGGAAGACTTTTTTCTGCAAGCAAAAACAGAATTTTATATCGCGTTTGATCACCGAATGCTTTAAAAAGCTGAACACTTTTTTCCAATTCTGGCAATGATGGCAGTTGGATGTCTGTGGATTTAGTCATGAGGTTCACCCTTCACTGAATAAAAATAAAAACAAATTAATTGTCTAATTGTCATTATACTACCGAATTAAAAAAATATGAAACTTGAGTTTATGTCCAACAACCAGCCCTTGCTCCATTGATAAAAAATTGTTAAAACAAACAATCATAAAATATAAATTGACTTGGAGTTTGATTTGGATAACTTGTATTTGCGGTTAATTAAAATTGAGGCAGAAATCTCCTAATGTTTAATTAGGTAGCTGAATAACGAAAGTTATCAGAAACAACGTGAGCTTGTTACAACTATTCAACTCTATGTCGCCAATCGTCTTACATTTTGTTTCGATAACAATTAGCAAGAACTGCGATTTGGTTGTTGTTGAAGAATTAAGAATCTACTGTGAAATCAAGCGCTAGCCATGAGTGTTTTTGATATTGGTTAGCAGATATTTTTGAGTATGCTTACCTATAAAATTGAACTTTACGAAAAAATTATTACGGTTGACCTTAGAAGCACATTACCCAGATATGTCATAATTGTAGTTTTGTCACGGGTACTGGAACAACAACCACTCCTGACTTTAGTTGGAAATGATGGGCTTAACGTTGGATAACAAACTTTTGTAAGGCGAATTGTTTAATTTCCAAAGAATTGATAGGGGGAGCTTGTTATTTTCTGAATGGCCCTCTAAAATTAAAAGAACATTAGACCATTTTAAAATTATTATTATTTAAATGTTCGGAATAACAGGTTTGTGTGACTTGTGTGAGTGATAAAGTGGAGGAATAATAATGAAAACGGAAAATCAGACAATGTATAGTCCGTCTTTTGAACATGATGCTTGTGGGATGGGATTCATTACGCAAGTTGATGGCAAGGTGAGTCATGAACTTGTTGAACGGGCTTTGGTGATGTTGCAGCGGATGAATCATCGTGGCGGAACTGGTGCTGAACCTGATACCGGGGATGGTGCTGGAATTTTGCTATCGTTACCCGATAAATTTTTTCGAGAGTATGCGCAAAAAACTAACTTTTTATTGCCATCTGAGGGGGACTACGCTGTCGGAATGTTCTTTTTACCACAGAGTAAAAATGAAAAGCAAGCGATGCTGCAATCAGTCGCAGCAGATATTAGTAGCGCTGGGTTGCATGTCTTAGCGATTAGAGATGTTCCATATGTCTATGAGAGCTGTGGCCCGACAGCCCAACAAGCAATGCCTGGCTTTGCCCAAGTTATTATTCGTAAGCCAGATGATGTTGCTGCTGGTCGTCCGTTTGAGGATTTGCTATATCAATTGCGACGTAGATTGGAAGGAACTTTTTCTGCTGAAGAATTTGCAATTGTTAGTCTTTCAAGCCGAACTCTTTGTTACAAAGGTATGTTGCATGCGTATCAAGTCGGAGAATTTTATCCCGATTTGCATCAACCATCGATGCAAGCATCAATTGCTTTAATTCATTCCCGGTTTTCAACAAATACTTTTCCTAGTTGGGAACGGGCGCAGCCATTTAGATTTTTAGCACATAATGGTGAAATTAATACTTTAAAACGAACAGAAAATTGGATGGCTAGCCATAACATTGAAATTTATAATGAAGATGATTCTGATTCAGCAAAACTTGAAAACTGTATGGAATATCTTTATCGTCATGGTCGCAGTATCCCGCAAATTTTACTGATGATGTTGCCAGAAGCTTGGGGTGAAGGTACTCACTTAAGTAATCAACAACGGGCATTTGATGAATATAATGCTAGTTTCATTGCTCCATGGGATGGACCAGCTGCTTTATGTTTTACGGATGGAGTTCAAGTCGGAGCTGTCTTGGATCGAAATGGTTTACGTCCATCGCGTTACCAGTTAGTTAAAGGTAACTTTTTAATTGTAGCTTCTGAATCAGGTGTTTATGATGTAGTGCCAGCAGATATCCTTGATAAAGGAATTCTAGGCCCAGCGGATATGATTTTAGTAGATACCCAAGAAGGATGTTTCTATCGGACAGCTGAAATTAAAAAACATTTTGCTAGTCAACATCCCTATCATGAATGGTTAAAAAGTCAACAATTAACTTTAGCTGATTTGCCAGCTGCTGATGTAGACGAGAATCTATCAGATAGTGCTTTGCAGACTCTTTGGCGTCGCCATGGATATACCGAAGACGTTATTCAGGATGCCTTGATTCCAATGGCTAAGAATGGTGAGGAACCTGTAATCTCAATGGGTTATGATTCACCACTCTCGGTTCTCAGTCAAAAACCGCAGTCTCTATTTACTTACTTTAAACAACAGTTTGCGCAGGTAACCAATCCACCAATTGATGCCATTCGGGAGAAACTGGTTATCGGAAAAGAAATGTTTTTGGGTGCTGATGGTGATATTACAGCTGATGTTGAAAAAAATGCCAAAAAAATCAAGCTAGAATCACCGTTATTGAATTCAGCAGCTTATGAAAAACTTCGACATTTAAATGGTAAGTTTGGCTTTAAAGCTGCTGAAATATCCCTATGTTATGAACATGTGACTCGAACAAATCGTCTAGAACAGGCTTTAGATGACATGTTTAAAGCTGCTGAAAGTCAGCTTGATCAAGGAGCAAACTTGATTATTTTGACTGATCGTGGGGCAACCCAGGACAAATTAATTATTCCCGTGTTACTAGCCGTGGCAGGTCTCAATAATTATCTAGTCAGGAAAAGTAAACGGGAACTAGCCTCAATTATTGTTGATACCGGAGAAGCCTGTGAAATTCATCATTTTGCGACATTGTTAGGATATGGTGCTTCAGCAATTCATCCTTATGGTGCATATGCAACATTAAATGCATATGGATTAAATGATAAGTTAGAGAATTATCGTCAAGCAGCAGAAAAAGGCATTATTAAAATCATGAGTCGAATGGGAATTTCAACTATTATCGGCTACCAAGGGGCACAATTATTTGAAGCAGTTGGATTATCACAAGCGGTAGTTGATGAATATTTCACAGGGACGGAAAGCCGAATTGGTGGATTAACCCTAGATCAGATTGAAGCCGAATATTTAACGCGCTATCAACGAGCATTTGGGATGAAAGCTGTTGAGCAACTACCATCCGGTGGTAGCTTTAAATATCGGCGTGATGGTGAACATCATCTTTACAATCCATTAACAATGTATAAATTTCAACAAGCGGTTCGAAGTGGTGATTATCAATTATATCAAGAGTATGTTCAAGAAATGCGACAAGAAGAGGCACAGTCACCGACAACATTACGGTCTCTATGGAAAATTAAGAAGACTCGCTCAGCCGTACCATTAAGTGAGGTTGAACCAGTTAATCAAATTGTTAAACGATTTAAATCAGGTGCGATGAGTTTTGGATCGTTGTCACAAGAAGCCCATGAGTGTATTGCACAGGCTATGAATGAATTAGGTGCGAAGAGCAATAGTGGCGAAGGTGGTGAAAATCGTCGTCGGTTTAAACTTCAAGCAGATGGTCGCAATTTGAATAGTAAAATAAAACAAGTTGCTTCGGCTAGATTTGGTGTTAATACAGAATATTTAATGAGTGCTGAAGAATTACAGATTAAGATGGCTCAGGGGGCTAAACCAGGCGAAGGTGGTCAACTGCCAGGAAATAAAAACTTTCCATGGGTAGCGGAGATCCGTGGCTCAGTACCAGGTGTTCGTTTAATTTCACCGCCACCGCACCATGACATTTATTCAATTGAAGATTTAAAACAATTAATTCATGATTTGAAACAAGTTAATCCGTTTGCCAAAGTTACAGTTAAACTAGTTTCAAGTACAGGCGTTGGTACAATTGCAACTGGAGTCGTTAAATCAGGCGCCGACAAAGTTGTAATTAGTGGTTATGATGGTGGCACCGGGGCTGCTCCGCGAAATTCGGTTCGTGATGCTGGATTGCCATGGGAAATGGGATTAGCTGAAGCTCATCAAACTTTGGCTTTAAATAATTTGCGTCAGCGAACGACTTTAGAAACTGATGGGAAATTGATGACTGGACGCGATATTGCAATTGCAATTATGCTGGGAGCTGAAGAATTTAGCTTTGCTTCACTAGTCTTGGTAGCGATTGGCTGCATAATGATGCGAGTTTGCAGCAAAAATACGTGTCCAACCGGAATTGCAACCCAAAATCCAGGATTACGGAAATTTTTTGTTGGAAAACCAGAGCATGTCAAAAACTGCATGCGCTTTTTGGCGGAGGATTTACGAGAAGAAATGGCTAAATTAGGCTATCGTACAATTGATGAACTAGTTGGACATACCGAAAACCTAGTTCCACGGTTTATCGCTAAGGGGAAAGCTAAATCACTTGATTTCTCAAGAATTCTAGGAACTTCAATTGGAATCCAA
This sequence comes from Liquorilactobacillus nagelii DSM 13675, assembly GCF_019444005.1. Taxonomy (NCBI): domain Bacteria; kingdom Bacillati; phylum Bacillota; class Bacilli; order Lactobacillales; family Lactobacillaceae; genus Liquorilactobacillus; species Liquorilactobacillus nagelii. The sequence continues at coordinate 2,020,673 of NZ_CP049304.1, forward strand.
CGAAAAACAACTGATCCTTTTGCTCCAGATGACCAATGGCCAGAGTTGAATGCTTTTGCACAAACGGCAATTGGTGGTCAACAGCCAATTGTTATTAAAAGCTTGATTAATAATCGAATGCGGACAGTTGGAGCTCGAATGAGTGGCTGGATTGCTCAAAGATTTGGCAATACAGGTTTGCCAGCCGGGCGTTTAAAGTATCAATATACTGGGGTAGCTGGTCAAAGTTTTGGAGCTTTTGCAACTCAAGGTTTGGAATTAGAATTGATTGGTGAAGCTAATGATTATGTTGGCAAAGGGCTCAGCGGTGGTCGATTAATAGTTCGAGCACCAGAAGACGCGAAACGCTTGTATAGTAAGGCGCCTATTGTAGGTAATGTCGCTTGTTTTGGAGCAACTGCTGGTGAAGCTTATTTTAACGGTCGAGCAGGAGAACGTTTCTGTGTTCGTAATTCAGGAGCTAAGGTAGTAGTTGAGGGTATCGGTGACCATGGCTGCGAATACATGACGAATGGAATTGCGGTAATTTTAGGTTCAACTGGACGTAATTTTGGAGCGGGGATGTCTGGTGGAGTGGCTTATGTTTACGATCCAGCGGATAATTTTTCTCAACATTGTAATTTTGAAATGATTGAGTTATTTAAATTAGAACGACCAGCAGATGAACAGCAGCTATTGAGCCTGGTTAAACAGCATTACCAATATACAGGTTCCGAAAAAGCTAAGTATCTGCTGAACAATTGGCAAATGGAACGGCAGCATTTTGTTAAAGTATATCCAAAAGAATATCGCCAAATTAATGAAATTATGGCACATTATGCTGATCAGAATTTATCAGTTGCACAATTACAGCAAAAAGCATTTGATGTTGTTGTTGGTGCGCAACCAACACTCATGAAGTAAAGGAGGAAATTACCATGGCTGATCCATTTGGATTTATGAAGTATCCCCGAAAAACTAATCCTTATCGTGAGGTGAAGGAACGCATCAAAGATTTTGCAGAGATGCAGCTGCCTTTGAGTGATGAAGAACGGCGCAAACAAGCGGCACGATGTATGAATTGTGGGGTTCCCCATTGTCATGCTGGTTTTTTCTATGCTGGTGGTCGAGCTGTTAGTGGCTGTCCTAATGACAATCTGATTCCTGAATGGAATGACTTGATTTATCGCCAAGAAGATAAACGAGCTTTTGAACGATTGACTAAAACGAATCCTTTACCAGAGTTCACCGGACGAGTCTGCCCAGCTCCTTGTGAAGTAGCTTGTAATGAAGCGCTCAACGGGAAAGGAATCACGATTAAAGATAATGAACGATTTATTATTGAACAGGGATTTAAGTTTGATTGGGTGATTGATAGCGGAATGCCACAGCATCGAAATGGAATTAAAGTTGCGATTGTTGGCAGCGGTCCAGCTGGTTTATCTGCTGCTTGGCAATTAAACAAGTTTGGTTTTGATGTAACGGTTTATGAACGCGATGACCGCCCAGGTGGGTTAACTATGTATGGCATTCCAAATATGAAATTGCCCAAAGAAATCGTTGCTCGGCGAATTACGACCATGGAAGCAGTTGGAATTAAATTTGTGGTTAATACAGAAGTCGGTGTTGATATCACTGCAAAAGAACTTAAAGATCAATATCAGAGGGTTATTTTAACCGTTGGAGCCCGAGCAGCACGTGATTTAGCGGTGCCTGGTCGTAATCTGAAGGGAATAATGCAAGCTGTCGACTTTTTAACCCAAGCAACTAAAGAGGTTTTGCAAGATGGAATTAAGGCCAATCGGTTGTTAGCTGGGAAAAAAGTAGTTGTAATTGGTGGCGGTGATACCGGTAACGATTGTATTGCAACTGCTGTTCGCCAAGGAGCTGCAGAAATTCAACAGTTAGAGATAACTCGACAACCACCTAAAGAACGGCTTGCTAGCAATCCTTGGCCGCAGTGGCCGATGGTTGCCAAAACGGGTTACGGACAACAAGAAGCTCAAGAAGTATTGGGTCAGCCATTAACTGCTTATGAAACAACAGCCATTAGTTTTAGTGGCAAAAATGGTCAAGTAACTAAAATGACGACTAGCAAAGCACGGTTATTTAAGCCGGTTGTAGGCACAGAACATGATCAGCCGGTTGACTTAGTATTATTAGCAATGGGTTTTACCGGTCCACAGCAAACGGTTTTAGATGCATTTGGAGTTACAAAGATTAACAATGATTATTCAACGAATGAAGAAAGTGTCTTTGTGGCTGGTGATGCTCGGCGTGGCCCAAGTCTAGTTATTTGGGGAATCTATGAGGGAAGAATGGCTGCTGAGCAAGTAGCTCGTTCATGTGAAGTTCGCTTATAATCTTTTCTTGAAAAATCTTTAAGAAGCGGTACTGTGCGTTTTTGTGCAGTACCGTTTTTTTGAGGTGAACTATATGGCTATTTATTTAACCAAGCTGAGCCCAATATGAAGCGAATTTTAAAAAGTCAATTGGACATATTTGTAGGGGATTTGTAACTTCTAAGCAAAAACAGTTGAGGAATTATTAGTAGCATTGCAAAGCAACATACATCGTAAGCTATTAGAAGACGGCTTGATAAGTTACAAGAGTGAAGTAATGCTATGTCCGTGCTCTTTAAATGAATTTAGAAATATCTAAAGCGATGAGCTATTATGGAATAAAATTATTGGCGGAAGAAACCAAAAAATGCAAGAATTGATGTATTTGGCTAACATTAGATGTAAATAATCAATATAGCTTCTTGAAAGTAGCTAGAATTCTTAACAATGTTCGGGTTCTTTGAAAAGCCTATTCTTTTTTTGTAGAGGTCTCGAAATTTTAGCTGCTAGTTTATTGCAGCTGCTGTTTAAGTTCTGTAAACCATTTAAAATATTGTTGCGCAAAATAATTTTCTTTGGCATAAATAAAATATAGATCATGGGCAATTGTCCCGCGTTCAAGCGGTAGTTGTTTAATTGTCCCAGCTGCTAACTCTTTTTTGATTAATAAGCGATAGAGAAAACTAATTCCTGATCCGGCACAGACCAATTGGCGAATTAAGGTTGGTTCAGAAATGGTAATTAACTGCTTAAAGTCATTTAAACTGATGTTTTCTTTTTGTGCCAAAGCAGTTAACAAGGTTCGTGATCCAGATCCGGGTTCGCGAATTAGCAGCGGGTAGGCCGCTAAATCGTTCCAACTAACAATTTTCTTTCTTGCTAAGGGATGAGTCGGGCTGCAAATGGGAATGAATTCTTCTTGGCTGAGGATATGATATGAAAATTTAGCTTTATTAAAATTACCTTCAATAATGCCAAAGTCCATTTTTCCAAGTTCGATTTGTTGTAAAATGTGCTGTGTATTTTCAGCTAAACAACTAATTTTTTGCAAATCATTTTTTAGTTGCAACAATTCAATCAACTGACTACCAAAAACTTCACCTAATGAACGAGTGATTCCGAATTGAATCTCGTGTTTTTGGTGATCATCTTGTAAAATCTCCATTAACTGTGTTGTTTGCGAACGCATTCGGGTAAGAAAAACTGCTAATTTTTCGCCAGCAGGTGTAAGTTTCAGATAAGGACGCTGATAATCAACTAATTTGATTTCTAATTGATTTTCAAGCCGTTGAATTTGTTGGGTGACAGCTGGTTGAGAAATGAAAAGCTTAGCCGCTGTTTTAGTATAAGAAAGGGTTTCGCTTAAAATTAAAAAAGTTTGATATTCAGCAGTTATCATCGCAAGCTCCCATAAGTATTCATTATATTACTATAATAAATCATAATTTTATTTTATGAATGATAGTTAGTATTATTAAAACATTACTTGGGAGGGAATACTAGTGAAGTTTTCAACAGTTTTAAAAACAAAGAGTTTTTGGTTAGCAACTGCGATGACACTGATTTGTGCTGTAATTGGTAGTTTGTTAGCACAATTGCCATATTTTTCATTATTTGGAGCTTTAATTATTGCTTTGATTTTAGGGATGATATTTCAAACAGCAGGAACTTTAAAGAGTCAGGCTGGAATTGGAATTGGCTTTATTTCAAATAAGTTTTTGCGTTTAGGAATTATTTTATTAGGATTTAAGCTAAATTTAATTCAATTGGCACAAGCGGGAATTAAAACGATTCTGTTGGCGGTGGTCGTGGTTAGTGGAACGATTTGTTTGACTTATTTTATAGAAAGAAAATTTGGAGTCGAACCAGAATTAGCTATTCTGGCAGCCAGTGGAACTGGAATTTGTGGGGCAGCAGCAGTAATGGGGATTTCTCCGCAGATAAAAGTGCCGGCAAAACAAGCTGAACGTCAACGGGAGAATGAAGTTTTAGCCGTGGCAATTGTGGCAATTATGGGAACAATTTTTACTTTTATCGATCTGGGCTTAAAACCTTTGTTAGGGTTAAATGCCACTCAGTTTGGAGTTTTTGTCGGCGGATCATTGCATGAAATAGCTCATGCCGTTGCTGCTGGCAGTGCTGCTGGTTCAATCGGTTTAGACAATGCAATTATTACTAAGTTATCTCGTGTTTTAATGTTGGCACCGGCAGCGTTAGCCATTGGTTTCTGGTATCAAAAACACAGTCAAAAGACGCAACCAGTTAGTGATAAAAAAGCTAAATTACCGATTCCTTGGTTTATGGGTGGCTTTATTTTAGCAAGTGTTTTAGGAACTTTTTTGCCATTTAGTACAGCAGCTTTAACAGCCTTGGTTAAAGTAGCTTATATTTTTTTGGGGATGGCAATGGCAGCCTTAGGTATGAGTGTTAATTTTAGAGTTATTTTAAAAAGAGGGTTGCCGGCATTTGCTGCAGCTTTCATTTCATCAGTAATTTTGGCAATTGGAGTTTTAATTGCCAGCAAAATTTGGTTTTAAAAAAAGGCTCAGCAAGATTTTCTTGCTGAGCCTTAATAATTAATGGACTAACATAAAGTAACCAATTACAACAATTCCTAAAATAATTCGGTACCAACCAAAGGCTTTAAAGTCATTTTTCTTAATATAATTCAATAAGAAGCGGATTGACAGATAGGCAACGACAAAGGAAACGACGACGCCAACTAATAATACAATTCCTGGTAAGCCGGCTAAACTTCCACCGTGCATGAAATATTTCAACAGTTTCAAAAACGAAGCACCAAACATGGTTGGGATTGCTAAGAAGAACGAAAACTCAGTTGCAACATATCTTGAGGTTCCAATGGTAATGGCTCCTAAAATAGTAGAACCTGAACGTGAAGTACCCGGAACTAGTGATAGTACCTGACAAATCCCAATTGCAATTGCAGTTGAATAAGGCAAAGTGTCTAAATCTGCATAACGTGGAGTTGTATCCTTGTTGTGATTCTCAATAATGATAAACAAGATACCATAGATAATTAAGGCAGCAGAAACAACTTGCCAGTTCATTAAATGCTCATCCATCCAGTCATTTAGCGGTAAGCCAACAACTACTGATGGAATGACAGCGATAATGACTTTTTTCCAAAGTGTCCAGGTGTTTTTCTTCTCTAATCGGCTTTTCTTAGGTGACCAAGGATTTAACTTATGGAAGTAGATAATGACAACTGCCATAATTGCCCCTAATTGGATAACAACATTGAACATATCGATAAATTGTTTTGATTGTTGTAGCTTAATGAATTCATCAACTAAAACTAAATGTCCAGTTGAACTAATTGGTAAGAATTCAGTAATACCTTCAACAATTCCTAAAATAATTGCTTTGATAATATCAAACATGAAAACTCTCCTTATTCAAAAATCAGATTTACTGATTAATCATACAGCAAATAGGAGGTTTAAACAATTTTATTAAATAAAACCTCTGATTTCTAAGTATTATTTGAGCTGTTTTTTAGAAAAAATAAGCTGTTTTTGGAGAAGCAATCGATCTTCAGCAAAAGCAGCTTATTTTATTGAGTTTTTATTTAATCGGTAACTTTAAAATCAACATTGCCTAGACCATGATCAAAACGTGCCGACCAGTTACCAACTGTTAGTTTAGGAGGTAAGACAAAGGTTCCAGAAGAAACCATTTGGCCAGCGGAGAAAGTCTTTCCCTGCTCAGCTAATTTTGTGACTAGCCAGTGCAATGATTTCAAGGGATTACCTAAGACCTCTGAAGATAAACCTTCAGTTACTTTTTTTTCATCGTGGAACAATTCGCATTTAACATTAGTTGCTGCTGCTACATCATTGAAGACCTTGTTTGTGTCAAATTCTTTCCCATGTAGAACTAAGCCGCCAACTGCTGCATCGGACATGACCATGTATTTTGAAAGCTTTGGAAACCAATCAGCAAAACGAGAATCAGGAACTTCCATGCCAGCTGCGACAGTTGTTTTCTTCATTAAATCACTTAGGGAATCAGTTGGTTTTAAATCTTCTTTAGCCCGAAATTCAAGTTCAACTTCGACTAACGGTTCCATCAGTGTCTTAAGGCTGCGGGTAACTGGGGCTGCCAGAAAATGGCTTTTTACCTGGGCACCATAGAGTGGAGAATCAGAATCAAACATTTTTTGTGTCTGTTCACTAGTCAAAGAAACTTTATAGCCACCAACAGCTTCATTTTTCAAAGCAGTTAGCCTTGCTTGAACTTGATAAGCAGAGGCATCGTCGGTGACGGTTGATTGCCAGTCTTTTTCGGTTAATGGTTGTTGAGTTGTATAAGCTTGATAAAGAGCCTGAGCAAATTTTTCTTCATTGGCAGTTAATTTAGTTGTTGTTGTTTGTGTTTTAGTCATAATAAATTCCTCCGTTTGATTTTTAAGTTAGCAGTCTCCTGCCCACACGTGGGAGAACTGCAGTTGTTAGTAATGAATAGAGCTGTTTAATCTGAATCTGACCATCATCGTTATTTTGAATCTGACTGGAATCATGCATGATCCCCCACCTCACTTTTGAAACGGATTTTAAATTCTAACAAAAAACGCCCTTTAACAACATCTGTTGTTAAAGGGCGTTTTCAGCGCGGTACCACCTTTAATTAAACTAACTTCTCATGAAATTAGCTCCATCTTAACTAGTCAACTATCATTATTATCAATTGCCTACCCCGGTAATGTGGGGAAACAGTTAAGCTTAAAAATTCAGCTTACGGCTCAAAGGTGATATTCATCAAATACATCCTGACTGCTTTGCACTAACCAGCAGCTCCCTGACATTCAATATTGATTACTGTCCTTGTCATTGCTTTTAATTAGAATTTAATTATTTAATGAGTGTATCTTAATCTATTTATTATTGTTTGTCAATAATAAAATAAAAATTTTTCAATAGCGAATCAATTGCCCGAATGCGATTTTTCAGCTATCTTGAAATAAAAGGAAAGTTTTAAGGAAGAAGGGTGTAGCATGAAAAAACAATTATTGGTATTAACTACACTTTTAGTACTTGGGGGATGTAGTTTTAGTAGAAATAAAACTGCTAAAAGTAGTTTGTCAGTTTCAAGTAGTACGAGTGAAGTTAAACATCATTCAACCGGTAGTGATTCATCACATACAAGCTATTCAAATTCAACCACCAGTCAGAGAGCAACGACTAGTTCTAGTTCTTCAGTAACGAATCAAGCAACAAATGTTTCACGGGTAACATTAATGAATCAGCAGCTCATGAGAAGTTTAGGACAAGTTCCTTTGCCTCAAACTGATGGTTTAGAAAATGGTAGCAATCGGCTAAATGTGTATTATCAAGGCGATTCTAATAATTTTACGATTAATTACAGTGTTGGATCACGGGCCAAAAAATTTAATGATGCAACTCTTAAGCAAGAAAACCCTTATGCAGTTTACACGAAAAAGACATATGAATCTGAAACAACAGCAAGACAGCAAATTGGCTATCGTTCAGCAACCGAGTTTAAAGGATTGCCCACGGTTGATTTGGGAGATGAGTTAACGGGAACAATTGATGCTGGGGCCGGACAACAATATTTAAGTTGGTACGAAGGAAATTGGTTTTTGACAGTTCATGCAACAACAGTTAATCAAGGGGACCCCCAGTCTTTAGCTAAAGAAGTAGTTTCTTTTTTAGCTAAAAACAGCTTACCAGCACCTGAAAATTATGGTCGAGTAAGTTTTCAAACCGCGATTGTTGAACGTCAACGTGAGCAGTTGATTATTTGGCAAAAGGGTAATGCTGTTTATCAATTGCAAACACATACGCCGCAAACTGCGTTGAAAATGGCAGTTAGCATAAAATAAAGTTTTCATTAAATTTACATTAGCCATTTACATTGTGCACAATTGATTCTATAATAGGAGTTGGAATTAGAAAAATTCTAAATTACTATTAAAGGAAGGGTGCTCTTATGAACTTTATCAATCAAAAGTTAACCGACTTTAAGGTTAATGCTTATCAACAAGGTGAAACACATCCTGTAACTTTACAAGATGTTTTAGGTAAATGGTCGGTTTTCTTCTTTTACCCAGCAGACTTTTCATTTGTTTGTCCAACTGAATTAGGTGATCTGCAAGATCATTATGCTGAATTTAAACAAGCAAATGCGGAAGTTTATTCAGTTTCGGAAGACACTGAATTTGTTCACAAAGCGTGGGCTGAAGCAACTGATACGATTGGCAAGGTTCAGTACCCAATGTTAGCTGATCCAGCAGGAAAGTTGGCCCGGTTCTTTGGCGTTTTGGATGAAGAAGCTGGTCAAGCGTTTCGTGGTGTGTTTATCGTTGATCCAGAGGGACAAATTAAATCTTATACGATCAATGATATGGGGATTGGTCGAGATGCCGGTGAAATTTTACGAACTTTACAAGCAGCTCAATTTGTCGAAAAGCATGGCGATAAAGTTTGTCCTGCTCATTGGCATCCAGGTGACGACACAATTACTCCAAGCTTAGATTTGGTTGGCAAAATTTAAGAGGACCCGATGATGGCAGATAAAAAAATTTACGATACTGTGATTATTGGTGCTGGGCCAGCTGGATTAAGCGCAGCAATTTATGCGGGTCGAGCAACGATGGACACCTTAGTGATTGAAGCGAATCAAGTGGGCGGTCAAGTAACGACTACTTCGGTAGTTTGGAACTATCCAGCAGTCGAAAAGATTGATGGCACGGCCCTCATGAATCAGATGCAGCAGCAAGCTGCCAATTTTGGTGTGCAAATTGTCCATGATCAAATTACTGATTATGAATTAGAAGGTGATTTGAAAGTTTTGCATGGTAGGCAGGATTATTATGCACGCAGTGTGATTATTGCCGCTGGTGCCAAACCGCGTGAACTTAACTTTCCTGGAGAGCAACAATTTCGTGGACATGGGATAGCATTTTGTTCAACTTGTGATGGTGAATTATTTACTGGCCTGCAAGTTTTTGTAATTGGCGGCGGGTATGCTGCTGCTGAAGAGGCCGATTATCTAACACGTTATGCTAAACATGTAACGGTGATTTCACGTGAAGCAGAATTTACTTGTGCCCCCCTAACTGCGGCCCGTGCTTTAAATAATCCCAAGGTAGATGTCAAGTTTAATACGGAGATTGTTCGAGTTACTGGGAAAGATTATTTGGAAACAGCTGTTTTTAAAAATAATCAAACTGGAAAAGAGTTTTCTTACCAACCTGATTCAAGTGAGCAGACATTTGGTGTTTTTATTTATATCGGTACCCAGCCGGCAACAGCTAAGTTGACTAAAATATTAAACCATGATGAACATGGTTATTTAAAAGCTGATGCTACTTTGGCAACTAACTTGCCGGGTGTCTTTGCTGCTGGTGATATTGTTGTTAAACCACTACGGCAAATTGTTACTGCAGCTAGTGATGGAGCAGTTGCCGCAACTAGTGCAGAGCATTATGTAACAGCGCTTAAACAACGGCTACAGATTCCGATTGAAAGGAAGCAAAAATCAGCAACTAAACCAGTGGGACAAACAACCAAATTGGCGGAAAAATCAACCGTAATGGTTCATCAAGGATCTTGGTTTGATGCTAAGTTGCAGCAGCAATTAAAATCAATTTTTGAAAGATTAACTCAAAAGGTTACTTTGCAGGTCTTGAGTGATAACGGTCAGAAGAGTCAAGAATTGCAAAGTTTCGTTAAAGAGTTCTGTGATTTAGATCGGCACTTGGACTATCAAGTTCGAGCTGCTGATGGTGGAGAAGACTTTTTGCCTTTGTTGGAACTATTAAATCAGCAACAAAATCTGACTGGTATTCGTTTTGCAGGTATTCCAACTGGCCATGAACTGAATTCATTGGTGTTGGCAGTTTATAATTTAGCTGGGCCCGGGCAAGAATTAGCTCCGGAACTTATTGAACGGATCAAGGCTTTGCCTGTGACAAAGATAAAAATCGGGGTAGCTTTAACTTGTCATTTTTGTCCTGATGTAGTATCAACTTGTCAGCATATGGCAGCTATTAATCCAAATGTTTCGGCAGAAATGCTTGATTTACAGCTTTTCCCTGAACTTCGGCAAGCAAAACACATTATGAGTGTTCCAGCAACCATGATTAACGATCGGCCAGTAATTTTTGGCAGTCAAACTGCTGAACAGTTAGTAGCTGCTTGTGAATCAGCGACGGTTAAGTAATTAGTATTTTAAAAAAGCGATTTGATACTGAAGTTTGGCAGTATCAAATCGCTTTTTTGCTGATTAGTCACGTTGGGAAACGTGTTCGAAAATGCTGTAAAATTGTGATTTATCAGTATATCCACCTAAATAATTACCATTTATACCAGCTTTTTGGCCCAGAACTTCTAATTCAATAATTATTTTTTCTTCAGCTGGTGGGAAGTGAAGTTTTCCCTTTAAGGCGGTACTGCGGAGATAATTAATGAAGTGGTTAATTAAGACAGCGGGGTCTTTTGTCTGATCTAATTTAGTATAGACTTGCAGTAAAACATCGATAATGTCTAATAATTCAGCTGGCCGATCTGTTTTCTTATCTAATTGCTGCAACAGTTTTTTTGTGAGCTCTTTAGCTCTTTGGCGGTCGTTGATGGAATCTTTCAAGTGAATCAGCTCCTTGGGTTAAATTACTTATCATTAATTTTACTCTTAAAAAATAATAAAAACCAGTTTTAGCAGTAATTGCTTAAACTGGTTTTTATTATAAGCATACCCCTTAGGAGTATGCTGAAACTATTTTGTGAAATCAACATCTTTAGTTTCGATGATTGTTAGTAAAGCAATGAAGCAGGCAATAGCCATGGTTCCTAGATAGAGTCCAACTGACTTAATTCCCCAATTATCGGCTAACCAAGTTGCGATTGTCGGTGCAACTTTAGCGATGAAGTATTTTGCTCCAGCAGCAGCAATTCCTTCGACCATTTTCAGTATATGGCACAATATTTCCGGTTCAGTTTTATCTTCGTATTGGCGAAATAAAACTGAGTTGGCAGTTCCAAGTCAAGTTAAAGTTTCCCAATCAGCAGCAAGTTCAGATAACTAACTTCTGATTAAATAGAAAAAATTAAAAAGTTTCCATGAATTTTCAGTTAACAATTAGTGTGATTGAAAATTTGTGAAAACTTTTTTATTTGAAGATAATATTTTACAATGTTAACATTTTATATGTTGTTTGTGGAAAATGTATTCTAAGGGGTTAATTAGATTGGAACCTGTGTCCATTATTAAGAATAAGTAACTAAAGAGATTTTAATTTTAAACAAAAGAGGAGATTACTACTTAAACTATGAATTCTACTAGCAACAAAATCAGTTTATTTAATGCAGTAATGTTGGGACTCGGCACAATTATCGGATCGGGTTGGTTATTTGGTTCATGGGAAGCAGCACGAGTTGCTGGGCCAGCGGCAATTATTTCCTGGGTTATAGGGGCAGTTATTATTGCTATTATTTCCTATAATTATATTGAATTAGGAACAATGTTGCCAGAAAATGGCGGAATGAGCAAATATGCCCAATACACTCATGGATCATTAGTTGGTTTTATTGCGGCATGGGCGAACTGGATTGCTTTAATAACAATTATCCCAATTGAAGCTGTTGCTGCAGTTCAATATATGAGCAGTTGGCCGTGGAAGTGGGCAAACTTTACCAATGGCTTGATGCAACACAACCAAATTACGACTAGTGGTTTACTGGTGGTCTTTGTGTTTATTATTATTTTTACATTATTTAATTTTTGGTCAGTTAGTTTATTAACGCGTTTTACCAGTTTTATTTCGATTTTTAAAATTGGGATTCCTTTGCTAACAATTATTATGTTGTTATTTAGTAGTTTTCACCTTGAAAATTTAGGTAGCAATTTACATGCATTTATGCCATATGGTTCAGCACCGATTTTTAAGGCAACGACAACCGCGGGGATAATTTTTTCTTTTAATGCTTTTCAAACAATTATTAATATTGGTAGTGATTTAGAAAATCCTAAGGTGAATATTAAACGAGCAATTAATCTTTCCCTCTTAATCAGCGGGATTATCTATATTTTGCTACAAATAACTTTTATTACGGCAATTTCACCTAAACTAATTGCTAGGGTTGGTTGGAGTGGAATTAACTTTAATTCACCATTTGCTGACTTAGCAATTTTATTAGGAATTTATTGGCTTTCGGTGCTGTTGTACATGGATGCCTTTATCTCACCTTTTGGCACAGGGGTTTCAACAGTTGCCTCAACTAGTCGAGTTTTAGCAGCAATGGTTGATAATGAACACTTGCCCAAATTCTTAGGAAAAATTAATCAACGTTACCAGATACCTAGAAATGCTATGATAGCTAATGCTGTTTTAAGTATTTTAATGGTAACTTTCTTTCGTTCTTGGGACACATTAGCGACAGTAATCTCAACTTCAATGTTAATTGCACTGCTGACCGGACCAGTAACGCTAATTGCTTTTCGAAAAATGGCTCCCGAATTTGCTCGACCAATTAAAAATTCACGGGTCAATTTGACAACATCACTATCATTTATATTAGCTTCGCTGGCAATTTATTGGGCGATGTGGCCAACAACCCTTGAGGTTACTTTAGTCATTCTTTTAGGATTGCCATTGTATTTTTACTATGAGTGGAAGAATGATTGGAAACGGACCAAACGCCAATTTGACGGTAGTTGGTGGATGATCTTTTATTTATTGGCGTTGTCAGGAATGTCTTTTATTGGTAGTAAGGAATTTAATGGAATTAATTTAATTCCATATCCGTTTGATTTGTTAGCGGTTATTGCACTGGCTCTCGGGTTTTATTACTGGGGAACTAACAGCAATTTGTTTACTAAATATTTCAAATATGCTAAAAAATTGAATTATACTAAAGTGATGTCACCGAAAAGGCGTAAACTACTTTTGCGAAAAGCCAACCGCAGAAAATAATTATTGGCAGTCTAAATAGTAGTCCCTAGTTGAACACGACTGGGGACTACTATTAGTGATTGATAACTGTCGGTAATAGTTGACCATCTTTAATTTCGTTGATTTGATCAGCAAATCTTTTTAGCCGCAAGTCATGAGTAACAATGATCACGGCTTTTTGTTCAGTATGAGCTAAATCAGCAAATAATTGTCCGACTTGTTCAACTCGCTGACTATCAAGAGCAGCTGTCGGCTCATCAGCCAAAATAATTGGTGGATTGGGGTAAAGCGCACGTGCAATTGCTACACGTTGATTTTGCCCACCTGAGAGTTCGGCTGGATATTTATCGATTAATTCAGCAATTCCTAGTTCATCCAATAAGCTAGCTAATTCAGTTGGGGAAAGATTATTAGTAGGTTTGATTCGGTCAACTAAAGCGAATTGATCGCTAACTTTGAGGTAAGGTAGGAGATTGTATGCTTGTAAGACAAAGCCAATTTGATTTAAGCGCAATGAATCACGCTGTTTAGCAGATAATTCTGTTAATACTTGTCCAGCCAACTTGACTTGTCCGCTGGAAGGTGACTGCAGGCCACCGGCGATTGTTAAAAAGGTGCTTTTCCCAGATCCAGATGGACCTAGGATCAAATTTAACTGACCTGCCGCTGCTGCAAAATTTAGATCATGCAAGACATGAACTTTACTTAGACCATTACCAAAACTTTTATTAATTTGCTGCATTTCAAGCAATTTTTTTGTAGTCATTACTTAACCTCCAATTGCAGAAACTGGATCAATTTTAGCAATTGTCCAAACTGGTATCAATGCCCCCACTAAAGCTGTGACAATCAGACCACCAGCAATACTAGTTAACAGCGGCAGGTTAAAAGTCATAGGAGTTCCAGCGGGAATAGCAACTGCCGTAACTCCAGTTAATCCCGCTGCAATGATTATTCCGATTAAGACTAATAAGAGTGCTTGAGTAAGCGTCGCTCGAATTAAGAATCGGGCTGGGATACCTTGGGCTCGCAAAACGGCATAGTTTTGAATTTTTTGAATTGTCAAAATATATAAGAAAACAGCAATTACAATTAAAGAAATTATCATCAGAAAAGCGATCATAAAGGTAAAAGTTATATTTTGAGCGGAGTAGCCAGGCAATTTGTTAATGAATTTTTGAATACTATATGTTTTTAAACCGTTTGAATGAGATTGGTAATTAGCTTGCTGAGAAACGACAGCACTGGCCTTGAATGATTTGTTCAGATTTTTGAGTTGTTGCCAGGCTGCTAATTGCCCATAAATGACTGGAGCGACACTTAACTTGGCATTCTCAGTAAAACCAACGATTTGATAGTCAGTTTTGTTAGAGTTTAATTTTAAATGATCACCTAATTTATAGCCGGCAGTTTTAAATGCTTGATCGACAACTAATTGTTGCGAGTTCTTTACCCAATGTCCGCTGGTTAATTTAACTTGTTTAGCAATAAATTGATTCGATTCTAACCCAATGAATTGAGCAGATTCTTTGGCTAAGCCGCTTTTTTTGGCAACTACTGGAGCTTGACCGATATAGGCCTCTTTTTTAGTTAGATGGAGTTGTTGGCTGTTTTTTTTAGTAATTAATGATTGAGTTAAGTTAATATTGGCATTATTATTCAGAACTATTTGTTTAACATTCCATGACTTAATAGCAGCTGTGTTCTGTTGTGCCAGACCTTGAGCTAAGCCAGTTAAAACGAAGACTAGATAACTAATTAGCATAATCATTCCGATAATTAAGCTATAGCGTAATTTTTCATACTTAATTTCTTTCAATGATAAAAACATTTAATCAACTCTTTTCTAAACCAGCTAATCCTGATCGACTAATGAGGTTAAAGCGATTGCCAAACGATCTAAAAAAGTTTGGCGTTTAGCAGGCTGAAGTAAAATATCACGAATGGTTGCGTGAGACAAAGTCATAGCTGACCAATGGCGGGCATCTAGAGTTAAAGCTGGTGCTGGTTTAGCTTGGGGCAAAATGACTTCGTTATATAGGATGTGTAACTTGATTAAGTTGTAATAACGGCTATTAACGATTTTTCCGGTAAAATCACTGGCAGTTTGCAGATAAATTTCCGGTTGATAATTGCTGGTTAAACTGGCGGTGGGCAGTGGTTGATGAATAGCTGTCATTGCTTGATGATACAAGTATTGATAAGCATCGGGTAAGTCTTTAAAGTAGGTGTAAAAGGAACCACGGGAGATATCAGCACTTTTAACGATTCGGGCAACCTGTGCTTGATTAAGTGGGTAACTCGAAAATTCTTTTAATAGGGCCGAGTTGATTCGCTGCAATTTAGTATCAGTTACCTTAGATAGATTCGCGAGCACCATTAATAAATTCCTCCTTTATTGACACCGTGTCAATTTTTATTTAGTCTAGCATTTCATTGACACTGTGTCAACGAATGATGTTTAGTTAATCCAAAAGAAAAAGCATTGGTTTAATAATTATAACTAACTAGTGAAGAAGGTCAGCTAATAAAAAATTAGCTGACCTTCTTTGAGGATTAAAATATTTAAATTTTATGTTCTGTCGTGTTTACAAAAAACAAAGTAATTATAAAATCATTTAACCAAGAATAGTTTTAATATTAGCAAATTCTCGTATACCGAGATCGCTAAGTTCCCGGCCGTAGCCAGAATGTTTTACACCACCGAAAGGCAATTCAGGAATTGAAGATAGTGGTTGATTAATAGCTACTTGACCAGTTTCAATTTTTGCTGCTAAAGCTCGAGCAGCTGGTAAATTTTCAGAATAAATAGCTCCACCTAGACCGTAATTTGAGTGGTTAGCAATTCTCAAAATGTCAGCTTCATCAGTAACGCGATAAAGCTGGGCAACTGGTCCAAATAGTTCTTGGTCGTACATCGGATTATCAAATTTCATTCCACTAATAATTAAGGGATTGAAAAAAGCTCCCGGACCACTGACAGGTGTTGGATCCCCCATAAAACTTTTGCACCACCAGCTAATACATCCTTAACTTGTTGCTGTAAAGTTTTTTGAGCTGATTTTGAGGATAGTGGAGCCAGCGTTGTATTTTCATCCAAGGGATTTCCAGGTTGGTATTTGGCAAACTCTTGTTTAAGTTCTGCTAAAAAATCATCATAAATTCCAGATTGGACTAAGTAGCGTTTGGCAGCAGTACAAACTTGTCCTGAATTATTTAATCTACCTTTTGCAGCACCGACAACCGCTTTATTTAAGTCAGCATCATCTAAAATAACACAAACATCTGTTCCACCAAGTTCCATAGTTGATTTTTTAATGTTTTTACCAGCGGCAGCTGCAATTTTGGCGCCAGCTTTTTCTGATCCGGTCAAGGCAACCCCTTGCACACGAGCATCACTAATCATAGTAGTAACTTGATCATAAGAAGCAAAAAGATTTTTAAAAGCACCTGTTGGAATTTCAGCTGTTTGACAAGCTTCTTCAAAGGCGTGAGCACACTCGGGAACGATGCTAGCATGTTTTAAAATTACGGGGTTACCCAAAATAAAGTTAGGCGCAAAAACCCGCATTACTTGGGTATAGGGAAAATTCCAAGGTTCGACGGCGACAATCGCACCAATTGAACTGAATTCTAGATGTGCCGGTTGTTTTGCACTTGCGGAGTAATCTTGATTAGCTAAAGCCGCCGCTCCATGATCAACATAGTATTGAGCAAAAGCCGCTGTTTTTTTAACTTCTGCTTGGGCGTCATTAATTAATTTTCCCATATTTGTAGTAATGAAGCGTGCATAATAATCACAATTTTTTGTGAACTCTGCAGCCAAAGCAGCAAGTTGTTTAGCTCGTTGTTCAAAAGACTGTTTTTTGGCATTTTGATAAAAATTTTCAGCAGCTGTTAAAGCTTCTTCAACTTCAGTATCGGTACTTGGAGCAAATTCTTTAATTAATTTTCCGTTATAAGGGTTAACTGCGCGATAAGCCATAAAATCTCCTCCTGTGGTTTTTCACCTAGAAAGTCTGCTGTTTTACTATCCTAAAGATACAATTTTATTATAAGAAGTTATAAGTGGAAAAGGAACTAATATGTTTCTAGGTTAATTCAGCCCTAAAACCAAAGCTGAATAAGATTGTAAATCAAGTAGAGCTGGCAGTTGGATCCGATGATAGATATTAAGCAGCGTTTTAAAGAAAAGTTGTAATAATTTCAGGTAGTTCAGCATAAGCTAGCGTAAAATGAAAATTTTTGATATCAAGTAATTATTACTGGTTCAAGTGTTCTTAGTATCTACTTTGGGGGATGGTAACTTGATAATTAGTGCAGATACTTATAGAGAAACATGAAAGGTATCGCTACGATCACTGTGATCACCAAGATAATCACTCCAATACCAATGGCAAGCCCCCATTGGTGTAATTGATCACGCACCCAATTACGATGTCTTCTAATTTTCTCAATGTCTTTGTTATCCTCATAGGCAATGATTTCCTTGTAGGTGCGGACGTCTACCTTGTGTTTGAGATATTCTAAATGAATTGCTGGAATAAATCCAAGAACAAAAGGAGTTATAACCATAATGTAGAACCAAGGACTAGGCAACCATAGTGATGGTCCAATAGTAACTATTCCAATTATCCAACATGCAATCATCAGTTTAGCATCTCGATTGGATTCTTTTGTGAAGACTTTCTTTTTCATATTTGGTACATCTCCTTTGACTAATTGGTCTAAGGAGGTATCGAATAGCACACTCAGCAAAAGAAGATTCTCGATATCTGGGTAGTGTCGATCATTTTCCCAGTTAGAAACTGTCTGACGAGAAACATATAATTTATTAGCCAGCTGGTCTTGGGGCATGTTCAGACGCTCTCGTTGCTTTTGAATTTGTTTGCCAATTTTCATTTTTTACCTCCTTCTCAATAGTCACAGGAACATTGAGATTTCTCTATCAAACAGTTTTGTCGGTGGCGCTAAAACCTTTTTACCTTTCTTTTAGGAGTGAGTTTGCAGCAGTTGTTGCAGGTTTGGTGATTTCACATAGTATTGGTGTTCGAAGACCTGACTAATCACGATTTGATAATGTATGTAAAGTTCCTGTGATTTAGTCTTGCGCTTCCGATTTAGCAAGTAAGAAGATGCAAATCTCTATCAACTAGTGGAACTGTATCATCGCTACGATAGTTTGTAAAGCTGACTGGTGTGGAAAAGTAACCATGAACTGTGATTGAAGCACGAAAAAGATAGCAGCTTATTAAGAGGACTGTTTGTTTAAGCTAGGCCAATTTTGGGACAACTTGTTACTGTAACATTTTTGATATTAAGCAATATCAGTAGTTTAATTGTTTAGCAAATTTATTTCCCAGGAAATAAGGGCTTTTAAGTGATAGAAAATAAAGATTACTGATAGTTCATATCATTGCTGTCTCTTTAAGGGGGTTTTCGTTTTTAAATTAATACAACGATTGATTTTTTTGACAATAAGTTCATCTGAGTGTACTTTTTAACCAGTGAGTTTAGAATAAGAGGAAAGTGAGGTGTTATAAAATGTGGATTTGGCTACACTTAATAACGTGGATTGTATTAGCAGGAGTAATTTTAACTGCAATAGTTCAAAAGAAAACAACTAGATTAGGGGTGACGATTGCCCGAATTTGTTATGTAGTAGCAATTATCAGTGGCATCATGCTGACGGGGTATGCTTGGCAGCATTCACCAGTTTTGACAGTTTTTAAAATTTTATTGGCAATCGGCGCAATTGGGTTTTGTGAGATCTTTTTCAGCCAAACAGACCATTTTTCAGCTACTAAACGATGGTTATTATTAGCGGTTATTTTTGCAGTTGGAGTTGTGGGCTTGTTTTTGGCAGGAGGCTATCCTTTTGTGAGATAGCTAAGAAACGGATTTGTTTTTAATGAAAAATTAATTTTTTATTTGTGAATAAAAATTCAATTTTTGAGATTTTAAAACGGGCTTGGTAAAGAAAAGAGTGATGGCTCTTTAAAATTAAAGCTTTGGTGGAAACGCCATCTTCGGCTAGTAGTCGCTTTTCTTTAAGAATATTCAAAACAGCTTTTAGCTAACAAAAATTATATTTTTCACAAGGTTTATGCAGGAATTTGGTTGGAATTTTCAATTGAATGGAGTATATTTGAAGTGTTAAGTAGAAATTTTTTAAATTTTGCGAAAGTTATCACTTTTGCAATTAAGTAATTATAAAAAAGGAGGAGATCTGAATGAGTATCGTTTCATTGGCGCGCTTTCAATTTGCAATGACAACGGTTTTCCACTTTTTCTTTGTACCATTTTCAATTGGAACCGCACTTGCTGTTGCAATTATGGAAACGACTTATGTTGTTACTAAGAAAAAAGAGTATCTCCGAATGACAAAATTTTGGGGAAATATTTTCCTACTTAGTTTTGCAGTCGGAGTGGTTACTGGCATTATTCAAGAATTTCAGTTCGGAATGAACTGGTCGGATTATTCAAGATTTATGGGGGATATTTTTGGAGCACCATTAGCAATTGAGGCGTTGTTGGCTTTCTTTATGGAGTCGACTTTCCTTGGCTTGTGGATGTTTACTTGGGATCGTCTCAGCCCTAAAGTCCATGTAGTGTTTATCTGGCTGGTGACTTTTGCCTCAATGATTTCAGCTTTGTGGATTTTAACAGCTAATAGCTTCATGCAGCATCCAACAGGCTATGCAATTAAAAATGGTCATGCTGTTATGACTAGTTTTTCGGCACTTTTAAAAAATCCGCAAGTTTGGTTTGAATTTGGTCATGTAATTGCTGGAACAGTGGTTACTGGTGGGATTATTATTGCTGGCTTGTCAGCTTTTCGATTACTTCATCAAAAGGCGAAAGAAACAGCTTTTTATAAAAAGTCACTACGACTAGGACTACTGTTGAGTTTGATTGGTGCAGTATTAGTGATTTTTGCTGGTGATCAGCAAATGAAGTATTTGATTAATGAGCAACCAATGAAATTTGCGGCAACTGAGGGAGTATATAACACAACTAAAAATCATGCGGCGTGGTCGGTAATTGACTGGTCTAATGAAAAAGAACACAAAAATGATTTTAGTTTGGACATTCCTGATATGCTAAGTATTTTAGCATATGGCCGGCCTTCTGGTGCGGTTCAAGGAATGAATGAAGTTAATAAACAGTTAGAAAAGAAGTACGGAAAGAATAATAACTATTACCCACCCGTTAATGCATTATTCTGGAGTTTTCGAATTATGGCTGGCTTTGGCGGCTTGATGTTGTTAGTTTCAGCTTTAGGTCTCTTCTTCACTCGCAAAAAGAAGCAGATTTTGTATGAGAAGAAGTGGATGTTGTGGGTTTTAGGATTGTGTACTTTTACACCATTTTTGGCTAATACGGCTGGTTGGTTAGTAACTGAACTTGGTCGTTATCCGTGGACGGTTTATGGCTTGTTTACCATAAAACAAAGTGTCTCACCAAATGTTTCAGTTGGTTCACTTCTAACAACTAATATTGTCTATTTCTTATTATTTGCATTCATTGCAGCAACGATGATTTCTTTGGTTCGTTTAGAGTTGAAAAAAGGACCATTTTATGAAGATGAGATTGCTGCTGACGATCACAAGGCCGACCAAGTCGATCCATTTGATAAGGAGGCGTTTGAATAATGAGCCCATTACAATTTATTTGGTTTTTATTAATTGGTGTTTTGTTCGCAGGATTCTTCTTTTTGGAAGGGTTTGATTATGGCGTTGGAATGGCCACAAAAACTTTGGCACGCAATGAGCAGGAAAAGAATCAGTTAATTGCAACGATTGGACCTGTTTGGGATGGTAATGAAGTTTGGTTGATTACTGCCGGAGGAGCAATGTTTGCTTCTTTCCCATTTTGGTATTCTGCTCTTTTCAGTGGTTACTATCTAATTTTATTTCTTATTTTGGTTGGTTTAATTATTCGCGGGGTTTCCTTTGAATTCCGAGCTAAATCTCCAACCAGCAAACAAGGTGTTTGGGGAGCAACGCTAGTTCTTGGGAGTTTCTTGGTTCCATTTTTCTTTGGTGTGATGTTTATCAGTATGATTCAGGGAATGCCATTGGATGCTAAGGGTAACATGACGGCAACGTTCTTTAATTACATTAATTTATTTTCAATTGTTGGGGGAGTTGCGGTTGTTTTAATGAGTTATCTGCACGGTTTGAATTATATTGCATTGAAGACAACTGGTCCCGTTCGTGAACGAGCTAAAATGCAGGCAAGCAAGCTTTATTGGGTTTTATATGCTGGCCTAGTAGTGTTTGCAGTTTTGCTTTATTTACAAACAGATTTCTTTAAACTGCATTTTACAGCCACACTGGCCTGGGTCGTACTGATTGTTTTGTTGACAGTTGCGGCTCATGCAGCAGTTATGAAGGGCAAAGAACTACCAGCTTTCTTAGCTAGTGGTTTGACTTTTGTAGCTTTAGTTGGATTATTATTCAATGGATTGTTTCCACGAGTAATGATTAGTTCAATTAGTTCTAAATATGATTTGTTAATTTCAACTGCATCATCAAGTCCATATACACTAAAAGTTATGACAATTGTAGTTTGTGTATTTTTACCATTTGTGTTGGCGTATATCGGTTGGACCTACTATATTTTCCATAAACGGATCAGTCATCGGCCAGAATCACAAACTGGGTATTAAGTATGATTGATAAAAAATTAATGTCTTTTCCTGGAATTCGCCGAGTTTTAGCGTTGTTGTTAGGATTGGCACTATTGCAAGCCGCTTCGATTCTGGGGCAGGCTTGTTTTTTAGCCAAAGCAATTACTAATTTGTGGGAAGGAAAGTCTTTAACCGAACAATGGAACTGGATCTTAGCTTTTGTTGCTTGCTATTTGTTGCGTCATATATGTTTGTTATTGCGTACGCGTATACTAGACAATTATGCTCAGCAACAAGCACAACGGTTGCGGCAAGATTTACTAACTAAGGTTTTTGAGCAAGGACCGCAAATTATTCAAGATCAAGGTACCGGTAACGTGACAACAATGGCTTTAGA
The DNA here is from genome assembly GCF_019444005.1 of Liquorilactobacillus nagelii DSM 13675. Taxonomy (NCBI): domain Bacteria; kingdom Bacillati; phylum Bacillota; class Bacilli; order Lactobacillales; family Lactobacillaceae; genus Liquorilactobacillus; species Liquorilactobacillus nagelii. The sequence goes on from NZ_CP049304.1 coordinate 2,042,962, forward strand.
GGGAATTGATCAAGTTGAAAATTATCTGCAATTAATTTTGGCAAAAGTTGCGACTATGACGATTGTTCCTTGGGTGTTATTAGCGGCAGTTTGGTTGCTTGATTGGAAATCAGGGGCTTTCTTATTGGCGATTTATCCATTGATAATTATTTTTATGATTGTTTTGGGTTATGCAGCCCAAGCTAAAGCAGACCATCAATATCATACGTATCAATTATTATCAAATCATTTTGTTGATTCCTTGCGGGGAATTGATACTTTACGTTATCTAGGGCTTAGTCGGCGTTATGCTCGGAGTATTTTTAAAACGAGTGAACGTTTCCGCAAAGCGACAATGAGCACTTTGCGAATTGCAATCTTGTCAACTTTTGCTTTGGATTTCTTTACTACACTTTCGATTGCAGTAGTCGCTGTAATTTTGGGTATTAGGTTAATTAATGGGGCAATTTTGTTATTTCCGGCTTTGACCATTTTGATTTTAAGTCCAGAGTACTTTTTACCTATCCGTGATTTTTCTAATGATTATCATGCTACTTTAGATGGTAAAAATGCTTTGACAGCAATCGAGGAAATTTTAGCAAATAAAAAAAATGAGATTAAAATGATTGAATTGCCAACTTGGCGAACAGATAGTCATTTGACAATTCAACAACTTGATTTTACCTACGCTAAGCAAACATCACCGACTTTAAAACAGCTTGATTTAGCAGTCACAGGTTTCCAGAAGATTGGAATTATTGGACTCAGCGGTTCTGGAAAGTCAACTTTAATTAACCTATTGGGAGGGTTTTTAAATCCTGATCGAGCACAGATTCAGATAGCTGGAAAAACGATTTCGTCATTTGAGCAACCAACCTGGCAGCGGCAATTGATTTATATTCCGCAAAATCCTTACATTTTTCGGGCAACATTACGGGAAAATATTGCTTTTTACCGTCCGAGTGCTTCAATCGCAGCAATTAAAGAAGCGGTTAAAGTGGTCGGCTTAGAGCAGTTGGTTGCAGAATTACCCCATGGCTTGGATACCCAAATTGGGGAGGGCGCACGTGGTTTAAGCGGTGGTCAAGCGCAACGTATTGCTTTAGCCCGCGCATTTTTAGACCAACAACGAAAAATTCTGTTATTTGACGAACCAACAGCTCACTTGGATATTGAAACTGAAGTTGAATTAAAAGAGCGGATGTTGCCATTGATGGAAAATCATTTAGTATTTTTTGCGACGCATCGGCTGCATTGGATGCAGGAAATGGATCAGATTGTTGTCTTAGATCACGGTCGGATTGCTGAGCAAGGTAGTTTAGCTCAATTGCAGCAACAGCAGGGAGCTTTTGCCAAGTTGAGTCAATCATTAAGGAGTGTCTAAATGCAGCTATTTAACCTTTTTAAAGAAGATAAATGGGTTCGTCCCTTTTTGAGAAAATATCGCCGGTCCCTGATTTTAGCTTTAGTTTTGGGCTTTGCAACCTTCTTTTGTGCTTCGGCTTTAATGTTTAACTCAGGGTATCTGATTAGTCGCTCGGCATCCCTACCAGAAAACATTCTTTTGGTTTATGTACCAATCGTTTTGACTAGGGCTTTTGGGATTGGTCGCCCGGTTTTTCGTTATTTAGAACGCTTAACTAGTCATAATTGGGTTTTGCGTTTAACCTCGCGTTTACGTTTGAAGTTATATCAAACTTTGGAAAGAGATGCTGTTTTTTTCAAAAGTCGGCATCAAACCGGTGATGTCTTAGGTTTATTATCTGATGATATTGCTCATTTACAGAATCTATATTTGCGAACAGTTTTTCCAACCGTTACAGCTTGGATGTTATATTTGTTCATTATTCTAGGCCTGGGTTGGTTCTCTTGGTGGTTTGGTTTGGTGATGCTTTTATTTTTTGGTGTCATAGTATTTGTTTTTCCGTTATGGTCACTATTGGCTAATGCAGCTCGACAGGAAAGACGTAAACAGTTACGCACACAATTGTATACTGATTTGACCGATAATATTTTAGGTGTTTCCGATTGGATTTTTAGTCAAAGAGCAGATGAGTATCTGAACACACATCGACAACACGAACAACAATTGGCCGCAGTTAAAGCCAAATTACAACAGTTCGATCGGCGGCGGGATTTTATGGTTCAAGTTGTTTTTGGTGTGATTGCTATCATGCTGTTGGTATGGAGCAGTTTTCGTTTTCCAGGTAGCCATGGAGGAGCAGCTAATTGGATTGCCGCATTTGTGCTCTCGATTTTCCCGTTGGTTGATGCATTTGCTCCACTAAGTCAAGCTGCTGAGGAAACTAATATTTATCAAGATTCGTTACTTCGATTAAATAAGCTGCCAGAAAATGAAAAGCAAATGACGGCTACGACGGTTGAACCGCCTCGGGGACCATACACTTTAAAAATTGATCAAATTAGTTATACTTATCCGCGAGCAATTAAGCCGGCTTTGAAGGAGTTAAGTTTGACTATTAAACCCGGAGAAAAGTTAGCAATTCTTGGCCGAAGTGGTTCAGGAAAAACTACTTTGGCTCATTTGCTACGTGGTGATTTAAAACCAAGTAGCGGTCTGGTGACACTAAATGGTCAATCCACTTGGAAAATGACACAGCAAATTAGTCATTTCATCGGCGTTTTGCATCAGGCCCCGTACCTTTTCCATACAACCTTAAGTAATAATTTACGCTTAGCTGATGAAAATGCTACTGATCAACAGTTATGGGCTGTCTTGGAGCGAGTTGGACTAAAGGAATTGGTTAAGCAGTTGCCGCAGCAATTAGAAACCGAAGTTGATGAGGCCGGATTGCGCTTTTCTGGTGGAGAGCGCCATCGTTTGGCTTTAGCACGAATCTTACTTCAACAAGTGCCAATCGTTATTTTGGATGAGCCGACCGTCAGTTTGGATCCAATTACGGAACAGGCATTAATTGAAACTTTTAATCAACAATTAAAAGATAAAACTTTAATTTGGATTACTCATCATTTGCAAGGATTATCTTTAATGGACAAAATTATTTTCATTGAAGATGGTCAATTGCAAATGAGCGGATCACCAACTGAGTTAGCGACTAATAATCGACACTATCAACGACTATTGGCAGTTGACCGCGGAATTTGGAAAAATGAATAATTTTTTCTAAGTTAAACTCTAAATATTAGAAATAAATTATTATATGATTTAAAATGTAATTAGTTAAAACAAAAAAACTGCCGCAATTAACTTGCTGCAGTTTGATTAGTCAAAATTTTCTCTTTAATAATTTTTGCGCTAGCTGAGATATTTCGCTAGTGACAGGAGAGTCAGGTAGAAGTGAAATCTTTTCAGCGGCTTTTTCAGTAAAGCTCTGGGCTAATTTTTTAGCTTGATTGACACCTTGATGTTTTCTTACTAAGTGGGCAACTTGGCGAATTTCACTTTTAGTTATGTGCTGTCTTTTATCGAGCAGGTCTTTAAATTCAGTTGGAGCTGTCTGATAGGCTAACAGGAGCGGCAATGTATAGACACCTTGGGCAACATCTTCAAGAACAGGTTTCCTTAAGACTCCAGTACTGGAAGAGTAGTCAAGAATATCATCAAAGATTTGAAAGGCCATGCCAATATTTTCGCCGATTTCACCAGCTAGTTCAATTGTTGTTGAATCACTACCGCCAAAGTAAGCTCCTTCTAAGCAAGCTAAGCGAAATAATGCGGCAGTTTTACCGCGAATGTTTTCTAAATAAGCCGTAACTGGTTGCTGTTGTTGAAAACGAGCTGCCATTTGGCTCAGCTCTCCGCGGAGCAATTGTTGCATAGCATCAGCGTTGATTTTTAGATAGTGAGTGCCATTCATCGTTTCAATTAACAATTGAAAAAAGACGGTGAATAATAAGTCACCTGCATAAACGGCCGTATCCTTACCATATTTTGCTTGAAGCGTAATTGCCCCGCGGCGTAAAGGAGAATCATCAATGATGTCATCATGGATCAGCGTTGCTTGATGAAGAATTTCAAGGGAAGCAGCAATTTTAATTAATCTGTCACTTTTTTCTGCAGGAGTTGCCGTTAATTGAGAGAACAATAAAAAGAATCCTGGCCGTAACATTTTTCCTTGTTGACGGGCACAGTCATTTAATAAAGATTGAATAGCTGGGTTGTCAGAAATCATTAATTTCTGAATTAATGAATTAACATCATTAAGCTGCTCCGAGACTTGCGGGTAACGCTTCCATAAATCTAACATTGGTTAAATCCCTTCCTGTACTTGCATTTGATTTTGTGCAAGGTAATACTTCTAAGTAATATTAAACCACACTTTTCAATTAAGCGGGGAAAAATAAGAATTGGAGGAACATTGAATGTCGCTGCGTGTTTTTTTAGAACTGGTTGAAATTAAGGCTAAAACAGCAAGCGTATTACCTTTTATTTTAGGAGCTTGTTATAGCTGGTATAATTACCATTCAATTCATCCAGGATTGTTGCTACTGTTTTTTATTGCTATGTTTATTTTTAATATGTCAGTTGACATCATGGATAATTATAACGATTATCACCATGCAATTGATACTGATAACTATCGTGAAAAAACCAATATTATTGGTCGCGAAAATTTATCGCTGCAATTAGTTTTCGGGTTGATGTGTGGAATGATTGCCTTATCTGCACTTATTGGCATTGGAATTTCGGCTATTGTCGGTTGGCCACTGTTAGTAATGGGGTTTGTCTGTTATTTTGTTGGCATTTTTTATTCATCTGGTCCTAAACCGTTATCAAGCTTGCCATTAGGTGAACTTTTTTCTGGACCAACGATGGGCTTTATGATTACATTGATCTGTGTTTATATCAATACTTACCAAGTCTTTACGTGGAACTGGACTAGTTTAGGTCAGGTAGTGCTAATTTCGCTACCAAATACTTTGTGGATTTCAAACTTGATGTTGGCCAACAATATTTGTGATTTAGCTGAAGATGAAAGCAATCAGAGATATACTTTAGTTCATTATTTAGGAAAAGAACGTGCACTACATTTTTTTGGTATAATGAATTTGGCAGCAATTATTGGCTTGATTGCAGCAGTCTTCGTTGGAATTGCACCATGGACAGTTTTGTTATCTTTGTTAGCTTTGCCAGTTATTATTAAACAGGTACGTTTGTTCTGGCAAAAGCAAGTCAAGAAAGAAACTTTTAGCTGTGCGATCAAGATTCTAGCGATTGGTGCTGCTAGCCAAGCACTTTCATATTTAATTTATATGCCATTTGTTTAAAAAGATTAAAGGAGATGTTGGAAAAATGAAGGAAATTGTAATTTTAGGTGCAGGTTATGCTGGATTAAGAGCATTACATCGTTTACAAGCAGAAAAAGGTGACTTTCATATTACTTTGGTTGATCGGAACAGTTATCATTACGAAGCAACTGATTTGCATGAAGTTGCAGCTGGTACTCAACCAAAGGAGAAAATTACCTTCGAAATTAACGATGTAGTTAAGTCCTCGATGACAACTTTTGTTCAGGCTACTGTTGAAAGGATTAATCGTGAGCAGCGAGAAGTAACATTGAGCAACGGTAAAACCATCCACTATGATTATTTAATTGTTTCCTTGGGCTTTCGTTCAGAATCGTTTGGAATCCCTGGAGTTGAGGAATATGCATTGCAGATGGTTGATATTGAAACTGCTGAAAAAGTTTATCAGCATATTGTGGAACAAATGCGTGATTATCAACAAACTAAAAATCCGGCTGACTTGAAAATTGTTGTTTGTGGAGCAGGATTTACAGGGATTGAGCTATTGGGTTCATTATCGGATGCTCGTCGTCATTTGGCATCGATTGCAGGTGTTCAGCCAGAAGAATTACAATATTACTGTGTTGAAGCGGTGACACGTTTACTACCAATGTTTAATGAAAAATTGGCGGATTACGGAATTTCCCATTTGAAAGATTGGGGTGTTAACTTCCTGACCGGTAAGCCAATCAAAGAAATTAAACCAGACACAGTAATCTATCAGGATGATAAAGAAACTGGTGCTACTAAAGAATTAACAGCTAAAACAATTATTTGGACTACCGGAGTAAGCGGCAGCAAAGTAATGGAAGTATCTGAATTCAAGCAGCGTCGTGGTCGAGTAATGGTGAGCCCAGATTTGACTGATCCAGATTATCCAAATGTTTATATCATCGGGGATGTTTCAGCTGTGATGAATGACGAAAATCAGCGGCCTTACCCGACAACGGCTCAAATTGCTTTAAAGATGGGAGAGCATGCAGCTAATAATTTATTAGCGCAATTGAATGGATCTAAAGGTGAGAAGTTTACTTTCCAATCACAAGGATCAGTAGCCTCAATTGGCAACACCCATGCCTTTGGAATGGTTGGCACAAAAGACATCAAGGGCTATCCAGCATCTTTTGTAAAGAAGGCAATCATGGATAAAGCGTTGTATGCTACTGGCGGATTAAAGGAAATGTTCGCTAAAGGTCGTTTTGATTTATATCATTAGACAAAAAATAAAAAGGCTTTGAAGTAACTGAACTCAGTTGCTTCAAAGCTTTTTTGTGCTCATTAGTAAATATTAATTAACCCTTGGGTGCCTTGATCGCCTAAGCCTTTGACATCGACCATGATTTCATATAATCGTTTTGCGTTCTCAGTTGCACGTAAATCTAAGCCCATTTTATCAGCTTCAGCTAATGCAATCCGCAAATCTTTTAAAAAATGGCGGGCAAAAAATCCGGGAGTGTAATCGTCACGCAAGATTCTTGGCACATAGTTTTCCATACTCCAATTAGCGGCTCCTCCGCCTGATAAGGCAGCAAGTACTTTCTGTTCATCTAAGCCAGCTTTTTTGGTATATAATAACATTTCAGTTAAACCGGTCATTGTTCCAGCAATCATAATTTGATTAGCCATTTTGGCATGTTGTCCGGCACCGGCTTTTCCAAAATAAGTTGTTGTTTTACCCATCAATTTAAATATTGGCAAGAGCTGTTGATAAATTTTTTCTTCACCACCAACCATAATAGTTAGATTAGCATTTTTGGCCCCAATATCACCGCCGGATACAGGAGCATCCAATGCGTGGAAGTTATGTTCAGTAGCATAATTGCCAATTTGGGCAGCAAGCGACGGTTGACTGGTCGTCATGTCAACAACAATTGAATTTTTTCGCAATTGTTTAAATATTCCTTTTTCTCCAAAATAAACAGCTTTAACATCACTAGGGAAACCAACCATTGTAAAAACTAATTCACTGACTGCAGCTACTTCGGCCGGTGAATCATACCAGACAGCTCCTTGCGCGACTAGCTGATCAGTTTTGCTCTTGGTCCGATTATATACTGCTAATTGATGACCGGCGGCAATTAAATGACCAGCAATGGCGGATCCCATGACGCCAGTTCCGATAAATCCGATTTTCAATGTTCATTCTTCCTTTCTTGATGCAAATCTATCTTAAGGTTAGCATACTAATCTCAAGTATTGAAATTTATTGATTACTACTTGCGGTTGACAAACTATAGTTTGCATGTTAAACTTAAGATTCTATTATACGGCGAGGTATCTGCGTGGAAGGCAGATACCATTTTTTTTTGCAAAAAATATTACTTAGATGGCAATTATAATTGGTTTCATAAAATAAACATGTGTTTAAGTCTTGGGGAATTAGCATCTATCAGGACTAAAACCAAGTAATAATAACAATGAAAAAGTTTTCAAAACCTAAATAAGCTTAGGTATTGGTATCTGAAATTAACTATCACATTAAACTTTAAACACTAAATTTATTTTGTAAATATTCAAAAGCTGTTTGATAAACTTCTTTAAATCAACGATTCGATGTTGAGTTTTCTAAAGAATAAGGATATAATTTGAAGAAAGGTTTTTAAGATTTTTTTAACACATTTTTTTAAAAAAAGTTATAAGTAAATAAATTTTTTGAAGTGGTTTTAAGGAGCAAACTATTTTTAAGGAGCAAGTACCATTGATTAAAAATAAGTGTTTTTGGTGAATTTAAAGCCTTTCCTTATAAACAAGCGTTTAATTTAGTAGATGATGAAGTTCAAAGAACGTTTTAATTCAAACAGTTCTCTATTAAAGCGTTATGATGATGAACATTTTTGTTAGAATAGTCACTAATTATTTAATATTATGTAAAACAATCTCATTTTTAAGCTATCTAGGAGCGAAAATTATGAACGAGATAGTTACTTTAGGCTTTATTATGCCAATCATGAATATCTGTTTTTTGTTCTGTAAGTTTCATTTTTTTCGACTTTATGAGAATGAAATCAGACAGCAATTTTTAAAGTATGGAGTTTTAGCAGTTTTTTTCCTGGTTTTTGGCTTTGTTATGGCAACTTTCTCGTTGAATTATTTTCAATTCATTAGTTTCCAATATACAGTTCCAATTACGGCTTTCTTTTTTGATGGTCGAAAGCGCAGTTATTTTACTTTCATATTAGTACCATTAACAATTGCGCTCTCACTGAGTGTGAATGGGCTTTTTTCCCTTAAAGCAATGATGGTAGTTCTGATAGAGGCTGTAGGAACAATATTGTTTTGTGAATTAATTCAGCTATTGAACAAACTTGATGTTTTTGCAAAATATGCAACTTCAATAATTATTATTAATATTATTACACCTATTGAAAATCAATATAAATGGAACCTGGTTTTAACAGATCAGTTATCGACTTTTTCTTTACCAATTCTAATTGGTTCAATCATTATTACGGTATTGGTTTGCTCCTATGTAAAAGCAATGCAAAAAAGAGAAGCTACAATGGAAAAATTAGAATACGAAACGAATCACGATAATTTAACAGCGTTACTAAATTATCGAGCTTTCTCAAATTATATTATTCGAATTACTAATCAAACCAAAGTTAATTACACGATTTTGATGATTGACTTGGATAACTTTAAGCGAATTAATGACCAGTTTGGCCATTTAGAAGGAAATCACCTTTTGAAATCATTCGCCAAAAAGCTTAGGCATTTCTTTGAAATTAAATATCAAGAAAAAGTCAAAGTGTTTCGTTTTGGTGGTGAGGAATTCTGTATTGTTTTAAAAAATGTTTCTCTCGAGGATGGTTATGAAACTATCTGGGAATTTGAAGAATTGTTATCTAAAGCGGATTATTCAACAACCGATGGAGAGCAGGCGACAATAACTTTTTCTGGTGGAATTGCTAACACCGATAAGAAAATAAATATCCATGAAACAATTAGAAATGCTGATGCAGCTGTGTATATGGCTAAGAGTAACGGTCGGGCACAAATTGTTTGTCCGGACTGTTCAATTGATTGATTTGGTGATTGTTAACTAATTTACGCCACCAAAAGCCTTGTTGTAAAGAAATGCCATGGTCTAAAGCAAGTTTAGCTTTTTGTGCACAGTCAATTCCTTCAACTACTAATTCTAAATGTTCTTTCTCAGCTAACATTTGAGTAAAAGTTAGCAATTCAGCTAATAAATCTGCATCTAGCTGTTTGAATTTTAACAGCGAAAGTTTAATTCTTTTGAAATATTTTAAGTCATTTAAAAGTAACTCTAAAGTGTTCTGCCCGCTTCCTAGGTCATCAAAAGCAAGTTTATAACCACTGTTACATAGGTGTATAAGAGCCTTATCAAACTCGACTTTTTGTTCAGCTGCAAAGGAAAACTGTTCAGTTATTTCGATGATTAGCTGTGATTGATGGCTTGACAATTCGCACAATAAATTTGTAGTACTAGGAAATGCCAGCTGCTGTGGATCAAAGTTGATTGAAATTGTTTTAGCAGGATCTTTTTTGAATTCATTTAGCAGGGCTTCTCTAAGCCAGTGCATTAAGGCAGAATTGTATTTTTCATTTTGAATAAGTGCGTTGAATTCGCTTAGTGGGAACTTGTTGTCCTTTTTAGAGCGCAATAAGAATTCATAATCACTTATTTTTAACTCAGAAGCATTTACAATTGGCTGCAATTCATAGGAAAGCGAGGCTATTAATTGATTGTTTCTCAGATTGAACGTTTCTTCCATAATTACCTCCGATTGAACAAGTTTTAAACACTCTAGATTGTTTATCGGCTAAAATTTTTGGATATTAATTGTCGGCTAATACTTTTTGATTTTTCTAAGCAAGTTTGGGTTTGAAGGACAGAATACGAGGGGAAAGTTATGAAAAGAAACTTTTTGATAGTTACACTAATACTTTGCTTAATAAGTATTTACTACTGGTTTTTACCAACTGTTAAAGCAGACAGCATCAGTGTTGACGGAGATTTTGCTGACTGGAGCCAAGTTGATAAAACGAATTTTGGCTCTTCTGGGGGAAAATGGGCACTAACAGTTAGTGATAGTCAAGTTTACATCTATATAAAAAATACCAATGTACCTAGTAATAGTTATGATTTAAAAATTAATGGAATTGATTTTTATTTATATTTCAACAATTCGAGCTCTTCGGGAACTGTTAGTGCCGGAAACAATAATGGATTTGGCTGGCGGGATGGTATTGGCCAATTTTGCTTTAAACAAGACGGCAATGTTCAGGTTTGTGAAATTGGGCTTCCGCTAGCTAAGCTAGGTGTTAGTGATGTAACTGCTGAAAATGTTAGTTTGACTCAGCAAGGTCAGACAATTAAAGCAACTCAGCTTTCTGCTGTAGCTAGTTCAAGTTCATCTTCTGCTGCAGAAAGTTCTTCTTCTGATTCATCATCCTCGGCGACTGATTCATCTTCAACAAGTCAGTCCTCGGCAACTGGAAATTTAGGAATTACAATTAATGGCGATTTTTCTGACTGGTATGATAAGACTAAGTCAGCTATGAAAGAAAACGGGGATAATGACAATATAAAGTACGTTTCATTATTAACAGATGATAAGAATGTATATTTCTATGTTGAAATGAAGCCCCAATTGTCAGGAGGTTACACTGAACTTCAGCCGTCTGGGTATAAATTAACAGTTGGGGGAGTCGTATATGATATTGATTTTAATAATAATAAATCTGTTTCTTTAAGTAAGGGCCAAATCAAAGAGTTATCCGTTGGAATTTATAATGAAAAAACGGGTTCGTATACGGTTCTTAATAATCAAGTAGCAGTTAAATACCAAAAAATCACGCAGGAAATGGGGGATAGCTCCAGCGTTGACGGCTGGGGAGCGGTATTAGAGTGCGAAATTCCATTTAGTGCGCTGACGAGCAGCTCAAATACTGCTGGTCAGGTTATTACTTTAGCAAATAGAAATTTATGGGAAGGGCAAGTTACTGCTAGTGGTGGCAGTACTAGACCATTTATTTTAGCGTTGATTAGCTTTCTAGTTGCAGTAGGTGCACTATGGATGATTTTTAAAAAACAGCAGACAAGGAGCGATCAAGGGAGTAAATGAATCCATATTTAATAATTGGCAGTATTTTGTGGGTATATATACTTTCACTATTAAAGAGAGCTAAATTAACCGCGTTTTTCTTTATCTGGGGAAGCATTGGACTATTTTTTATCTTGATTGCATTAAGCGATCCATATTGGATTTGGTTAGCCACGCATTTAGTGACTAGAACGACAGGTTGGTTGGGATCATTAGTTAATATGAGTCAGACAATGATTCACTATAATATTATTAGTATTTTTAATGCAACTGAACCAATTAATATGACAATTGATTATGAATGTTCTGGAATTATCGAAACACTGGCTTTTTGGAGTTTAGTTATTTTCTTTCCGATTTTTAATCGCTATGAGAAGTTGTTTTTCGGGATAATAGGTGCACTATGGATTTATTTGGCAAACTTAGTCCGTTTAATGTTAATCATTATTTTGATTCATTTTTTGGGGGGACAATACTTTTTTGTTGTCCATTCAATTTTAGGCCGACTTGTTTTTTATATCTTAGCGATAACTCTTTATTATAATGTTTTCACTTACTCACAATTAGTCAAAAGCATATATACAAGGTGGCAGAAACTGTTTAGCCACATAGCATCTTAAAGGAGCTGCAGATTTGAATTATTGGGTAGACTTAACATTCTTCAAAATGGGTTTTTGGATTACATGGGCGTTGATCCCCGTAGTCGTAGAAATTTTTCCGGCAATAATTTCAGGCACTTGGCTGTTAATCCATAATTGGCGGACAGAAAAATTGGCAATACCGGAGAAACTGCCGTTAATTTCACTAATTGTTCCAGTTTATAATTCGGAAGCCACGCTTTTTAAATGTATTCGTTCAATTGCAGTTTCAACTTATCCAAAAGAACTGATTCAGATAATTTTAGCTGACAATCAAAGTACTGATGATAGTTTTTTGATTTATGATCAAGCTCAAAAAGAATTCCCTGATTTGAATATTCAATTGATTCGGACAGAAAAGGGGAAGGCCAAAGCGCTGAATGCAGCAGTTTATAGTAGTATTGGAACTTATATTATTAATATTGATAGTGATGGTGCTCTAGAAAAAAAAGCACTCATGAATATGGTTTTACAATTTGAAAATAATCCCCAAATTGCTGCATTAACAGGAGTTATTTTACCTGAACCTGAGATGGTTAAAGAAAAGCAGTATTTAGGATTAGCTCTGTTACAGCGAAATGAATTTTTTGAGTATGCCCAAGCTTTTTTAGCTGGTCGTTCAATTGAATCACGGCATAATCAATTATTTACAATGTCAGGTGCCTTTTCGGCGTTTCGTCGGAGCTATTTATTAGACACTTTTTTGTATAACACTGAGACAATTGGAGAAGATACCGATATGACTTTTCAAATAAGGGAGAGGCTGAATGATCAAGTTGTAATTTGTACAAAAGCAATTTTCTTTATTGAACCGATTAAAAGCTTAGACAATTTATATCGTCAGCGGCAACGTTGGCAGCGCGGAGAAATTGAAGTAGTACAGCAATACAATCGAAAATTGAAAATAACTTATTTTTTTAAGAACTTTTTGGTTCGCCGAATGTTGATTGACCATACTTTTTTATTTCCTAAAATGATTTGGTTATTTGCCAGTTTAGTTTTAGTTGCGTTAGGCTACTCTTGGAAATTATTATTGTTATCTTATTTGGTAATTTATTTGCTTTATGTTTTTGTGGGGGCATTAAATTATATTTGTGTGCTGTTGTTATTACGGGGATTTTCGGTTGAAAAAAAATTTTTTGCAGTTTTATGGTGGGTTGCATTGACCTTACCGTTTTACAATTTTATTTGTTCTTGGATTCGATTTATCGGCATTTTGAATAGTATGACTCAAAAATCAAGTTGGAATGCTCTTACATTTAATGAAGAATTTTCTGCTTTGAAATTAGTTTTGAAAAAGGATTTGCAGCTCTTTAAGAAAAAAGTATCCAAGAAAGGTAGAGAATAAAAAATGACTTTAAAGTATAGTTACAAAATTAGATCGTTTTTCAATGCAAGTCACGCAGTACGTTGGGAAAATGGAATTGGTCAGCAGCATACACATACATGGGAAGTTGTCTGTGAATTAAGTAGTTCGGCAGATAAAACAGTGATTTTTAAAGAAATTGAAGATACCATACATAAAGTCTTCCAGACCTTTTCAGGTAAATTTTTAAATAATTTGCCATACTTTAAAGAAACTAACCCAACTGTGGAAAATGTTACGGTGTGGTTGTATCAGTTATTGACAGAGGCTTTTCTGGCTTTAGGCATTCAGCTAATCAGAATTGAAGTCGGAGAATCACCAACACGTTCATATTGCATTAGTGTAGCAGATTAGGAAATGGTGAATATGTATAAACGACTTAATAATGGTATTTTATATTTGTTTTATTTTTTGTTTATTCTAACGCTTTTTTTTGCTCTGACATCGCCTAATTTAATTTTGGGAGACAATCGAATTACTGGGGCGGGAACTACCTACTTTACAACAATCGTATTATTAATAATTGGAACAATGGGTGTTTGTCTGATTGTTTTTACAACTTTTAGGAAATGGCTCAAAAAAATATTTATAGATAAAGGCTTGCTTACATCTATCGTTAGTTTGGTGTTGGTTGTTTTGTGGCAGTTACTATTTGTATTTTTAGTTCATCCCGCAATTGGTTTTGATGTCAGTGCAATTCATCAAGCTTTAGTAGATCAATCTAACACAACAATTCGCTCGTATTTCAGTCAAAATTATAATAATTTGCCTTTACTGTTAGTTCAGCATCAGTTAGCACTTGTTTTTAAAACAACTAGCTGGTTATTCTTTGATTTAATAACGCTATTTTTAGTTGACTTAGCAGCTATTTTTAATATTTTTACAATCTGGATAATTGATCGCAAAAAGATTTTGATTGCAATTTATTTGCAAGTTTTTTGGTTAGCTGTTTTTCCAATGATTATTGTTCCATACACTGATACTTGGGTTTTACCATTGGTGGCAGGTTATTTATTAGGATATTGTATGCTTTTTCATAGTAAACGATCAGTTCTTTTTAAAATGACTGGGGCAATATTATTTGGAGTGGCGTTGGTAGCGGCATATTTTCTCAAACCATCAGCAATTATTGGCGGCATTGCAATATTGCTGATTGAGCTATTGCAATTATTTGGAATAGGTAAAGACACTCGAAATTCAAGGAATGAAAATTTATTGCTAGTTTTATTGATGTTTTTATCCTTAGGAGGCAGTTATTATTATGTAAGTCGTACAATTAAGGGACAACAATATATCAAAGTTGATCAAAGCCGAGAAATACCAGCGATTCATTTTATTAGTATGGGTGTATCAGGCAATGGCGGATACAATCCTAAGGACGCTTTGGAGATGGCAAAAATTCAAACCAAACAAGGTCGAATTGATTACTCTAAAGAAGTTTTATGGGAAAGATTACAAAAAAAAGGTTTTGGAGGGTATTTGTGGTTCTTGGTTCAAAAGCAACAAAGCAATACTGCAGATGGAACTTTTGCTTGGGTCAAAGAAGGCAACTTTATTGCCGGCGAAACTAAACCGTTATCTGACGGAGTGGCTCGTCAATTAGAACAATTTATTTATTTGTATGGTACTCGGTTAGGTGACTTTCGCTTTATTGCGCAAATTTGGTGGTGCTGTTTACTGCTGTTAATTGCTTGGGGATGGCAGGAGCGCAGTCGTTTTGTCCAAATGTTGCGGCTGGCAATTATTGGCAGCTTTGTGTACTTATTAATTTTTGAGGGTGGACGCAGTCGCTACTTGATTCAGTTTTTACCATATTTTTTGACACTGGCAGCAATGGTTGGTTCTACTACTTGGAAAAACTGGAAATTAACTTACCAATGGCTAAGCGGTAAATTGACTAATTAAAATCTAAAATGTATTAATATGTTCACAGAAACAAGCTTAGGTAAGTTTCTGTGAACATTATTTTATCAGTAGTTTTATTGATTAAATTAAGTTAAAGATAAACAGCGAAAATGAATTGCTAAGTTCCGAAGAGTTAAGTAATACTAAAAGCAATCTATTTTATTATGTTAAGTGATTTTTGAACTTTCCAGTTTCAGTTAAGATAACTGTAACTCAATGATATCGACGAGTACGGTCTATTTTTGTACTTTCAACCTTTAGTGATTAATAGTTCGATGATTAAATGTCAGAAGATGTTTTAACCTAGGCTTTATTTATTTCTGTGATACACTTGTGATACACAAGGAATTATGTGAAAGGTGGGGCTAATATGACTCGGCGGGAAAAAATTCTGCAGTATTTGCAGGCACATGCAAAGGTAGACGTTGGGTTAACAACTAATGAGATTGCTCAGTCACTCGGTATTTTACGTTCAAATGTCAGTAAAGAACTAAATAATCTGGTTCGACAAAAGCAAATATTTAAACTTAAAGGTCGACCAGTGCATTATTTACCAGTTACTGAATCTAATACGACGTTCAATGATTATCTTCAAAGTGAACAAGCACCCACAATTGGTTTTGCGGGCCAAGCTAAGCAGCCAACAGCTAGATCGACTAAAAATGATGATCGGAATGTTTTCGATAAAATGGTCGGTAGCCGTGCAAGTTTGAAAAATCAAGTCGAACAGGCAAAAGCAGCTTTACTTTATCCACCACACGGTTTGAACACCTTAATTATTGGTCCTACTGGTTCTGGGAAGACTTATTTTGCTAATACAATGTATCGCTTTGCTCGTGGACAAGGACTGGTTGGTGATCAAGAATTTGCAACCTTTAATTGTGCGGATTATGCACACAATCCGCAATTATTAATGTCTCATTTATTTGGTTATGTTAGAGGGGCCTTTACCGGGGCTAGTGAAGATCAACCAGGCTTAATTGAACAAGCTGCTGGCGGAATTCTGTTTTTAGACGAGGTACATCGCCTGCCACCAGAAGGACAAGAAATGATTTTCTATTTTATGGATCATGGAACTTATAGTCGTTTAGGTGAGACAGCGAAAACACACCATGCTGATGTACGATTGATTTGTGCTACGACAGAAGATCCAGAAAGTGCACTTCTGCAAACCTTTGTGCGCAGAATTCCAATTTTAATCCAATTACCGCCTTTTAATCAGCGTACTCCGCAAGAAAAATTAGCTTTATTGGAACAATTACTGACACTTGAAGCAAATCGAATCCATAAGAACATTCGTTTAAATGAAGATGTGGTGCAAGCATTGCTAGGAAGTGTAACTTATGGGAATGTTGGACAATTAAAATCAAATATTCAGTTAGTTTGTGCTCAGGGGTTTTTGAATAGTATTCAAAATAAAGCAGAGATTACTTTGAAATTTGATCAGTTACCGCCAAATATTAAAGATGGTTTGACCAATTTAGCAGGAAATCGGCAAGAACTTGGTAAGCTGACGCGCTTATTAGAACCGATAATGTTAATTAAGCCGGATGCGCAACGAGATGTGCCGCAAATTGATAGTTATGAATTACCGTATAATTTGTACGAAATTATTGGTGATAAAGCAGCTTTACTTAAAGATGAGGGCTTAGACCAGCCATCGATTAACAATTTCATCATGACAGACATCAATTTGCATTTAAAGTCTTTCTACCATCAGGGACAATTTGATAGGGCGGAGAATCGACTTAATGAGATAGTTGATCAGGAAATTATTGATTTAACCAAAAAAATCCAAAAATTTTTGCGCCAACAGCAATATCCAGTTCGCGAAAATTTTATTTATGCGATGAGCTTGCATATCAGTTCATTTATAAAACGAATTCAGTCAGGTAAACCATTACGCGAAATTTCAGCTGATTTAATTTCTTTGGTTCATGATTATCCGGCAGAACTGAAAATGGCTAGTCAAGTTAAAAGTTTGATTGAAAAACATTATCATATTCCAATCCCTGAATCGGAGGTTTATTATTTGGCTGTTTTGTTGGCTTCTTTGCGCTCGGCTCCGAAAACCGGTAAAGTAGGAATTGTTGTCGCAGCTCATGGTAAAAGTACGGCGACATCAATGTCTCAAGTCGTTTCGCAGTTGTTGTCAATTGATAATATTGCTGCTTTTGACATGCCGTTAGAAATGAGCCCTAAAAGTGCATTACTGGGAATTGCTCAGCAAATTAAAAAGGTTGATCAGGGCAATGGGGTATTGTTATTGGTTGATATGGGGTCGTTAAGTACGTTTAGTGAAAAGTTGACAGAAATGACTAATATTCAAGTTAAGACAATCGATATGGTAACGACAGCGATGGTTTTAGAGGCAGCTCGTAAAACTTCTTTGATTGATAGTGATTTACAGACGGTATCTCATGAATTACAAGAATTTGATGGATACTCTCGAACACCGAGTGGCCATGGTTTGGCAGCTAAATCAGTAACACACGAAAAAATGACAGTGGATCAGCGGCATAAAGCAATTGTGGCAGTTTGTTCAACGGGACAGGGAACAGCGCAAAAAATTAAAGATTTGTTAGATAAACTGTTAATTGATAATTTGATTGAAGATGTTAGTGTGATTCCAATTTCAATTGTTAACATGAAAAGTCGATTGCAACAAATTCAGCAAAAATATCAAATTATTGCCACGACGGGAGTCACTAAACCTGAAATCGCAGCACCTTTTATCTCGCTGGAAAGCCTGCTTCAAGGCGGGGGAGAAGCTTTTATTAATATGATTGATCAGTTGAGTGGTGAAGATCAATCGGCATTAATGATGCTAGAGAATTCTCCAGAGGCTACTGAACAATTGGCAGAAAAATATTTAGCACAATACTTTACTTTTATTAATCCCCCGAAAGTTATCAAGGTTTTGGATAGTTATTGTGACTTTATTGAACGACGTCAGCAACTTAGCTTAAGCAATTCATTTAAACTTAGCCTTGTAATGCATTTGGCTGGTGCGATTGAGCGGTGCTTAACTAACTCACAAATGCATGTTGAACAAGAACAGATTTCACAGCTGCGAAAACAGCCGCTTTTTCAAGTAATTAGCCAAGCAAACGATATTTTGCGAGAAACTTTGAATTTAAATTTAGCAGCCGCTGAAACATACTATATTTATCAGCTGATTGATACAGAAATAAAAAAACAGTGATACACTAAAGACACACTATTCTTAAATTAGTGTGTCTTTTTTATTTTTAAAGTAAAATGCTGTTAAATAAGTCCTGAAAGCGATACACAAAAGTTGGCATGCTTTTTGCTTATAAATAAAGTGAAGTGTTGTTAAGCGTGGCGAATTACTGCTAAAGATCAATTGCTACGAATTCACCTGCTTTTTACAAAATCAGTCATTGGGAATTTGGTGATGTGAATGTCAATGGATATTCGCCTATTGCGAATTGATAGTCGTTTACTGCATGGTCAGGTTACTACTAACTGGGCAAAGGTAACTAAAGTTAATCGGATTTTAGTTGTTTCGGATGAAGCTGCTCACAATAACATTAGGCGAACATTGATGTTTCAAGCAGCACCTCCCGGGATTCGAGTAAATGTTATGCCAGTATCTAAGATGCTTAGCATCTATCGCGATCCGCGCTTTGATTTCTTTCAAGTACTTGTTTTAGTGGAACGACCAGTTGATGCGCAGCGTTTAATTGCTGGAGGACTTAAAGTTTCGAAGGTTAACATTGGAGCTTTAAGTTTTGATAGTAGTCGGATAATGGTAACGGATACAATTGCTGTTAATCAAGATGATGTCCTAGCTTTTAAATGGATGCACCAGCATGATATTCAATTAGATGTTCGCAAAGTCTCTGGAGATAATTCTAAGAATTTGTGGAAATATTTGAAAGATAAAAAGTTAGTCTAGACTGTTTGAAGATGAAAGGTGGTGAGTAGATTCACGGCAGGTATTTTCAGTAATTTGGGAATGCGTGACACTTTGCAACCCTTAATGTGTTAAGGGAATAAATTTTAGGAGGTATTAAACATGGTAGGAATTATCCTAGCAAGTCATGGTGGCTTTGCTGAAGGCATTTACCAATCCGGATCAATGATTTTCGGCGACCAGGAAAATGTTGCAGCAGTTACCTTGATGCCAAATGAAGGCCCAGATGATGTCAGAGCTAAAATGGAAAAAGCGATTGCATCATTTGATAATCAAGATCAGGTTTTGTTCTTAATTGACCTTTGGGGCGGAACACCGTTCAATCAAGCCAATAATTTATTAGAAGCACACAAAGATAAGTGGGCAATTGTAGCAGGAATGAATTTGCCAATGGTGATTGAAGCTTATGCCTCAAGATTATCGATGGAATCAGCTCACGAAATTGCTGCTCATATTATTGCAACAGCCAAAGATGGAGTTAAAGTCAAACCTGAGGCGCTGCAGCCAAAAACTCAAGCAGCTACTAAGGTAGCTAAAGGACCGCGTGGCCGATTAGCACCAGGAACAGTTGTTGGTGATGGCAAGATTAAGTATGTTTTGGCACGAATTGATTCTCGTTTGTTACACGGACAGGTTGCAACAGCTTGGACAAAGACGACTCAGCCGACGCGAATTATTGTCGTTTCTGATAATGTTGCTAAAGATGAATTACGTAAAAAATTGATTGTTCAAGCAGCTCCCCCAGATGTTAAAGCCAATGTTATTCCAATTGATAAGTTGATTGAAATTGCAAAAGATCCACGATTTGGCAATACTAAAGCTTTATTGTTGTTTGAAAATCCAGAAGATGCTTTACGGGCAATTGAAGGTGGAGTTGATATTAAAGAATTAAATATCGGTTCAATGGCACATTCAGTTGGCAAAGTTGTTGTTAATAAGGTTTTATCGATGAGTCCTGAAGATGTGGAGACATTTGAAAAATTGAAGGGAAAAGGCATTAGTTTTGATGTCCGCAAGGTTCCAAATGATTCACATGGCAATATGGATGAATTAATTAAAAAAGCAAAGTCTGAATTGGCAGCAGTTCAAAATTAATATTGTTGTCAAAGAGATATAACTGAAAAAAAGGAGGATTATCATGTCTGCTATATCGATTATTTTAGTTGTCATCGTTGCATTTTTTGCAGGGATGGAAGGTATTTTAGATGAGTTTCAATTTCATCAACCATTAGTAGCATGTACTTTAATTGGTTTGGTGACAGGCCAGTTGATTCCATGTATCATTTTAGGTGGTCAGTTGCAAATGATTGCTTTAGGTTGGGCAAATATCGGTGCAGCTGTTGCTCCCGATGCTGCTTTGGCTGCTGTAGCTTCTGCTATTATTTTGGTTTTAGGTGGTCAAGGAACTAAAGGTGTAGGAACATCAGTTGCAATGGCAATTCCGTTGGCTGTTGCTGGTTTGTTCTTAACTATGATTGCTCGGACATTGGCTGTTCCGATTGTTCACTTTATGGATGCAGCAGCTGCTGAAGGTGATACACGTAAGATTGATTTTTGGCAAGTTGTAGCAATTTGTATGCAAGGATTACGAATCGCAATCCCGGCTGCAGCTATGATGTTTATTCCAGCTTCAACAGTTAAAGGTGTCATGGAATCAATGCCTTCTTGGTTAACAGATGGGATGACCATTGGTGGTGGCATGGTTGTCGCTGTTGGGTATGCAATGGTTATTAACATGATGGCAAGCCGTGAAGTTTGGCCATTCTTTGCAATTGGTTTTGTTGTAGCAACTGTTACAGATTTGACTTTAATTGCAATTGGCGCATTAGGCTTGTCACTAGCTTTAATTTACCAAAACTTGTCGAAGAAAGCCGCTAATGGTGGCGGTAACGGTGGCAATGGCGGTAATGGTGGCGATCCGTTAGACGATATTTTGAATGATTATTAATTTAATGAAGGAGGAATAAAAAATGGCAGAAAAGAAGATTCAACTAACAAAAAAGGATCGTTTAGCCGTTGCTTGGCGTTCTACCTTCATTCAAGGTTCTTGGAACTATGAACGTATGCAAAATGGTGGTTGGTGCTATGCTTTAATTCCAGCTTTGAAAAAGTTATATCCCAAAAAAGAAGATCGGGCGGCAGCTTTAAAACGTCATATGGAATTTTTCAATACCCATCCGTATTTAGCTTCACCAGTTATCGGTGTTACATTAGCTTTGGAAGAAGATCGAGCAAATGGGGCTGCAGTTGATGATGTAGCTATCCAAGGTGTTAAAGTTGGTATGATGGGACCTTTGGCTGGTGTTGGTGATCCAGTGTTCTGGTACACGGTTCGTCCAATCTTAGGTGCTTTAGGTGCTTCACTAGCAATTAGTGGAAATATTGTTGGACCAATTTTGTTCTTTGTTTTATGGAACATTATTCGTTGGGCATTTATGTGGTATACACAGGAATTTGGTTATCGCGCGGGTTCAAAGATCACTGATGACTTGTCTGGTGGTTTACTTCATGATGTAACTAGTTTAGCTTCGATGATGGGAATGTTTGTTTTAGCAGCTTTGGTACAACGTTGGGTATCAATTAAGTTTATACCAGTTGTTTCTAATGTTAAACTTAGTTCCGGTGCTTATATTGATTGGGACAAAATCTCAATGAATCATGCAGGACTTTTAAAGGCGTTTACAGATTATAAGGCTGGTTTGTCCTTAACCCAATATAAAACGACGACGCTGCAAAACAACTTAGATTCATTAATTCCTGGCTTAGCTGGTTTATTATTAACCTTCTTATGCATGTGGCTTTTAAAGAAGAAAGTTTCGCCGATTATCATTATTCTAGGACTTTTCGTAGTTGGTGTTGTAGGCCATGTTATTGGATTGCTTTAAAATAGTGAAATAGTTTGATTGTTTTTTGCCTATTGAAGGGTTGGCTTAGGTCTATGGTAAAGCGAGAGTTTTATCATAGACCTTTTTATTAACAAATAATGTAGGGAATCGAATTTTTTGACTTATAATTAATACTATAGAAGACATTCAGTTAGAGGAGGTTAAAAAATGGTACAATCACTTAATACAAAGGTTGAATTGGTAATGGAGTCAACTTCATTTTTGGGTTTAGGCGATTACGGTCAAGTAATGGTTGGAAATCGAGCTTTTGAGTTTTATAATTCTCGTGATAAAAATAAGTATATTCAAATTCCCTGGGAGGAGATTGATTATGTGGAAGCAGCTTCAATCTTAAATGGCAGATGGATTCCACGTTATGCAATTAACACTAAAAAAAATGGTCGCTATATGTTTTCATCACGACATCCTAAAGAAGTTTTAAGAGCGATTCGTGTTCATTTAGGGCCCAACAAAATGTTTCACTCACTAACCTTCTTTCAAATCATTGCGCGTGGACTAAGGGCAAGCAGATTTAATTTTAAAAAAAAGCAAGAACATGAAGAAAAAAAATAATTTTTTTGAGGAATTTCTATATTTGAGAGATTCCTTTTTTGTTTGCTTTTTGGGGTAATTTTAAGTTATCAAGTCTATTTAAAATATAGTTAACGGATACAAAACTAATGAAAATGTGAAGGCATAGAAAAAAAGTCTGTTTATTTGGTGAGTTCCATTTATTGGCTAACAAGAAAAAAGCAAATTCAGCTTGACTTATTTGAGGCACAAAGGTAATATTAAACACGTTGCTGCTGAGCAACCGAGCTTTTAAAAATAAAAACTTCAAATTAGTTCTTGACTGATTATGAATTATGTTATATACTTTAAAAGTTGCGTTATTAAAACAGTAGACCTTTGAAAACTGAACAAAGTTTCGATAAAGCAAATGTGCAGGGCCTTGCGAAAGCAAGGACAAAATTTGCGAAGTCAATTCGCTAGTAATAAAAATGAGTCACAAACTTTAAAATGAGAGTTTGATCCTGGCTCAGGACGAACGCTGGCGGCGTGCCTAATACATGCAAGTCGAACGAAGCTGTTTTAACTGGTGCTTGCACCGACTTAAACAACTGAGTGGCGAACGGGTGAGTAACACGTGGGTAACCTGCCCCAAAGCGGGGGATAACATTTGGAAACAGATGCTAATACCGCATAACCACAGAAACCACATGGTTTCTGTGTCAAAGATGGTTTCGGCTATCACTTTGGGATGGACCCGCGGCGTATTAGCTAGTTGGTAAGGTAATGGCTTACCAAGGCAATGATACGTAGCCGAACTGAGAGGTTGATCGGCCACATTGGGACTGAGACACGGCCCAAACTCCTACGGGAGGCAGCAGTAGGGAATCTTCCACAATGGACGAAAGTCTGATGGAGCAACGCCGCGTGAGTGAAGAAGGTTTTCGGATCGTAAAACTCTGTTGTCAGAGAAGAACGTGTGCGAGAGTAACTGCTCGTGCAGTGACGGTATCTGGCCAGAAAGCCACGGCTAACTACGTGCCAGCAGCCGCGGTAATACGTAGGTGGCAAGCGTTGTCCGGATTTATTGGGCGTAAAGGGAACGCAGGCGGTCTTTTAAGTCTGATGTGAAAGCCTTCGGCTTAACCGAAGTCGTGCATTGGAAACTGGGAGACTTGAGTGCAGAAGAGGAGAGTGGAACTCCATGTGTAGCGGTGAAATGCGTAGATATATGGAAGAACACCAGTGGCGAAAGCGGCTCTCTGGTCTGTAACTGACGCTGAGGTTCGAAAGCGTGGGTAGCAAACAGGATTAGATACCCTGGTAGTCCACGCTGTAAACGATGAATGCTAAGTGTTGGAGGGTTTCCGCCCTTCAGTGCCGCAGCAAACGCATTAAGCATTCCGCCTGGGGAGTACGACCGCAAGGTTGAAACTCAAAGGAATTGACGGGGGCCCGCACAAGCGGTGGAGCATGTGGTTTAATTCGAAGCAACGCGAAGAACCTTACCAGGTCTTGACATCTTCTGATAGCCTAAGAGATTAGGTGTTCCCTTCGGGGACAGAATGACAGGTGGTGCATGGTTGTCGTCAGCTCGTGTCGTGAGATGTTGGGTTAAGTCCCGCAACGAGCGCAACCCTTATTGTCAGTTGCCAGCATTAAGTTGGGCACTCTGGCAAGACTGCCGGTGACAAACCGGAGGAAGGTGGGGATGACGTCAAATCATCATGCCCCTTATGACCTGGGCTACACACGTGCTACAATGGACGATACAACGAGTCGCTAGACCGCGAGGTTAAGCTAATCTCTGAAAGTCGTTCTCAGTTCGGATTGCAGGCTGCAACTCGCCTGCATGAAGTCGGAATCGCTAGTAATCGCGGATCAGCATGCCGCGGTGAATACGTTCCCGGGCCTTGTACACACCGCCCGTCACACCATGAGAGTTTGTAACACCCAAAGCCGGTGGGGTAACCAATAGGAGCCAGCCGTCTAAGGTGGGACAGATGATTGGGGTGAAGTCGTAACAAGGTAGCCGTAGGAGAACCTGCGGCTGGATCACCTCCTTTCTAAGGATAGAAACGGAACCTGCACAAGCACGAAACTTTGTTTAGTTTTGAGAGGTTTACTCTCAAACTTGTTCTTTGAAAACCAGATAATATCTTTTTTATTAAACCGAGAACACCGCGTATTAAAAGAGTTTTGAACAAGAAGTTCTTGACGCAAACTCATAACCGTTTTACCGCAGGTAAAACAAGGTTAAGTTGATAAGGGCGCATGGTGGATGCCTTGGCACTAGGAGCTGATGAAGGACGGGACTAACACCGATATGCTCCGGGGAGCTGTAAGTAAGCTGTGATCCGGAGATTTCCGAATGGGGCAACCCAATAGCTGTAATGAGCTATTACTGCTAGTTGAATACATAGACTAGTTAGAAGCAAACGCAGGGAACTGAAACATCTAAGTACCTGCAGGAAGATAAAGAAAACTCGATTCCCCCAGTAGCGGCGAGCGAAGCGGGAAGAGCCCAAACTAGAAAGCTTGCTTTCTAGGGTTGTAGGACTGAACATTTGAGTTAACAAAGAAAACGATAGTCGAATGATCTGGGAAGGTCAGCAAAATAAGGTGAGAGCCCCGTAGACAAAATCGTTTTCCCTCAGTTCAGGATCCTGAGTACGGCGGAACACGTGAAATTCCGTCGGAATCCGGGAGGACCATCTCCCAAGGCTAAATACTACCTAGTGACCGATAGTGAACCAGTACCGTGAGGGAAAGGTGAAAAGCACCCCGGAAGGGGAGTGAAATAGTTCCTGAAACCATGTGCCTACAAGTAGTTAGAGCCCGTTAACGGGTGATAGCGTGCCTTTTGTAGAATGAACCGGCGAGTTACGTTTGTATGCAAGGTTAAGTCGTAAATGACGGAGCCGTAGCGAAAGCGAGTCTGAAGAGGGCGAATTAGTATGCAGACGTAGACCCGAAACCAGGTGACCTACCCATGTCCAGGTTGAAGGTGTGGTAAAACGCACTGGAGGACCGAACTCGTGTATGTTGAAAAATGCTGAGATGAGATGTGGGTAGCGGAGAAATTCCAAACGAACTTGGAGATAGCTGGTTCTCTCCGAAATAGCTTTAGGGCTAGCCTCGAAGTTAGGATAATGGAGGTAGAGCACTGTTTGAACTAGGGGCCCGTCTTGGGTTACTGAATTCAGATAAACTCCGAATGCCATATATTTATCTTCGGGAGTCAGACTGCGAGTGATAAGATCCGTAGTCGAAAGGGAAACAGCCCAGACCACCAATTAAGGTCCCTAAATATATGTTAAGTGGAAAAGGATGTGGAATTGCACAGACAACTAGGATGTTGGCTCAGAAGCAGCCACCATTTAAAGAGTGCGTAATAGCTCACTAGTCGAGTGATCCTGCGCCGAAAATGTACCGGGGCTAAACATATTACCGAAATTGTGGATGCAACCGTAAGGTTGCGTGGTAGGAGAGCGTTCTAAGGGCGGAGAAGCTGGATCGTAAGGACCAGTGGAGCGCTTAGAAGTGAGAATGCCGGTATGAGTAGCGCAAGACAGGTGAGAATCCTGTCCACCGAATGACTAAGGTTTCCTGGGGAAGGCTCGTCCACCCAGGGTTAGTCGGGACCTAAGCTGAGGCCGCAAGGCGTAGGCGATGGATAACAGGTTGAGATTCCTGTACCAGCAATGATTGTTTGAGCAATGGAGGGACGCAGGAGGCTAAGCACGCACACTGTTGGAGGTGTGTTCAAGCAACAAGTCTGTTAGTGAGTAAAATGCTTGCTGACATAAGGACAAGTTGTGATGAATAGCGAAATTTAAGTAGTGAAGGTGCTGATGTCACACTGCCGAGAAAAGCTTCTAGTGAGATCAAAGCTGCCCGTACCGCAAACCGACACAGGTAGTCGAGGAGAGAATCCTCAGGTGAGCGAGAGAACTCTCGTTAAGGAACTCGGCAAAATGACCCCGTAACTTCGGGAGAAGGGGTGCTGAGCGTAAGCTCAGCCGCAGTGAAAAGGCCCAGGCGACTGTTTATCAAAAACACAGGTTTCTGCAAAATCGTAAGATGACGTATAGGGGCTGACGCCTGCCCGGTGCTGGAAGGTTAAGAGGATGGGTTAGCTTCGGCGAAGCTCAGAATTGAAGCCCCAGTAAACGGCGGCCGTAACTATAACGGTCCTAAGGTAGCGAAATTCCTTGTCGGGTAAGTTCCGACCCGCACGAAAGGCGTAACGATCTGGGCACTGTCTCGACGAGAGACTCGGTGAAATTATAATACCCGTGAAGATGCGGGTTACCCGCGACAGGACGGAAAGACCCCATGGAGCTTTACTGTAGCTTGATATTGGGTGTTTGTACAACTTGTACAGGATAGGTAGGAGCCATAGAAGCCGGAACGCTAGTTTCGGCAGAGGCATTGGTGGGATACTACCCTCGTTGTATGAACACTCTAACCCTCGCCAATAAACTTGGCGGGAGACAGTGTCAGGTGGGCAGTTTGACTGGGGCGGTCGCCTCCTAAAAGGTAACGGAGGCGCCCAAAGGTTCCCTCAGAATGGTTGGAAATCATTCGCAGAGTGTAAAGGCACAAGGGAGCTTGACTGCGAGACAGACAAGTCGAGCAGGGACGAAAGTCGGGCTTAGTGATCCGGTGGTTCCGAATGGAAGGGCCATCGCTCAACGGATAAAAGCTACCCTGGGGATAACAGGCTTATCTCCCCCAAGAGTCCACATCGACGGGGAGGTTTGGCACCTCGATGTCGGCTCATCGCATCCTGGGGCTGTAGTCGGTCCCAAGGGTTGGGCTGTTCGCCCATTAAAGCGGTACGCGAGCTGGGTTCAGAACGTCGTGAGACAGTTCGGTCCCTATCCGTCGCGGGCGTAGGAAATTTGAGAGGAGCTGTCCTTAGTACGAGAGGACCGGGATGGACACACCGCTGGTGTACCAGTTGTTCTGCCAAGAGCATAGCTGGGTAGCTAAGTGTGGATGAGATAAACGCTGAAAGCATCTAAGTGCGAAACTCACCTCAAGATAAGATTTCCCATTCTTTAGAGAAATAAGGTTCCTGAGAGAAGATCAGGTAGATAGGCTGGAAGTGGAAGTTCAGTGATGAATGGAGCGGACCAGTACTAATGAACCGAAGACTTAACCAAAGAAGAAGAACGGAGTTCGAGGGAAAAAGAAAAAGATATTAGCTGGTTTTGAGAGAACAAGATTTTCTCAAAAGAAGAGTGCGGTGGCGATAGCAAGAAGGATACACCTGTTCCCATGCCGAACACAGAAGTTAAGCTTCTTAACGCCGATAGTAGTTGGGGGATCGCCCCCTGTGAGGGTAGGAAGTTGCCGTGCTCATAGAAAAAAGCAGTTGATGTGTAAAAGCATCAGCTGCTTTTTTGAGGTGCGCCCGGGTGATAACTAGGCGGTGTAAGTCCGCTGTGGGCCGTAATTGAAATAATCAATTACCTCCTACTTGGATTGTCGAACTTTATGACTAAGGAACCTTTAATACAAGCAAAAAAATTAACGAATCTTATAAAAATAGCAAATGAAAAAGCTATTGGTAGATTCCACTACACAATAGCCACTACAACAATTAAAGCAAATTTATTTTTTTTGAATTGTTTCAGAAATTTTCTTATGACAACGAGATATTGCTCGCTTAATTTGAATTGTTTCTTTTTCCAGCTCAGCAGCAATTCTTTCTGGTGTTTGGTGTTCAACCATTAGTAAATACATAATTTCAAATTCCATTTCAGATAAATATTCAATCGCTTCTTGGAGTTGTTCTTGAGCAATGAGAATTGAGAGAGGATAATAACTGAAGCTTGTTAAAGATACTGAATAATCTCTTCGATTTTCTAATACTTCTTCAAAAGATTCAGCATATTTTTCTTGTTGTCTTTTTGAAGCGTTTTCTTTTCTTAACAAACTACAATAGTGGTTTCGCAAACTACGTTGGAAAAATTTTCCGAATGAAACTTGAGATTTTAATTTATAGGCTAAAACATCTTGGTAACAAACCAATCGAGCCTCTTGCACTAAATCTTCTATTTCTAAAAATCTGAAATGATATCGAGTAATTGAATTGCAAACAACAGGGAGGTATTTTTGAAATAATGATTTAAACGCCAAACTATCATTATATTTTCTGATTTTTTTGATTAATTGCTGATTTTGAACATTCGATTTAACAAAAGCTATTTCATCCATTTTGTTTCCCACCTTAATTAGTTAATTTATTTGACAACCACAATATATCAAATAATACATTTAGAAAAAGTTATCTATATTACAAAATTAAAAAAATTAGGGAATTTATTTTGGAATTCTAAAAAAAAACGACTGGCTTTAAAAGTCAGTCGTTAAAATTAAGAGCCACTTACCGGACTTGAACCGGTGACCCCCACCTTACCATGGTGGTGCTCTACCTGCTGAGCTAAAGTGGCAACAAAACATTACTTAAATAGTATATTACAGTCGAGATTTAAAATCAACGGTAATTAAAAATAATTAATTATCAAGCATGCTTTGCAAACGATTGAGGAAGATAGCAAAATTTATTTTAGTAACTGGTTAGTGAAGTCTTTTTTCTCAAAAGTTGTTGGGTCAATTTGCTCTATCAGTTCAGCGGGTGTACCAATGCTTAGCAATGTTAAGCGATGCATTGCACGTGAACAAGCAGTGTAGAGGATACTGCGATGTTTGTTAGGATATTCTAGCTCACTGACGTCGTAAACTATTACAGCGTCAAATTCTAATCCCTTTGCTAAGTAAACTGGTAAAATAATAATTCCACTTGGTAATTTGTAATTATTACTTTGCAAAACAGTTGTTTTAAGTTGTGGTCGTAAATAAGCTTGAAGCTTCATTGCTGTTTTACTTGTTTGAGTTATAATCGCAATTGAAGTAAATTCAGTGTGCAGATTGGAGATTTGTTGCAATAGCCTTTCTTTCCAATTAGTTTGATCACAAATTAGCCATTCGGGTCGTGTTCCATGACGACTAAAAGGTTTAATACTTTCGTCAACTGGGAGCATTTGTCGAACAAACAAGGTTATTTCTTGGCTTGAACGATAGCTTTTATTTAATTCAACCAATTGAGCATGTTTAAAATGTAAAGCTGTTTTTAGATCAAAAAGTGTTTTTTTGGCGCTTTGAGCAGTAGTATAAAGTGCTTGTTCACTATCACCAAGCAAAGTAAAGTGAGCATTTGGAAAAGCATGTTTTAAATAAAGTAATTGCGCAGGAGTGTAATCTTGCATCTCATCGATAAATAATTGTTTAATTTGATGATTTTGGCCAGACCCGGTTAATGTGTCACGCAGTATCAATAAGGGAGCACAGTCTGCTAAAGTTAAACGATGAAATTCTAGTTGTTGATTAAATAAATCAGCAGCGGTTTCATCATTTTCGGTTAAAAAGAGGCTGTACTGTTTATAGATATCGATGAAGTAATCATTATAAATTGCTTGAAATAAAGGCTGATAACTTTCAGTGACAAGTCGCTGGCGCAATGCTTGTTCGATTACTACGGGATCATTATCTAATCCCACTGTCATTGAACGAATTTGTTCGTCACTCAAATCTTGCAATTTATCAGTTACCCAATCTTTATTCAAATTGGCTTGAATTTTATTGCGCAGCAAAAGACGTAATTTTTTCTTGGTTTCGCTATAACGTAGGTTGGCTGGCCAGGCTGCTGGTGTTGCTTGATACAAAGAACGAATTTTTCTTTGGGTAATGATAGTTCTGCCAGCTAAACTTAAGGGAACAAATTGCAATGATTCTGCTGGTAACTTTTTAGCGTAGTCACGCACTACACGAATGAATTCAGCTGATTGTTTAATCTGATTAATTTGAGTTAAAATTGAATTTGAATCGGCTACTTGTTGTTCAAAACTATTAAAAAGATTTTCAATTTTTAGTCCCTCAAAACGTTTACTAAAAAATTCAGCTAATGTTACTTGGCGAAGATTGTTTTCCCCTAAACTGGGTAAGACTTCAGAAATATAATTGCTAAACAAGCGATTCGGTGAAAACAAAACCATTTGTTCTGCTGTTAAATTTTCACGGCTATGGTAGAGTAAAAAAGCAATGCGTTGGAGTGCAGCTGAAGTTTTTCCACTGCCAGCGACCCCTTGGACCAATAATAAATCATGTTTTGTATCACGGATAATTGTATTTTGCTCTTGTTGAATTGTAGCAACAATATTTTGCATATACTCCGTGCTATGTTCACTAAGCATTTCTTGTAATAATTGATCTCCGACTGTTTCATTAGTATCAAACATCTGCCTGATTTGGCCCTGTTTGATGCGAAACTGTCTTTTTTTCATCAGCTGAGCTGTTTGCTTACCGCCAGGTGTCTGGTAAGCAACTTGTCCAAGAGTACCATTATAATAAATACTGGAAACGGGTGCTCGCCAATCATAAATCAAAAAATTATTTTTTTTGTCGGCGAATGAAGCATTGCCGATATATAAGGTTTCAGCTTCTGGTTCATCGTCTTCATGAATATCGATGCGGCCAAAGTATGGGGATGAACTTAACGAATTCAAAGTTTTAACTTGCTGGTCTAAAATGTCTTCACTTTGGATATTTTTAGCCACTAATTGTTTTTGTTGTTGAACTTCAGCATTGGTTTCCATTTGGTCATCAATTTCAAAAGTGTTGATTTTTGCATTTTGACCATAGTTTTTTTCAACTGCTGAGCGCTCAGTTCGAGCTTGTTGTAATTCTGCAGTTTTAGTGGTTAATTTGTTTTTAATTTTGGCAACAACTTGGTTAACTCGTTGTTGTTCGATTCTTTTTTCGTTTTTCATAGTTCCTCCTTGGGACTATTATCTTAGCATATCAAGTTATCAGCAACAATTATAGCGCATAAAACGGGCCAGCTTTTGACTTTTAAGTAAAATTTGCGTTAAAATAAAGCAAAGTAACTAAGTAGTTGAGCTATTGACAGAGATGTACTAGATGCTGAAAGGTACAAAGGTTCGACGAAATGGACTAAGTTAAATTTGATATTGAGAGGCAGGAGCATCCTGCAAAATAGGTGGCACCGCGATAATTCGTCCTATTGCATTTTTTGCAATAGGTTTTTTTTATAGGAGGAAAATTATGAAGACAATTTTAACAGGTGATCGACCAACTGGCAAATTACACATTGGACATTATATCGGATCTTTAAAAAATCGTGTAAAAATGCAAAATAGTGGTAAGTACCGGACTTTTATCATGATTGCAGACCAACAAGCATTGACAGATAATGCTCGTGATCCAGAAAAGATTCGGCGCTCACTGATTGAAGTAGCACTAGATTATCTTGCAGTTGGGATTGATCCAGCTAAATCAACTATTTTAGTGCAGTCACAAATTCCAGCTTTAACTGAATTAACTAGCTATTATTTAAATTTAGTGACAGTGTCCCGGATTGAAAGAAATCCAACTGTCAAAGCGGAAATTCAGCAAAAGCATTTTGAAAGATCAATCCCAGCCGGCTTTTTTATTTACCCCGTTAGCCAAACAGCTGATATTACGGCTTTTAAAGCTGATTTGGTGCCAGTAGGTGATGATCAAGAACCAATGATTGAACAAGCACGTGAAATTGTTCGAAGCTTTAATACTATTTACCAAAAGGAAATCTTAGTTGAACCGCAAGGAGTTTTTCCACCTAAAGGATTTGGCCGATTGCCCGGGTTAGATGGTAACGCTAAGATGAGTAAGTCATTAGGAAACTGTATTTATCTTTCAGATGATGCGGATACTTTACGCCAAAAAGTTATGTCAATGTACACTGATCCTGATCATATCCATGTTAGTGATCCAGGTAAGGTAGAAGGAAATATGGTCTTTACTTATCTTGACATTTTTGATACAAATAAGGCTAAAGTAGCTGAGTTAAAAGAGCAGTATCAAGCCGGTGGATTAGGTGATGTCAAGATTAAACGTTATTTGAATGATATTTTGGAAGCTGAATTTCGGCCGATTCGCGAACGACGGCAAGAATTTGCTAAAGATATCCCAGCAGTGTATGATATTCTAAAAACTGGTAGTCAGCGAGCAAATGAAGTAGCTGAGCAAACGCTTAAAGAAGTTCGTGAGGCAATTGGAGTTAATTATTTTGACTAATCAGTTACCGTACAGGTTACACTAGAGGTGATGGGAATGAACAACTTAGTTGTACTGGATTTTGGTTCTAATTCAGTTCGGTTTTCAATCAATCAAATTACAGGTAAAAATGACTTTAAAGAGATTTTAAGGCGCAAAGCAACTACTAGATTAGCCGAAGGAATGGGACTTGCTAAGGGTGAGAAACGATTAACACAGGGAGCAATCAAACGGACAATGACAGCTGTTGCTGATTTTAAAAAAATCTACCAGCAATACTCAGATTATCAGGTAGTTGGTATTGCCACTGCTGCTGT
Source organism: Liquorilactobacillus nagelii DSM 13675 (assembly GCF_019444005.1). Taxonomy (NCBI): domain Bacteria; kingdom Bacillati; phylum Bacillota; class Bacilli; order Lactobacillales; family Lactobacillaceae; genus Liquorilactobacillus; species Liquorilactobacillus nagelii. The sequence goes on from NZ_CP049304.1 coordinate 2,075,966, forward strand.
CCGTGAAGCTGTGAATCGCCAAGAGTTGCTTGATCAAGTGACTCGTCTAACGGGTTGCCGTTTACAGGTTTTAAGTGCGGATCAAGAAACCTATTTTGATTTTTTAGCAGTTACTAATTCTTTATCAATTAAAGATTGTCTAATCTTTGACATTGGTGGTGGCAGTTGTGAATTAGCATGGGTTGCGGCAGGGAATTTTCAAGTTGGTGTTAGCTTGCCATTTGGTGCAGTTAGTCTAACTGAACAATTTGCCGCAAAAGATTTAACCGCAGCCAACTTATTTGCTATGCAGCGTTTTTTGCAAGAACAATTTCATAACTTGCCGTGGTTACGGCAAGCAGTTAAGCTACCTTTAGTTTTATTGGGGGGATGTAATCGTTCAGTAGCCCGAATCAAACGAACTGAAATTAATTTGCAGCCAATTGATTCTTTCCATGGATTCAAGGTGACCACATCTGACTTTCAAAGAATTTATCAGCAATTATTAGCTTTAAGCAACCAGCAACGTAAAGAAGTTCTGGGTATGGAAGTTTTACGTTCTGATATCATTTTAGCTGGCATGACACCGGTCGTTTTACTTCAGCAGCAATTAAGCTCACCTAGAGTAATTTTCTCAGAGAGTGGCGCCCGTGAAGGTTTTATCTATCATCAATTACAAGAGTAAGATCAGACAGTTGCGAAAATGAGGATAACTAATAAAAGAAGCTCGGTTAATTTTAAAATTAGCCGGGCTTCTTTTATAGCAGTGATGAAATTGCTTATTAGACGAAAAGAGCCCAAAATCTTCTATTTGATTTTGGACTCTTAAAAATTGAATATTTCTTATTAGTTCATATGAATAGCAAATGAAGGTTGGAAGTACTGGAAGCTCTTAACAGCAACTGATTGGCCAGTTGTTGGAGCAGCAATATAACTTGAACCGCCAACGTAAATCCCTACATGCCATGCAGAACCCTGACCACCCCAGAATAATAAATCACCTGGTTGAGCTGATGAAACAGAAACGGCTGAGCCAATTGTTGATTGATTTTCAGAAGTTCTTGGCAAGCTAACACCAAAATGAGCGTAAACATACTGTACAAAGCCAGAGCAATCAAAACCACTAGGAGAAGTTCCACCAGATACATAAGGAACCCCGACAAATTGTTCTGCATAGCTAATTACTGAAGAAGCTGATACGCTAGCAGTTGAAGTAGTAGCAGTTTGGCTGCTGGTAGTAGTTGTTGCTTGAGTACTTTGTGTAGCCTGTGAAGTACTGTTAGTAGTAGTAGCTGCACTGCTGCTTGAAGCTGCAGTTGTTTGAGTGCTACTTGAGGTTGCAGTAGCTTGAGAACTTGCACTTGAACTAGCAGCTTGTGTACTTGTAGTAGTTGCTGCACTACTTGTGTCAGTAGCAGTTGAAGTAGTAGCTGTTGTTGCAGGAGTCTTAGTTGGGTCATTAATTGTCAAAGTCTGACCGGGCAATAAGACGCTGCTCAAATTATTGGAAGAACGTAATGAATCTACTGAAATACCATATTCTTGAGCAATAGTATATAATGAATCACCTGATTTAACTGTGTATGTAACATGGTTAGCAGATACAGTTACTTGAGATGTAGTTGTTGCTGTTTTTGTAGTTTGAGTAGCAGTTGTTGTTGCAGTGCCACTAACTTTCAAATTTTGACCAACAGTAATTAAAGTTTCACTATCGGAAAAGCCGTTTAATTTTTGCAAATTAGCAACGGTTGTACCGTATTTTTGAGCAATTGTCCAAAGTGAATCACCACTATTGACAGTTACAGAAGAAGTATTGCTACTATCTGTATTTGTTTTAGTTGTATTTGAACTCTTGTCAGGAATAGTTAAAGATTGGTTTTGTAAAATCAAATGACTACTTGTACTGATATGATTTGTTGATTCAATTGAATCAATTGAGACATTGTATTTCTTTGCAAGTCCCCATACAGTATCATTCTTAGCTACTTTAACAGTGGTAGATGCGCTCGCGTTTGCTGTAGAAGCGAGGAATAAACCTGCAGCACCAACAGTGCCCGCGATAATTGTCTTTGTTGTTTTTTTCAAAATTAATTCACTCCTACTAAAATTTTCAGTCTTTTCAACTTTTACTTTATTTAATCAGTGCCTATAGTTTAACTGATTAATATTGCAAAAGAGTAGAAAAAACATTACAAATTCTAGGTTAATGTAATAAAACAGCTGAAAATCCTATTAAATCAAGTAAGCATGATTTTTTTTTTTTTAAGTTTAAAAAAATCGAAGCTTTTGTTAAGCGAAAATGCTGAATTTTCGCTGTTTTTAAGTAGAAAAGTTATTTTAAGAGTAATAATTGCAGAGATTTTGTTTACAATAATGTTACAAAAAGTTTAAATTTACTGAATTAACTATTTTTCATCACAATTTAGAAAAGTTATAATTTCTTGATTTTTAAAGAATTTATTACGAAAGTGTTAAATTAACAAATCATTTATTATTAGGCAGAATTTTTGTAATGGGTAATTGGTTAATAAAACAAAAAAACTGCCGGTTTATACTTAGAATTCATTAGAAAACAACTTGACATTGTTAAAATAATGAGCTAGATTTTGAACATTGGTTATCTTTTTCATTAACCCTAAATGAGAGTTTGATGAGCAAATAACTGATGATTAAAACAAAGAAAGAAGTGGGAAGCTTTGCCGCAAGTGTATAATTTTGCAGCTGGACCGGCAGTTTTACCGGCCGAAGTTGTCAAACAAGTTCAGCAGGAACTAACATCTTATCAGAAAAGTGGAATGAGTATTTTGGAGATCAGTCATCGCTCCTCACTGTTCACTAATCTCCAAACAGCAGCTGAAAACGATTTACGTCAGTTGATGCAAATTCCAGTCGATTATGATGTTTTGTTTCTTCAAGGGGGGGCCACACTGCAGTTTACGATGACAGCTCTTAATTTGGCTCATAAAACGGGGAAAATTGCTTTTGTGGACACTGGCCATTGGTCACAACGGGCCATTCAAGAAGCATCTTTGCTACCGGATATCAAACCGACGGTAATTGCTAGTGGAAAAGAAAGCAAGTTTACGGCCCTTCCAGATATTCCTGAAATTAGTGAAAACTTTGATTACGTGCATTTAACGATTAACAACACGATTGAAGGAACGATGTACCATCAATTGCCAGTAAACTTAAAGCATCAGTCGGTAGTTGCGGATATGTCTTCAATCATTTTAGGATATAACTATCAAGTAAAAGATTTTGATTTGATTTATGCTGGAGCACAAAAAAATATTGGACCAGCTGGATTAACAGTCGTAATTTTAAAACATGAACTTTTAAAAAATATTCCAGATTTACCAGCTATGCTTAGTTATCCGAAACAAGTCAAAAAAAACTCTACATTAAATACGCCACCAGTTTTTGCGATTTATACTGCTGGGCTAGTTTTCAAGTGGTTATTACGTCAAGGCGGTGTTGCAGCAATGCAGCAGCAAAATGAAATTAAGGCACAACTTTTATATGATGAAATTGCTAATTCTAAACTCTATCATTCTCCCGTGACCGTTGCTGATCGATCCCTAACAAATATTCCATTTGTAACAGGTTCTAAAGAATTAGATACAGAGTTTGTTGTTCGTGCAACTGAGAAAGGATTATTAAATTTGAAGGGGCATCGATTAGTCGGTGGAATGCGAGCTAGCTTGTATAATGCAATGCCATTAGCCGGTGTTAAGCAACTGGTTGAATTTATGCAGCAATTTGAAATGAATCATGAAGGAGTTGCAAAATGAAACAAGATATTAAGACCTATAATGTAATTGCTGAAGAGGGATTGGCACTCTTTCCAAAAGATCAGTATAGAATTAATCAAAGTGACAAACCAACAGCCTTGTTGATACGCAGCCAGGATATGCATAAAACATATTTTGGACCGAATGTTTTGGCGATTGCTCGCGCGGGAGCTGGAGTGAATAATATTCCCTTAGTTCAAGCAACATCTAATGGAACTGTTGTTTTTAATACTCCGGGTTCGAATGCCAATGCGGTCAAAGAATTAATTATTACGATGCTGATTTTGGCAAATCGACCGGTTATTAAGTCAATTGATTGGGCGAAAAAGGTTGTAGGAGCCGATGTCAGCTTGCAAACAGAAGAAGGCAAAAATCACTTTGCAGGAACGGAGATTGCTGGCAAAACACTTGGAGTGATCGGACTAGGTTCAGTTGGTTCGAGAGTTGCCCAGGCAGCTGGGGCACTCGGGATGAAAGTAATTGGCTATGATCCTTATATTAGTGTTGAACACGCTTGGCAGCTCTCAAATCAAATTCCACGGGCTGAAAAATTAAGTGATTTATTACCACAATGTGATTATTTGACGATTCATATTCCTTATACGGAGAAAAATAAAAATTTGATTACTGCCGAGCAATTGAAACAGATGAAATCAAGTGCAGTTTTATTAAATTATTCTCGTTGGGGAATCGTTAATGAAAAAGCAGTAGTTGCAGCCTTAGATAACGGAGAATTACAAAAGTATGTAACTGATTTTAGTTCAAATACAATAATAGGTCATCCGAAGATTGTAATTACACCGCATATCGGCGGTACGACTAACGAAGCTGAGGTTAATGGTGCTAAAATGGCAGCACGGACACTTCGAAAGTATTTAGAGACGGGGAACATTATTAACTCAGTTAATTTTCCAACAATTGAAATGCCCTTTGAAGCACCAGTTCGCTTGACTTTAATTCACCAGAATGTACCCAATATGGTTGGCCGTATTACAACTATTTTGGCAGATGAAGAGATCAATATCGATAATATGATTAATCGCAGTCGGGATACGATTGCTTATACGGTGATTGATACTGGAATGATTGTTGAATCACTCTTGAAAAAAATTAAAGCACGATTGTTGCAGATTCCTGAAGTAATTCGGGTGCGGGCTTTAGAAAAATAATTATGGTATAATTGGGTTCCTTGGCAGGGGCACTATAATAAAACAACCAGTCAGTGATGAAATTTTTCATCTCTGGCTGGTTGTTTTATTAGAAAGTAAAAATTAAGAATCTAAGTTTAAGCAGTGATTGTTTTTCGATAAACTGCCGCAATTAAATAAAAAACAGTTTCGATTGTGGCAATGAAAAAGGTTACTGGTAAATTAGTTAAATAGCCTAAATAAAGGCCGCCCCAAGTTCCAATCAGAGCAAGGACAATACTAAGCAGAATTAAGCTACTAACGGAACGGCAGAATGGTTGAGCACTGGCACTGGGCAATGTTAGGAGAACAAAAATTAATAAAGCACCCACGATTTGGGCAGCAACACTAACACTTAACGCCACCATTACTAAAAAGATCAAAGTGATCCAATGACTGGAGACATGCTCAATTTCGGCGCCAGTTGCATCAAAAGAATCGAATTTTAAGCGACGATAGATTAGTCCTAAAGACAGTAAGACAATCAGTGACACAATGACAATTTGGGTAACATTTTCTTGGCTAATACCAACGATGCTGCCAAATAAAATGCTGGTAGCATAGGAGGAATTTTGACTGGATAAGGATAAAAATAAAACCCCTAAACCCATGAAAAAGGCTGAAACAGTACTGATAACTGCATCACTAGTCTCATTATGGTTATCGCCTAGACCTAGTCGATCAGCAGCTAAGGCACTTAAGATAGTAAAGATCATCATTCCTTGTAATGGTGATAAGCCAATCCAAACTCCGAAGGAAGCTCCGGAAAAGCCGATTTCTGAAAGTGTATGAGTCATGAATGGTAAGCGACGAGCGGCAACGAAAACTCCCATCGCTCCGCAAAGAATAGCAACGATTGTGCCAGCTTCAAAGGCATAGCGCATAAAGTTTAAAGCAAACATTATTTTCCTCCTAAATCAGCTGTTGCACCAGTTGTATATTGACCACTATCGAATTCAAGGTAGTGTTTGCCGTATTTGTTTACCAAATCCCAATCATGAGAAATGAAAATGATAGTTGTTCCAGCTGTTTCATTCAATTGCTTAACGGTCTCTAATACTTCATACTTGGCTGTTTTATCCAGACTGGCAGTTGGCTCATCAAGGATCAGTAATTCTGGTTGATTTAAAATTGCTTGAGCCAGATAAGCCCGTTGTTTTTCACCACCAGAAGCTTTTCCGAGTATCTGTTGTCGCTTAGCGGTCAATCCAGTCAGTTGCAGAGCTTGAGTCACTAACCCTTTTTCCTTTTTAGAGAGCCAAGGCTTGAGTGAATTACTTAGTTTCAAAGCTACGAAATTTTCAATTGAGAGTGGATAGTTTGCGTCAATATTGCGAAATTGAGGAACATAACCAATATTGCTAGCATTATGTAATTCTGTGGCTAGTTCGATTTTACCGTTAGTTGGAATTTCTTTACCCAATAATAGTTTGATAAAAGTTGTTTTGCCTGTTCCATTTGCACCTAGAAGGCAGAAAAAATCACCTTGGCGAATGACTAGGTTTAAATCAGTAAAAAGCTGTTTATTGCCAAAGGCCATTGTTAAGTGAGAGCAAGAAATTAACGAAGCAGATAATTCAGACATGGCATCCTCCTGCAAATAAAAAAAGTAATCGGTACTGCTTGATTATATCAGTTTTAGCTTTGGTGTAAAGAGTAACCATTACTTTTTGCTTTAATAAAAACAAATTCTTTACTTTTCACCAGTCCATTCGGCTTTAAATTCAGTTAAAAAATTCAGCATGAACTGTTGTCGCTGTTCAGCAAGCAGTTTTCCGCCAGTCGTATTCATTAAAGCTTTTAGCTTCAACAACTTCTCATAGAAATGATTAATGATTGTTTCATTGGCTAGGTCACGATACTCTTGTTTAGAAAAACTTTTACGGGGTTTGATTTTTGGATCATAAATTATTTCTTGATGGGCACCACCATAGTAGATAGCTCGGGTAATCCCGATTGCTCCAATTGCATCCAATCGATCAGCATCTTGGACCATCTGTCCAGCCAAAGAAAGCTGCTGGTGTTTATTTTCTAAGGATTTGCTGAAGGACATGTTATGTGTAATTGTAGTGATGGCTGCAATTTGTGAGGGCAGAAACTCAATTGAGGTTAAAAAATTCTTCATTTCAGTCTCACTTGCTTGAACATCAGTAACTAGTTTATCATCGGCAATGTCATGTAGATAAGCTGCACTAACAGCGGTTAAATAATTAAATGGTTGCGTCTCTTGAGCAGCAATGTATTTAGTCAGATTAACTACCCTTTGAATATGGTCAAAACCATGGCCAGTTTTATCAGATTTCATCTTTTCATAGGTATATTGATGAATTGCCCTTAATTGCTGAGCAGTATTCAAATTAAACCCTTCTTTCATGTAATTTAAAATTAGTATAGCAGATCAGCTTAACAATTAAATTAAACAAATATTTACTTTTTATCTACAAAGCTAAAATTAACGTGGAATTATGAAGGCTGATATATTAAGAAAATTTATTTGTTTTGGTTATTAATCAAGTGAAGGTAAGCAAAATGTTTTTAAATTTCTAATTAGTATGATAAAGTTATCTCATAGGAAACTACATTAAGCGTCGGTCGGTTTGATTTTAGTCGTTGCTTAATGCATTTTTTTCTACCCAATTTTATCAATTAGTGAAGGGAGGGAGTGGTCTTTCTCACAAAGACTGCCTGTAGATGAAATTATTAATCGTTTTAGAAAATGTTGTAATGGATGGGGTTAAGCGAGCAGCAACTGTGTTGGGGAACAATTTAAACCGACAAATGGATGTTGCTTTTTATTCATTAGAGAACGTTCAACCGTATTATACTTTGGAGGCACCATTAGTAACTGCTAAACGGCCAGCACCAAGTAATGTTTTAAATTATTATGGAGCTGAGCCCTATCAACAATATGCTGATCAAATTGAAGATTTGTGTGATTACTTAGTTACTGAAAAATATACTAGTGTTATTTTGCCGGCTGGATTACTGACCAGTTTTGCTCCATTAATTAAAAATCAAGTTCCCGAGATTCGGGTGATTGCTTGGATGCATAATAACTTTAAAACTTACATGACACAGTACTACAAATTAATGCAGACAGAGTTTAAAGCTGGCCTTGCGGCGGCAGATACGGTAGTGGTTCTAACTGATTCAGATTTAGAACATTATCGACAATTTAATCCTAATACTGTTAAGATATACAACCCACTGACCTTAGCACCGGAGCGGCAAGCTGATTTGAATAGTCATGTAATTGCTTTTACCGGCCGAATTGCGATTCAGCATAAGGGAATTGATTATTTATTAGAAGCAGCCAAATTTTTACCAGCAGATTGGAAAATTGCGATTGCTGGCAGTGGAACAGCTGAAGACATGGCGATTTTTAAACAATTGATTAATAAATTTCAAGTGGCTGATAAAATAATTTATCGTGGTGCTTTAAAGGATCGGCAGCTGCAACAACATTATGAAACAGCTTCGATTTTTGTGTCAACTTCGCGCTGGGAAGGCATGCCATTGGTAATGGGAGAAGCGATGGCCTTTGGTTTACCCATTATTGCCATGGAAAATACCGGATCAGCTGAGTACTTACAGCAGAACAGTTACGGAATTATGACTAAATCACAAGATGTTGCAGACTTTGTTCGGGTGCTCCAACGTTTTACTAGCAGTCGTTTTCTGCGTCGTTATTATGCTGAGCGTTCATTAGAACGAATCAGTCATTTCACACCAGCAACGATTGCAGCTCAGTGGTTACCTTTAGTTAAAGAAACAAACCAAGAATTAGTTTAACTAACTAATCAATAAAGAGGAATGAAAATTGAATAAGAATGAATTTTATTATTAAAGAGTGGCAATAAAAAATGCGACTCTTTTATTTTGTGTTCAAAACAAGTATGAAAATATTTTTAGATTGCATAAAATGATTTTTTTTTATAACCAAATCAGGTAAAATGTAATCTACCCGACAAAAAGATGTCGGTAATAAATTTGAGGAGTGAACTACTAATGGCAGCAACTTTTATTCGACCAGCAACTTTAACTGATTTACCGGCAATGATGGGGATTATTGAAGAAGCACGACAACTTTTAGCAGTGGATAATATTCCTCAGTGGCAGGATGGTTATCCTAATAAAGAATCTATCAAGCAAGATATTGAAAATGAAATTGCTTATGTGCTGGTGAATGATCAGCAAGTAGCTGGCGTCGCCGCATTGCAAACTTGGCCGGATCCCGATTATTCCGAGATCTTTGCCGGTGCTTGGCAACGACCAGATCAAAAGCATTATGCGACAATTCATCGAATTGCAATCGCACAGCGTTATCGTGGGCAACATCTGGCACAATTGTTTTTAAGCAATTTGACCTCACAGGCTTGGCAATTAGGGTTTGACCAAGTCAGAATTGATACTCATCCGACTAATCAGCGGATGCGACATTTAGTTACTAAATCTGGTTTTGATTTTGCCGGGGAAGTCCACCTAAAAGAACGCGCAGTGCCGGAACGTTTGGCTTACCAATTATTCTTAAAATCCGAGGTAGATTGATTTAAAAACCAAACTGATTATTGGTAAGTTAAAAGTAAAACGAGTAAAATTAATCCAGAATCAGACTCTTAGTCAAGGGGGATCATATGATGGGAAAAGATAATTTTGATGTTAAAAATGCGATTATTGCCGGAAGTATTGCCGGAATTGTTTCAGGCTTTGTCAAATTAGGCTGGGAAAATTTATTTCCACCGCGGACACCAGACAGGGATGCAACTAATCCACCGCAGCAATTTTTACAGCAACTGGGTGTTCCAAGCAAATTAACTCACGCAACTTATACCTATTCTGAACATAAATTGCCATGGGTCAGCTTTTTACTGCATTTTGGCTTTTCAACCAGTTTTGGAGCTTTTTATACCGTCGCTGGTCATTACTTGCCACTACTTAAAATTGGGCAAGGAACTTTTTTTGGTGCCGGCGTCTGGGCAGCCGCACATCTAGTTGCTTTGCCACAATTAGGGACAGTACCAGCAGCCAAAGATCAGCCTCTCGAAGAACATTTGTCTGAACTATTTGGTCATGTTTCTTGGATGTGGGTCACACATGTTGTCGCTGAGGAGCTGCTGGCGGAGAATAAGCCGCATAAATCGACAAATTAAATCGGGAAAGGAAATCCCAAATGAAAGATGAAGCTAAATGGCAAACACGGTGGCCGGAAAGAATTAGTTATGGCTTGAGTGATGCAGCTGATAACTTAGTTTTTCAAATGATGACCACCTATTTACTGTTCTTTTATACTGATGTTTATGGTTTGGGTGCTGGTGCAGCTGCAATTCTCTTTATTGTTGCTCGAATCGCTGATGTAGTTGAAAGTTTGATTATCGGCTTGATGATCGACCACACCCATTCAAAATATGGGAAGAGTCGGCCGTTTTTCTTGTGGTATGCCTTACCATATGCAATTTTTGCAATTTTAACTTTTGTTACGCCTAATTTTTCGGCAACAGGTAAATTAGTTTGGGCTTATGTAACTTATTTAGGTTTGGGATTCTTATATACTGCAGTTAATTCGCCGATTACTTCAATTTTACCAACGATGACCCAAAATCCTCGTGAGCTAACTTTGTTAGGTGTTATTCGTCAATTCTGTGGTAGCTCAGTTCAAATTATTGTAGCTGTTTTTACTTTGCCATTAGTTGCTTTTTTTGGTGGGGGCAATCAGCGGCAGGGCTTTTTCTGGACAATCGTTGTATTCGGTGTAATTTCGTTGATTTTGATTTTGAATACTTTTGTGCATGTTCGGGAACGATTTACAGATCATGAAATTGCTCACCAACCCTTGAAGAAAGTTGTTAAAATGTTGCGGCAAAATCATCAGTGGATTGTGATTTCAATTGTGATTTTTTTGTTTTGGCTGGTTACAGCAATTAAGAATCAAACAACAATTTACTATTTTAAATATACTTTGCATACGGCTGGATTGGTACCATTGGCAAATAGTTTTACCTTGAGTTCTTTAATTGGCGTTTTATTGATTATGCGGTTGACCCATTTTTTAAGCAAGAAGCAAACGATGCAACTGGGAATTTTAGTTGAATTGATTGGCCAACTATTGTTAACTGGTGGTGTTTATCTAAATTGGCTACCATTACTGTTTGCTGGAATTTTAATTAATTCAATTGGCAACGGAATCGTTGTTGGCTTGGTTTCAATTATGATAGCAGACACTGTAAGATATGGGATGACAATGGGAATCCAAGCAGAAGGTGTCTTAGCTTCAACTGATGATTTTGGTGTTAATATGGGTCTAGGCTTAGGAGGCTTAATAACTGCTGGCTTGTTTGATTTAGCAGGCTATGTCCCTAATCATTCACAAAATGTGGCTACTCTTGGGATGATCAATCTGAACTATGTCTGGTTACCGTTAATAATTTATTTATTGATGCTGTCTGCTCTTCACTTCTATAATGAACAACAAATGTTATTGGAAATTGATAAATAATTCATTTTTTTTGACAATTCTTTTACTTGATGTTACTTTTATAATTACAAAAGTCAATTTAAGGAGGAATTTTCGATGAAATATGGAATTACAGCTGCGACAGGTAAGTTTGGAAAAACGGTGGTGGAAACACTATTGAAAACAGTGGACCCAACTGAGATTGTCGCGATTGTCCGTAACCCTGAAAAGGCAAAACAAAGCTTGCCGAAAAATGTTGAAATTCGTCAAGGGGACTACACCAAGCTGGGACAACTTGAAGAAGCTTTTCAAGGAATTGAACGCTTGTTATTTATTTCCTCACTTCCAGGCGGTAACTACCCACGAGATAAACAGCATTTGAACGTTGTTGCTGCTGCAAAGAAGGCAAAAGTTGACTATATAGCTTATACTAGTTTTCCTCATGCTGATCAAGCAAAGAGTGTTTTATCGGCTGATCATCGAATAACAGAAAAAGCATTGCAGGATAGTGGTATAGCGTATTCATTTTTGCGGAATAACTGGTATTTGGAAAACCAGACTGATTTAATTCGTTCAGCACAAGCCGGTAAGCCAATTTACTTTTCAGCTGGTGACGGTCAAGTTGGTTGGACACTGGAGAAATATTACGCTCAAGCGGCAGCTAAAGTTTTACAGTTGAAACAACCGAAACCAGTTTATGAGTTTGCTGGTGCACCACATACTTTTACTGAATTAGCAAAAATAGCCGCTAAGCTTAGTGAAAAGTCAGCTAAAATTTACCAAGTTAGTGATACTGAATATCGCGAAATTTTAAATAAAGCTGGATTACAGGCTGCCTCAGAGGCAATTGTTATGATTCAGCAGTTAATTCGTCAAGGCGAACTTGCTGAAAAAACTAGCGATTTAACAGATGTTTTGGGTCAACAGTTACCGAGCTTAAGTGAATCAATTCAAGAAATTTAATTCAAAGCAAAAAAAAGAGATGACTTTCCTTTAATTAAGGGATTCATCTCTTTTTTACTTGCTGTAATTTATTCTTTGAATAACAATTTCAACGCGTCGATTCAGAGCTTGACCGGCGGGAGTTGAGTTAGAAGCACGGGGTTTGTTTTCCGCGTAGGCTTGAATAGAAACATTGCTTTCATTCAAAGTTTGATTATTAACATAGAATTGCATAACATTTATTGCCCGAGCTGAGCTTAGTTCCCAGTTGGAATGGTATTGACCGTTTCCGCCTTGAAAGGGAACATTGTCGGTGTAACCTGCAATAACAACAGGATTTTGACTTAAAATTTTCAATGATGGTGATAAAGTATTAAGCGCATTTTTGGCTTGATCATTTAGGTCGGCACTTCCGGTAGCAAATAAAATATTACTTTTTAAGTTAATATGAATACCGTCTGACTGTAAGCTGATAGTAATGTTTTGCGATAGGTTTGGGTCTTTGTTGATACTTTGCTGTAGTTCATTACTAACATTTTGTAATTGTTGTGTTTCTAATTGATCTTTTTTAACTAAGGAAGCGTCACTTTTGGTTGCTCCAGATTTTTTTAGGATGCTTTTGTCAGAACCTTCAGCAGATTTGACACTAATCATATTTTTGCCGGATTGGTACGTATTTGAGTGATTTGATAAGATTGTTCCAAACTCGGTTTTAAATTCCTGAAATTTATGTTGATCTATCTTTGCCATAGCAAATAAGATAATAAACAATGCTAACAGTAAAGTCATCATATCAGAATATGGTAAAAGCCAAGCTTCAGACGTCTCCTCATCTTTTCTCTTTTTTTTTCTCAATTATTTTTTCCGCCCCTCCTTATCCTGATCTTCGTTTTGAGTTCGCTGGGCTGGAGCAATCAGACTATTTAATTTTTGTTCGATACTTCTGGGAGCTTGACCGGACTGAATTGCCAATACTCCTTCTAGAATTAAATTAAGAGCTTGAATCTCTTGTTCAGATTTAACGGTTAGCCGTGACCCCATAGGTACCAAAATAACATAACCAAAAAAAATCCCAAACATTGTAGCTACAAAAGCTGATGAGATCATTTCTCCCAACTTACTAATGTTTTGTAGATTGCCTAAGGCGCCAATTAAACCAATAACAGCACCCAATACCCCTAGAGTTGGAGCGGTCGCACCAGCTGTTTTAAAAATACCAGCACCAACTCGGTGACGTTCCTCAATTCCTTCAATTTCATTTTCCATAATTTCCCGGACTTCATCGGGGTCAACCCCATCAACAACCATTTCGAGTCCTTTTTTCATAAAAGGATTTTCCAATTTTTGCACAGGTTCTTCTAAAGCGAGCAGCCCATCTTTTCTAGCTCGAGTAGCTAAGTCAACGATTGTACTGACGATTTCACCATATTGGTATTCTTTATTTGAAAATAGAATTTTAAACATTTTTGGAACACGTTTAATTTCTTGAACTGGATATGAATTGATAGTTGCGGCAATTAAACCGACAAAAATAATTAGTGCAGCTTCTGGACTAATTAGAATTGAAATGCTGGCACCTTTTAGCAGCATACCTGCTAAGACTGCAACGGTTCCAACAATAATTCCGATTATTAAAAATAAATCCATGATTAATAGCCTCCTACAGTTGAATAACTCCGTATATATATATCGGTTCAGTTAGTCAAATAATTAAGAACAAAGCACTTATTTTTATGTTTGTAGAAAACAAATAATTTTTTTTTTACAAATTTAATTTAGTCAGTTTTTACATTTTTTTCAGACCACAACAATTATAATTTGAAACTCTAATTTAAAATTAAAATTATTTTATAAATATTAAGAGGCAAATGTAGCTGTTAGTACACCAATAATAAGCTTTGTTCGATTAGAGAATAATTTTATATTCTTTAAAACAATATTTGCGTTTTTTGAACAATAATTATTTAGAAAAAGGATAATATTATATTTAAAATTTAATAAAATGTAAAATAATATAATCTTAAATGCTTTTATTAAAGCAAAAACTAAAATCGTATTTAGAAAAAGAGAATGTTATAATAAACCATAGAAAAACTTAAAATTTATATCTCCTTAATTTTTATAGACTATTTTACGAAAGAGGGGGCTTGTAATTGGATACTTATGATTTAATGAAAACAGCAATGGGAGTTTCAGCTACACAAGCTAAAGTTATTTCAAGCAATATTGCCAATGTAAATACTGCAAATTATAAAGCAAAACGAGTGATTTTTGAAAATCAATTAGCAGGAGCTAAACAAAACCTAGGTTTAGTAACGACAAATAAAAGGCATATTGATTCTGGTTATTCAAATGCGTATATAACGATGAATAGCGATACCAGTGTAACAAAAAATGGTAATAATGTAGATTTAGATGTTGAGTTGGCTAATCAAGCAACTAACAGCTTGTATTACAATTCCTTGGTGTCTCAGATTAATGGACGATTGCAAATGATGGGATATGTGGTTGAACATTGATAAAAATTCTTGAAAAGAGGGTGGAAGTAAATTGAGTGTTTTTGATGGGTTAGCAATCAATACTAGTGGATTGGCACTTGAAAGATTGAAATTAGATACTATTTCAACCAATATTGCTAATGTTAATACGAACACGACGGCAGATGGCGGACCATATAAATCAAAGTCAGTTTTATTTGCTGAAAATGTTAAGAATGCTGGTAAAGACGATTCGGCAATTACAGATAATGGTCAAATGAGTTATGGCGTTAAGGTTACTGGAATCCAGCAGGATAATTCAGTTAAAAGGACTTATGATCCAACGAGTCCGCAAGCGGATCAAAATGGTTACGTTGAAACTTCAAACGTTAATTTGGCAGACCAAATGGTTGATATGATCCAAGCAATGCGGACTTACGAAGCAAATGAAACAGCCGCGGAATCGAATAAAGAAATGTTAAAAAAAGCATTGGAAATTAGTAAAGGGTAAGGTGACTAATAATGGGCACAAGTAGCATTGGAGCAGTAAACTTGCAAAATTATCAAAAGTCATTAGAAAAGTTAACTGGATTTGATCAGACAAACAAAACAAATAAAAATGCTGCAACCTTCAGCAATTATTTAGACAAGGCAGTTTCAGGTGTTAATCAGAAGTTAGTCTCGATGGATAATGCTACTGATAATATGATTAGTGGAAAATCGAGCGACCTAGGTAATGTAATGGTCAAAATGACTGAAGCACAGTTGTCAATGGAAACAGCGGTCCAAGTTAGAAACAAATTGTTGGATGCCTATAACGATATCAAAAATATGCAATTTTAAGGTGAGTAGCTAGAGGGAGTTTGAACAACTGTGGGAAAAGTGGCTGCGTTTTTTTCAGGATTAAAAGAAAAATGGCAAGATCAAAGCCGAATAAAGAAAATTATTTGGATCTTAGCAATTCTAAGTATCCTTTTTGTTTCCGGCACAGTTTATTATTTAAACACTAGGGTACAATACGATGTGCTCTTTACCGGACTAAGCGAAGGCGATGCTGGAACAATCGCCGATGAACTAAAACAAGAAAATGTTCCTTATAAATTAGCTGATAATGGTCAAACAATTATGGTAGATAAAACACAGGTTGATCAGGTCAGAATTCAATTGGCAGAAGATAATAAGTTACCAAACAGTTCACAAGGATTTGAATTGTTTGATAATTCAAATGTAATGACGACTGATGCTGATCGTCGAATTATGTATCAGCGAGCTTTAACTGGAGAATTGGAAAAAGCAATTGATGCGCTTAGCGAAGTGCAAACGTCAAAGGTGATGTTGGTGACACCTAAGGAAAGTGTTTTTGCCGACAGCGATAATGGCGATAGCTCTAAACCGGCTAAGGCCTCAATTGTTTTGACTTTAAAGAGCAGCGGTATTTCTAATCAAGCGGTTCAGGGAATTGTCGCATTAACAGCTGGAGCAGTCGAGAATCTGGATCAACAACATATCAAAGTAGTTGATAGTCAGGGTAATGTTCTTTTCAATGGCAAGAAAGGTTCCGGCAGTTTGGTTAGTGCCAATGATAAATATTTGACGATTAAGCAAAATTATGAAAAGAGTTTGCAAAAAAAGATTCATAGCTTATTAGATCCAATTTATGGCAAGAAAAATGTTGAAGTATCTATTAATCTCGATATGAATTTTGACTCAGTCAAAAATAAAACTGTTACTTACAATAATCCGCAAATTAGAAGTGAAAAAACTGATAGTGAAACAAATGGTAATACAACCCAAAACACCCAAACAGGTGAAGCTAATAATAATGCTTCTAACCAGACGGGAAATAATAATGGTGCAAGCCAGTCATCTAGTCGGACTGTTAATAATGAGTTGAACACGTCAACTACAGACACCATTCGAGCACCAGGGTCAATTAACCGTATGACGACATCAGTAATTATTGCTGATGGTGTTTCTGGTGCTGATCGTAAACGAATTCGAAAGTTGGTTTCGGCAGCTATAGGCTATAACCAAGGTCGTGGCGATAGTTTGCAAGTGCAGGGCGTTAACTTTGCTAAACATAATAAAAAACCACATCATACAACTAAAAAACACAAGAAGAGCAGTAATTGGAATATTTGGGCTTATATTGGGTTAGGTGTAGCAGCTTTAGTTCTAATCGGAACAATTTTCTTCTTAATTATGCGTTTTCGGCGTCGCCGGTTGGAAGAGGAATATGAAGATTATGAGGATGAAACAGCTCCAACTGCTGATGTTACAGCAGATGCAGCTACTAAGTATCCTGAAGAACAGAAACCGGAAAAAGAAGATAAGGAACCACTTGTTAAACCAGCGAAACCATCTAAAGAACAGGAACTTAATAAGCGGACGCGTGAATATGCTAAAGAAAATCCAGAAGAGGTTGCTGATTTATTAAAGGCATGGATGAAAGAAGACAATAAGGGGTAAAGATTATGGATTCAATGGAAGGAGTTAGGAAAGCAGCAATTCTTTTAATTTCTTTAGGTTCAGAAACCTCTTCGAAAATCATGAAATTGTTGCCGGAAAATCTCATTAAAAAACTAACCTATGCAATTGCGAATATTGAAGCGGTCGATTCGGATGAACAGTCACAAGTTCTAAATGAAGTTGTTAATACGATTCATGCCCATAAATATGTTTTAGATGGTGGGATTGATTACGCTAAGAATTTATTAATG
This sequence comes from Liquorilactobacillus nagelii DSM 13675, assembly GCF_019444005.1. Taxonomy (NCBI): domain Bacteria; kingdom Bacillati; phylum Bacillota; class Bacilli; order Lactobacillales; family Lactobacillaceae; genus Liquorilactobacillus; species Liquorilactobacillus nagelii. The sequence continues at coordinate 2,093,513 of NZ_CP049304.1, forward strand.
CAAGCAGTCGGTCCGCAAAAAGCAAAGGAAATTCTAGACGTTTTAAAACAAATTCAACTAAAAGAACGTCCCTTTGATATTGTGAGACGAGCAGATGTTAAACAACTGGTCAATTTATTGTCGGATGAACATCCTCAAACAGTAGCGTTAATCTTTTGCTATTTACAATCAAATAAGGCTGCCGAAGTTCTTTCAAATTTCCCACCTGAAAAGCAAGCGGATATTGCCGAACGAATCGGAACGATTTCCAGTGCTTCGCCAGCAATTATCAAGCAAGTTGAAGGGGTAATTGAAACTAAGTTTTCAAGCTATGTTGAAAATGATAATGAAAATATTGGTGGTGTGAAAACCTTAGTTGATATTCTCAATTCTGTTAGCCGCAGTACTGAAAAACATATTTTGGGAGACTTGGAAAAGCGGCAGCCTGAATTGGCGAGCGAAGTTAAGGCTAGTCTCTTTACCTTTGATGACATCATCACACTTGATCCACGAGATGTTCAAAAAGTCTTGCGCGATGTTGAAAATGATGTCTTGGTATTGTCGCTTAAAGGTGCTAATGATCAAATTAAAGAATTTGTCTTCTCTAACTTATCAACGCGAGCTGTTGAAAATATCAAAGAAGAAATTGAGTTCTTGGGGCCTACTCGATTGTCCAATATTGAAGAGGCTCAACAGAAAATCGTTGGCGTTATTCGTCGCTTAGATGAAGCTGGTGAGATTATCATTCAAAGAGGTGGGCAAGATGAAGTCGTCAGCTAAGAGCATTTTAAAACAAGCAGCGGTGGCTGAATCAGGCCAAGCTAAGGCGATTATTACTAAGCAGCCTCTTAAAAGCCAATCAGAGGACGAAACTGGAAATTTGTGGTTGAAAGATGGAACATTGAATCCACAAACTAAATTAATTTCGCCTGAAGAACAACTTGAGCTTAAGTCCGTCCGACAGCAAATTATTGATCAGGCGAAAAAAGATGCTGAACGATTAAAACAACAGGGCTATCAAGCAGGCGAAGCTGCCGGACATAAAGCGGGCTATCAAGCAGGTTATCAAAAAGGTCTATCGGCTGGGCAGCAGGCAGCTGAAAAATTAACAGCACAAGCTGAAAAAAATATGCAAATAGCGATGACAAGTGCTCAGACATATGTCCTTGAACGGAAAAAGGAGTTAATGCAATTTGTGATTAAGATGGCTGAAACTTTGGTCAAGAAAGAATTGGATCAAGATCCGACTGCCATTAATGCAATCTTACAGCCGATTCTATTACAAATGCAGCAACCGGAACAGCTATTAATTATTCGAGCTCATCCACGTTATCACCAGCAGTTAGAACGTCAGATGAAATTAGAAAAGCAAAAGTTGCCGGGATTTCGTTATTTGATTTTAGATGATGCTGATAAATCAGCTTATCAAGTATCGGTTGAATCTGATGAAGGACTTGCTTTATTTGATTTAGGCCAAGAATTGGAACGCTTTTTACAACAGGCTGAGAAAAAGGTGATTTGATGGAATTTTCACTCCCACTAACAGATTATTTAAATCAAGCACAAAAATATCATTTTTTCTTTACTTATGGAAAAGTTAGCGAAGTTGTTGGTTTATTGATTAAAGTTGAGGGACTAAATGTTTTTATTGGTGAAGTTTGTGAAGTTGAAGTCAATAAATCAGGGAGAGTAGCTCAAGCCGAAGTTGTTGGATTTGTCAAAAAGACAGTTCTACTGATGCCTCTAGGGGAATTAAATGGTATTGGTCCGGGATGCTTGGTCCGACCAACTGGTCACTTATTGTCAGTCAAGGTAGGAAAAGCCCTGTTAGGGCACACTCTGGATGGCTTAGGACGAATAATTGATGGAAATTCAGTTGATCAAGCAGATTTAATTGCTTATCCGGTTCAACATGATTCACCTGATCCATTTCGCCGTCGACCGATTAAGCAGATTTTACCAACTGGTGTGCGGCCGATTGATGGTTTATTGACGGTTGGAGAAGGGCAGCGATTAGGCATTTTTGCTGGTAGTGGGGTTGGAAAGAGTACGCTATTAGGGATGATTGCTAAATTTAGTGAAGCAGATGTCATTGTAATTGGATTGATTGGTGAACGTGGACGTGAAGTTCGTGAGTTTATTGAAAAGGACTTAGGTGAAGAAGGTTATCGTAAAGCGGTAGTGGTTTGTGCGACTTCAGATCAGCCACCACTAGTTCGTTTGAAGGGGGCTTATGTTGCTACGGCCATTGCAGAATATTTTCGTGATCAAGGCAAAAAAGTAGTTTTGATGATGGATTCAGTTACTCGTTTTGCAATGGCTCAGCGAGAGATTGGTTTGTCAGTTGGTGAACCGCCAACAACCAAAGGGTATCCGCCATCAGTATTTGCTATTTTACCAAAGCTGCTAGAACGCAGCGGTACCTCATCACATGGCTCAATTACCGCCTTTTATACGGTTTTAGTTGAAGGTGATGATATGAACGAGCCAATTGCTGACGCGGTTCGAGGAATATTAGATGGACATATTATTTTATCACGTAAGATAGCTAGTCAAAATCATTATCCAGCAATTGATATTCAAAATAGCTTAAGTCGGTTGATGAAGGACTTAGTAGCCGATGAACAATACAAAGCAGCAGGTGAATTACGGGAAAATATGACAGTTTATGCTGATGCAAAGGATTTATTAGATGTTGGAGCCTATAAACCGGGAACTAATGCTGTGATTGATTATGCTGTATCGTTGCATCATCCAATCGATTCATTTTTATGTCAGCAGGTAGACGAGTTTTCCGAATATTCAGCTACTGTCAAGCAATTATTGCAACTGTTTGATGATCAATCAACAGACCGTTCGCAACAACTACAGTCAACCTAATAGATAGGTGGTAAGAATCATTAAAAAGTTTAATTTTCAATTGACAAATTTATTAGATTTTCGTCAACAACAAACAGATCAGGCTAAAGAAAACTTAATGCTTGAACAAAAAAAGCTTAATTTGCTGCAACAGAAATTAAGTGATTTGTTACAAGAAAAAAAAGCAACGTTTAAAATAGATGATTTTAATATTGGCAGAATGCAGTTACAGTATCGCTATATTTTAAGTTTGGAACATGAAATTCAACTAGCAGCGGCGGCAGTAGCACAGCAACAACAGCAAGTTGAACAAGTTCGGGAAAAGTTGATAGCTGCAAAAAAAGAAAGCCAAGTTTTAGAAAAGTTGGAAGAAAAACAATACAGTCAATATTTGTTAGATAGCAAACGCCAAGAACAAATTGTTTTAGATGAAATTGCTAATCGAAAGAAGTTTTCTTTATTTTAAGTTATTAATTAAATTTGAAAGGAGGTGAAAAAATGGGAAATATCGGAAGATTACTTAAAGCGACAACTGTCAAAGCAAACGGTAATAGTAAAAACAATAAAGCAGATAAATTAAAGTTTTATCAGACAATGTCACAATTGCAACTGAGTTCAGCGAAAACTACGGCATTACCAAGCCAATTAAAAGTCAACTCATTGTTGGATGGTAAACAAGCAGTAGCGGCAACTCGGACGGCTATTATAACAAAAAATTCACTTTCAAGTTCTCCTACAAAAAACAACAATAATTCTTTTTCTGGTGCTAATCGTTTAGCAGACAAAAATTTGGATCAAACTGAACAAGAAGATCAGGCAATAGCATCAGCTTTGGCAAGCTCAATTTTGATAACTAGCCAAAACCAATCTAATATGCCATTAGTTGAACAAAATCAAAAAGAACAACCAGCATTGTCAGTCAATTCTATTAGTAGCGAGGATGAAAAAGCAGCCAATTCAAGTTCAGTTGCACCGCCAACTAGTCCAGTCACAACAACGACTAATGTTGCAGCGACTGAAACAGCCAGCCCGTTGAAAGGTTCAATTACAAGTGTCAAACCAACGGAAAAAGCTGAGCTTAAAGCAGCCAATTCAAGTTCAGTTGCACCGCCAACTAGTCCAGTCACAACAACAACTAATGTTGCAGCGACTGAAACAGCCAGCCCGTTGAAAGGTTCAATTACAAGTGTCAAACCAACGGAAAAAGCTGAGCTTAAAGCAGCCAATTCAAGTTCAGTTGCACCGCCAACTAGTTCAGTCACAACAACAACGACTAATGTTGCAGCGACTGAAACAGCCAGCCCGTTGAAAGGTTCAATTACAAGTGTCAAACCAACGGGAAAAGTTGAGCTTAAAGCAGCCAATTCAAGTTCAGTTGCACCGCCAACTAGTCCAGTCACAACAACAACGACTAATGTTGCAGCGACTGAAACAACGGATCAATTAGAAAAAATAAGCTTGGGCACTGCCAATGAGACTATATCAAAAAATTCTGAAATGCAAAACATTTCTGACAAATCGCAATCATTTAGTTTAGAGAAGGTTATTGTGATTCCATTGGCCAACCAACAGCAAAGCACAGCTGGAGCAATTAGTGATTCAGTCGAATTGAGGAATGCACCAACAGCTGCACATACTCTAGTAAAGTCGACTACAATCAATAAAAATGTTGCGAAAACAGGAATGACATCGGATTTGATTCAAAATATCATCTCGGCTAACTCAAGTACAAAAATTAACACTAACACTAGGCCTTCTGCAAACCAGGGGAAGCAAGAGTTAGTTTGGAACGTCGCTGATTCACGAGGACAAACTCGGCTTGTCAGCAATTTAACTAAGGAAATTACAACACTAAAAATTCCTGAAAGTAAAACTGTTACGATTAAATTATCTCCAGAAAATTTAGGAAATGTTGAAATTACCATGAAAACAGGCCAAAGCCAAGTATCTCTCGCAGTTAAGGTTCAAAATACAGCAGCAAAAGAATTATTAGGGTCGATTATGGATAAACTGGAACAAGTTTTACAAAATCAACCCTATTCAACTGATGGAAGTAATGGGCTAAAAAATGCAATTCCAGTTAATCAGGCTAATTTGACAACTGCAGCTAACACATTTTTTAACTTTAATAGTTCGCAGCAGCAATTTACTCGTCAGCAACCACAACACAATTTTGTTGGATCTAGCTCAAAATTTGCAAATGAAGCACAGAAGCAAACTGCTGAAGTCCAACAACGAGATTTGCAAAAAAGTACGATTAGCATCTTGGCCTAATTAAGGAAGGAGGTAGTTATTGTGAACAATAGTTTAACTGACGCAATTGCATCACTTGCTAGTTCAAATATCTATAATGCTGATAGTAGTAGCTCGAAAACTACGGTTTCAATGGATGATTTTCTGAAAATTATGTCTGCAACGATGAGCAATCCTTCAATGGATGGCAGCAGCTCTTCTGGCAGTGGGTCAAGCACTGATTATATGACATCACTGGCTCAATATGAAAGCTTGAATACCTTAATGGCAATGAATAAATCTTTAACAGCGTCTGTAGCTGTACAGCAACAGCAAGAGGCACTGGGAATGTTAGGCAAGCAGGTTACCTTGATTGATAACGGTCAGTCGGTTAGCGGCAAGGTTGATCAAGTTAAATTTTCTAATGGTTTAGCAACGTTAGTGGTGAATGGAAAAGAATATCAGCTTAGTTCCCTGAGTGAAGTAGGTGAAGGTAAATAATGTTGGATAGAATTAATGGGATAGCTTCCAATAGTTTGAATGTTCCAACAAAGGCCATGGATTCAAAAGCAGCAAAAGTGCCAGCTTTTAAGCAAATTTTACAGCAAAAAACAAATAAAGTTAATGTTTCTAAACATGCGCAACAGCGCCTAGTATCTCGTAATTTGCAACTTGGACAAGATGATATTCATCAATTGTCGACAGCGATGAATGAGCTGAAAGCCAAGGGAAGTAAGGAATCGCTTTTGGTCTATAAGAATATGGGTATTATTGCTAATGTCCAAAATCGAACGATTATTACAGCGATGGATATGAATGAATTGGAAACAGTAACTAATATTGACAGTACAAAGTTTATTAAATAAAAGCGACTGGACCGCAAGGAAGTTGTTAAGCTTTCTGATTGACGGAAGAAAGCAATTTAGGGAGGAAATACAAATGTTAAGATCACTTTATTCAGGTGTTAGTGGATTGAAAAGTATGCAGACAGATTTGGATGTAGTTGCAAACAACATTGCTAATGTTAATACTCCAGGTTTTAAATCGAGTCGAGCGATGTTTCAAGATATGGTTAGCCAAACATTGTCGGATGCAACGGCACCTTCAAACGCTTCTGGCGGGATTAATGCTAAACAGATTGGATTAGGTACTCAAATTGGATCGATTGATACGATTACGACTAATGGAGCACCAAAATCAACCGGTCGAAGCCTAGATTTGTATATAAATGGTGGTGGCTATTTTGCTGTTCAAGGAACAGGAACAACTCCACAGACATACTATACGCGGGTCGGAGCATTTGAACGGGATGCAAGTGGAAATCTAGTGTCTACTAGTGGTGGCATGAAAGTTTTAGGTTGGACCCAGACGCCGGCTGCATATAATGGAACGGATAATGTTTCGACTACAGGGAATCCTGGAACAATCAATATTCCCAGCACATTGAATGGTGTGCAATATAGCGCTGGATCATTGGCAATAGATCAAAATGGGTTAATAACAGCTACGTATGGTAATCAAAAATATGCTTTTGGGAAATTAGCATTTGCAAACTTTACCAATCCTGAAGGCTTAGAGCGTGTTGGGGATACTCAATTTGCCGCTTCCGCTAACTCGGGTGCTGTTAGTTATTCACCATCGGGGTCTAATGGCGTTGGTTCACTTGTTTCTGGCGAATTGGAGATGTCAAATGTTGATTTGTCATCAGAGTTTACAGAAATGATTATTGCTAATCGAGCTTATCAAGCAAATGCCCGTGTGATTACTACTTCAGATGATGTTTTACAAGAATTGACAGGTTTAAAGAGAAGCTAATAGCATGGTAGAAAGTTGGGGGATAGTTATTGATTGAACTCACAGCAATTAGCGGAGCAAAGTTTTTTTTGAATCCAGACTTGATTTATCGAGTTGAAGAAACACCAGATACAGTGATTACGTTGACAACTGAGAAAGTACTTTTGGCACAAGAGTCAGCAGAACAAATCAATTATTTAATTATTGCTTATCGGCGTGAAATATTTGCCAAGTTGTTTGAGCATTAAAAAGGGGCGTTATTGAGGTGGATAGATATGGCTAAAGAGGAAAAAAGTTCTAAAGGGAAAAAATGGATTATTATTATTCCTTTAGTGTTAATTCTAGCAGTTGGCTGTGGAATCGGAGGCGATCTCCTAGCCAATAAGTTATTGAATAAGCCTAAAGTTGAAAAAAAAGTTGATACTGGTGGAATTGCTAATGGCGAGAAGATTGTTCCAATGGATAAGTTTTTGGTTAATTTAGCTAATGATGGTTCTTCACAAAAATATATTAGTGTCAATATTTCGTTAGTTGTGTCGAGTAAAAAGGCGGCACAGTTAAAGAAAAACACTGCTCTAGTTAGAGATAGTGTAATTAATGTTTTGCGGCAAAAGAAAGAAAGCGATATTTTAGCCAATGCTAATAGTGTGCCGAATCTGAAGACTGAATTGATTAATACAATCAACCAGAACTATGGTCAAAAAATTGTTGATCAGGTTTTCATCACTAATATGGTAATTCAATAGGAGACAAAGTAAAAAATGGAAATGCTGTTTACGGTACTAAAACTGATCATCGGACTAGTTGTAGTCGTGTATTTGATTAATATTTTCTTGAAATATTTAAATCATTATTCGCTGCAAACTAACAAGTCGTTTCGTATTCTCCAAAAGATTCCAGTTAGCAAAAGTTCTTCAATTGGAATTGTCCAAGTTGTTGACCGGGTTTATGTAATGAGCTTTTCAGAACAGCAAAACCAAATTTTATTTGAAATACCAACTGATGAAGCTAAAAAACTATTGGCTGAAATTCAACAAACAACTACGACCGATCCTAAGAAACTGCAGCAAAGCTTTGTTAGTGTGCTAGCTCAAGCTAAACGAAATTTAGAAAATAAAAAGAGGAAGTAACCGATGAAAAAAAAGCTGACATTGTTATCAATATCCGGATTAGCTGCTTTATTTTGGCTTTTGATTCCAGCGACACCTGTATTGGCAATCAGCACAAGTGGAATTTCATCGGCCGTTAATAATCTAGTTGGTGGAAATAGTGGGTCAAATCAAATTATCAATACATTTTTGATGTTGACTTTGCTGTCGTTTATCCCTTTACTATTGGTTATGACAACTTCTTTTACTCGCATCATTATGGTATTGTCATTTACTCGTAGTGCACTAGGAACTCAACAAAACCCGCCTAATCAAGTTTTGATTGGGCTGGCTTTGTTTTTGACTTTTTTCATTATGCGGCCAGTCTATACTAACATTTATCAACAAGCCGTGGTTCCCTATGAACGACAACAAATTACGCAACAGCAAGCGGTTGATCGATCGGAATTGCGAATGAAAAAGTTTATGTATAAGCAAACACGAGAAAAAGATATTCAATTATTTGTTGAGCAAAGTTCTACTCCAAATCAGCACTACCATTCATATAAGAAAGTACCAATGACAATTATTACACCGGCGTTTATCTTGAGCGAATTGCGAACGGCTTTTAGCATCGGTTTTTTAATCTTTATTCCGTTTTTGATTATTGATATGGTTGTTTCAAGTGTCTTAATGTCAATGGGGATGGTAATGTTGCCACCAGTTATGATTTCATTGCCATTCAAAATTTTGTTATTTGTTTTGGCTGATGGTTGGTATTTGTTGGTTGAATCACTAATTCAGAGTTTTAAATAATTGCTTGGAGGAAAATGCAATGTCGCTTGAAATGGTTATGGATGTTTTACGAGATGCATTTATTAGAACCTTACTAATTTCAGCACCAGTTTTGTTGGTTGGAATGCTGGTTGGCCTGGTTATTAGTGTCTTTCAGGCAACAACGCAAATTCAAGAACAGACATTGAGTTTTGTTCCCAAGTTAATAGCGGTTTTTTTGACGCTGATTTTAACCGGGAATTTTATGATTAATATCTTGTTAGAATTTACCAAATATATTTTTCGGTTGATTTCTTCCTTATGAGGTGATGAATTCAGTGATTACATTGGTCGAGGTTCAAATTGTTGCATTATTACTTTGCCGGATCATGTCCTTTTTGGCTGCTGCACCTATCTTCTCACAGAAGGCCTTCCCTAACCTAGCTAAAATAATCATTGGTTTTAGTCTGATTATTGCTGCTTATCCAATTGTCGCTAAATATCAAGGAACGAGTAACGAATTAGTTTTTATCTTGTTGGCAGCCAAAGAGATTTTAGTTGGCTTGGCGATGGGATATTTAAGTCAACTTGTTTTTAATGCAGTAATGATTGCCGGTCAGATGATTGATTTTCAAGTTGGTTTTTCAATTGCCCAAGCTTATGATGCAACTTTCCAAATGATGTCTTCACAATTTGGGCGTGTCTATTATTGGTTAGCAACGGCGGTTTTTTTCATGATGGATTTTTATCAGCAATTAATCATTGGTGTTGTCCGATCGTTTAAGATTATTTCATTAACTGGTGGATCAGCTGACGGAGCAACAATTCAGGGTGTAGTTCGTTTGTTTTGCCAAGCTATTGTAATGTCATTGGAGTTAGCAGCACCAATGGTTGTTGCTATGCTGGTAGTTAATTTATTACTAGGAGTTATTTCAAGATCGATTCCGCAGATTAATGTTTTGATGCTTAGCTTACCATTACAAACTGGTTTGAGCTTCTTATTGATGTTGCTGATATTGCCAAATTTAATTAGTTTTTTTCAACAAAATTTACCAAATTCAATTAACAACATGATGGATTTTGTCAGGTCATTGAAGTAAGGAGCTTTCCATGCAGGATAAAAACGGGAAAACTGAAAAGCCGACTGCTCACCGGCTGCGTAAAGCGCGGCGTGAGGGCAATGTTCCGCGTAGCCAGGATCTTAATTCTGCGTTGGCTTTATTGGTGTTCGCTGTTGTACTGATTCCTTTATGGGAATATGTAGTTGAACATTTTGTGCCATATTTAATTGAGCTAATTGAACAGCTAGCTAACTACCAACGAATGATTACAGATTTACCCAAAATTGCTTTGCAAGTAGTTTTGCTTGTTTTGTTTCTTTCAGCACCATTTTTTGTTTTGAGTTTGTCGATTGGTTTTTTATCAAATTTTTTGCAAGTTGGGGTGCTCTTTACTACCAAAACATTAAAACCAGATTTTAAAAAGATTAATCCATTAAAGGGCTTTAAACAAATGTTTAGTATGCGAGCTTTAGAAAACTTGGTTAAAACATTGGCAAAATTTGGGATTGTAGTATATTTCTGTTACCAAAAATTTATGGAGTATTTACCGGGCTTCTATAATTTAAGCGATGTTGAACTGCCACAGGTGTTGTTTTTTGTTTTGAAGTTTGCCCAAGCACTTTCACTGCAAACGGCGATTGTTCTACTGGTTTTAGCTTTCCTTGATTACGGTTATCAGTTTTACAGTCACCGACGTGATTTACGGATGACAAAGCAGGAAGTCAAGGATGAATTTAAGCAACAAGAAGGCGATCCACGGTTAAAGGCTCAACGTCGTTCGAAGTATGCAGCGATGGTACGAAATTCATTAAAACAGGTTAAGGATGCTACAGTTTTGGTAACTAACCCGACCCATTTAGCATTGGCGATTAAATACGATGCTGATAGTGAAGGCGTTCCGCGACTGTTGGCTAAAGGGGCAGATCGTTTGGCACAGCAAATGCGAGCTGAAGCACGCAAATATAACGTACCAATTATTGAGAATCGTCCTTTGGCTTGGGCTTTATATGGCAAAGTTGAACCGGGAGAATTTGTTCCGGTAGAACTTTATGAATCAGTTGCTGAAGTTATTGCTTTAGTTTATAAACTTAACGAACAAGCTAAAAATAAAATTTGAGAGAGTTGAGGAGGAGAAGAATTTATGAATCGAGTATTCGGCAAGAAAATGACTAGATCAGATATCTGGATATCTTTTTTGGTGGTCGCGATAATTGCGCTGATCATTATTCCTTTGCCGGCAGCATTATTAGATATCTTGATAGTAATCAACTTGACGCTCTCAATGAATATTTTGCTGATTACCTTGTTTACTAAATCGGTATTGGAGTTTGTTTCATTTCCAACGCTATTATTATTTACAACCATGTTTAAATTAAGTTTGAATATGGCTTCAACGAGATTAATTTTAACCGATGGTAGCGCAGGTCAAGTAATTAGTGCTTTTGCTAATGTTGTTACGGGTAGCAACTATGTTGTTGGGATAATCCTGTTTATTATTATTATGATTGTTCAATTAGCGGTTGTTACAAACGGAACCGGCCGAGTAGCTGAAGTTTCAGCCAGATTCACGTTGGACGCGATGCCAGGAAAACAAATGGCAATTGATTCTGACTTGAACTCTGGTTTGTTAGATGAAAAACAAGCGCGGAAAAAACGTGAAGATTTACAGCAAGAAGCCGATTTTTACGGGTCGATGGACGGCGCTAGCAAATTTGTTAAAGGCGATGCAATTGCTAGTATCTTGATTGTCTTAATCAATTTGATTGGCGGACCAATTATCTTTGCTGCTGGCGGAAAAATGACAATTATCGCAGCACTTAGCCAATTTGGTAAGCTGTCAATTGGTGATGGTTTAGTTAGTGCTATTCCATCGTTGTTAATTTCGATTGCTTCAGGTGTCATTGTTACTCGATCAGAAAACCAAATTTCCTTTGGTTCGACATTAACTAGGGACTTATTGCGCAACCCACAGTTGTTTAGAATTGTTGCGGTTATTCTAATAGTGTTATCAATTATTCCTGGTTTTCCCTTTATTCCGTTCGCATTAATGGGAGTAGTAATGTTTGTAGCTAGTTCAATGGTGGAAAAGAAAACTGTTCAACATGCGCAGGCTAAAAAACGTCAACAGCAGCAGTTGGAATTAAAGAAAAAACGGACGAAACAAGAACCTGATGAATCTGTAGCATCTTTTCAGGTGGAACCCCTGGCAATTGAAATTGGCTATGGGTTGATCCCATTAGTTGATAACTCAATTGAAAATAGCTTAATGGATCGAATTGTTTCAATTCGCCGTCAAATTGCCAAGGAATTAGGAATTCTAATTAGTCCAGTACGAATTAGGGATAATTTGTACTTGGATTCAAATGGGTATTCAATAAAAATTCGTGGTAATGAAGTTGCTAAAGGTAAAATTTATCCTGACAAGTTTATGATTATTGCCCAAAATGATGGCAGTTTTCCTTTTAAAGGTATGCCAACTAAAGATCCAGCTTTTCATTTAGATGCTTTATGGATTAATGCTCAAGATAAAGAACAAGCCGAATTACAAAACTTTACGATTATAGAACCATTGACGGTAATTGCTACTCATTTAAAAGAGGTTATCAATAAGCATGCTCCTGAACTACTTGGACGTCAGGAAGTTAAGAAGCTTTTGGAAGGAATTAAAGATCAATCTGGAGTAGTAATTGATGAATTGATTCCAGATATTATGCGCTTAGGTGAAGTTGAAAAAGTTTTACAAAATCTATTGGCGGAACAAGTGCCGATTAATGATTTGGCTACGATCCTTGAAACGTTAGCTGATTATGGCACTATTACCAAAGATGCTGAAATGTTAACTGAGTACGTTCGCCAAGCCCTAAAACGAACAATCGCGGCACAATATGCTGATGAAACGGAAAATATTAATATTGTGACAGTTCATCCACGGGTTGAAGAGATGGTTGCTCAAAACATTCAAAAGACACCAACTGGTTCTTACCCGGTTCTCAAGTCAGAGACGGTTAACCAGATTTTAACGGCCGTTGGCAAAGTTCAACAAGAGCTACTAGTCAAAGATATCAAGTTTGTGATTTTGACTTCACCAAAAATCCGCCTAGTATTTAAAAAATTAATTTCGATGAATTATCCAGATATAGCGGTTATTTCATTAAATGAAATTCCAAATGAAATTAAAATTGCAACAGTTGGCACAATTGAGCTTTGATGATCAAATTCAAACGGAAGGAGCAATCCCTATGTATAAGATAAAGCTTGAAGATAAGGTGTTAAAATATTTGCCATTAGTTGAGCGGGTAGCTAGTCGAATTCCGATTAAAAACTCTGAATATGAGTATGGCGATCTGTATGATATTGGAGTAATCGGCTTAATTGATGCGTTGCAAAAATTTGATGCCAGTAAACAAGTTCCGTTTGAAAGATACGCCATGATTCGAATTAAAGGAGCCATTATTGATGAGGTTAGGAAACACGCGAAAATTTCACGTTATAAAATGGCTAACATTAATAGCTTTTATGCAGCTAAACAAGAATTGGAACAGAAATTAAAGCGTGAAGTAACTGACCAGGAAATTAGCGAGGAAATGAAAATTTCCTTGACTCAATTGAATGAAATTTATGAGAATATTCATTACCTGGCAAGCATTTCATTGGAAAGTACTATTTTTCCGCAAGCCGATGATTTTACTTTAGAAGATATTTTGGAAGATACGGCAGCAGTTAATGGTGAAAAGGGCTTATTACAAGAAGAAGAAAAAAAAGCGCTAATAATAGCTGTAAAAAAATTGAATCAGCGAGAGCAATTAATTTTGAGCTTGTATTATGAACAAAATGCAACTTTAAAAGAAATAGCAGCAATTCTAGATGTTTCAATTGCCCGGGTTTCACAAATTCATGGAAAAACGATTATCAAGTTACGCCAGTTGATCAAGGAGGAAATGAAATGATCAGAGGTTTGGATACACTTTATCAAAGTGTCAATCTGTTAGAAAAGAGACAAGAAAATATTAGTGGCAACATTGCCAATGTTCAAACAAGCGGTTATCAAGCTAAAGAACTTTTTCAGTCAACCTATAAACAAGTTCAACTGCATAACTTTCAAGGCGGTAATAACAATAATCAAAGAATTCAATATGATGGGTTTACTTTTGGTAATTATCTAGCAGGTTCATATCTGAACTCAACGAAAGGAGCTTTACAGCAAACGGGCAGAACAACAGATTTTGCGATTAATAGTGATGGCTATTTTCGAGTACGGATGAATAATGGTCAGGTTGCTTATACGCGAAATGGGAACTTCCGTTTAAACGATCAGAATCAATATGTTACTCAAGAAGGTTATCAAGTATTGGGCAACAACAATGGATCAGTTACAGCAACCACTGGCATTCCTGATTTTTCAGTGGTTTCTTTTCCCAATGATGGTGCTTTAGAAAGCGTCGGTAATGCTTATTATACCAGTCAAAACGCTGGAACTGCAGTTGCTTCACCTCAATTGGAACAGGGCTACTTAGAACAATCTAATGTTTCAACTGCTGATGAGATGGTTTCAATGATTCAGACCTCGCGCGAGTTTCAAGCCAATCAAAAAGCATTAAGTGCAACTGATGATACTTTGAAGAAAGCAGTCAATGATTTAGGAAAAATTTAGGGGGGATAAGTAATGAATGTTAATGATATTTTGTCAATTAGCCGGACAGGGTTAAATGGTTTGCAAAATAATCTTGATATTGTAGCCAATAATGTTGCTAATTCAAATACAGTTGGTTTTAAAAATCGTGATACTAGCTTTACTGATTTGTTAGAAAATTCAACTACGTCTCAAGATGTCAATGTAGAGAATGGGCAGCAGAATAAAATGGGGATGACAACGGGCTTAGCAACTCATCAGCAATCAATTAATTTCTCACAGGGAAGTTTGCGTAATACAGATTCGCCTTATGATTTAGCAATTAGCGGGAAAGGCTTTTTCGGGGTACGTGGTAGTGATGGTCAACTTTACTTAACTAGAAATGGCGACTTTACTCGTGACGCTAATGGAAATGTTGTCGATCAAGCAGGTCGCAAATTAGACATTCAGGCGACAATACCAGAAAATCAATGGCCGCAAGGAACTGTTTCAATTGGTCAGACAGGACAAATCACAATTGAACAAAATGGGCGCAGTACACAGGTGGGCAGTATTGTCTTATATCAACCAACTGAGCCGCAAGACTTACAGGCTGTCGGAAATAATTTGTATCGTGTTCAAGGCGGGACATTGAATTCGTCATTGAATGGGGCGAACGGTTTAGGAACAATTGAACAGTATCATTTAGAGAATTCAACTACCGATTTAGCTGATGCAATGAGCAATATGATATTAACTCAACGAGCCTATTCCTTAAATTCACGAGTTTTACAGTCAACCGATGATATGTTGGGGACAATTAATGAGTTTTCAAATTAATAAAGGTTGGGATCAGATTGATTAAACTTGAACATGTTTCAAAGTTATATGATGGTAAGGTGCAGGCTTTAGAGGATATATCTCTTCAAATTAATCAAGGTGAGTTTGTTTATATTGTTGGACCAAGTGGTGCTGGAAAGACAACACTTTTGAAGTTAATGGACAAGCAAGAAAATCTGACATCTGGTTCATTACAAATGGGGAGTATGTTGGTTGAACGAATACGGCCTAGTCAAACCTATATTTTGCGTCGTCAAATTGGAATTGTATTGCAGCAAGATTTATTTATTCCTTATTTGAATGTTGACGAGAACATTATTTACAGTTTAGCAGCTTCTGGTGTCAGTGACTTACAGCAGCAGAGAGAAAAAATGCAGGCAGTATTAACAACGGTTGGCATGTCTGCTTATCAAAATCGACGTCCAGCAGAACTGTCGGTTGGACAGCGTAAAAAAGTAGCGATTGCGCGAGCCCTAATCAATCAGCCCTCAGTTGTATTAGCAGATGAACCAACAGCTAATTTAGATGCTAGATCAGCGATTGAAATCATGAAATTATTTTTTAAGTTTAATCTGAATGGAACAACAGTTATTATTGCGACGCATGATAGTACAATTGTTAATTCGCTACGTCATCGTGTTATTGAATTACAAAAGGGAAAGATAATCCGTGATGAGAATAATGGAAAGTATTCAACTCGTTCTGATCCAAAAGATATTTATGTTTGGTAACGAAACGACTTAATTTCAAAAATTATTTACCGATAGTAGATAATAGATTGCTATCCAAGTTTTTAGATTAGGGGAGTGAGGGTTAGCGTATCTTTGGATGCATCTGCAACGTTTAACTATCAAATTGATAGAAAGGGATAGAATTATGGCAAAAAAGAATACTAGTTTTTGGAAAAAGTTTAAGTGGGGTTCACTACTACCAGTTGGGATTACCATTTTAGTATTGCTGATTTGTTATTTTATAGTAATTAAACCAGTTGCTAATGGCGGATTGGACCATAGTTTCGGAATGTTTTCCATTGTTCTAATCATTGTTCATTTATTGGCAGTTTTATTTTTAGCACCTCAAGGCGGTCACAGTGCTAGTCCAGAATTGAATCAAATGCTGAAAATTTTTGATCAAGTCAGCACAGGTGATTTAACGGGCGCAGAAAAGTTAGGCCAAATGAAAGTGCAAAGCCCATTAATCGGTAAAATAAAAGACAGTTTTCAATCAATTATTAATGTCTTCAAAGCTGTTGTTGAGGGAATGAAAGATGAGAGTCAACGTTTAGGCAAAATGTCACAAGATTTGACCAAAACGACAACTCAGGCTAAGGATTCAATCAGCAGTGTCAAAGAAACAATGAGTACGATTGCTGATTCAGCGAGTTCTCAAGCTGCAGAAGCTGAGCAAACCTCGAATGATATGAAAGAACTTGGCAGCAAGATCGAAAAAATTCATACCGAGATTGAACGTATGAATGGCTATGCCGATACTTCACGCCAGAGTAATCAGAAGAACTCGAAATTAATGGTTGATGTTTCTCAAAGTTGGGAAACAGAACGTCAGAGCCAATCAGAATTGGTTAAAGAAATGAATGATATGAATAAAAACGTTCAAAGTATTGGTAAAATTGTTCATTTAATCAACGATATTTCTGAACAGACTAATTTGTTGGCATTGAATGCCTCAATTGAAGCAGCTCGGGCTGGTGATGCCGGAAAAGGTTTCGCAATTGTGGCAGAAGAAATTCGGAATTTAGCCGAACAAAGCGGCCAGTCTGCAAAAAATATTACTGAAATTATTGAAGCAATTCGGAATCAATCTGAACAAATGGTGACGGCGTTAAATGATTCTTACTCCAGCAGTGAAAAGCAGACAGAGACAATCAATAATGCGATTGACTCATCTAAGGAAATCTCAGAGATTGTTGAAAAGTTTGTCGAAAGTATTGAAACAGTCAAAGCGCATATCAATGGAATTTCGAAAGAAAAAGATTTAGTTGCTAAATCAGTCAATTCTATCTCCTCATCAATTACAGAAACTTCTGCCGGAACCGAAGAAGTTACTGCCAGCATTGAAGAATTTTATCAAGGATTGGAACAGTTTGAGAAGAATGTTAAAGAAGTTAGTCAATCAGCTGAAATCTTCAAATTCCAAGTAGAGAATTTCAAGATTTAAGGTTATTAAGATCAAAAGGGGGGATAACTGGTGGAACAATATGTCGTTTTTAAAAGTCATGATCAATTTTTTGCCTTACCAGTCTTATTAGTTACACGGGTCGTTGAAACTGATCAATTTATTTCTTTGCCGGATGTGCCGGATTTTGTTTTAGGCGTGTTTGAATACCAAAAACATATGATTCCGATTATTGATTTGCGGCGCAAACTGTTTGCTGAGTTTACACCAACGACTGATGCAACTAAAGTGATTTTGTGTGATTGGCAGGGGCAGCATTTGGGGTTGTTTATCGAAAATATTGTTGGAATTAATTACTTGGAAGAAACCAATTATGAAGAAGAATTATCGCAAGCTGATTTAAAACGCGGTTATATTGGAAAGTTTTTGAAATTTAAAGATCAAGTAGTTATTTCTCTTAAACTAGATTATTTGTTTGATAACAACCAGTCGCAGTCTTTATCTGATAGTGTTGCGAAACTTGAAAAGGTTGAGGAAGATGCTGATGACACTCCAACAACAACCGACTGAGTTTCGGATAGGAATTGCTGATTACAAGGTTAGCCAAGCTCCTAATAGTTTGATAACCGTTGGCTTGGGTTCTTGTATCGGAACATTAATTTATGACGAACGCAGCAAAATCGGTGGCTTGAGTCACATTATGCTACCGGATAGTCGACCGTTTGAAAAACGGGCAGCAGTTAATGCCGCCAAGTTTGCCAATTTGGCTTTACCACAAATGGTAGCCGAAATGAAGCAAAAAATTAGTTTTCCACATTTTAAGGCCAAGATTGTCGGCGGAGCCAATATGTTTAACTTTGATAATAATTCGCAAAATGTTGGGGCGCGCAACATTGCAGCTGTCGAAGAAACATTGAAACAATTGCGAATTCCGGTTATTGCCAAACATGTGGGTGGCAGTAGTGGACAGACAATGGTAGTTGATTTAACCACTTTTCAAGTAATGGTCAGAATTGTACATCAGGAAACAGTTTATTTATAAGGACGATAAATATCATGAAAATTTTAATTGTAGATGATTCTGCCTTTATGCGGAAAGTCATTAGTGATTTAACTCAAAAGATTTCATTTATTCAAGATGTTAAGGTTGCTCGGAATGGTCAACAGGCACTTGAAGAAATTAAAGACGATGCGGAAATTGATTTGGTATTAATGGATATCGAAATGCCAATTATGGATGGACTAACAGCGTTGAAAGAAATCAAGAAAGTGCGGGATGTGCCGGTTGTTATGCTGAGTTCGTTGAGTAATCAGGAAGTAACAATTGAGGCCCTCGATGCTGGGGCCGCTGACTTTATTGAAAAACCAGTTAATTTATTTTCGATTAAACAAGAATGGATTACAGATTTTGAAAGTAAAATATTAATGGTTAAAAATAAACATCAGCAAGTAGAAAGCCCGGTTGTTCAACCAATAAAAGACCAAACTAAAATGACAGTTCCGGGGCAATTACCTTCTTTTGTTCATGCAATGGTAATTGGAGCTTCTACCGGTGGACCACGTGCTTTATTGGGAGTTATTCGCCAGCTTCCGGTTGAAATTAAAGTGCCGATTTTCATCGTCCAGCATATGCCGAAAGGATTTACAGCATCATTTGCAAAACGCTTGAATCAAGAGACTGCTAGTCCAGTAGTTGAAGCCCAAGACGGCATGCGGATTGAACGCCGAATTTACCTTTGTCCAGGAGATTATCATATGACCTTGGAAAACGGCAGAATTAATTTAAATCAGCAACCAAAGCTTCATGGAACTCGTCCAGCCGTTGATTATTTATTCAGTTCAGCAGCTAAAATGTATCGGCGCAACTTAGTAGCAGTTTTACTTACGGGAATGGGCAACGACGGAGCCAAAGGCATGGAAGATATTCATGGATTAGGCGGCTATACAATTGCTGAAGATGAGGAAAGTTGTGTGGTTTTCGGAATGCCGCGTAGTGCGATTGAGCTGGGCGTTGTTAATGAAATTTTGAGTTTATCGGCAATTGAACAAAAAATCAATCAAATAGTCGGGTGAAACATATGGAATTAAATTTTGATTTTTTTAATAACTGGGTTCAAGCAAAATTAGGAATTAAGTTAACGGCGTATAAACAACGTCAAATGCAGCGAAGAATTGGTAATATTATGCGAACGACAGGAGCTAAGACTTTAGAGGAATATGCCCATATTTTGGAGACTGATGCACAAGCGCGGAAAGCTTTTATCGAGCATCTAACGATTAATGTTACTGAGTTTTACCGGAATCGCGATTTATTTGATGTTTTTGAAAAACAGCTTTTAACTACCATTATTCCAAAATTTCCGAATCCAAAAATTTGGAGTGCAGCTTGCTCAGAAGGAGCTGAGCCATATACTTTAGCGATGATTCTAGAAAAACATCATTTGCAAGGAGCGAAGATTATTGCTACCGACATTGATGATGATATCTTGGCTAAAGCTCATCAAGGATGCTATCGCAAGGACCAGTTAAAAAACATCGCTCCGGCAGATTTAAATAAATATTTTACAGCGGTTGCTGGTGATCGTTATCAAGTAACGAGTGGGTTAAAAAAGCAAATAGTTTTTAAGAAACAAGACTTATTAAAGAATCTCTATGAAAAAAATTGTCAGGTAATTGTTTGCCGTAATGTCACGATTTACTTTAAGCCGGAAATACGTGATGAAGTTTATCAAAAATTTAGCGATTCACTGGTTACTGGTGGAATTTTATTTACTGGAGCAACAGAAACGATTAATTTTCCAGAACAATTTAATTTGCGAAAATTAGATTCGTTTATTTATCAGAAGATTTAGTTTGTTGAAGGGAGTTGAGAGTAGTGGATGACAATAGTGCGTATCGTGATCTTTTTTTTGAAGAAAGTGAAGACAATCTACAACAGTTAAATGATAATGTCTTAGAGCTGGAAAAAGAGCCCGATAATATTGATTTAATTAATGAAATCTTTCGGGCCGCTCATACTTTAAAAGGTAGTTCGGCCACGATGGGTTATGAAGTAATGACTAAGCTGACTCATCGAATGGAAGATATTTTTGATCTTTTTAAATCAGGCAAATTAAAGGTTAATGGAGATCATATTTCATTGATTTTTAAATGTCTTGATCGTTTGTCACAATTGCTGGATGATTTACGTGATGAAAAAGATCTCAGTGAAGATCAAATTAAGGATTTGATTGATGAACTTAATAAAGTTGAAACGGGGGTTACCGGTCAGGCTGCGGAAACGGAAGCAGCTAGTGAACCAGTTAAAGCACAACCAGCTGCTAAAGCAGAGTTAAATACAACCTTTGTGAATTTAGAAGAAGCTGATGTTGATGTGGCCGAACAAGCTAAAAGTAGTGGACAGAACGTTTTTACAATTGCAGTTCGCTTAGATGCAGAAACATTGTTGAAAGGGCCACGGGTCTTCTTGATTATGCAAAAGCTGGAAGAAGAAGGTGACGTGATTCATACTGAACCAACAGCTGATTTGCTTGAGGACGGTAAGTTTGATACTGACTTTAAATTGGTTTTTGTTACCAAAGAAACTTTAGCGGATATCAAAACAAATGTTGAAAGTAATAGTGAACTTGAAACGGCAATTGTTGAGCCATTTGATTCTGAAAAAGCTGTAGCAGATCAAAAGAAGGCCAAAGAGGCTCCGGTTAAACAGTCAGCTCAAGTAACTGAAACTGTTAAGCCAGCACCTAAAACTGTTTCTAAGAAGCCGACTGCAAAACCGGCCGCTAAGGCCAGTGGAGGTCATCATAATGCGCGTAATCAATCAATTAGGGTAGACTTGAGCCGCTTGGATCGATTCTTGAACTTAGTTTCGGAGTTGGTTGTATACCGTAATCAGATGGAGGACTCCAGTCATCGCAGTGATTTAGATGGTATTCGCGATTCATTGGAACAAGTTTCTCGTTTAACTTCTGAGTTGCAAGACTTAGTTTTACGGATTCGGATGCAGCAAGTCAGTGTTGTTTTTAGCCGTTTTCCGCGAATGATTCGTGATTTAGGTCGTACTTTGCACAAAGATATGGATTTAGTCATTATTGGTGAAGATACTGAGTTGGATAAAACTGTTGTTTCTGAATTGGGTGAACCAATGATTCATATGTTGCGTAATTCGGCTGATCATGGGATTGAGGACCCAGATACGCGTGAGAAACTTGGCAAGCCACGAAAAGGAACGATTACTCTCTCGGCTTATCAAGAAGGCAATCGCGTAATCATTACTTTGGAAGATGACGGCAAAGGTCTTGATCCAGCAGTGCTCAAGGCTAGTGCGGAGTCAAAGGGAATTAATACAGATGGAATGTCCGAAGACGAACTAAAGCATTTGATTTTTCACCCGGGATTTTCAACGGCCAAAAAAATTACGGATATTTCTGGACGTGGAGTTGGACTAGATGCGGTTCAGTCAAAGATTACGGAGCTTGGCGGATCAATCGAATTACGCAGTCAAATTAATGTTGGCTCGAAGTTCATTATCAAGTTGCCATTAACCTTATCAATTATTCAGGCCTTAATGGTTAAAGTTGGTGCAGGAAACTTTGCCATTCCATTGGATGTTGTTGAGCGAGTTGTAATGTTGCATGAGAATGATATTGTACCAACTGCTAAAGGCGAGGTTTATCGTTTCCAAGACACTTTAATTCCAATTATTCGAACAGATCAGATTCTAAACATTGAGTCAAAAGAAAACACCAAAAAGTTCGCCATTATTGTTAAAAGTGATCAGCAGTATTTTGGTATTCTAGCAGACCAATTAATTGGTCAAAAAGAAATTGTGATTAAAAAAATTGATCCGGTATTACAAAAAATCAATCGTTATCAAGGTGCAACAATTTTTGACAATGGATCAATTGCACTGATTCTTGATGTTAATGCTTTATGTCAAACCAAAAAAAGGGCTAAATCATGAAATATACAGATTTACAAATTGATGGATTACGCGAAATGATCAATATCGGCGGCGGCAATGCAGCAACTAGTATTTCAAAAATGGTTGATGAAAAAATTGATATGAAGATTCCAGAAGTTGCTATTTTAAGTTATCAGGAATTATATCAAAAAGTAATGGCTGATGATGTTGAAGTTTACGGGGTAATTAGTAAAATAGTAGGAGAGTATCAAGGAGCAATTTTGTTTGTGGTGACTGATCAAGCCATTGACCAGTTGGCAGGATTGATTTTAAAGGGTACTGAAGCATCGTGGGATGTTAAGCTATCCGCGGTAAGTGAATTATCCAACATTATTGCTAATTCATTTTTAAATGCGATTGGAAGATTACTCGATGTACAATTGATTTCGTCACTGCCGCAGGTCAAAAATGATTTTTTTGGAGCACTGATTAGCAGTGCTTATCTCGCGTTTGATCAATATGATGAACAAGTTATGGTTATTCGCAATGAATTTACTTACGCTGAAAAAAAACTTGACGCTTCTTTGTTTTTAATCCCAGAAGAAGGCGTCTTGGATAATTTAATTAAATCGCTTGGAGTATGAAAGGAGCAAGTAATTTGGGAAAGAAAATTTTGATTGTTGATGACGCGGTCTTCATGCGAATCAAGTTAAAGGATATTTTAGAAAAAAATGGTTATGAGGTTGCCGGTGAGGCACAAAATGGTCAAGAAGCTTTTGATCAGTACCAAGAAGTCAAACCAGACCTTGTTACGATGGATATTACAATGCCAGAAGTTGACGGACTGGAAGCGTTGAAAATGATTCGCAAGGCTGATGCCAATGCCAAAGTTATTATGTGCAGTGCGATGGGCCAACAAGGTATGGTAATGGATGCAATTCGAGCTGGTGCAATTGATTTTATCGTTAAACCTTTTGATACTGAACGAGTAATTAAAGCGTTGGATAAGGCTTTTTCATAATCCAAGGAGATGATCACAGATGCAAATGATTCTTTTTAAACTGAATCAGCAATTTTATTTGATCTCAGCAGCTTCAGTTGAAGAAGTCATCGATACTATCGAAATAACTCCAGTACCACTGGCACCTAAATGGGTTAAGGGTTTGATTAATCTGCGTGGGGCAGTTATGACAGTGGTAGGATTATCAGAATTAATCGGTGTGCCGGAATCAAAAGAGTATAAAAATATTTTGATCATGAAAAAAGATGATAAACGTAAAGGCTTATTAATTGAAGAAGTTAGTGAAATTCTTGATGTAGATTCTAAGAAGATAGTTTTGAATGATGATTCGAAAGAGCAAAATGAATATTATTCAGGAATCGTTTCGTTTCCCGATAAAGTAGCTAATGTTGTTGATGTAACTAAAATGATTTTTTAGTAGTAAGGAGGGGTCAGATTGGATCAGGTATTATCGCAGCAAGAAATTGATAAGCTGCTGACAGCAATGAACAACGGCGAAATTGACCAAGAAAAGATTGAAGAAGAAGAAAAAGCCCCCAAGGTCAAACCCTATGATTTTAGAAGGCCAATCAAACTTTCCAAGGAATATGTCAATACGCTACATATGATCTTTGAAGACTTCTCTAAAATGAGTACCAATATACTATCAAATTTGTTACGGGTTAATGTTACATTACAGTTAGCGTCGATTGAGCAAATTAGTTTTGATGAGTTTATTCATTCAATACCGCGAGTTACCTTGATTGGACTATTTCATTCGGCTTTAGCTGATAAAACACCAATGAAAGGAATTCAAATGTTTGAGGTTAATCCGCAGCTTTGTATGCGTTTGGTAGAGTTATTATGCGGGGGAACGGAAATTGAGCCTGGAAAAGTAGCAGTTTCGGATGATGCGATTGATGATAAAAATTTTACTGATATTGAATTGGCTATTTTACGTGAAGTTTTGCAAGAACTAGGGAAGGTTTTCCAAAACTCTTGGAAAGATATTGTTCAAATGGAGACGGCATTAGATGATTTAGATACTAATCCGCAATTATTGCAGACAATGTCACCGAATGAACCGGTTGTGTTAACGACATTTACAATGCAGATTGGTGATATGAGTACATTCTTAAACATTTGTATTCCGTATGTTTTCTTTGAAGGAATCAGTGACAAACTGAGCTTTAGAAATTGGTTTGACTCAAGTCAAAAGCTCAGCAAAGATGACGAACGCGAATTGCAGCGAGGGTTAAATAATGTTGAAGTGTCGTTTGAAACCCGCTTAGGAAGTGCTCAAATGGAGATGGCAGACTTCTTGCATTTGGAAGTTGGCGATGTGATCAAACTTGACCGCAAGACGAGTGCTCCGTTAGACACTTATGTTAATGGAATACCATTTTATCAAGCTAAACCTGGTAAAAAAGATGGTAATTTGGCAGTTGAATTATTAGATAAGTTGGAAGGAGACCCAGAAGATGAGTGATAGTTTATCGCAAGAAGAGATCGACAAGTTAATGAAGGGCAATAACGAATCGGCAACTTCTGACAAACCAGCCGAGGAAAAGTCAGCCGAAGAAAAGCAGGCGGCAACGAGTGAGAAAAAAGTATCAGCCACAGAAATTGAAAGCAAATATGATGAACAAACCAAACAGGATATTATTGGTGAAGTCGGTAATATTTCGATGTCACAGGCGGCAACAACCCTGTCTTCAATTTTAAATCATCGTGTAACCATCACGACCCCAAAAGTTTCTCGAGTATATTTTAAAGAATTGATTTCAGACATTGCAACGCCTAAAGTTGCGATGACAGTTGGTTTTAAAGAAGGATTGATTGGAACTAACTTGATGTTGTTGCAAGTTAAAGATGCGAATGTTATTGCCGATTTAATGATGGGCGGTGATGGTGAACCAAAATCCCAGGATTTTACTGAAGTTGAACTTAGTGCGGTTTCGGAAGCCATGAATCAAATGATTGGTTCGGCAGCAACGGCGATGGCAACGATGATTAATCGCAAAGTTGATATTTTACCACCCGATGTTAAGGTTTGGCGTGAACCGGATAATATTCAGTATGAGAATATTGGCGGTGATCAAAAGATTTATAAGGTTTCTTTTTCGTTAAATGTTGAAGGATTAATTAAAAGTGAAATTATGCAGATTTTCACTGAAGATATGGTTGAAGATATTGCTGATGCAATGATGGCCGATAAAGCAACGGTAGTTAAAGAACATGAAACTAATGAGAAAAAGCAGTCTGCTTCTTCAACAGCGGATAAAGTTCAACCACAATCGCAACAACCGAAAATTAAACCTGACCAGCAAACAACAACTGCACCTCGACCGTCTCAACTTGCTCCAAAGTCAAAGCAAACGGTTGAAGTTAGCCAACCTGAATTTCAGCAATTGTCGGGTGAGAAAGTTCCACAGGGCGACAATCTAGATTTGATTATGGATGTTCCGCTGAATTTGAGTGTTGTTTTAGGACGTGCTGAAAAAAGCGTGCGTGACATTTTGAATTTCAATTCAGGTTCAGTGATTGAGTTAGATCGCTTGACAGATGAGCCCTTGGAAATTTTATTGAATGGTAAATTAATTGCTACTGGCGAGGTAGTAGTTATTAATGAAAACTTTGGCATTCGGATTACCAATATTGTTTCCCAGCGGCAGCGGATTGATCATATGGGATAGGTTGTTTAGAAGATTAATTATTGTAAAAAATGACAGTAACTATTTAACTTTTTTGTAGTTGTCCGATATGATACATATGACAGGGAAAAAAGGAGGTCATTTATGATGAAAATTGAGGGCAACTATAACAATGACATTAAAGTTGATTTAAGCAATAATCAGTTTTCACCCAGCAATTCAGCTCATACAGTTAAAAACACGCAGGCTGAAACAGCTAACGGTGTGACTCTATCAACGACTGCCAAAAAAATATTAGCAAATGAAAATAATGATCGTGGTTTTGATGCAAATAAAGTTAATGAACTAAAAAAATTGATTGCAAATGGCAAGTACCAAGCATCACCTGAAGAAATTGTTACGGGGATGTTTGATGAAATCAAAGCTCAAGGGAAGCACTGATTATGAAGGCAGCTGAATTTGAACAATTATTACGTCGTTTTTGCCGGCTGCTGCAGCAAGAAAAAAAATATTTGATTAGTAATCAGCCGGACAAACTCATACCATTAGTTGAAGAAAAGCAAAAGTATGTCCGGCCTTTTCAAGAATATCCGGGTCAAGTAACAGTTAGAATGAAAGAATTAATCCAACAGATTCAAGCATCACAGCAAGAAAATTTGTTATTAACTAAACAGGCAATGGGATTTGAAGAAATGATGTTAAAATCAATTCGCAGTAATTTGAAAACCCCAGGAACAATTTATTCACCAGATAAATCAAAGAGAGCTGCTGATAGTCTTTCTTTAATTGACTGGGAAGCCTAGACTGGAGGTCAACTTTGAGTTTATTTGGAGCATTAAATGTTGGAAATAGTGGTATGAGCGCTAATCAGGTAGCCATGGAAACCAGTGGTAATAATATTGCCAATGCGAATACTCCTGGTTATTCAAGACAGCAAGTCAGCATGACTGAGCAGCCGGCATTTTATGAACCGGGGATTGGATCAGTTGGGACTGGAGTCGATGTAACTGGCATTCATCGAGTAGTAGATGATTTTGTTAGAACGCAAGCGCGGGATGCTAATTCAAAATACCAGTATTACCAAGAAAAGTCTGACAAGCTTGGTCAGTTGCAAGACATTTTAAATGAACCATCAAGTAATGGAATCGTTAAGCAATTGTCAACTTTGACAACTGCTTGGAATACACTTGCTGATGATCCTGAGTTGGGAACTGCTAAATCTTCAGTAGTTGAAGATGCCAGTTCATTTGCTGATACTGTTAAAGAAATGGCAGGTAATATCTCTGATTTAGGGGACAACATTACAAGTACCCTAGCCAAGAATGCACTTGATTTTAATAGTGATGTTAAGCAGTTACAGACACTTAATCAGCAAATTTATAATTTGACAAGTGTTGGTCAAACACCGAATGATTTGCTTGACCAGCGAGATGCAACCCTGAAGAATTTGTCGACCATTGCTGATGTGACAACTTCGGTTGATAATTATGGCCGAGTTTCATTGAAGTTAGGCGATCAGACGATTTTAAACGGTGATACTCGTAATACATTAAGTGTGGTAACTGCTAATGTAGATGGGACAGCAACGATTGCTAAAGATGGTGATACAGTTGATGGTCAACAGCAAGTTAGCAGTAATTATCCGGCAAATACCATTTTACTAACTCAAACTGGTGATGATGATCAAGTCAATTACAGTCAAGTAAACATTGATAACGGCACAATTGGCGGCTTGGAAACTGCGGCGGAAGAGGTTACTCAACGATTACAAGAATTGAATAATTTTGCAACGACAATTGCCAAAACAATTAATATGGTTTATACCAATGGGCAAAGTAGTACGAGTGGCTTTTTTGAAATTGGTAATGATGCCAGTTCGTATGCTTCTAAAATGGCAGTTAACTCTGCTTTAGCAGCTGATCCAGATAAATTAACTACCGGTGCTAGTGGTGCTGCAGGTGATAATTCTGTGGCGACAGCGATTGTTAATCTGAGTACCCAAAAGTTCGATTATCCAATAACTGACAGCCAATTGAATTCATATAATAAAACAACGATGACTTTTGACGCATCAGCTAGCGGTAAAACTTATTCAGATGCTTTTAATAATATTGTTACTAAAAATGCAATTTCTAAACAGCAAGCTGATAATTTAGCGACTGCCCAGAATTCAGTTCTAAGTCAGCTAAACAATCAAGATCAGACTGTGTCTGGAGTATCAGTCAATGAAGAAATTACCAATGTCATTGCTTACCAACGTGGCTTCGAAGCTAATGCCCGGGTGATTAGTGTTATTTCTGATATGCTTGATACTTTGATTAACAAGACAGGAGTGTGATAAATAATGCGAATTGCTGATAGTACAATGTATGATAGTTTCTTAACCAGCTATGAAACCAGTACAGCTAAAATGCAGAAAACCATGACGCAGCTATCCAGTCAAAAACAATTAACAGAAGCTTCTGATGATCCATTAAAAGCATCTAATATCATTAATCTGAATACGTCGATTGATCAAAATGCGATGTATGGTGATACTATTCAAGATGGCGTTTCTTGGAACCAAATGCAAGATTCGGCGTTAAGTTCGATTAGTGATGTCATGTTAAGAATGCGGGATTTGATTCAAAGCTCAGCTAATGGTACAAATGGTGCAGATGTTAATAGTGCGAATAAGGCTGAAATTGAACAAGATATGGGCCAAATTGTTGATACGCTAAATACCAAGTATGGTAATAAGTATATTTTTGCGGGTGAAAACACGACAACTAAGCCTTTTGAGCTAGAAAAAAATGCTGCTGGGGATGTTACCGGCCTAAAATATAGTGGAACGGCTGGAAACTTATCAAGACAGATTGCCGATAATGTTTCGGTTAACTTGTTTGCCAACGGGAGTAAGTTCGTCTCGAATAGTAGTATCGGAGCTCAAACGGCAAGTTTAGGAGATTATTTCAACAATGTTGTAACAGCACTTAATAGTGATAATAAGGATCAATTAAGTGGAACATTACTATCAGATACAGATGCCTATCGCGATAATTTTGTTAATATCCGGACTCAAATTGGAGCTTTAACAAATCGTTTACAGTCAGCGCTAAGTCGTAATCAATCACAGGCAACCAATTTGAAAGAAAGTCTCTCAAACGATCAAGATGTTGATGTAGCAGCAGCTTATTCAAAATTTGAAAAAGAAAAGCTAACCTATAATGCAACTTTGGCCATGGGAACAAAAATTATGCAGACAACAATCTTGGATTATATGTACTAATTGGTGTTGACAAGCAATTAATTCAAAAAAACCTAAGGTATGGTCTAGGTGATGGTGTTTTTCTCATGTTCTGTATTTAAGCAATTGTGATTGTTTCTTTACTAAAAAGCAGTTTTCACAAGTTTTGTTTTCTAGTAGTATTGATAAATAAAATTATTTAATTTGCAATTTAAATTGTTATAGCTGAATTATTAGGCTATCTGTTCTTCGGAATGGATAGTTTTTTTAATGTAGTAATGATAGTTTAGGCTGATATAACTGTTTTTTAAAGATATCAGAATTCTTAAACGAAAGTTCTCAAAATTTCTAAATTCATACGCGGTCCGTTTAATAACTTTGATTTTATTATTGGTACCTTCTACTGGACCATTTGAAAACGATGTTTTGAAACTGTTAATGATTTCAGCTTGATGTTTACGTAGCATTCGGTTAGCTTTCTTTATTTGTTCAAGCATCTCAGAAGCTGAATCTAATAAACTATTTAAAGCTTCCGTATCTTGATGATGAATGACATATAACGGTTGTTGGTATAAGTGTGGGCGTTTTTCAATTCATCAGACATAGCTAATAGGCGATCGACAACATCTGCATCACATAATTGTCGGTTTTGAAAATTAATCCGTTTGGACTAATGTTGGTAGTTTATTTCAGCTGAATCCTTTACAATAATTTCCACTACCGTTTAGGCGCACGCCAATCGTGAGAACCACTACCGGTTTGCCTCATGACTTGAAGTCGAACTGAATTTAAAGCTTGAAAAGCTTGCACGACAACATGGAAATGATCAGCGATAATAATTGCATTGGGGAAGAGTTCATTAATTAAAGGACGATATGGTGAGTAAAGATCAATGAAAAGCTGGAGAACCTTGGCCTGATAAATATGACCGAGATTCTTCAACAAATCCAGAGTGCTTAAGTTGTTGAACCGCCGTATGCGGAACCGCACATACGGTGGTGTGAAAGGTCGGTAAATGAATTAATCATTTATCTCTTGCTCTAACTGTTAACTTTGTAATCTTTTTAAATTTTATTTAGATTTTTTTATAACATCTTTACTTATATTTTTCAAAGTACGAGTTTTACCATGTTTGCAGCATTAATTCTTTTGTTTTCGAGTAATAATTTGCTGATAATTGTATATGATTAATGCAAAAAATTGAGCTGAAAATAAAAATATTTTGGCAAAACTATTAAACACCTTTCTTTCCGGCCGATACATATAAACAGAGGGGGAAAACCTCAGAAATAAAAGAATTTTAATTGGAGGAATTAACATGAGAATCAATACGAATGTCTCAGCAATGACAACATTGCGTTATTTAAACCAAGCAACAGATGCTAAGAGTTCTGCTCTTACAAAATTATCATCCGGTTCCCGGATCAACAGTGCAGCTGATGATGCAGCTGGCTTAGCTGTTTCTGAAAAAATGAAGGCTCAAATCGGTGGCTTGACCCAAGCTCAAAGTAATGCTCAAGATGGTGTTTCTTTGATTCAGACGGCTGAAGGTGGTTTAAGCCAGATTCAGACAATGCTCGACCGGATGCGTGACTTAGCTGTTCAAAGTTCTAACGGTACTTTGGGAACCGATGATCGTAAAGCAATTGATAAAGAATTTGGTGATTTGAAGGACGAAATTACTCGAATCGCTGGGACAACTCAGTTCAACAATAAGAATTTGTTAGGTACTAGTGCTACTGCCACTGCGGCAACGACATTTACTTTCCAAGTTGGGGCGAATGCTAATCAAACATTGTCAGTTCAAATCTCAGCAATGAATGCATCTGCTCTTGGGTTAGACAGTAAAATTGATATTGTGGCTAGTCAAACGGGAACTGCGGATAACACTGCCGCAGATATTAAATCTGCGAATGCTGCAATTACTGCTATTGATTCAGCAATTGCAACAGTTACAACACAACGTTCAACTCTGGGAGCTACGCAGAACCGTTTGAACTATGCTATCAGCAACTTGGAAACTTCTAATGAGAACTTGTCAGAAGCTAACTCACGGATTCGTGATGTCGATATGGCCCAAGAAATGACTCAGTTTACCAAGGATAATATTCTTACACAGGCTGCTACTTCAATGTTGGCACAGGCTAATGCAATGCCGAACAGTGTTTTGACCTTATTACAAGGCTAATCTTTAGGTTTGTTGTAGTATTTGGAAAGTCGGTCGTCAGTTGGCGGGCGGCTTTTCCTACATAAGAAGCAAGCTTTTTATTCAATTAAAAATGGGAGAAGGTCAGACTATGAGTAATGAACATATTGATGCTGTCAGTAAAATCGGTGGAATTGATGCTGAATGGTTCAAGCAGTCCGATAATCAGTTTGGCAGTTTTCAAGCACAACAACTACAACAAACCATGAAGTCCATGCAGCAACAAGTCAAGGCTGATGTCTCAGAACAACAAGACAAGCCGCAAGCTAAAGAACTTGAAACAACGATGAATAAATTTAATCAACAGTTGGAAAACGATAGTGTCGAAACAAAATTTAAGATTCATAAACGGACTGGGCGAATTTATGTTCAGCTGATAAATGAAAAGACGGGTAAAGTTATTAAAGAGATTCCTTCATCAAAAATGTTGGATTTAATTGGACATATTTGGGATGAGATGGGAATTATGGTCAATAAGAAAGGATAGTGAGTAATTATGGCAGTTTTAACAACTGATGGTATTAGCTCAACCTTAGGACAATATTCTGGAATTACTGCCAGTGATATTATTACCTTATTGAAATCTAGTGCAGCTTACCAAAATGAAACGGATGCGCAGAACAAAATTTCAACGATTCAAACGCAAGAAAATGCTTGGAATGCAATTAGCACCCAACTAACTTTATTTTCAACTAAAGTTAAGGCACTGCAATCTAACGATACGTATTTAACAAAAGTAGCAACGACCACTGATTCAAGTATTGCAACAATTTCGGGTACGACTACTGCACAGCAAGATACTTATGATCTAAAAGTTGATCAACTGGCAACAGCGACCTCAATTAATGGAACTCAAGCTTCCACCAGCAGTAAAACTAAGCTGGGATTAACTGGAAGCTTGACTTTAACAAGCCCTGATACTGACAGTAACGGCAATTCTTTGACATTTGACATTAAACTGGATAGTTCAGATACGTTAAATACGGTAGCTGCTAAAATAAACGCTTTAACAGCAGATTCAACGGATGATGATGGTAAGACAACGCAGGGATCACATGTTAGGGCATCGGTAATTGATAACCACTTAGTGTTGACCAGTACAACGCTGGGAACAAAAAAAATTGGTGTCGGTGGAGATACAGATGTTATTAACGGTCTCGGCCTTGGCACTGGGGCAACAACTACCAGTGGTCAAAATTCTAAATTTGAATTAGACGGGATGACGATTGAACGTGATAGTAATACAATTACTGATGTAGTAGATGGCACAACGTTTAATCTTAATAAGGTTAGTGATTCGCACGTTACTTTGTCACTGGCCAATGATACATCGAAGATTGTTTCCGCAGTCCAAGATATGGTCAACTCCTATAATACTTTAATGAGTACAATTTCCAGTGACTTAGATGTTGGTGATCCGACTCAATCTAACAATACAACCGGACCTTTAGTTGGTGATAATGAACTAATACAGCTGCAATCTAGCCTGAGTAGTCTGGTAACCAATCCAACAGTTGCCGGCTCAACGATGAATGCTAATTCAGTTGGAATTTCGTTTGTCGATAAAAATGGTACGCTGGGGCTTGATACTGATAAGCTAAAAGCAGCTATTAGTAATGACCCAACTGCAGTGAAAGATTTCTTTTATTCAGCTAAGACAACGGCAAGTGGTTTGGTAACAATCTCAAGTTCGGGTTATAGCCAAGGTGTGCTGGATTTGGTTAACAAATACCTCTCTGGCGTTACTGGAGCACTGACAGCTAATAAGAGTATTATTCAAATTAAAACTGATGGCTATCAGAGCCAAATCAAGGACTTGAATAGCCAAATTAAAGATTTTGAGAGCACCTTAGAAATGCAAAAACAGCAATATATTGATACTTTTACCCGCTTAGATCAGGCAATGATGGAAGGAGAATCAGAGTTAAGCTACTTTACTAGCAGCAGTTCAGCACTGAATTCTTCTTCAAGCAAGAGTTAAACTGAATCAGGTGAATAATGGATAATTATTATCAAGAAAAATTAAATCGACAAAGAGTAGTAATCCTGAAAGCTATTTTGCAATGTTTGCAGGATTGGGATGAAACATTACCACAGGCAGAGTTGATTTTTAAAAAAAATAAACAGCACATTGCTGATTTAGAAAAACTGGGATTTTCTTTAAATAAATTGGATCAATCAGATCGAAAATTAGTGAATGAGATTGTTACTGAATATCAGCAGATTTTAACTAAAATTCGCCAGGATAAAGCAGAAGTTAAAAGGCAAGTGTTAGAACTGACTTATTCACGAGGGGCATTGAAAGCTTATCTGGATCGTGATCGACGCCGATCATTAATTGATTTTGATTTTTAGGAGTGGGAGAAAATGGGGTATCAAGAGGTTAATAATAGTTATTTGAAGAATCAAGTAATGGGAGCATCGCCTATCAAGTTAGTAGTAATGCTATATGAAGGTGCAATTCGGAGCATGAAAATGGCAAAAGTAGCAATTGACAAACAAAATGTTGTCCAAGCACATACTCAGCTAGTCAAGGCACAAAATATTATTGCCGAGTTAAAGAATTCAGTAAACACTGATGTTGATGTTACAATTTCGCAGAACTTGATTAATTTATATGATTTTTGTAATGAACAACTGCTTCAGGCTAATCTAAATAAAGACAATTCGCTAATTGATAACGCAATTAATACAATGTCTGAGTTACTAGATTCCTGGAAACAATTGGAACAGAAAAAAGAATGATTACAATTACCAAAAAGCCTGCCAAATTCATTATTTGAGATGAACTTGGCAGGCTTTTTTAATCTTTTTACTATTTTGTGATTTGATGTAACAAGTCAGTTGCTTCAGAATCATTGGGAACAATTTCAACCAATGATTTCAATAAAGGCAACGCAACTTGTTTTTGATCAGCAGCAATTAAAGCACGAATTTTAATTTTAATTTGTGCAGCTAACTGATTAAATTCCTGCTGATTATGTTTAACTTTTTTAATCTTATTATCAAAATTAAAAATTAATTTGTTTATTAATGAGTTTCCCTTAGGATAAGCTTTTAGAGCTAGGTTTAGATTTTTGAGATAGTTAACTTCGTTCTGCATTTTTTTTGAAGAGAGTGCCGAGTGAAGGTAGTAAGCAAATTTGAAATTTGCTGGTAATAAGTTGTTAAGATTAAGCTGAAAGTTTTCAACGTTGTATATTTTATGAGCAAAGTTTAAAGAATCACATACATAATTATCAATTTCTCGATAAATATCTGTCAAAAGAATCTGATTACTGAACAAATATGTTTGTCTAAGATTCATGCATAGTAGGTCTCTTTGAGGGCATTGAGGATAGCATTTTTCCATTTTGTTAATAAAGTTTGGTATGCTTTTAATTCTTTTGAGAAAGAAAGTATTAATGTAGTTAACTAAACTGTTTAATTCATTAAAATCTAATGACAAAACAACACTGCTTGGATCCTTTTTACAAGTAACAAGCAAAATAAACAATTCTTCATATGGAGATGAACAAATAATTTTATTATTTGCTAGTCTTTCCGTGAGTTGTTCCCTTTCGTTAGTGTTTTCATTATATAATTCAGCCTGCTGCAATTTGAAATAAGGATGATTTATATTAGTTCTGGTTAGCAATTCCATGAATTTTGTTTCATCTTCAAGTGTCAGAGAAAACTTATATGAATTGAAAATTTTACCTAATTTTAAGCAATTGGATTCTTTATCATTGATTTTTCTCCAAACATCAGCAAGAATCGTCGGATTATTATTCTTGAATGATATTTGACAAATAGTTAAAAGTACTTGAGAAAAGTTATCCAAATTAGATGATAGAGGCAATTGGTTAATCAAATTGGAGCATTCGTTCCAATCCTTAACTTCAATTAGGTGGGATAGTACGGTTGAAGTCATATTAGCTAATTTAGTATAAGAAACTGTGTAAGATAAGAAAGGTGTATATTGTTGTAGTAGATTTTCTTCATTATCTTTAAGCATATTGAAATTCATTAAGTATTCATTAAAAATAGTTTTTAAATTATCCTTACTGTTTAGTTGAATTAAAGCATTAAAAACAAAGTAATCAATCATACATAGATCATAATTTCTTAAAAACATTATTTTAAGGTAGTTTTTTGCTAGATTTATGACTTGATGCCAATTTTTATCTAATGAAGCAGACTGTAGCCAGTAACCCAAAATGGCGGCAGCAAAAGTCTGTTCATTTTCTTTGGGGTTATTTATTTTTTGAAAATTTCTCAATGCTAATTCAGCGAAGTAAGTTATTTTTTCTCGGTTCTTTGATGTGTCCCGATCATAACCAGCAATTAATTGAGCCCAACTATGCATGTCCTGAGGAGACTTTGAAACAATACTTTTAAGTAGTTTATCGTTACGTTTGAATTTGTTTTTTCCAACTTCTTTAGCATAGCCATAGTGGTGAACAAAAGAAGTTACATATTTAGTTGGAGAGTAGGTTGGATCTAAAAATTCATGAACTTTTCCGCTGAAATGTGAATAATTCCAAAGTCTAGAACAACGATTAGACTTAGTTAGTTTAAAGTTAGTTCCAGTTGAGTCGTAATAATTATGGAAGTTGTAGGCTAATGAAAAATATTTATTTTGTTCATTTTCATTATTGAAAAACTCAACTAATTCGCTAACATCATCGAACCATTCATCATCATCAATAAACATGAACCATTTACCATGAGCTTCTTTGAGTCCGGCATTTCGGGCAGCAGCAAAGTCATCACACCATTTAAAATGGACAACTTTATCGGCGTATTTTTCTGCAATTGCCAAAGAACCATCACTGTTCTCTGGTCCAACAGTATCGACAACGATTAATTCACTGGGTACTTGGTACAATAAAGGCTGCAGTGATTCCATACAATTACGAATAGTTTTGATACTATTTGAAACTAACAGAGAAATTGTCAAAGTAGTTGTGTAAGGACGTTGATTCATCTGAACAAAGTTCCTTATTTTATTTTGTCGTGTAAGATCATTCATTAAAAAAGCTCCTTAAATGCTATTTAATACTTATCTACAGTCTACTATCGGTTGGAAGAAGCAAGTTTTAAACAACAAATTTTCAAATGGAAATTTTTTCTAATGAAATTAGACTTAAAGTTATCTGTTGGCAACCGATATAAAACTTAGGGTAAATAATAGACCGAGGTAGATAAGCAATGATCTTTTTAAAAAAAAAGCGTCGATTACTAGAATTGTTGAAAACGATAATTCAAATGACAGATTTATTAGAAAATGAGAATGAACAGGCTAATGTTATTGCCAATTGTCAAATAGCTATCAGTACAATCTATGATAACCTTATAGCTGAATTTTCTGAAAAAGAAACCGTTTTTGCTGACTTGCAGGCAGTATACGATCTCTTAACTTTGATTAATGAACAAGAAATTACTGTTAATGCAGAATTAACTGTAAAAATGAAGCAGCTCCTACAAATTATTTTTAGTAAACTTGATAAACTAATTCCACTTAAGCTAAATGTAGCGTTTATGCCATATAAGGTGACAATGTGGGATAGTCTAGCCTCAATATATGAAACGGCTCAGAAAGATCCTGATTGTGTAACAAAGGTGATTCCCATCCCATACTATAAATTAGCAGATAGTCAAAAAATTCCAACTTATGAAGGTGATTTGTTTCCTGAAGATGTAAAAATTACACCATTTGACCAATACAATTTAGAACAAGAAGAACCGGACATTATTTTTATTCATAATGCGTATGATCA
The DNA here is from genome assembly GCF_019444005.1 of Liquorilactobacillus nagelii DSM 13675. Taxonomy (NCBI): domain Bacteria; kingdom Bacillati; phylum Bacillota; class Bacilli; order Lactobacillales; family Lactobacillaceae; genus Liquorilactobacillus; species Liquorilactobacillus nagelii. Next base: position 2,130,633 of record NZ_CP049304.1, read on the forward strand.
ATTTAATACAATTACACAAGTGGATGAAAGATTCTTTACCTCCAATTTAAAGAAATATACTAATATGTTGGTATATGTACCATATCATATTACTGGACTCAGAAAGCTAACCGGTAATAATCAATATTTTGCTTATACAACACCAACTATGGGAAATATAGATAAGATTATTGTTGCTGGACAATATGTTAAAGATGCAGCTATTAAATACGGTATTCCAGCTGAAAAGGTTTTGGCCTTAGGATCACCTAAGCTGGATGCGGTTTATCAAGTAACTAAAAAGGGCAAAAATATTCCTCCCAAATGGCAAAATCAATTGACAGGAAAATTTGTTTTTGCTTTAGATACAAATTGTATGTTTTTAATCAATGATTCTTTTTATGGTTTGGCTTTTATTGAGCAAGTTTTTGATGCAGCCCGAATGATTCCTAATTGTGCAGTTATCTGGCGACCTCACCCATTGACACGGATTTCAATTGCTCATTACCTTCCTCAAATGTTAGAGCGATATGATCAAATGGTTAAAGAAATTAAAGAACGTTCACCAAGATATCCAAATATTATTTTTGATGACGGGGCAGAGTATCAATCCTTTTTGAATTCTTCTGACGCGTACATTTCACAGCCAAATTCTTTAATGGCATCCTATACGATAACAAATCGACCAATCATTATAGCATCAGATAAATTAGATAAATATAATTTGATGCCAGATGAAGCTTTTTATCATTTTTATGATTTAGAGTATCCTTGGCAGCAAATTGCTAAGGATTTAGTTAATGGGAAAGATATAAAAAGAAAATACCGAAAAAATTTAGCTAATTCTATTTATAGTTATACAGATGGTACAAGTGGAAAAAGGATTTACGAGGAGATAAAAAAAGAAAATTTAAATAATTTTTTAAAAAGGAATTTTAAATTATGAAAAAGACAATCAATTTATCTTCCATTCAATTAAGAAAACTTCATCAGGTTGATTTAGAGATATTACTTGAATTTGATCGAATCTGTCGAAAATACAAAATTAAATATTCGCTTGATGGAGGGACATTATTAGGTGCTGTTAGAGAAAAAGGCTTTATTCCGTGGGACGATGATGTTGATGTTGTTGTTTCAAGAAAAGAATATAATAAGTTTTTTAAAGTATGTCAACAAGATTTGGATCGTTCACGTTTCTTTTTGCAAAATTATCGTACGGATAAAAATTATATTTTTGGTTATGCAAAATTAAGGCGTAAGGAAACTGTATTTAAAAGAGTTGGACAAGATCATTTAAAACAAAAGGGTGGGATTTTTATCGATATTTTTATCAGAGATAATGTTCCAGACTCATTTCCACTGAGACAAGTTCATTGTTTTGTATGTTATATCTTAAAGACGATTTTAAATTCGGAACTGAATAAGGTTAATGGAAGAAACTTTTTAATTCGCTATTGGAATAAACTTTTGAATTTAGTTCCTTCAAGGACAGCTTTTTGCATACTAGGCAAAATTGCTGATTTTTCTAATAGAAAAGAAACGAGATTATGGAGAACGTATACGTTTAGTATGCCGCATAGTGAATATGGTTTTCCAAAGGAAATTTGTCAAGAATTTATAGAAATAGAATTCGAGAAACATCAATTCATGGCTTACAAACGTAGTCAGGAGTATTTGACTATTCTTTATGGCCCAAACTTTATGCAACGTCCTCCTGTTGAGGAACAAGTAGGACACAATTATGTTAATGAAATAAATTTTGGACATGCCTGTGATCGATAGTCAGATCTGAAGATATATGCCATACATTGGGGAGATTTTTCGATGACTAAAGTAATAACATATGGGACCTTTGATTTGTTACATAACGGTCATTTACAATTATTAAAAAGAGCAAAAAAATTAGGCGATTTTTTAATAGTTGGAGTAACTGCTGACAGCTTTGATCAAGCACGAGGAAAAATAAATGTTCAACAAAATTTATCGGAAAGAATTGCAAATATCAAGGCTACAGGCTTGGCCGATCAGATAATTGTTGAAGAATATGAAGGACAAAAAATTGATGATATTAGAAGATTTAATATTGATATTTTTGCAGTAGGTTCTGATTGGAACGGTAAATTTGATTATCTAAAGGATTATTGTCAGGTTATTTATTTAGATAGAACGCAGGGTATATCAAGTAGTCAGTTAAGAACTAATAAAAACAAATTAAGAATAGGAATCATAGGACGTTCATATCATGTTTACAAATTCATTAGAGAATCAAGATTTATTAATGGTGTCAAAATAATAGGATTGTGTACAGATGAACGTCGCCCCTTTTCAGTAGAAATTGATAGTTCAATAATTGTTACTAACGATTTTGATGAACTATTAAAAAAGGTTGATGCTTTGTATATCACTTCTAAGATAGACAAACATTTTTCTCAGATAAAACAAGCGTTAAAAGAAAAAAAACATGTTCTATGTGAAATGCCAATTACATTAGATGCGAAAGAATATGATGTGTTATCAAATCTAGCAGAAGAACAAAACTGTATTTTAATGCCAGCTTTAAAAACTGCTTACGCAACAGCTTATTATCGCTTATTGCTATTAATCAAGAGCGGCAGAATTGGTGATGTGGTAGCTGTTGATTCAGTTTGTACAAGTTTAGCATCGCAAAATAATTTAAAAAATCATAAGAAACTGGATGTATGGGGAAGCATGGAAGCGTGGGGTGCAATTGCAATTCTTCCGATTTTTCAAATTTTGGGCACAAATTATCAAAGTAAAATAACGATTTCTAAAAAATTCGATAAAAGTGACAGCTTTGATTTATTTACAAAAACAGATTATGTTTTCAATCATGCCACAGGATCTTTTATGGTTGGAAAGGGAATAAAGTCAGAGGGGCAATTAATTATTTCAGGAACAATGGGTTATGTTATTGTACCCGCCCCATGGTGGAAAACGGACTATTTTGAGATTAGATATGAAAATTCTCAAAATAATAAACGTGTTTTTTATCAGTTAGAAGGAGAAGGAATCCGATATGAAATTTTAGCTTTTATGAAGGGAATCGAACTTGGTAACTCTAATCAATATATATCTTCAAGTGTAACACGGAAAATTTGCAATGAATTTAAAGATTATTATCAGCAAAAATATTTAATTAATATATAGTTTTTAGGAGGAAAAAATGGAATTTTATGTTAATAAAAACATTATGAAAACAAAACGCATATTTCCAAAGCAAAACAGATATAATTTTTATCGTTTTGATATGAATGAAAATCCTGAAGGTTTACCAAAAAGTTTTGTTGATAGTGTTTTAAAAGAAATAACTCCAGAATTTCTTGCAACTTATCCAGAACCAGACAATTTTGTTGCAAAATATGCTACTTATATGCATATTTCTGAAAATAATGTATTAACAACTAATGGTTCGGATATGGCAATTAGATATGTATTTGAAACCTTTGCTAAAGAAAGTAGTGAGGTGGTAACGGTATCTCCTACTTTTGGAATGTACGATGTAAACTGCAATATCTTGGGCTTAAAACACATTCCTGTTGAATATGAAAAAGATTTAACAATTAATGTTGAAAAAATATTAAATTCGATAAACAAAGGAGTTAGGATAGTTGTTTTAGTAAATCCTAATAATCCTGTTGGTAATGTGTATTCTCGAGAAAATGTTGAAAGAATAATAAAGAGAGCAAAAGAAGTTGGAGCGATTGTATTAATTGATGAGGCATATCATTATTTTTATCCAAATTCATTAATTGATGTAGCTTTAAAGTATCAGAATGTTATAGTTTTAAGAACTTTTTCTAAATTGTTTTCCTTAGCTGCTTGCCGAATGGGTATTGTAATTAGCAATCCAACCATTATTCATTATTTAAGAAATGCAAGATTAACGTTTGAAACTAATTCAATCGCGTTGTTGTTTGGAGAAAGAATTTTAGAAAACCAAGGTTTAATAAATAATCTAATTGAAAGCGAAATTACTGGCAAAAAATATCTCGTAAGTGAACTTAAAAAAGAAAACTATGTTTATCTTGAATGTGAAGGCAACTTCGTTTTGATAAAGCCAAAGTATTTTTCTCCACTAGAGATTGAAAAGGTTTTGTGCTTAAAAAAGAGAATATTGATTCATTCTTATGAAAGTGGAATTTTGAAAGATTATTTTAGAGTTTCAATTGGATCAGAAAAAATGATGAAATTATTCACAGATGCTTTTTTTGATGTTGATAAAAAATAGTTTTACCAGACCCATGTATGAATTTATGTAGGCGGGAGAATAGAAATGAATTTAAGAGAAAATCAAATTATATTGGAGCAATAACCAGTTTCTTATTTGGTGAACGCATCGGTAATGAAGATTTTCCATTACGGGGAATTCTTAATCGAATAAAATAAAAACATGAAAATAACTTTTTACAAGTAGTTGTGTTACAGGAAAGGAAAATTTATATCAATTGACTAGGGCTAATGATAATTTGTAACTTATGAGTATATAATATATAGGGTGATAATTCATGAATATTGCTTTAATAATTGCGGGTGGTTCAGGTAGAAGAATGGGGCAGGATATTCCTAAACAATTTGTTAACATTTATAATAAACCGGTCTTAATTTACACATTACAAACCTTTCAGGCTCACCCCAAAATAGATTTTATTGAATTAGTTTGTATCGCAGGCTGGCAAGATATTGTTAAGGCTTATGCTAAACAATTCAGCATAAATAAGTTGAAATTAATTGTTCAAGGTGGCAATACAGTACAAGAGTCTATTAGAAATGGTGTTTATAATTTAGAAAAATGGTGTAAAAATGATGACACAGTTATTATTCATGATGGGGTGAGACCGCTAGTGGATGAAGAAGTATTGTCCGATGTAATTGTGAAGTGTCAGCAATATGGTAATGCGGTTTCGGCATTACCTTACAATGAACAAATGTTTGTAGTTGAAGATGATTTGTCAACTCAAAAATATATTCCACGTGAAACATTAAGGCGTGTGTCAACTCCTCAGGCATATAAATATGGAAAACTTTATTGGGCGTACCATAAAGCTTTTAAGGAAAAAATTGGTATTTATGGTTCGGCTTATGTAAATACAATGATGGTTGATTTAGGAGAAAAATTATATTTCTCAGCTGGTTCTGAAAAGAATATCAAATTAACTACTAAGGAAGATTTAGATTTATTTAAAGCATATCTAAAAATTGAGGACGACCCTTGGATTAAATGAAGAGGAGAAAAGTATTATGATGCAGTATGAAATATATCAAGGTGATATACAAAAAGTTGCAGAGATTCTGTTACCATGGGAAAAATTAGCCGATAAATCGATTTTAATTACTGGAGCAACTGGGTTAATTGGCAGCTTTTTAGTTGATGTTTTGGCTTATAAAAATATTCACGAAAACCTGAACTGTCACATATATGCTTTAGGTCGAAACAAACATACTGCATTTCAGCGTTTTAATACTTATTTTCATGATGACTTTTTCTCTTTCCTTAAGCAAGATATAATCCAACCGCTAGAACTTGAAAGAAAAGTTGATTTTATCATACACCTAGCAAGTAATACACATCCTTTAGCTTATATAAATGATCCAATTGGCACAATTACAACAAATGTGATTGGAACAAATAATTTACTTCAGTTTGCTGCTCAAAGAGAAAATATAAGATTTTTATTTGCATCTTCTAATGAAGTTTATGGTGAAAATCGTGGAGATGTTGAACTTTTTGACGAAAGCTATTGTGGTTACTTAAATTCAAATACTCTAAGAGCAGGGTATCCTGAGAGCAAGCGTTGTGGCGAAGCACTTTGCCAAGCTTACTATTGCTCTAGAAATGTTGATTTTGTAATAGCTCGCTTGACCAGAACATTTGGTCCAACAATGATTAATGGGGACAGCAAAGTTATCTCTCAGTTTATTCAAAATGCAATTAAAAATCAAGCTATTATTTTGAAAAGTTCAGGTGAACAAAAATATTCTTTTACGTATGTAGCAGATGCGGTAACAGGATTGTTGACAGTGCTTATGCGTGGGAAAAAATCTGAAGCGTACAATGTAGCAGATAAGGGCTCTGATATTTCGCTCAAAGAATTGGCGAATTTAGTTGCGGAGTTGTCCAACTCAACAGTAAGTTTTGAATTGCCGAATGAAATTGAAAAAGCTGGCTTTAGCAAAGCAACTAAAGCGATGTTAGACGGTAGCAAGTTAAAACAATTAGGATGGAAAGCAAATTATTCTTTAGAAGAAGGCATAAAACATACACTGGATATTTTAAAGAAAGCAAATTTATGAAAGAACATATTATTGAGGTATCTACTCACAATGATAAACACAATCCCCATCAAACGCATGTATTACGTGTTTGATGGGGATTGTACATTTTCATTTTTTAAATTGTGCAAAAAAGTCTCAGTTCTAGTAAAGTTAAATCGCTAAAAGAAATCGCGAGATAAAACAGAATTCTATATTAAAAAATTAACAGGAAATGGAGTTCATTTTCAACAAAAACATTTTGGTATTGCATACGGTGATCTAACACTTTGCGTGGCAATAATGGCTTTGCCACACCAGAGGCGATGATATCTGTGAAAGTTCTTCGACCCAAGCACAACAAGAAGCTGCACGAGCTGGTAAATTAATTTTTTGTGTGAGTTTATCATTACCAATTAAGCCAACTTAAACGCTGAATCAGCATTTGAGCTTTATCATAAACTCGGTCCGATGAAGAACTACATCGAAGATGCTAAAGAAGGTTTCTTCTTCGACAAAAGTGCTAGTTCAACGTTTAATGCCAATGCGGCCCGGATGATGGTTAGTGTGCTAGCTTGCAATATCGTCAATTTTTCAAAGCAGATAGCACTGCCAAAATGTGAATCCAGTTTACGAGTTAGTACGTCGCTGATCTGTTTATTCAAAGTGACCATTCGCGTCGTGCACACTGGGCAGCGAGTCCGATTACGACTAAGTTTCATGATTTTTCAAAAAGCGAGAAAACTGGTGTTTTTTTGGGCCTATGAATAATTTAAATCATTCATATAGTCAGCCATTCTTAGTTGAACGGTTGACTTTTTTATTGAAAACAAAAGCAAATTAAATGAAAAATAATGGAAACTTATAATCCGCAAATCGCTCTAAATCAACAAATTTTAATGTGATATATTTTTAGAATTGTTTTGCACTATTTTTTTCAAAGAAACTTTCAATAACTTCTTAATTATTCTGAAAATAAGCCGATAAAATCAAGGAGGTTATTTAATTAAGGAGAGTGCTTGGAATAAGATGAAAAGTAAGCAAAGTTTGGGAAAATTTATCGGGAAACTATTGTTTGGAATTACGTTGCTAACAATAATTGTTTTAATGGTTTGTTCATATGCTTCAACTAAAAAGTTATTAACGACTCGCAATCAATTGAGTCAACAAAGTGCGGTTGACGCGTTAGTTACTAGCAATCATAATTTGCAAAGTTCGACTAACAGTGAATTAGAGAAGTTGGCAGGTTCATCAATCTTTAATCAGCAAAATTATAATGCAAAAACTGTTCGTCAGGCTTTGAATATGGCTAAAAAAGGCAATACTCAAATGGAACAGATTGAATTTGGTTCAACCAAAGGCGAGATGATTACCTTCACTAAGTTGCCAACAGGGTTTGATCCGCGTGTACGTCCGTGGTATGAAGGTGCCATCAAAGAGGATGGAAAGGTTTTTTGGACAGCGCCGTATCAGGATGCTGGAACTGGTAAAATGTTGACGACGGCGGCGATTGCGGTCAAAGACAAACAGGGTCAAGTGATTGGTGTCTTGGGGATTGACTTATCCTATAATAATATTCAAAAAACAATTTCGGCTTTAAATGTTGGCCGAACTGGCAGTGTCAGCTTGGTTTCAAATAATGGAACGGTTATTGCTTCTAAAGGTAAATCCAAGAACTATACTTTTAATAGTGGTAAAAATATCAAGACTAATACTGTTTTTAAGGCGATTGCGGCAGCAGACAAGAAAACCGGTATTTTAGAAGTCAATGATAAAAGTATTGGTCAAATTTATTACAACAAGCAAGGCAGTGAGTGGTCATTTGCTGTGGTAGATCATAATGATTTGAACAAAGAATTACATTCATTGATTGTGATTTCTTTGGTGATAACGCTTATTATGCTGCTGATTGTCATCTTATATGCGATTTACTCATCCAAGGTTATCAAAGAAACGGTTGCAATTTACATTAAACGTTTTGAAGCTGCTAGTCAGGGTCAATTTGATAAGATTAAACCATTTAAAGGTGGCAGTACCTTGGGGTTGCTAACCAATCCAGCAAAACTTGGCTTAAAAATGAGTGCGCCTGATGAAAATGGTCAGGAATTTAATCAAATTGCTTATCATTATAATGAAATGGTTGATGCAATTGGTAAATCGATTAACAAAGTTCAAGTGGAAAGTAAAACAGTTGCTGGAAAATCTGATTCTTTACTAGGACTTTCACAGCAAACGAATAAAGCAACTGAGGAAGTTGCTCAAGCAATTACCGGAATAGCTCAGGTTACGACTTCACAAGCTCAAGAAACCTCAGATAGCGTTGGTCAGTTGAAACATTTATCAGATGTCATCAACACTCTGCATAAAAATGTTGCCCAAATGACAGAACGCGCTCAACATTCTGGAAAAATGAATCAGGAAAATTTAGAGATTTCGGATCAGGTAGCTAATAATTGGAATCAAGAGTTGACCAAGATGCAAGAATTAGAAGAAAGTGTTGCTAATCTAAATGAACAAGTTCAAAATATCAATAAAATTATCACGGTAATTGGTGGAATTTCACGCCAGACGAACTTATTGGCATTGAATGCTTCGATTGAGGCAGCAGGTGCCGGAGAAGCGGGTAAAGGTTTTGCAGTTGTCGCAACCGAAATTCGTAAATTATCCGATCAGAGCAAAGACTCAACTAAAGAAATTGGTGAAATTCTCGAAAAAATTCGGGTTGATTCAGAAGAAATGGTTAAAAAGATGGGAGCTTCAGTTGCTGGTGGTAAGCAGCAAACGAAGCTGATCGACCAAGCAATTGGTTCTTCAAAAGATGTTTTTGGTGTCAATCAAAAATTAATTCAAGACATTCAAGAAATTGAGCAAGCTAGTGGTAAGATTGCTGAAGTTCAGGGTAAAATTGAAGAAAGTTTGGAGAACATCTCGGCTTCAACTGAAGAGAACTCAGCAGGTGCCGAAGAAGTTTCAGCCAATTCTGAAGAAGTGCAAGCAACAATGGAGGAATTTACTAATCATGTAGCTGAACTACAAAAGACTGCAGATACTTTAGCTAAAGTTGTGGCAACTTTCAAGTTTGAAAAAGAGTAAATATTTATTATAATAAAAAACCTTTATGACAATTTAAGTCTTTAAAGCATGAAAACTATCTGGATATTAATCAGATAGTTTTTTATTTTTAAAAATCCCTTTATTTTATTTGATTTTGTCCGATATTAAAATCGAAGCTGAATTATAAAAGGATGGTGTTAGGTAGTATGAAAAGTAAAAAGAGCTTAGGCAGAATAATTTGGACCTTGCTATTTGGAATTACGTTACTAACAATTATTGTTATGTTGGTTTGTTCGTATGCTTCAACCAAAAAATTGTTAACTGACCGTAACCGACTAAGTCAGCAAAGTGCGGTTAATGCGTTAGTGGCATCTAATGACAGTTTACAAAACTCGACTGAAAAGGAGCTCGAAGAACTAGCTAATTCTTCAGTGTTCAAACAAAGTAAATATGATTCTAAAGCAATCCGCCAAGGGCTGAATATGGCTCGCAAGGGTAACACACAATGGATTCATATTCATTTTGGATCTACGAAGGGAGAAATGATCACTTTCAATAAACTCCCAACTGGATATGATCCACGGACACGCCCTTGGTATACCGGGGCGTTGAATGATGATGGTCAAATTTTTTGGACAACACCATATAAGAGTACTGACACCGGTAAAATGCAGACAACTGCTGCAGTAACAGTCAAAAATTCTCAAGGACAAGTAATTGGCGTTTTAGGGATTGATTTATCATATGACAATCTGGCCAAAACGATATCATCGATGAATGTTGGCCGAACAGGCAGCGTAACTTTAGTTGCAAAAGACGGTACGGTGCTGGCATCCAGAGGTAAATCGAAAAATTACACCTTCAGTAGTGGTCAAAGCATTAAAAATAATTCAGTTTTCAAAGCTATTTCGGCAGCTAAAAGCAATTCTGGCGTTTTAACAGTTAACGACAAGCGAATTGGACAGGTTTTTTATAATAAAACGGATGATGGCGAGTGGTCATTTGCGGTTGTTGACCATAATGATTTAAATACGGAATTACATTCGTTATTGATTATTTCTTTAGTCATCACTTTAATCATGCTTGTTATTGTAACTTTATATGCGATGTACTCATCGAAGGTTATTAAAGAAACGGTAGCAGTTTATATTAAACATTTTAAAGCCGCTAGTGAGGGCAAATTCAGTAAAATCAAGCCATTTTCAGGTGGAAATACCTTTAAATTATTGGGAAATCCAAAAAAATTAGGTGAGAAATTGAGTTCTCCAGACGAAAATGGTCAAGAATTTAATCAAATTGCTTATCATTATAATCAGATGGTTACTGCCATCGGCGGATCAATTAATAAAGTGCAAGGGGAAAGCAATCATGTGGCTGAAAAGTCAAATTCTTTACTAGGGCTCTCCCAACAGACTAATAAAGCAACTGAAGAAGTAGCCCAAGCAATTACAGGTATTGCTCAAGTTACCACTTCACAGGCGCAAGAAACATCTGATAGTGTTGGACAATTAAAACACTTATCGGACGTGATTAAGACACTGCATAAGAATGTTAAGCAGATGAATGAACGTTCAGCTAACGCGGGTAAATTGAATCAGCAAAACTTGGAAATTTCCGACCAAGTAGCTGACAATTGGAATCAAGAATTAACGAAGATGCAGGAATTGGAAACTAGTGTTAGTCATTTAAATGAACAGGTACAAAACATTAATAAGATTGTTAATGTAATTAGCGGTATTTCACGTCAAACTAACTTATTAGCGTTAAATGCGTCAATTGAAGCGGCAGGCGCCGGTGAAGCTGGGAAAGGCTTTGCGGTTGTTGCAACTGAAATCCGTAAATTATCTGATCAGAGCAAAGACTCAACCAAAGAAATCGAAGAAATTCTTGGAAAAATTCAAGTTGATTCTGGTGAAATGGTTAAGAAGATGGGGGCTTCAGTAGCTGGTGGCAAGGAGCAAACGAAGTTAATTGACCAAGCAATTGGTTCATCTAAGGATGTTTTTGGTGTCAACCAAAAGTTGATTCAAGATATTCAAGAAATTGAACAAGCTAGTGGAAAGATTGCGGAGGTTCAAAGCAAGATTGAAGAAAGTCTAGAAAATATCTCGGCTTCAACCGAGGAAAATTCAGCGGGTGCTGAAGAAGTTTCGGCTAATTCGGAAGAAGTTCAAGCAACAATGGAAGAATTTACCAATCATGTATCAGAATTGCAGAAGACAGCTGATGAGCTGAAAAAAATAGTTGCAGCTTTTGAATTTGATAAATAACTTAATGAGGTCGGCCCACTGATTTTATAACAAGTGTTAAAGTAGAAAAAAGTCTACTTTAACACTTACTTTTTTTAGCAAAAGTAACTTATTTTTTATTTTTTGTTTAAATGACTTAAGTTTTTTTAAAAATTTCCGATATTATTAATCAGCGAATCAATTAAAGGGATGGTGTTGGAATTTATGAAAAATAAAAAAAGTCTAGGAAGAACAATTGGCAAAGCAGTTTTTGCAATTACACTCCTAACAATTATTGTCTTAGTGGTCTGTTCCTATGCTTCAACTAAGAGATTACTTACTCAAAGAAATCAACTCGCGCAGCAAAGTGCGGCTGAGTCTTTGATGAACAGTAATAATAGTTTTAGGAGTTCCACTCAAAAAGAATTAAGTCGATTGACAAGCGAGAGCGCTTTCAATGGAAAAAATTCAATGATAGCCAAATCAAGCAGCTTTTGCGTGATGCTCAAAATGCTAATGCTCAAATCAAGTATAGTGGTTTTGCAGCTACTGATGGACATTATCTGACTTTATCAGCAATGCCAAGCGGGTATGATCCACGAACTCGTCCGTGGTATAAAACAGCCGTTGCCAACCAAGGGAAAGTTATGTGGACAGAACCGTATAAGGATGCAGAAAGCGGTCAAATTGTAACGACAGCCTCTCTAGCATTTAAAAATGATAAGGGTCAGTTGGGCGTATTAGAATTGGATTTGTCATATGATAACATTAGTAAGACTGCTGCAGATATGAAAGTTGGCCGGACTGGTAGTGTAACTTTAATCCATAAAGGTGGTACAGTAGTTACTTCAGATGGCAAATCAAAGAACTTTACATTTAAGCAGGGCAAGAACATTAAAGAAACAGCGATTTATCAAAAAATAGCACAGGCCAAAGATAATAAAGGCTTGCTAAAAGTCGCCGATGCTGGCACGGTTTATTATGACAAAGACAACGCAAACAGTGATAATTGGTCATTTGCGGTGGTTGATCATAACGACTTGAATAGTGAACTGCATTCATTGATTGTGATATCATTGGTGGTTACCATTATTATGTTATTAGTAGTTGTTCTATATGCGAGTTACACCTCTAAAGTTCTTAAGTCAACAATTGCAATTTATATCAAGCATTTTGAGGATGCTAGTCAGGGTAAATTTCTCAAGATTAAGCCATTTAAAGCTGGTAAGATTTTTGGCTTATTAGCTAATACAGAAAAATTAGGGCTGGAATTCAGTTCACCGGATAAAAACGGCCAAGAATTCAATCGAATTTCTTATCATTATAATGAGATGGTCGATGTACTGGGTAAGTCAGTTAATGAAGTTCAGAATGGAAGCGACAATGTTGCGGGAAAGTCAAATTCCTTATTAGGCCTCTCGCAACAAACCAGTAAAGCAACTGAAGAAGTTGCCCAAGCCATTACCGGGATCGCTCAAGTCACTACTTCACAAGCCCAGGAAACATCTGACAGTGTTGGTCAATTAAAACATCTTTCTGAGGTAATCAAGTCACTGCATAAGGATGTTAAGCAGATGAATGACCGGTCAGCTAATGCAGGCAAGTTAAATCAGCAGAATCTGGAAATCTCTGATCAAGTTGCTGATAATTGGAATCAGGAATTAGCTAAAATGCAGGAACTGGAAGGTAGTGTCAGTGAGTTAAATGAACAAGTCCAAAATATTAATAAGATTGTTAATGTAATTGGTGGAATTTCACGTCAGACGAATCTATTGGCTTTGAATGCTTCAATTGAAGCCGCAGGTGCTGGGGAGGCAGGTAAAGGGTTTGCGGTCGTGGCCACTGAAATTCGTAAATTATCCGATCAAAGTAAAGATTCAACTAAAGAAATTGGAGAAATTCTTGGAAAGATTCGCGTTGATTCAGAAGAAATGGTTAAAAAAATGGGAGCTTCAGTTGCTGGTGGTAAGCAGCAAACCAAGCTAATTGATCAAGCAATCGGGTCATCTAAGAATGTTTTTGAAGTCAATCAGAAATTAATTGATGATATTCAAGATGTTGAACAGGCCAGTGGGAAAATTGCTGAAGTTCAAAGTAAAATTGAAGAAAGTTTGGAAAATATCTCGGCTTCAACAGAAGAAAACTCAGCTGGAGCGGAAGAAGTTTCGGCTAATTCGGAAGAAGTCCAAGCAACAATGGAAGAGTTTACTAATCATGTTGCTGAATTGCAAAAGACAGCTGATAAACTTAAAAAAGTTGCAGCAGCTTTTGAGTTCGACAAATGATAACCAGTTTTAATTAAATAAAAAAGCGTCCGATCGTTATTAATCATATTGATTAACAATGGTCGGACACTTTTTTAGAAAAATAGTTTAAGTCAAAAAAGCAAATTTCGGACGTGGAATGATGATGAAAGCTGCCATGATGGCAACAAAATCAAAGTAGCTATCCAAAACAAACGGTGCAATTACGTAGTGAATAATAATTACAAAAGCGATAATCAACAAGGCTATAAATACTCTAATTTTTTTACTCATCATCCAAGCCCCCTTTTCCAATTAAATGATAGCGCTTTCTTTAAGCGAGAACAAGTAATTAACTCGATTTCAGGTTTTTAACATTAATTGGATTCTTTTATTTGTTATTTGCAAGTCAAACTAGCAAATAAATTTATAATCCTAACTCAGTTTTTGGTCGAATTAATATCTCAGCAAAAAACTAAAAAAATGACGAATAATCTTGATTATCCATTGATGAAACCTTGTATTTCAAGAGTAAATATTTTAAACTAGGGATAGCGTGTGAAACATCGTTTGTTTCACAAATAGGAGAAAAAACGAAGGGGTTAATATGAAACCAGCAGAATTTCAAGCGAAATTGGCTGACCAGGGAATAGTGCTTTCAGGCTGGCAGCAGGAACAATTTGCCGTCTACTATCGTTTGTTGGTCACTACTAATCGACAAGTAAATTTAACAGCATTGACCGCAGAAAGTGATGTTTATTTAAAGCATTTTTATGATTCATTGATGCCAAGCTTGGTTTTACAACAGATTCAACAAGAACCACTGACAATCTGTGATGTAGGTGCTGGTGCCGGTTTTCCGTCGATACCACTGAAAATTGCTTTTCCGCAGTTGCAGATCACGATTGTTGATTCATTAAACAAACGGATTAACTTTTTACGAGAACTGGTTGGGGCTTTGAACTTGAGCAATGTTGAGTTGCATCATGCTCGTGCTGAAGAATTTGGGGCTCGCCAAAGTGAATTTCGGGAACAGTTTGATATTGTAACTGCTCGAGCAGTGGCTTCTTTAGATGTTTTAAGCGAATTATGTTTGCCGCTCACTAAAGTTGGAGGCAAGTTTGTTGCCTTAAAAGCTCAAAAGGCGCCAGAAGAAATTGCTGCAGCAACAAGTGCAATTAAAGTGTTAGGCGGACGAGTATCTGCTGATCAGACAATGGTTTTACCCGAAACCAATGACGTCCGTCATGTAATTGTGATTGATAAAACAACGGCTACTCCGGCTAAATATCCACGTAAACCAGGAACACCGAATAAAAAACCACTTAGTTCGATCTTGCATAAGGAGGGGTAAAAGTGGCATTTTCATTTTGGAAAAACAAGCAGGAAACTGCTGCTCCGATGGCAGCTGCTCAAGTTCAGCAAATACCGACAGCACAAATCATTGCTAATCATTACCAGCCAAGACAAGTTTTTGATCAAGAAAAGATTGCTGAATTGGCAGCTACTTTGCAAGAGCATGGGATGCTGCAGCCAATTATTTTACGTTCTGCAGCGGCTAAGGAAGAACAACAGTATGAAATTATTGCTGGTGAACGCCGCTTTCGTGCTGCTCTGCAATTAAAGTGGGATAAGGTTCCAGCAATTATTAAGGAGATGTCTGATACTGAAGCAGCTTCTTTTGCGGTAATTGAAAATTTGCAGCGTGAGGGTCTAACCGCCATTGAAGAAGCTCAGGCGTATCAAGAATTAATGGAGCTTAATCAATTGAATCAAAGCCAATTAGCTAAAGAGATTGGTAAAAGCCAGTCATTTGTGGCTAATAAATTACGTTTATTGAAGCTAGCACCATTTGTTAAGCAAGCTTTGCTGACGCGAAAAATATCTGAACGACATGGCCGCAGTGTGGTTGGTCTATCAGTTGAAGCTCAAAGTAAAATTATTCAACAAACAATTGATCAGCAGTTAACAGTTAAAGAAACTGAAAACCTAGTTAAGTCCCAAGTAACAACATCATCTCAAGATAAAGTCTCGAAAAAGAAACCACAGCATAAGTTGGCAAAGGGCAAAACACAAGATTTAAGGGTGGCAGTTAATACAATTAAGCAGTCACTGAAATTAATCAGTGATAGTGGAATTAAGGTAACAACACACGAGGAGCAGGGTCCGGATTATCATCGGATAATTATTGACCTGCCGCTTGAAACGGAGAAATAGGAGGCACCAAATGGGAACAGTAATTGCACTGGCTAACCAAAAAGGTGGTGTTGGTAAAACGACGACCAGCATCAATTTGGGGGCATGTTTAGCTGATTTAGGGCAGCGCGTCTTGTTAATTGACTCAGATGCGCAAGGTAATGCGACTAGCGGTGTTGGCATTCATAAAACTGGGATTGAAAAGGATATATATGACGTGCTGGTTAATGAATATCCATTGGATAAAACAATTTTACCAACAGGCCATCCGAATTTTGATGTTGTTCCGGCAACTATTCAATTATCTGGGGCTGAAATTGAGTTAACCTCACAGTTAGCACGGGAATCACGTTTGTTAGAAGCGGTAAAGGAAGTTCGTGATCAATATGATTTTATTCTAATTGATTGTCCACCGTCGTTAGGCTTACTGACAATTAATGCATTTTGTGCCAGTGATTCGATTTTAATTCCAGTTCAAAGTGAATACTATGCCTTGGAAGGGTTGAGCCAATTATTGAATACTATTCGGCTGGTGCAAAAGCACTTTAATCCAGATTTACAAGTTGAAGGAGTTCTAATGACGATGCTTGATGCCCGCACTAAGCTGGGAGTCCAAGTGGTTGAAGAAGTTCGTAAATTTTTTGGCGAAAAGGTCTATCAAACTTTGATTCCACGTAATGTTCGTTTATCTGAAGCCCCTAGTTATGGACAGCCAATTGTTGATTATGACCCGACTTCAAAGGGAGCACAGGAGTATCAGGCACTGGCTAAGGAGGTTCTGAGTCATCATGGCAAATAAAAATAGCAAAGGCTTGGGTCGCGGAATTAATGCTCTATTTCAGGATCTGGAACAAGTTAGTCAGGAAGAAGAAGTTATTACTGAACTAAAGCTGACAGAGATCCGACCAAATCCTTATCAACCGCGAAAAGATTTCAATGAAGCATCGCTAGCTGAATTAACGGCTTCGATAAAAAAATCTGGAGTTTTTCAACCGATTATTGTTCGTAAGTCGCAAGTTAAAGGGTACGAAATTATTGCCGGCGAACGCCGCTTTCGCGCTTCTAAATTAGCCGGCAAAGTAACAATTCCCGCGATTGTTCGTCAATTGGATGAACCGCAAATGATGGAAATTGCGGTTTTGGAGAATCTCCAGCGAGAAGATTTGACGCCGCTAGAAGAAGCCCAAGCATATGATATGTTGATGAAGAACTTGAAATTGACGCAAGCTCAAGTTTCTGAGCGGCTAGGCAAAAGTCGTCCTTATATTGCTAATTATTTGCGGTTGCTTGGTTTGCCAGACTCGGTTAAGCAGTTAGTTCAGCAACAGCAACTGTCAATGGGGCAAGCCCGGACTTTGTTGGCCTTAAAAGATAAGCGCCAGGTTGCAGCAGTTGCCCAAAAAACAGTTAAAGAAAATCTGACTGTGCGGCAGTTGGAGCAGCTGGTAGCGCGGATGAATGGTGAATCTGCTCAAACGGCCAAAAAGCCAGTCAAAGATCCGTATCATAAATTTTATCAGCAAAGCGAACATGCGCTCCAAGAAAAGTTTGGCACCAAAGTTGCAATTAAAGGCAATAGCAAGGTTGGACATGGCCGAATTGAAATTAATTATTTATCAACCGCTGATTTTAACCGAATTATGGACATTTTAGGAATTTCACTTGATTGAATATCTATTTAGGGGGATTTTAAATGACAGTTGATTATAATTTGCACGATATCGTAGAAATGAAGAAACAACATCCTTGCGGTGTTAATCGTTGGAAAATTATCCGGGTTGGGATGGATATCAAGATCCAATGTACTGGCTGCCAACATTTGGTTATGATGCCGCGCCGTGAGTTTAATCGCAAATTAAAAAAAGTACTCGAACCAGCAGCCAATCAGGAATGAAAATTTAAGAAAGAGTGAAGAAAGCATGTCATTAACAGCAGGAATCGTCGGCTTACCAAATGTTGGCAAGTCAACTTTATTTAACGCAATTACTAAAGCCGGAGCAGAAATGGCTAATTATCCATTTGCGACAATTGATCCGAACGTCGGAATGGTTGAAGTTCCCGATCAACGGCTAGCACGGATTGATGAATTAATTCCCGCCAAGAAGATTATTCACACGACCTTTGAATTTACCGATATTGCGGGAATTGTTAAAGGTGCCAGTCACGGTGAAGGATTAGGCAATAAATTTTTGGAAAACATTCGCCAAGTTGATGCAATTGTTCATGTTGTTCGAGCTTTTGATGATGATAACATTACCCATGTTAATAATAAAATTGCTCCATTAGACGATATTGAAACAATTAATTTAGAATTGACCATCGCTGACCTAGACAGTGTCAATAAACGTTATGCGCGAGTGGAAAAAGTTGCACGCACCAAAGATAAAGAAGCGATGGCTGAATTTGCTGTTTTACAAAAAATCAAACCGATTTTAGAAGCAGGCAAACCAGTTCGCTCACTAGAATTTGACGAAGATGAACAAAAAGTTGTCAAAGGACTCTTTTTACTGACTTCAAAACCAGTATTATATGTGGCTAATATTGCTGAAGACGACATGGCTGATCCAATGGCATCAGAATATGTTCAGCAGGTAAAACACTATGCCGATCAAGAAGGTTCAGGCATGTTGGCGATTAGTGCCAAAACTGAAGAAGAAATTGCTCAGTTGGATGATGATGACAAACAAGACTTCCTGGAAGCTGAAGGGGTTGAGGAGTCAGGCCTAGATCGGTTGATTAAGGCTTCTTACAAACTGTTAGGTCTAGCAACCTTCTTTACGGCGGGTGGTAAAGAAACTCGTGCTTGGACTTTTAAACAGGGAATGAAAGCTCCGCAAGTTGCTGGAATTATTCATTCAGACTTCGAACGCGGATTTATCCGAGCGGAAACGGTTTCTTATACAGATTTGGATAAATTTGGTAATTTGGCTGCTGTTCGTGAAGCTGGCAAGTTGCGTTTAGAAGGTAAGGATTACCTGGTTCAAGATGGTGATATTATTGAATTCAGATTTAATGTGTAAGTTTGAAATTTAGAAAGTGAGGAAGCATATGACTGAGAAAAAAGCTGCTGAAGAAAACCAAGCAACAGCTGGTCAAACGACGGTTGGAGATAATAAAGAACGTAATCAAAAAGTTGCACAGCAGCAAGCAGCAAATCTAGAAGAAAAAAAAGCTGAAGAAGTTAAGGTTGTTGTCGGTAAATTTGCCGGTTTAACGAAACGAAATGAAGACTTTTTGTTTCGCTTAAATAAAATTCTTGAAGAACGCAACTATGATTCAGCTAAACGAGAAGCGATGATTGAGGAATTAACACTTGAATTGCGTGAGAAACAAAGCAAGGGAATTACGGCCAAGCGTCTGTATGGCACTCCAAGTGAAAAAGCCGATGCAATTATTGCGGGGCCAAAAAAAGAAGCTCAACCAGTTACTTTTTGGAAGATGGCGTTGGATAATGGCTTAATGATGTTTATGCTGTTTTGTGCAATGTATGCGATTATGGGGATGGTTTCACCAAAATCAGTTAAAGTCAATGGTGGAGTTTTAACTTTGTTGGTTACCTCTGTATTAGCCGGTGTCGGAATGGCCTTCTTCTATCAGATGGCAGCTGATCGCAAAGCTAAGAAGCAACGGTTGCCTTTTTGGAAGATGTTATTATGGTCATTGATTCTGGTTGTCGTCTGGTTGATTGTCTTTACCGGTGTTGCAGCAATTCCGGGTGTTCTGAATGCAGGCTTGAGCCCAATCATTTATGCCGTTTTAGCTATTTTGGTTTTTGGGTTGCGTTATTACCTGAAGAAAAAAATTGGGTTGCGCAGTATGCCATTTTAAAAGATTAAGTTGACATTTGTAGGCTTTACCAGTAAGATACAAGTGTATTAAAATTGATTGACAGTTAATTAGGAGGCACTAATGATTTATTTAATGGAAAAATGTGAATGCATGTGTACCTTGAAACCGAGCAGTTTGATTTCACGGTTCATTTGGCGTTCCACCTTAAGTAGTTAATCAGCAGCGCCGAAAATGAAAAAGTGAAAGTCCCGTCTCGGTTCGAAAATTCGATCGAGATGGGATTTTTTTATTAGCAAAATAATTGTTAATCGAGAAAGGAGTTAGCTAATGTGGGAGATAGTTAGAACGGCTTTACCGCAATTAATAGCTGCGGGATTGAAGTACACGATACCAATTGCATTGGTTTCATTTGCGATTGGTTTAGCAATTGCATTAATTACCGCATTAATTCGAATTTCCACGCGGGGTGGGTTTTTCAAAGTAATTAAAGTAATTTTTCGCTTTTATGTTTGGTTATTCCGCAGCACACCACTGTTGGTTCAGTTATTCATTGTTTACTTTGGGCTACCCTATTTGAAAATCAGCGGTATTGCTCCTGGAGGAATTAAGCTAGATCCGCTAACAGCAGGAATTATTACTTTTTCCTTAAATACTGGGGCATATTGTTCGGAAACAATTCGAGCAGCAATTTTATCAATTCCCAACGGTCAATGGGAGGCGGCTTATTCGTTAGGAATGACGAAAACTAAAGCACTACGGCGAATTATTTTACCCCAGGCTTTACGAGTATCTTTACCACCGCTGGCTAATAGTTTTATTAGCTTGGTCAAAGATACTTCACTAGCTGCTTCAATTACAATTGTTGAGATGTTTGAGGTTAGTCAGCAAATTGCCGCAGAAAATTATCAGCCGTTGATTATGTACTGCCTTGTAGCTTTGTTATATGCCGTTGCCTGCACGATATTGTCATGGTTACAAGGATACTTGGAAAAGATTACCTCGCGTTATGTGATGACTAGTCATTGATGAAAGGAGTATCTAATGTTAAAAGTTGAAAAACTAAGTAAAAGCTTTGGTGGTCATCAAGTTCTCAAAGATTTGACGGTCGATTTTCCGGAACATCAGACAACTGTCATTTTAGGGCCATCAGGTTCAGGCAAATCAACTCTGCTGCGTTCGCTGAACTTGCTAGAACGACCAGAAACTGGGAAATATTACTTTGACCAGCAAAGTTTTGATTTTGCTCGTGGGATCAATAACAAGGACACTTTGGCAATTCGCCAGCAAACGGAAATGGTTTTTCAAGGTTATAATTTATTTCCACATCTAACCGTATTAAAAAATATTATTGAAGGCCCAGTTCAAGTTTTGGGCATAGATAAGAAAACCGCCGAAATCCAAGCAAGACAACTATTAAAAAAAGTTGGCTTGGCTGATAAAGCTGATTTCTATCCAAGTCAATTATCTGGTGGACAAGCCCAGCGAGTCGCGATTGCACGTTCATTAGCGATGCAGCCTAAATATATTTTGTTAGATGAACCAACCAGTGCACTTGATCCAGAATTAGAATTAGAGGTTTTAAAAGTTTTATTACAGTTATCAGCGGAGAAAAAATCTTTAGTAATTGTAACTCATAATTTGGCTTTTGCTAGTAAAGCTGCTGATAAAATTGTTTTTATTGAGAATGGTCAAGTTTTGTTTGACGGTTCGACACAAGCTTTTTTTGCTGCTGAACAACAGTCACGGATTAAAGATTTTATTTCGGCAATGACTTTTGCCAAACTTTAAAAATTTAGGGAGTGGATCAAAATGAATTTCAGAAAAATAGTAAAATTAGGTTCAGTTTTTATTGGGGCAGCCTTGTTAACGGTTGGGCTAAGTGCTTGCAGCTCTAAAAGTAGTTCAACTACGGATAATCTGGGGTTGAACCAAAAAGGGACTTTGACAATTGGTTTGGAAGGAACTTATGCGCCTTACTCTTATCGAAAAGATGGTAAATTAACTGGCTTTGAAGTTGAATTGGGCAAAGCACTAGCAAAGCAAATGGGCTTAAAGGCCAAGTTTGTACCAACTAAGTGGGACGGCTTAGTTGCCGGATTAGGCAGCAATAAATATGATGTTGTCTTAAACAATATTACTAAGACACCTGAACGGGCGAAAAGTTACCTTTTTTCTAAACCATATATTTACTCGCGCTATGTCTTGATTACTAACAAGGATAAAAGTAATCTTAATTCACTGAATGACATTAAGGGACAAAAGTTTGCTGAAGGAACGGGAACTAATAATGAGCAAGTAGCTAAAAAGTTTGGTGCAACGATTGTTCCTTCCGGTGACTTCACGACTAGTATTGCTTTAATCAAACAGGGACGAGTTGCCGGTACCATCAATGCTCGTGAAGCTTGGTTGGCTTATAAAAAGTCAAATTCAACAACCGGTTTAAAGGTTAAGGACGTTTCTTCAGAACAAAAAGCAGCTCAAGTTGTGGCATTGTTTAATAAAAAATCAACTAAATTACAACAAAAGACCAATCAAGCTTTAGCTAAGTTGCGGCAAAATGGCACACTGACCAAGCTATCCAAGAAGTATTTTAATGGAGATATTACTAAGTAATCATTCAGATAAAGAATAAAAAGATAAATTAATAGCGGTTGTCCCAATCATTTGGGGTAATCGTTTTTTTTAGTGGAGTTGACACTTTGTTAAAATTCGGGTATTCTAAATATACCTAATAGGGGTATATTTAGAAGAGGAGTGGTAATTATGTTTTGGGATAAGTTTACTAGCATCAGTCCAGCGCAGTTACAATCAAAATTGCCGCAACATCCACTAATTGTTGATGTTCGACAGCCAGATGAATATCAGGATGGACACATTCCGGGATCCGTCAATGTACCATTGATGACAGTTATGCAAAATCCGGCAACAGTTACCAGTAAAGCAATAGCTAATCAACCAATTTATGTTGTTTGCCATAGTGGAGCTCGCAGCCGTCAAGCTGCTAAAATCTTAAGCCGTCAAGCGCGAGATGTGATCAATATAGCCGGTGGAATGATGCAATGGAACGGTAAAATTAAACGGGGGAATCAGCGATGAGAATAATTATTGTTGGTGGTGTTGCGGGCGGAAATGTCAGCTGCAGCACGTTTACGGCGCCTAGATGAAAACATTGAAATTATTATTTTAGAAAAAGGAAACTATGTATCTTTTGCGAACTGTGGTCTGCCATATTATTTGGGAGGAGAGATCACTGATAAGGCCCAATTAGTAATTAAAACACCAGCAGAATTACAACGGCGCTTTAATTTAGATATTCGTTTGAATCATGAGGTGGTTGGATTAGATTTTGCAGCTCAAGAGATTACTGTTAAAAATGCCCAAGAAACCAAAAAAATGCATTATGATCGGTTGTTATTAGCCCCGGGGGCACATCCAATTATTCCTAAATTTTCTGGTGTGGATTTAACTCATTCTCAGTTTACCTTAAGGGGTATTCCGGATTTGGAGAAGATTATAGCTAAGTTACAACAGCCAGCAATTAAGCGAATTGCGGTTATTGGCGGCGGTGCAATAGGTCTGGAAATTACTGAAGCACTACTGAAACAGAAATATCAAGTTGCATTACTTGAAGCACAATCACAATTGTTAACATCGTTTGATCCGGAAATGAGTGTTTTGTTAGCTCAAGAACTAGAAAATCACGGAGCAAAGTTATATTTAAATGCTAAAGTTGCTGCAATTCAAGCTAATAATGACTTAATTTTAGCGGATCAAAGCAAGGTTGCAGTTGATGCGATTATTTTTGCGCTTGGTGTTCGGCCAGATACGGCTTGCTTTACTGCAGCTGGATTGAAAAGTGCAAACGATGGCAGCTTAATAGTTGATGAGAATTATCAAACCTCAGTCCAAAACGTTTACGCGGTTGGAGATGCAATTTTAACAATTAACCAATTGACTGGAAAATCACAGCCATTCCGATTAGCCTCACCAGCCAATCGCCAAGGACGGCAAGCAGCTGATGCAATGCTAGGGTACAAACGAAAAAATCGTGGGAATATTGGAACATCGATTGTCCGAGTCTTTGGTTTAGGGGCAGCGCAGACGGGTTTAAATGAAAAACAGCTGCACCAGCTCAAGCTGATGTTTAACTGCTTACATTTGCGCGGCAATTCGCATGTTGCTTATTTTCCTGGTGCGCAACCGTTTAGCTTGAAATTACTGTTTGAACAAAAGACGGGAAAAATTTTGGGAGCTCAAGCAGTTGGTGCTGGCAGTGAAAATGCAGCTCGGCGGATTGACATTTTAGCAACAGCAATAAAAGCAGGAATGACTGTCAATGATTTACCCGAATTAGAACTGAGTTATTCACCACCTTTTGGAGCGGCTAAAGACCCAGTAAACTTAGCGGGATATGCAGCACAGAATATCCTAGAAGGGCTATCTGAGAATATTCAGTGGCACGAGTTAAGCAAGTATCAAAAGGCGGGAGCTTATTTAATTGATGTTCGTGAGCCAGAGGAAATTACCACTAATGGAGCCTATCCGCAAGCTCATAATATTCCAGTAGATCAATTGCGAAAACACTTAAATGAATTGCCAGCAGATAAATTATTGATTACAGCTTGTCAAAGTGGACAACGCAGTTATTTGGCGGAACGAATTTTGCGTAATCATGGATTTCGAGTTAAAAACCTCGATGGTGGTTGGCTAACGTATCAAGCAGGAATGCAAGCTGTTTTTCCCATTGCAGATAAGCTATAATCAAGGTAAGTTAATGAGACCAAAGCTGAACTAGGGGATGTGAAGTTATGCAATGTGATCCGAAAATGTTGAATCGTTTGCGTCGTGCCGAGGGGCAAATTCGTGGAATTTTACGAATGATGGATAAGCATGCTGAATGTAAAGATGTTACTACCCAGTTACTCGCTGTGCGATCAAGCATTGATAAGGTGCTGGCCCTGATTGCCATTCAGAATTTGAAAGATCAGGTCACACAAAAAACAGCCAGTCAAATAATGGAAGATCCAGAAATTCAAGCTGCTTTAAAGTTAGTTATGAAGACTAGATAATCTAACCAGACTAAAAAAATAAAGTTTGAAACGATATGTTATGTTAAAAAGGGGAAAGTATCGGGCCTCCTGAGATAAAACTTTTGTAGAGTGGAGAAATCCACTCTTTTTATGTTTTGAAATAGCAATTGTTTTGTTGAAATTAAAGTTAAAAGCAATTTGAAATTAATTTTATTAAGCGATTTTGCTGACTAACTAATTAAAATGAAGCTGATAATAATTGATAGGAAATATTGTCAGTCTTACCAATGATATTTGAGCTGCTAAAGCATGTTGAAATTACCAATTTTATCATTCTTATGTTAGAATTTTAATTGATTTCTAATGGGGGATGGGTAAAAGTGCCGTTAACTTTGATTACTGCAATTGCACCGATTATTTTTACTTTAGCGTTGGGATTTGTGTCAGGTTGGCGGCGGCAATTCCAAAAGCGGGCTAGTCAACTATTTATTGCCCTAGTGATGTCATATGCTCTGCCGCTTAGCCTGTTTGGCGGTCTACTAGCTACTAGTAGGAAAGTGATTATTCAGGACTTACCGCTTTTTTGGTGGTTGGGTCTAGGGATGATTGGCGTTTTCGCAATTTTAATTGTTGTTTATCAAATTAAATTGCATCATCTGAGCTTGGCCGTTTTACGAGCGTTGAGTGTGGCTTGCCCATCGGTTCCATTTATGGGTACCTCGGTTTTAGCCATTATTTTTGGGGCAACAGATAGTGTGATTTTAGTAGCTATTTGTGGGCTTTATTTAAATCTTATTCAAGTTCCACTGAGTGTTTTATTGTTAGCAGCTGGAGAAAACGATGAGCAGGTTAGTGGAGTTCAACAAGCTAGTGAGCGGTTGGCAGCTGCTTTTAAAAAGCCCCTTGTCTGGGCACCAATTTTAGCATTTGCTTTAAATCTTAGTGGTTTCAAATTGCCAGCTGTTTGGCTACCATTGTTCAGTGAACTAGGTCAAGCAGCTGGTGGAGTAGCCTTGTTTGCAATTGGAATTATGTTATATGTGCAGCGCTTTAGTATTTCTCGGTTTGTGTTGTTAAATGTTAGTTTGAAAAATATTGGCTTACCGGGCCTAATTTGGGGGATTATGGTAATCGCTGGAGCTAGTTGGCATTTTCAGCAATTAGTAGTTATTACTTTAGCAATTCCAACGGCGGCAATGCCAAGCATGTTGGCGATCCAAAATCATGTTCACGAAGATGAGATGGCTTCAACCCAATTGGTCAGTACCTTGTTGTCAGTTTTAACAATGGGAATGTTTATGTTTTTCTTAGGGGTAAAATAGGCATTTTAGTAGACGTTGGTTGATGATTTAGGTAGGATAATGGTAGAAGTGAAAGCTTTTTCATAAACGAGAAAGGAGCATACCAATGACTTATCATCTTCCTGCTTTACCTTATGATTATGCTGCTTTAGAGCCCTATATTGATCAAACGACAATGAAGTTACATCATGATCGGCATCATCAAACGTATGTTAATAATCTCAATCAAGCTCTAGAGAACTATCCGGCTGCCGCTAACTGGTCATTAGAACAATTATTGACTAATTGGGAGGATCTGCCCGATAAGATTGCGACAGCCATTCGAAACAGCGGTGGCGGCCATGCTAACCATTCGTTTTTTTGGGAGACTTTGACCCCCGAGTTTGATCAGGCATTGCCTAGCAATCTTCAAGCTGCTTTAGAAGAAACATTTGGCAGTGTTGCTGAGTTTAAACGACAGTTTTCAACGGCAGCTGCCAGTGTTTTCGGTTCCGGTTGGGCTTGGCTGGTTCATGATGAAGATGGACAATTGTTGATTACGACAACTGCTAATCAAGACTCGCCATTAATGTTGGATCAACAACCTTTGCTGGGTTTAGATGTCTGGGAGCATGCCTACTATTTAAAATACCAAAATCAGCGTCCGGCATATATTGAAGCGTTTTGGCACGTGATTAATTGGGGAAAAGTCGCTGAAAGGTTTGAGCAGAGTAATTAATTTTTAAATTGAAAAATAAAAAAACTGGAGAACGATAGCAGTGGTTGTTCTTCAGTTTTAATGCGCTTTTAGCGAAGATGATAAGCTTAAATATTTCCTAACGTTTAAATAAAGCTGTTAATTGTAGAATAATGTATTGTATAATGTTAAGTTGTTTCAATATAGAAGTTTTTTATAGTCAGGGAGCGGTTTAAACATCTGGGGGAACGGTTGTTGCCGATACTGATTTTTTCAAGTGGACTTGACAAAGTGCAGCTTGAATTTTAAAGGAGTTAAACTGTTTATGAAGGTCGTCCGAAATTATTTATATAATGCTGGTTATCAGCTACTGCTAGTTCTTTTGCCCTTGGTTACCGCGACCTACATAAGTCGAGTCTTAACCAATACGGGTGTAGGAATTAACTCCTACACTAATTCTATTATTTCATATTTTATTTTGTTTGGTAGTTTAGGAATTAATCTCTATGGGAATCGCGAGATAGCTTATTTACGTAATAAACCACAGAAGATGTCACAGGCGTTTTGGGAAATTGTAATTTTAAGGGTTTTAGCCGTTATTTTAGCATATATAGTTTTCTTTATTTATATTCCATTTAGTAGACACCCTACTCTAATGATTTTCCAATCAATTAATTTGTTAGCAGTAATCTTAGATATTTCATGGTTATATATGGGGATTGAGGATTTTAAAAAAACCGTTACCCGAAATACACTAGTTAAAATTATTTCTTTGATTGCAATTTTCATGTTTGTTAAAAATAAAAGTGATTTAGGATTGTATATTATTATTTTAGGATTAGGCAGCTTGCTAGGTAACTTAACTCTCTGGCCTTTTTTAAGGGGTGTTATCAAAAGAGTTAAATGGAATCAGCTGCATCCTTTTCAACATTTACGACCGTCTTTGGTGCTGTTCTTTCCACAAGCAGCAATTACAGTTTATGCTGTTCTAAATAAGACAATGCTCGGCTTGATAGCGGGAACGGTAAATTCGGGATATTATAACAATGCTGATACGATTATTAAGACAGTTTTGGCATTAGCAACTGCAACGGGAACAGTTATGTTACCGCATGTTGC
Source organism: Liquorilactobacillus nagelii DSM 13675 (assembly GCF_019444005.1). Taxonomy (NCBI): domain Bacteria; kingdom Bacillati; phylum Bacillota; class Bacilli; order Lactobacillales; family Lactobacillaceae; genus Liquorilactobacillus; species Liquorilactobacillus nagelii. Next base: position 2,158,518 of record NZ_CP049304.1, read on the forward strand.
CAATGCCTTTGCCAAGGGTGAAAAAGCGAAAGTTAATCAAATGCTATATGATTCTTTTGATTTTATTTCCTTTTTAACGGTCGCAATGATGTTTGGCCTAGCTGGGTTATCGTTACACTTAGGCCCGTATTTTTATGGCCGTGGTTTTCAGCCAGTTGGGCTGGCGATGCTGTTAGAATCACCGGTAATCTTGTTGATTGGTTGGAGCAATGCGATTGGCACGCAGTTTTTATTGCCGACGAATCATAATAAAGAATTTACGACTTCAGTAGTTTTAGGAGCGAGTGTTAATATTGTCATTAACTTTCCGATGATTTATTTTGGTGGTTTAAATGGTGCCATTTTGGCAACAGTTATTTCAGAAACTTGTGTTACTGGCTATCAGTTATGGGTTGTTCGAAAAACGATTAATTTTCATCTACTTTTTCTAAACTTACCAAAGTACTTAATTGCCGGGGTATTAATGTTTATTCCGGTTTTTTGGATCAATAATTCGGTACATACCAGTATTCTTTCAATTGGAGCGGAAGTATTATTAGGAATTATTGTTTATGCAGTGATGATTTTGCTGTTACGTCCAACAATTTTAGAAAAAGCTAAAAAAGTCTTAGCTGAAAAAAGAGCTGGTCGTTAAACTGAAAACATTTGTTAGTCTAAGAATTTAAATTTTCTTGGACTTTTTTTGTGAGTTAGTGTTATAATAAATGTATCAACTTACAGAGGAGAATAATCAATATGACTGTTATTATTCCAGATTTCCAACTAGCAGCTGAAACACAACCAGGTACAGTTGCATTAAAAGTAAATAATTTAGCAGACCAAACAAAATTTTATCGTGATGTAATTGGATTGGCCGTATATGAACAAAATACAATGCAGAGCATTTTAGGGGCGCATGATAGTCAGCAACCGCTACTGATTTTACGACGGGTTGTTTCACCTTTACCAATTACTCCTAAAACAGGTTTATATCATGTTGCTTTTTTACTACCAACGCGCAAAGACTTAGGCAATGCTTTAATTCATTATTTGACGGAACAGGCACCGTTAATTGGCGCAAGCGATCATGGATACAGTGAGGCTTTATATTTAACTGACCCCGAAGGAAATGGCATTGAGGTCTATCACGATAAGCCACGCAGCCAATGGGATATTCGACCTGATGGCGAAATTCCGGGAATTACGATTGAAATGGATGCCCAAGCAGTAGTTGACGCTGCTGATCGTCAGTGGTCAGGCTTCCCAGCTGGAACTAAGGTTGGACATGTACATCTAAAAGTTGCTAATTTAGCAGCAACCGAAGAATTTTATACCGACGTTCTCGGCTTGTCTTTGAAAACAAATTTTGGCAAAAGTGCAAAGTTCTTTGCTAGCGGGGGCTATCACCATCATATAGCCGGTAATATTTGGACGGGGAGAGACTTAGCGTCCAGTGATCCGCATGACTTGGGTTTAGCCTATTATACTTTTTGGACCCAAAACGATCAGGAATTAGCTCGAATTAAGGAGAACTTAGAAAAGTTGCAGCAACCATTTGAAGTCTTGGCTGGACAGCAATTAGCCTTAACTGATCCGAGCGGTATTCAGTTAAGATTTGAAAACATGCCTAATTTTAAATAAAAAGAGCAGAAATCTTCATAAAATAGCGACCACCAAAAGCTAGGACAAACTAGTTTTGGGTGGTCGTTGTTTTATGTTAATCGATAGAATTTTTAGCGATTCAAAGACACATTAACTGAAGAGTTTCTTAGTAGCACGCATTAACGTTTTTAAGTCACGATCATAGCGTGGAGTGTTAACCAAATGAGCCATTGGAATTCCAGCAAAATGAAAGGCAGCAATTTCGCCAGAACGAACAGCGCTTTGCTCAGTAAAAATCATTTGGAAGGGCTGTTCAACGAATTCACCAGTAAAGGCAAGATTGGTCGAATTTTCCGGAATAACTTCAGGACGATCGCTTTTAGCTCGATTATTGAACAAAGCAGAGGCGTAAGGCATATAAACGGGAATATTGTTAACAATGCTAGCAAGAATCTCAGCCTCTTTAGTTTTAATGTTAACTGGACCAGGATCAACTTTAGCTAGTTGACCAATTAATTCTTGAGCCATTTCTTTACCAGTCATTTCAACGTAAGGCTTTTGGACAAATTCTCCTCGACGGCGTGGGTATAAGAAATATCCCCAGATAACAGTTTCATTTGGTTTCTGTGTCGTAAAGTGCGGCTGATGATGAACAACAATTGACATGTTAACATCTTTTTGGCCTAAAGGAGTGATTGGCTCAGTTGATAAGAAAGAATTTAAAGCATTACCGGGCACTTGCGTGGTAATCCGGGTAATTTCATCCAATAGCAGGTGATTCTTGGTTGTCAAAGTGAAGCTAACCCATTCACTGGCAGAACGATCCGCAAAGAACTTGTCAGGTTTACCAAGATTATAAAACTGTTCCGAAATTTGTTTCCAGAGACTCGCAGCTGCGCCGTAGTCTGGGTTTTCAGTAGCAGGAGTATCATAGTCACCCAGAGTAGCTGAGTCGGTAATTGAACCGTTGGTAAAGATAACAGCGGTTTGATCGTCAATTTCAATTTCTTCGGTTTCGTTAGTTTCGGTGTTAGTCATACTGATTTTAGTAACTGTGATTTCATCTTGCATCGTGGTTGGCTTGAACTTAAACTCAGTCACCCGCCGATTGAGAACAAAGTGGCAACCCTGCTCTTTTAGATAATTAATCAATGGTAGCATGATACTTTCGAATTGATTATAGCGAGTTCGATTGACGCCGACTAGATGTTCAATTTGAGTAAATTCATAGATCATCTGATGCATATAACGGCGTAGTTCTTGTGCCGAACTTTGTAAACGAAAGGCAAAGGTTGTCTCCCACATATACCAGAAGTTTGTTTGAAAAATATGTGGTGAATGCTTAAAATACTCGGCAATCGAAATATTATCAAGCTTTTCTTCATCCTCATCCGGCATCATAATTAATTTTGTCAACAGTAAGCGGTCAGTATTGTTCAAACCTAAATGACCAGCAACTATAATCCCTTTACCGCCTTCCATTAAGCGAGCCTTATCAAAGGTTGGGTGGGCTGCATCAAACTCATAAGTATCTTGAGCAGCCGTTAAGCCAGATTCTGTTGCCGAGGGAATTCGTTCCAGTAAATCCATTAGGTCAACATAAGTTCGATAATTAAGCATCCGGCCACCACGGGCAAGATAACCACGAGTATTTTCTAATGGATGCTGCTGAGACCAATAATCATCGGCTGCCTCACTAGTGGTTGAACCGTCATTTGAACCATGATCGTCGAGTGAATAAAAGGTAATAGCATCACCATTCCAGTGTCCTTCTTGAATTAAATAGACTGCTGCTGCTAAGTTAGCTAAACCGGCACCAATCATAACTGCTTTTTTCTTAACCAATCAAAATCACGTCCTTTCAATGACTAGAAATTAACTATTGTATTTAGCATAGGCATTCAAATCGTCGCCTTGACCAATTTTCATGTATTTGACCGTTTTGTAGGCGACAATTGCAGTTGCAGTTGCCAAAATTAAACCGCAAAAACATTTTTTCTTCATGCTGATCACCTCACTAAGTTTGATAAAAACTGACTTCCAAACAAATCATAGCGCGAAACCGCTTTTTTTGATAGTGATTTGATATCGATGTTAGAAAAGGTTAATTAGTTTGGGACTTTAAAAATTCTAAAGCAAATTTTTGATAAAATTCAATCGCCTGCAGGTAAATTGGCAATTCAACATATTCATTGCTTTGATGGGAACTGTCAGATCCGGGACCGATTTCAATGCTATTAAAGGTACCTTTAGCTTGTAGGAATTCAGCGCCATCATTAGCTCCGGAACTACCAGCAATTTTAAAAGTTCGACCTAATACTTCCTGAGCAGTTAGCTGGGCAGCTTTGATAATTGGAGATTGTGGGTCCCCTGGGATAGCTTCTTCTGGAAAGCTATATTCAACTGCCAACTTAACGTCAGACTGTTGGTTAAGTTCGGCCAGTAACTCAGCAATTTTGTCGTAAAAGACTTGATTTGGATAGGCAGGAATGGTACGAATATTTCCCCATAGTTCAGCATAAGAAGGGATACTGTTAACTTGTTCACCACCTGAGATCTTAGTGATATTATGAGTAATTCCACCTAAAACCGGATCAACTGCTGTAAAATCGGCAAAACGTGCTTTAACTTGTTGATAAAAAAGCATTAGGTTATCAATTGCATTAACTCCAAATTGCGGTCGAGCTGAATGAGCCGCCTTACCGATTGAAGTAATACGATAATCAATTACACCGCGGGCAGTATAGACCAGCTGACTAAGATCGCTGGTTGGTTCGGCAACGATTAAACCAATTAAATTATCTGCATAGCCAGCTTTAGTTAGTTGGGCTGCTCCATATTCTCCGGTTTCCTCACCAACGGTTGCCAGCAAACGAATGCGACCAGATAATGGTTGCTTACTCTCAAGTAATTCCAGCATAGCAACTACCAAGGCGGCTAAGCCACTTTTCATATCAGCTGCTCCGCGACCGTACAAGCGCTGCTGCTTAATGACTGGTTCAAAAGGATCACTGTCCCAAGCATTCAAATCTCCAGGAGCAACTACATCTAGGTGACCCGAAAAACCCAAAATTGGGCCAGTTTCACCAATCGTGACGATCAGATTGTCGCGATTGGGGGCGTAGGTCAGACGTTCGACTTTAGCATTTGAATAAGGCTCAAATAAGCTGGCTAAGTAATCGGCAGCTTCGGCCTCATTATTATTAACTGTTTTAATCCTGATCAGTTTTTGTAGAATTTCGATTTTTGCTTGTTCTTTCATTTTGTCACCTCATTAAGTTATTGTGTTTATTGTAGTTGGTTTTAAGGCATTTGAATAGTAATATTTTGCTTGATCTGATTATTTCAAGTGAATGGGTAATTCTAATTAATCTAGGAGAATTGCGTAAGCGAGTTTTTCAATACTGGCAGGGTAAGATTTGTTATACTGAAAATGAATTAGAAAGAACGGGTGAAAGAATGAAATTCGAGCAAATTATTACTCAGGCGGCATTAGCGGGATTGATTAGTGATAAACAAGCAGATACTTCAGCCTACACGCCAAAATTATTAAGCAACTCGGAACAAGAAACGATTTGGGAACATATCCGGACACAGTTACAACAATGCAGCAGCTTTGTCTTTGCAGTTGCCTTTATAACGGCAGATATGCTACCGCCTTTCAAGGCAGTTATGGCAGATTTGTCAGCTAAAAATGTTAGTGGGCGTTTGGTAACCTCGGATTATCTTTCCTTTAATCGGCCAGATGCCTTAGCTGAGTTATTGAAGATTCCTAATCTAACAACTAAAATTGCGCCGCTGGCTGGTTTTCATGCCAAGGGATATTGTTTTGAGCATCAACAACCAGATTATCAAACGTTGATTCTTGGCAGTGCTAATTTTACTCGCTCAGCTTTGTTAAAAAATTATGAGTGGTGTTTAGAATTAAATTCATTGAAGCAGGGTCAATTGGTGGCACAATTACACACCGCAACTGAAAAATTATGGCAACAAAGTCAGCTGTTAACGCCAGTTTGGTTGGAAAATTATCGTCAACGCTGGCAAGTGGTTCAGCAATTATCTCCAGCAATTGCTGCTTCGACCATGGTTAATCAAGAAGCGGTAACTCCTAACCAAATGCAGCGGCCCGCCCTGCAACAGTTAGCAGCTTTACGTCAGGCTGGAGCTCAGCGTGGGTTGGTTATTTCGGCTACTGGAACTGGCAAAACTTTTCTGGGGGCATTTGATGTCCAACAAGCCGCTCCTAAAAGATTCTTGTTTGTTGCTCATCGTGAACAGATTTTACGGAAAGCCAAAGCTAGTTTTCAACGAATTTTAGGTGGAGTTGACAGTGATTATGGACTTTTAAGCGGGAGCCATCAGCAGTTACAGGCTAAATATTTATTTGCTACGATCCAAACTTTGACTCAACCAGCGGTAATGCGGCACTTTGCACCAGAAACTTTTGATTATCTCTTAATTGATGAAGCACATCGCAGTGGTGCTCCAAGTTATCAAAGGCTACTGGATTATTTCCAACCACAATTTTGTTTAGGTATGACTGCAACACCAGAAAGGACAGATGATTACAGCATTTTTCAATTGTTTGATTACAACATTGCTTATGAGATTCGTCTGCAAGATGCTTTGGCAGCTGGAATGCTTTGCCCGTTTCACTATATTGGATTGCAAGATTATGAATATCAAGGACAACTTTTGACTGACAAAGCACCATTACGTCAATTGGTTGCGCCAGAACGAGTGAAGTATATTTTACAGCAGTTAGAGTATTACAGTTATTCAGGTATTCAAGTTCATGGCCTGATTTTTTGTAGTCGGCGCGATGAGGCAAAGGAATTAGCGCAAGCGATGACAGCTAAAGGCCACCCAGCCCGTTCGCTAGATGGAACGACAACGATTGCTCAGCGAGAACACTTAGTCAGCCAATTGGAACAAGGCCGGTTGGAATACTTGGTGACGGTTGATGTTTTTAACGAAGGGGTCGATATTCCTTGTGTTAATCAAGTTGTAATGTTGCGCAATACACAGTCGCAAATTGTCTTTTTACAACAGTTAGGTCGCGGGTTGCGAAAATTTGCTGGAAAAAGGTATTTAACAGTTTTGGATTTTATTGGTAATTATCAAAACAACTATTTGATTCCGTTAGCACTGACTGAGGATCATTCTTTAAACAAGGATCAAGTGCGTTCAACTTTAGCCTTGGAACCAGTTATGGGTTTATCGACAATTACATTTACACAAGTCGCCCGCCAGCAGATTTATGCTTCGTTGCAGCGGGTTAAGCTAGATGCCTTTATTAAGTTGCGGCGAATGTACCAACAAATGGAACAGCGGCTTGGTCGCATTCCATTATTAACTGACTTTGCGCAACAACATCAGTTGGATGTGGAAGTTTTTGCTGAAAATAATCAAATTGATAACTATTATCAGTTTTTGAATAAAATGAAAGCAGCTCAACCAACTATAACCAAGCAGCAAGATGCCTGGTTGACTTTTATCACACAGGAGTTATTAAACGGTAAACGGCGCCATGAATTATTGTTACTTCAGGTTTTAAGCAATCAGTTTCAATTGACTTCAGCGGAGTATCTGACTTTATTGCAACAACATAACTGCAAGACAGATCCAGCAACGTTAGATTCAGTTAAAGCAATTTTAAGTTTGGATTTTTTCCAAGTTAAAGCGGGGAAACAACTTCAAGCTGATAAATACGGTGGGCAGTCGTTAATTAATTTAATCGCGGATCGTTATCAACTAAACCAAGCACTGTGGCAGCAGTTGCAGACATCAGCTTGGTTTAAAAAATTATGGCAAGATGTTTTAACTGCTGGTTTGTTGCGTTCGGAGCAATATCAAGCAGATCAAGCTTTTACTTTATACCAAAAATATACGCGCAAAGATGTTTGTCGATTACTGAATTGGCCGTTGGATGTTAGTGCCCCTTTATATGGTTATCGAGTTGGTAATCATGATTGCCCAATGTTTGTGACCTATCAAAATGATGCAGCTAAAAATGCTCGTTCAGGGGTATATGTTAACTACTTTCTTAGTCCTGACACCATACGTTGGTATACCCGTAGTCCACGACATTTAGATTCAGCTGAAGTAAAAAAATTGTTGGAACGAGATGAGCAAGGAAATTATAAAGTAACGATTCACTTATTTGTCAAACGCAGTGATGAAGAAGGAAAAGGTTTCTATTATCTTGGACGTTGCCAAGTGGTGTCTTCCTCGGTAGTAGAAATTAATTTACCAATTCCGGGGAAAAAGCCACGTGCAACGGTAGCGATGAATTTACAATTGCAGCAGCCGTTGAATTACAAAATGTACCGCCTAATTACAGGGAAAAATTTTTAATTGAAAAGATTGACTTTATTTTTAAAAATGATATCATTATGATATCAAGTACTTGATTAGAGATTGAAGGTGACTGATTTGGAAGATCCAGTAACTTTTTTATTGCGTTTACCGCAAGACTTGAAACGACAACTGGAACAACGAGCGAAACAAGAAAATCGCAGCGTCAACAGTTTGTTGAATACTTGGATTGAACAGGCGTTGCAGGTAAAACCAGCAACATCATTGGAAAATCGCCAGTTTTTGGGGAAAGTGGTCGAGACCCGTCAAATCGATCCGGAAAATGGTTTGGCACAGGTTAATGGAATTTATTATCGTTATTTGATTGAAGGCAATGAGGATTATTCAGCAAGTAAAAACTATATTGTGATTGAAGCTAATGGCAATATTTTAACGTTGCGGCCCGTTGCCAGATAAAGAAAGAGGGAAAAAGTATGCTTGGAATTAAAATTATTCAGCAGAATTGTCAAGGACTAGTTGAAACGTTAGGAAAGTATCGTCGAAATGTTGATGCTGGTTTGCATTTTTATGTACCATTTTTTCAACATATTCGGACAGTGAATCTGGCAATGCGGCCTTTAAAGTTATCTCAATATTCGGTGATCACTAAAGACAATGCTGATATTAAAGCTAGTGTCACCTTGAACTATCATGTTACCGATGCGCAAAAATATGTTTATGAAAACACTGACTCAGTAGAATCGATGGCTCAGCTTGTGCGCGGACATTTACGAGATATCATTGGCCGGCTGGAATTAACTGATGCATTAGGTTCAACGTCTAAAATCAATGCGGATTTGGCGGCAGCAATCGGTGATTTAACTAATGTTTATGGTATCAACGTTGACCGGGTAAATATTGATGAGTTAACACCATCTTCAGCAATTCAAGAAGCCATGGATAAGCAATTGACGGCTGATCGAGAGCGAATTGCTACAATTGCTAAAGCACAAGGCGAAGCTCAGAATATTAAATTAACAACTGATGCCAAAAATCGGGCTTTAATTGAGACTGCTCAAGCACAAGCCAAAGCAACACGGACACGAGCTGATGCAGAAAACTATCGAATTGCTAAAACGGCGGCAGCTTTGCAGACGGTTGACGAAAAATATTTTAAAGACCAAAGCATTGCAGCGTTTGTTCAATTAGCTAATTCAGATACTAATTTGGTAGTAATGCCCAAAGAAGAAATTACAGGATTGGGACAAGTCCCGGTAATTAAGAAGATGTTAGATCAAGGTAATACCACGAATTGATTGAAAGCTAATATCTTTCAAAGCAATAAAAAATATTATCCTGGAGAAAGAAAACAGCGGTTAATTCAAAAAAGACACTAGGAATTAACCTAGTGCCCTAAGCTTACTTCTCATTATTCTTGAGTATCAAATAAATGATAAATAGTTGAATAACTAAAGTAGCTGAAACTGGGATGGCTATTTTAAACACCATCTAGCTAACAGTTTGATTCAGGTGGTCAAACCCATACTGTAGCTGGTACTTAGTATAACATATTGTAATTAACAACTGATAGATGTTAAAATATATTTAGAAACTGAGATGGCAATACACTTTCTTTGTGGACCTAGTCAATCCACTCACTTGCAGGCTTCCGGATTAAACTTCTGGAGGTCTTTTTTTTGGCTAACTTGTAGTGTAAAAAAATTAAGTGCGATCATTGTCGATTAATGTGAGATACTTTTTAAACTAAAATTAATTCCGGCAAAAATCTCGGTTTACTTTGATTGAATGACTTGCGGCAGCTTTATAGTGCTGAAAGATTTTTAGAAGTTATTGTTTGAGTTGATCATCATCGTCGTAAAGTTCGTAAAAAAAACAAAATTTTCAATTATTTTTACTTGCTTAATCGTTTTTTTGTGAAAAATAGATGAGAATGCTTGCTTTTACCCAGAATATTGGGTATTTTAGAAAATAAAAATATTAAAGGAGCGTTTTTGTAATGTCGAATTGGGATACCAAATTTGCGAAACAAGGATTCACGTTTGATGATGTTTTATTGATTCCGGCTGAAAGTCACGTCTTGCCAAATGATGTAGATTTGAAGATTGAGTTGGCGGATAATTTGAAACTTAATATCCCGATTATTAGTGCGGGAATGGACACGGTTACCGAGTCTTCAATGGCAATTGCGATGGCACGTCAAGGTGGCTTAGGTGTCATTCATAAAAATATGACGATTGCGCAACAGGCTGATGAAGTGCGTAAAGTTAAACGTTCTGAGAGTGGCGTGATTATTGATCCATTCTTCTTAACACCAGAAAATTCAGTGGCTGAAGCAGAGGATTTAATGCGTAAGTACCGTATCAGCGGAGTCCCGATTGTTGATAGTTTAGAAAATCGTAAATTTGTCGGCATTATTACTAATCGTGATCTTCGATTTGTTGATGATCATCATCAGCCAATTGACAAGGTGATGACAAAAGATCATTTGATTACTGCCCCTACCGGAACTTCTTTAGAAACAGCTCAAGATATTTTGCATAAACATCGTATTGAAAAATTACCAATGGTTGATGATCAAGGTCGCTTGACTGGCTTAATTACTATTAAAGATATTGAGAAAGTTGTTGAATTTCCACATGCTGCTAAAGACGAACATGGTCGTTTGTTAGCTGCTGCTGCTGTCGGAGTAACAAGTGATACTTTTGATCGAGCACAGGCGCTAATTGATGCCGGGGTTGATGCAATTGTCATCGATACAGCGCATGGCCATTCAGCTGGAGTTATCCGTAAAATCAAGGAAATTCGTCAACATTTTCCGAAAGTAACTTTAATTGCTGGTAATGTTGCCACTGCCGCAGCTACCAAAGCTTTATATGATGCTGGGGTTGATATTGTTAAAGTTGGAATTGGGCCTGGTTCAATTTGTACAACACGGATTGTAGCCGGCGTTGGCGTTCCACAATTAACGGCCATTTATGATGCGGCCAGCGTTGCTCGTGAATATGGAAAGACAATTATTGCCGATGGCGGGATTAAGTATTCTGGTGATATCGTTAAAGCTTTGGCTGCTGGTGGTAATGCAGTTATGCTGGGCAGTATGCTAGCTGGAACGGATGAAGCACCTGGTGAAACTGAAATTTATCAAGGCCGTCGGTTTAAGACTTATCGTGGAATGGGCAGCTTGGCTGCTATGGACAGCAAGCACGGTTCATCAGATCGTTACTTCCAAAGCGGAGTTAACGAAGCTAACAAACTTGTTCCTGAAGGAATTGAAGGCCGGGTTGCTTATAAAGGCCGGGTTGGCGATGTTGTCTATCAAATGGTCGGTGGGCTACGTTCCGGAATGGGCTATGTTGGAGCAGCAACCTTGAAAGGTTTGCAAGATGATGCTCAGTTTATTCGGATTTCTAACGCTGGTTTGCGTGAATCACATCCACATGATGTTCAGATTACCAAAGAAGCACCTAATTATAGTAAATAAAAGCTAATTTTAACTTAAAACTAGCAGGACTGAATCGCTTTTGGTGGTTCAGTTTTTTATTTTTTAGTAGGAGCTATAGCTAGCTAGCAGCTGATAAAAAGACTAAAATCAAGATTAAGATAGTTAATTTGAGAGTCAGGGGATGAACCAATGGGAATAACAAATCCAACACCGCCAACTAAGGTCAAGGAACTATTCGATCGTTTGGCACCAAATTATGATCAGATGAATAATGTGATTACTTTAGGAATTCAAAATTCTTGGCGCAAACAAACGATGAATTATTTGCGATTACCAGTTAATGCACAGGTTTTAGATTTATGTTGTGGCACCGGTCATTGGACGTTAGATTTAGCGCGAGCAACAAATGACACCAGCCGAATTACCGGGTTAGATTTTAGCCCGCAAATGTTGGAGTTGGCAAAAGCTAAACTAGCTAATTCCAATTTACAATCAAAAGTCAGACTGCTACAAGGGGATGCAATGAAGTTGCCGTTCGCCGATAACTCCTTTGATTTGGTAACAATTGGTTTTGGCTTGCGCAATGTTCATGATGCGCAGCAAGTACTGCGTGAAATGACACGTGTGACTCGACCTGGCGGACAGGTTGTTTGTTTAGAAACTTCACAACCACAAGATGGAATTTTAAAAATGGGTTGGAAAATGTACTTTTCATTAGTTCCGTGGGTAGCAAAGCTATGTGGCAATCAACGGCAAGATTACCGTTACTTGCAGAAAACAGCAGAAAAGTTTCCAACAGCGCCTCGATTAGCCAAGCTGTTTCAAGAAGCAGGGTTAGCTAAAGTTGAGTATCATTATTTTACCTTTGGCGCAGGAGCATTACACTTTGGAACAAAAATTAGATAGTGAAAAGCACTTGTGGAGCCTGATTCAAAAGTGAGCTGCTTTCTAAAGAGTTAAAGTCAATAATCCATTTTATTAGCTGGTCTTTTGTCGATTTTTTATCGGTTAAAGGCCAGCTTGTTTTATAATAGTTGATCCATGTTTTACTGCATGAGCTGAGTTAGATTTACTACTAGTGCCTATCTTTTACAGCTCATTTCACTTTAATTTCAAGGAGATATTTCACAAAATATTGGTTTCTTTCCAAACGTGCAATGCTATTTCTCCACTATATCATCTCCTAATAAATTGTTTCTAGAGTCCTCAATCTAGAACTCTATTTGTGCGTTGAAAGCAATAACGATCTTTTTAAATTTAAAAAGGTTAATTTGTGGATGATTTAACCTTTTTTTGTTAAAATTTGAATTGGTTAAGCGCATGAAATTATTTTATTCTTAACTGATTAGTTCTTTTATGATATATTATGTTTCAAATATGAGCAAATATAACAAAATGTGGATATTTGTTGGAGGATAGAGTTCTATGAAGATACACATAACAAACATATACGGTCAATCATCAAAAAGTACAGCGCTAATTGCCCAAAACACAGTTGCTAAGATTGCGCGGACTTTAGCTTTTAATGAGTTAAGCATTTATTTTTATGATATTAAAGTTGACAGTCCAAGAGAGTTGGACAAACGATTGGATGGTGTTTTGGCTGGTGTGGCCAACGGAGATCTAGTAATTTTTCAATCACCAACTTGGAATGATATGAAATACGATGAGGAATTTGTCAAAAAGTTAAAAGCATATAAAAATGTCAAAATTGCATTTTTTATTCATGATGTTTTACCGCTAATGTTTTTGTCTAATCGTTATTTATTTAAAAGAGTAATAAACTTTTATAATCAAGCAGATGTCTTAATTGTTCCTTCAAATTCGATGTTAAAATTGCTGAGAAAACAGGGATTGAAAGTCAAAAAAATCGTAATTCAAGAAATGTGGGATTGCTTAACAGATCTGGATTTACCGGTTCCAAAACAAAATGATTATTTAAATTTCATTGGTGATCCGCAAAAATTTTCTTTTGCTAATAAATGGGATTACGAGATTCCATTACATCTTTATTCAACTAATGCACCAGCTGAAAAAGAAAAAGTTGAGTTTCAAGGATGGCAATCACCGGCCAATCTATTATTGAATTTGGCTGAGGGTGGATGGGGTTTAGTTTGGTCTGATAATCCTGAAGTTGAAGAATACATGAAAGTATGTCTTTCTTATAAACTAAGCACATACTTAGCTGCTGGAATTCCAGTAGTTGTGAAAAAGGGAATTTCTAATCAGAAAATTATTGAGGATAATAAACTTGGATTAGTAGTTAATGATTTAAATGAAGCTGTTATAAAAGTTAAGTCGTTATCATCTAAAGACTATCAAGAATATATTGAACACACTATCCATTTTGCTGAATTGCTGCGAAACGGGTTTTTTACCAAAAAATTATTGATAGAAACAGTTCATTGTCTACTACGTAAGGATTAGGTTTAAGTGAAAAAAAATCAAAAACAAAATGAAAGTACTAGAATAATTTTAAAAAAAATTTCTTGGACAGCTTTGATTTTAATAGTTTATGATATCGGTCGTCATATTCCTTTGCCGTTTAATGACTATAAAATGATTAAGCAATTAATGATTAATGATCACTTATTGGCTTTATCAGGCAGTGCCACGGGAGCTAATTTATCGCAAATTTCTTTATTTTCTTTGGGACTTGGGCCCTGGATGTCGGCGATGATTATTTGGCAACTGCTGGTGATGATTAAAAAGTTTAGTTTTGATAAATTGAGTAAACGAGAAGCAAGCTTTTTTCAGTTATTGATAACGCTTTTTATTGCTCTGATTGAAGCTTGGGGCCTGTTATTAGGGCTAAGATTGGTAGAAATGAATTTGTTGAAAACCTTAATTATTATTTTGACGATGGTCAGTGGCAGTTTCTTTTTGATTTGGTTGGCTAATATGAACGCAATTAATGGAATTGGAGGAACGGTGACTGTCGTTTTATTCGGAATGATTGCTAGTATTGCTCAACAAGTAAAGCCGATTTTTAAAGTTAAATTAACTTCTTGGAATTATGCATTTTGGCTTATATTAATTATGGTTGTTGGGTTGTTACTTATATTGATGGCGGTGATTTTAGATAAAGCAGAGTATCGAATAATAATCCATCGAATTTTAATTAATAATAAATTTAATCAACAAACATATTTACCCGTTAGGCTTAACCCAGGTGGCGGGATGGCGATTATGTTTGGATTATCACTATTGCTAGTTCCCAATTATCTTATTCGTATTTTACACAACTTTAACCAGCAAAATATGTTGATTTATTGGCTTTCAAAAAATATTGGACTTAATTCGTATTTCGGTGTTTCAATTTACGTAATCATTTTAGTTAGTTTATCAATTGTTTTTGGCTTTGTTAATGTTGATGCAGAAAAGATTTCCGAAAATTTGAGAAAATCAGGTGATTATATAATTAATTGTCAGCCAGGAGTTCCCACGCAAGCATATTTGCAAAGATATATAAAGCTATTTTCAACGTTGGGAGCTTTTTTTACAGGCCTCATTGCTGGATGTCCGCTGTATTTGGGAGTTATCTATTCTCAATACAGCACAACATTGATGTTGCCCGGTTTTTTATTAATGTCCGTTAGTATGCTGTGAATGATTACAGATCAAATAAAAACAATTATTTTATTGCATAGCTATTCAGATTTATTTTCAGATTAGGAGGAAAATAATGTTTTATTTTTTGCCTGATTGGCAGCAATCAGAAAATTTTTGGGAAAATACAGCTGAACCTTGGTACCGTGAAACAAGAAAAATTGAATTTGATGACACAATTAATCAGTTGCGGATGCTGATTAAAGCTAACCAGTCTAGTAAAATGCTTATTTTAAGCTATTCTCCATTTTTGCGTAGCTTTTTACAGCGACAAGATATTCTAGGGGTAAATAGTTTTAATGCTTTTGATGTAATTCAAGGTATCAATTTGAAATATATGCGGTCGTTAAATTTTACAGATTTGAATTGGCCCACTGATATTGAATTTAGTTATACGCCATTTTTGGTTATTGCCCGCCGACAAGATCAGCTTTATGCCCGAATTGAGTTTGCTTCAAATGGGCGATTACTAAAAATTATTCGGTTTTTAAATGATAAGTCGTCTGAGACTTTATTGTTTGATGATCGTGGCTTTTTGTCGAGTTTAATTTATCAAAATAAATCAATCTCTGAAAAACAGCAAACTTTTTTTGACTTAAACGGAAATTGGAGAATAAAAGTAAATTATCCAGCTATGAATGTGGAAGTTAATCCAAATTTTTATACTGAATTTATGCAAAAAAAATACGATAACATTGAAGAATTAATCGTTGAGAAATTTTGCCAGTATTTAACTAAGTGTTTTTCTAAAAAGGATACTTTAATTGTGGCTGCTGCTGAGAGACAAATCAATTTGGTAAACAAAATTGACTTACCTCGAAAACAGGTAGTTTTTTCTTTTTTTGCACAACGTCAAGATATCGATAAACAACAAATTGTCAAATTGACTAAAAAAGCCGCTACTTTTATTGCCGACACAGATAAAACTGTCAGTCAATTAAATTCAATCAGCTCTCATACTGATTATCCAGCAGAAGTAGTGCAAATTTCCCCATTTGATAGCAGATTAGAATTAGGACATAGTCAACAAGTAAAAAAATTAAAAATTTTGTTATTGGTTAACAGACTTGATATTAGTGATCAAAAGCCCGTTTTAAGTGAACTTATCAAGACAATGAAACAAAATCAATTGATTGAGCTAGTCTTGGTTGATTATCAAAATACTCAGACTTATTGGAAGAAAGTTGTGCAGCAAGTAATTCAGCAACAAAAAGCTGAGGACTTGTTTGTTTTTGCAGATCAGCAACAAATTGTTTCAAAAGTTAAAAATGAAAATGATTTTAATTCTACCAAGAGAAAAATTATATGGTGTTTTTTACAAAGTGAAGAAGATGTTATTAGACAATTATCTGATACCAGGTTAGTTATAGACTTAGCTAAAGAACCTGACCTTTTTTTACAAATTGCAAGTATAAGCGCAGGAATTCCACAAATTAATCAAGTAAAAACTAGCTATGTTGAAGATCACAAAAATGGTTTGATAATTAAGAAAATCGACCAGTTAAAGCAGGCAGTTAATTTTTATTTAGTAGGTTTGACAAACTGGAATCAAGCTTTAGTATATGCGGCAAAAAGAATTTCAGAATATTCGAGTAAAAACTTGATAAAAAAATGGCAAAAAATTTCAAAGGAAGCGGAGTAAATGAATCCTCAAAAAATTTCTGTGCTTCAAGTTGGAGTGAGTGATTGGTCTAAAAAGTTTTCCTTGCCTGATCAGTTGAAATGGGATTTTATAACGGTTGAAAAGGCACAAAAGAAACTTCTTTTGAAAGATGGCTTTAAGCCGCGAGTACTTATGCTGACTGATCTGGAGCAATTAGATGACTTAAATGAAACAATTAGAAAAACTGCACCAGTTTATGCAGTTTTATATCCGCAAGAGCAAAAGTCAATAAGTCCAAAAATTGTTGATTTTTTAAAGAATAAGAGAGCAGTTGCAGTTTCCCTAAAGGATCCAACAAAATTGTTGAAAAAAATTGCATTAAGCTTTTTTGATAACCAAAGTGGGATTAAATTAGGAGTCAATAATATTGAGATTAATCCGGCTTTTAATGGAACACAGAGATATCATGGTAATTCAAGCTTGGAATTAGATAGTAACTATGGTTCAGAGTATCGTCCATTAGTCTATTGGCGAAATAGCATGTATGTTGATCCAGGAAAAAGAGTAGAAGTTTGGCTAGAGTATTTGAAGGAAGAGAGTGTAAATTTAAAATTACAGTTTTTTGAAACTGCAAATGGATCAACTGAAAATGAACAACCAACTTGGACCTTGAGTGAACAACAGTTGCAGCAACCAGAAATTTTGGAACGAACGCATAATGAAAAAAATGGGTCGTATTTAAATGCAGTACTTTGGATCAAAGGTCAGGGCAAAATAGAAATAAGTTCATTGCATTTTCGTTGGTCACGGTACGAATTCGGAAATTTAATAGTTGGCGGTCAACGCATGGTGGATCGATTTCGACAGGAGTTTTTTTATTACTTTGATCCGGGTGATCTTAAACCACCGCTAAATGTTTATTTTGCAGGTTATCGTTCGCTTGAAGGCTTTGAAGGATATGGTATGTTGAAAAAGCTAGGTGCACCATTTTTGCTATTCACTGATCCTAGATTAGAAGGAGGGAACTTTTACATTGGCTCTCAGGAATATGAGCAAAAACTTTTAGGGGTTATAAAAAAAGTAGTGGCAGAACTAGGCTTTACTCAACAGCAGATAATTCTTTCAGGAATTTCAATGGGAACCTTTGCCGCGCTCTACTATGGCAGTTTTCTAAAAGCACATGCTATTATTCTCGGGAAACCTTTAATAAATCTTGGGTTGATTGCTGAAAATAACAGACTTTTGCGTCCGCAAGAATTTGATACTTCATTGGATATATTAATGAGTGGGAAAGCCAAGGGGTCAAGTAGTAAGGATTTGAATCACTATATCTGGCGAAAGTTACTGCAGGGAAATTTTAAAGAGACTGTTATAGCTGCAGCTTATATGAAAAATGATGATTATGATGGTTTAGCTTTTAAACAACTTGTTCACCAATTACAGCCACAACAGGTAAAGATTTTGGGTAAGGGGTGGATTGGCAGACATAATGATAATACACCTGCAATAATAAGTTGGTTTCTAAACCAATATAATTATTTTTTAAGAAATGATTTCGAAAGGAATAATTATGAATAATTATGCTGTAAATTTAATATTCTGGGAGAACACAGCATCAACCTATCTCTATGGGTCAAGTATCAGTTTTTTAAGTAAAGAACATGTGACCTTTGCGAATAACTTAATGTCGCCAGGAAAAAAAATTGTTGAATGGTATTCACAAACTAACTATCAAGCGCAACGATTTTGCCCACAATTACCGTTATTAACCCCAAAGCATAGTTATGTTTTAAGATTACGAGCTCGGACTGAACCAGCCAAGTCAGTGTTAGTTCGACTAAGTTTTTATAACCATGGTGGGCAGTTGATTGGGCAAAAATTTATTTCTGGTTTTCAAGGGGAATTTGTTTATCCAACAATGTCTGCCAGTTATAGCATTGCATTATTGAATGCTGGGTGCCAGGAAATTAATTTTCAAAGACTGGAATTAATGGACAGTCGCTACACTTTACCTCAAAATGATAATTTCTTTTTTTCAAAGTTTAACCAAGGGAGAAATTCAAAATTACATATTTTCTTTCTAGAACCGACATTAAGGACAGTTGAGCTTCCAATTAAAATTAATTTAGAAAAAAAAATAGGTGGGAATATATTATTGATTGGTAGCTCATTTATAAATGCTCATCTCTATATTGATCCAGAAGTGAAATCACGAATCTTAGCTGAGGCCAAAAGTGCAGAAATGATTTTCTACGGTGCCGGACCAATTTCAAATTTTGCTGCATGTTACTATAGCAAATTGTTTTCGGCATCAAATAAGCTCTCAAAGAGATGGTTTACTACTGAACAATATTTAAATATTATTCAGCGAGAGCAGTTGCCAATTGTTGCTGCAAAATTAATTAATTCACTTCCAAGTTCAGCTATGAATGACAATATTTCGGGGGATTCTTTGTCACTTATTCCGCCAAACCTGTATAGCAATCAAGAATCGTTATTTAAGGAAATCCAACAAGAAATTGATAATTAGAAGGGATGTTAATGAAAGACTATACACTAAGAAGCTTGTATCATTTAGTAAGGCGGATTAACCAGTATGCTTCTGAATTCAAAAGTCTGACTGATGTTCAATTGCAAGACAAGACAGTATTTTTTAAGCACCAACTAGAAAATGGCAAAACATTAGATGAAATTTTGCCAGAAGCTTTTGCAGTTGTGCGTGAAGCAGATCGACGTGTGTTGGGAATGTTTCCTTTTGATGTTCAGGTAATGGGTGGCATTGTTCTCCATCAAGGCAATGTTGCTGAAATGAAAACTGGGGAAGGGAAAACGCTAACTGCTACAATGCCGTTATATTTAAATGCTTTAACTGGTCAAAGCACGTTATTAATAACAGCTAATGAATACTTAGCAAAACGTGATGCGGCTGAGATGGGAAAAGTGTATCAGTGGCTCGGCTTAAGTTGCAGTTGTGGTGTAACAGCACCGGATAAAGACTTAAAACCAGTTGAAAAACGGGCAATTTATGCTGCAGATATTGTTTATACAACGAGTGGAACTTTTGGTTTTGATTATTTATTGGACAATCTAGCAAGTAATTCAGCTGAGAAGTATATGCGGCCTTTTGGATACGCAATTGTAGATGAGGTTGATCAAGTGTTATTAGATAGTGCCCAGACTCCACTAGTAATTTCTGGAGCACCAAGGGTTCAGTCCAATATGTATCGGATAGCCGATAATTTTATTCAGACATTGTCCGAGGACCAAGAATATAAACTAGATGAAGAACGAAAATCAGTATGGTTAACGCCAAAAGGGATAACAGCTGCTGAACATTATTTTCGACTTTCAAAGTTATATGATGGACAATACACTGAATTATTACGTCAAATAATGCTTGCCCTGCGAGCGCACACGTTATTTGAAAATGGTAAAGACTACGTTGTTGAAGCTGGAGAAATAAAACTGCTTGATGAACAAAACGGACGAGTCTTGGAAATGACCAAGCTTCAATCTGGGCAGCATCAAGCACTTGAAGCACGTGAAAATTTAGATATCACTCCAGATATGCGTGCAATGGCGTCGATTACTTTTCAAAATCTATTTCGAAAATTTAAAAAGCTAGGGGGAATGACTGGAACAGGTAAAACAGCAGAAGAGGAGTTTATCGAAACTTATTATATGAAGGTCGTTCGAATTCCAACTAATCGGCCAATAATTCGCCGTGATTTACCTGATTTGGTTTATTCAACTTTGCCAGAAAAACTTTTAGCATCTTTGGATCTAGTGAAGAAGTTGCATCAAAAAGGGCAACCGATCTTGCTTGTGACACAATCTGTAGAACTGTCCGAAATTTATTCAGAATTATTACTGCGTGAACAGATACCTCACAATGTTTTAAATGCCCGAAATGCTGCTAAAGAGGCAGCTATTATTGCCGAGGCAGGTCAAAAAGATGCGGTAACGGTGGCAACTTCCATGGCAGGACGAGGGACGGATATAAAGCTGGGAACAGGTGTAGCTGAGTTAGGTGGACTTGCTGTGATTGGAACTGAGAAAATGACTAACCATCGAGTTGAATTACAATTGCGCGGAAGAGCGGGCAGGCAAGGAGATCCGGGAATGAGTCGCTTTTTTGTTTCACTTGAAGATGAAGTAGTGTTTAAATTTGGAGCACGTTGGCTGCGTCACTACTTTGAAAATCATTCTTTTAAGTTTGGCAATTCTCCTAAAAGGCTGAAATCAAGGTTAATTTATCAAGCAATTCAAAGAGCTCAAAATGTTAGTGACAACAATGGGTATCAGCAGCGAAAAAGTACCTTGGAATTTGATGAAAGCGTTAGAATTCAACGTGAAGAGATTTATAAACAACGTGATAAATTAATTTTTGGAACAGAGCATCTAGATTGTCAGGTAAAAAATATTTTAAAAAAGCAGATCAACACTTTTGTAAAAAATAGCCATCATTTAACACAGCAGAGAATAAGTCGCTTTATTTGGGACAATCTAAGTTATAGTTATCAAATTGAAGACAGTAAATCGTTTGATCAGGAATCTTTGACAGATTATTTATACGACATAGCCTTATCACAATTGCATAATAAGATTAATTCGATGAACGAAGGTGATCGGCAAAGTTTTTTTCGGTTAGCAATTTTAAAAGCAATTGACAATTGTTGGATAGAGGAAGTTGATAATTTGCAACAGTTACGGACAGTAGTTTCAGCACGCCAATATGCACAGCGAAACCCAATTTATGAATATCACCAAGAGGCGATGACGTCTTTTAAAAAAATGAAGTCGAGAATAATGCAACAAATCATCAAAAATTTATTATTGAGTTCCATTTTAACTGGAGAAAACGGTGAGTCAGTTATTTACTTTTCCTAGAAAAGGAGGACAAACAAGATGACGGTTTACAATTTCAATTTAGGAATAGGTTGGGCAAGCAGCGGAGTTGAGTATGCCCAAGCGTATCGAGCAAAAATTATGCGCCAAATAAAACAACCCGTCAAATTTATTTTTACTGATTTGATTTTAAATGAAAATATTGAAAATTTAACAAGCAATATTGGTTTTCATGATGATGAGATAATTTGGCTGTATCAATTTTTCACCGACATAAAAATATCCCCCAATAAATACACATTACAGCAATTTGAAGAAAGTATTCAATTCGAGAAACGTCAAGGAAAAATAGAAGAAGTTAATTCTAAAGTAATTCGATATCATTTTAAAGCTGAAAAGCAATTTGCAACAGTGTACTTAGCAGAACCCAATAGTGATTTGGTAGCGCGGGTTGAATATGTTTCTCGTGGTTGTTTGATACGTAAAGATTATTTTACATCCACAAAGATTTTTTCGGAATATTATGCACCAAAGGATCAAAGTGCTCATCTGTATCTCCGACGTTTTTTTAATCAAAACGGTTCAATAGCCTATGAAGAATTAATTGATGGAAATAACGAGTTATATCTCTTCCCTGACAAGATTTTATATTCAAAAATTGATTTAATCGGTTATTTCATAGATAAATTAAATTTAAGCGGACAAGATGTGCTGATTTTAGATCGAGCAACTGGAATTGGCCAAGCAGTTTTTCGGCATCATAAACCAGCAAAATTAGGTGTTGTAATTCATGCTGAACATTTTAGTGAAAATGCAACAGATGATACTAACATTCTATGGAATAATTTTTATGAGTATCAATTTGATCAAGCAAATCAAGTAGACTTCTTTGTCACAGCAACAATCACACAAAAGAAAATTTTGGAACAGCAATTCAAAAAATATTGTGGATTTGCACCTAAAATTGCAGCAATTCCAGTTGGAGGATTGCCTAATCTGAATCAAGCTCAAAAGAGAAAAGAATTTTCTTTAATTACTGCTTCAAGATTAGCCACTGAAAAACATATTGATTGGTTAATTTTAGCCGTAGTTCAAGCCCATCAGCAAATTCCACAATTAGTTTTCGATATTTATGGTGAAGGTTCAGAAAAGAAAAAATTACAATCAACAATCCAAAACTTGCATGCGGAAAAATATATAAAATTATGTGGGCATCAAGATTTGGAAAATATTTATCAAAATTATCAAGGATATATTTCAAGCTCGACAAGTGAAGGCTTTGGATTAACATTAATGGAGGCCTTGGGGTCAGGATTAGCTCTAATTGGATTGGATGTTCGTTATGGAAACCAAGAATTTATACAGGATAAAAAAAATGGTTATCTGATACCATATCACCAAAATAATGAATTTTCATTAACAATTAATCGGCTTTCAAAAGCAATTAATAATTTATTTACTGATTTTGATCTTGCGGCCGCTCACCAATGTTCATATGAATTGGCAAAGAAATATTTGTTCACTACAGTTGCAAAAAAATGGCAGGTTTTATTGGAGGAACTGGTAGATGATTAATTTATTTGATAGAAATGATCAAGCGACTTGGGATCTTTATTTTTCTCTTAAAGCGATTGGAGAAGAGAAGCCGACAATTATTATTCAAGATGACGGTTGGCTCCCCGACAACTTGGAATCTCCTTGGAATTATTTTTTGCGGGAGGACTGTGCAGGTCACCCATTATTTTTCAATCAAATTGCGGTTCCAGATTTTTGGGAAATAAGAGGTGATAACAGTTCGGCAAGTATTTATGATTATGATCGTCGGGCAGGAGAAATAGTTTATGCTAATCCCAAAAATAAACGTTGGGTAAAAGAAGTTAAGTGGTTTGATTATACAGGAAAAGTACGCAGTATTGACTATTATAACTGTTTTGGATGGCGCTTTGCCCAAGAAACAATTAATTTGGCGGGGCAATCAGTTATTAAGACTTATTATACGCAAACAGGCAAGGAAAAAATCGTTGAAAATTTGCTTACCGGAGATATTATTTTAAATACGAATGAAAAAATTTTGAATTTTATGTCTAGAACAGAATTTATTTATTATTATTTGTGTCAAAGAGGATTCCAATTAGACTGTATCCGATATAACTCGTTATCCTATCCTTTTTTCATTTCTCTTAAACGACAAACTGTTCAGAAAGATTTACTTTTTTGGCAGGAACCTTTGGGACAAACAATGCCAGGAAATATGAAATTGATTTTTGATGGGCAAGCAAAACAAACAAAAAGAATTATTTTTTTTGAACGTGATAGTTATGAAAATGCAAAAAAAATAAGTAGCAATAAATTAGATATTAATTTTGGCGGATATATTTATCAATATAAGCGAAAAAATAGTTACGGAAAAAACGGTTTGATTTTGACAAATTCGGATCAACTAGAAAAAATTGAAGTATTAATAAAAAGATTACCAGAAATGGATTTTAAAATTGCGGCTGTCACAGAAATGTCTGATAAATTAGAACAGCTCCGGTATTACAAGAATGTTACCCTCTATCCTAATATTACGCAGCAACAACTGAATACTTTATGGTATAAATGTGATTTTTATTTAGATATCAATCATCAAGGAGAATTGCAGAACGCTATTAGAACAGCTTTCGATTATAATTTATTAGTTGTGGGATTTGAAAATACGGCGCATAATCGGCATTTTACAGCGAAAGATAAATTGTTTCAGCCTCAGCATGTAAGTACAATGATTGAGGAACTGAAGAGATGTTTAAAAGATCCTATATATATGCAAAAGCAATTAGAACATCAGGCCGAGACTGCTAATCAAGCGACTTTAAACCAATATCGTCAATTGCTCGAATAGTGAGGAAATTAAAATGAAAAAAAATGAAGACTCAGATTTGTTTGAAAAAGACATAACAAAGCGGTTAAAGAAAGTCCAAGCACCTAAACAACAAAAAGAAAAACCGATTAGTAAATTGCAAGTTATTGCGCTAATCGTTACTGTAATCATTGTAGCGGGTATTATAATATCATTGCTACAAACCATTTTAAGTAAGTGAACAGCTCAATTCTTCGATATTTGTCATAGCAGAAATTGCTATGACTTTTTATTTTGAAAAAATTTAAACTGTCATCTTAGAGTATCATTTAGTCAACGAAACTCTTTTGTTACTACCTTATTGACGACAACCAAAACATATCTCAAGTATCCGTTTTCTAAATAGCAAAGTTGGTTCTGGAAGCTGCTTGCCGATAACTCAAAGTAGTAGCGAAACAGCTAATCAAAATACTCATATTAGTTTGACTATTAGTGACAACAAAAATTTCCCTCTAATAATTACTGACGATTATAATTAACCTAATAATTTAAAAAGCAGAAAACAGCTTTTATTAAAAAATAAAAACTGTTTTCTGCTTTTTGTTTACATAGCGATTTTTACTACATTTTGTGTTTTAAGATGTTCTTTAATAAAGCATATTTTTCTTATTTATAATAAAACGGTTTTTAAAGACTCATATTATAAGCTAAATTTTGCCATTAGTGATATAATATCTACGTTTCATATATTAAACTTAATTGTATATAATTCACTATATTGTCAAAAAAGCGTAATGGAGGTTCAGGCCGTGAATCGAAAATATAAGGGAAATTACTCTGAAAAAGACAGAATTACCCGAGTTAAGCTATATAAAGCTGGGAAAAATTGGGTTAGTTCTTTGATGAATGTCATTGGATTAATTAAAGTTTTTAGAAAGAAAGATATATCTGAAATCAACTTTTCAAATTTAGATATGTCTGAAAGAAAGGTTTCAAATAGAGGATCTAGTGAAGCAGCAAAAACAATAGCTGCAATTGGGGCACTTGCTGGCGGTGTTGCACTTACCGGTGGTGTTGTGTCAGCGGATCAAGTCTCAGGAACGGTAGCAGTATCGAAAACAGTTGAAGACGGAAATGTTTTAGCAGGGCAAGATAGTACACAACTTAGCAGTAATACTAGTAGCTTGTCTAATTCTGAAGAAGGAACTACTTCTTCTTCAAGTTCAACATCATCATCAAATTCAACATCAAGTTCGGTAATTAGCAGTGAGTCTACAAGTACTAGTCTTGCTAGTTCTGTTAGTGAATCATACAGTCAAAGCTATTCAACAAGTAGCAGTGTTTCAGATTCAGAAAGTATGTCTACTAGTGAGATTTCTAGTACAGATTCACAAAGTCAAAGTGAGTCGACAGTTGAAAGTGGAAGTTCACAAAATGTTACTCAAGAAAGCGGCTCTAATGCTAAAAGTAGTTCTGAAAACAGTGGGGTCAGCACTAGCCTAACGTCAAACCAAGACAATCAGTCTGATTCAAGTGAAATAACGAATTCTTCAGAAAGTACATCGAGTTCAGAAACTGCAACAAATTCACAATCTGAAAACAGTCAAGTTCAAGTCTCCTATCAAACATTAGTACAACAATTAAATGCAAATTCAACTTTAAGTGAAGAAAACAATGGGTTTGCAAATGTTACAAAAGACAATTTTTTAGATTACTTTTCTTTGAATGGATCTGCAACTTACGATCAAGATACAGGCATAGTTACTATTACTACTGACACTAATAACGAGGTTGGAAACTTTTCACTGAAGAGTAAAATTGATATGAACTCAAGCTTTACCTTAACGGGTCAAGTGAACTTAGGTGACAAGACTTCTTCTCATATGGGAGCCGATGGAATTGGTTTCGCTTTTCATGATGGAAATACCACTGATATAGGTAATGCTGGTGGTAATTTAGGAATTGGCGGTTTGCAAAATGCAATTGGTTTCAAACTTGATACTTGGCATAATGATTATCAAATTCCTCAGGCAAATAAGGACGGCGCAGAAATCTCTTCGACTGATTCTAATGGTTTTGGTTGGGATTCTGATCCAAGTGCTACTAGTTATCCGCAATTTGGGGCTTTTGTTACTACTTCTAATGAGCAAGTTGAGACTGCTAATGGTCAATCATATCAGCGATGGTGGGCAACAACGGATACAAGCTCAGCACAAAAACTAAATGCAGCTGATTTAGATGGGCAATTTCATGACTTTGTAGTTAGCTACGATGGTGATACACGGATATTAACTATTAGTTATACGCAAACAGATGGCACAATTTTAACTTGGACTAAAAGTGTTTCCAGCAGTGACCAAGCAATGGCTTTAATTGTGAGTGCTTCAACTGGCGGAGCTAAAAATTTACAACAGTTTAAAATTGAATCATTTTCTTTTAGGGAAGCTGCAACCGTTAATGTAATGTATGTAGATACGGAAGGAAATCAAATTGCCCAGGGGACAGTTACATATCCTAATGGACCTTACGTTAGCGATGAATACGAAACTACACGATTAGATATTCCAGGTTATACATTTGTAAAAATGGATGATGGCTCAGTTACAGGGACAAATAGTTTAGAACCCAGTGGCACGTTAACAACGGCTGGAAATAACGGAACAGTTGTTTATGTTTACAGCAATAATTCGACATCTGCAAGTCAATCAAATTCAACAAGCTCATCATTGAGTTCGAGTGAGTCAGCGTCCGAATCAGCTAGTTCATCAATGAGTTCAAGTGAATCAGCATCAGGTTCGACCAGTTCATCATTGAGTTCAAGTGAGTCAGCGTCTGAGTCAGCAAGCTCGTCAATGAGTTCAAGTGAGTCAGCATCAGGTTCGACCAGTTCATCATTGAGTTCAAGTGAATCGGCATCTGAGTCAGCTAGCTCATCAATGAGTTCGAGTGAATCAGCCTCCGAATCAGCAAGCTCATCAATAAGTTCAAGTGAATCGGCATCTGAGTCAGCTAGCTCATCAATGAGTTCAAGCGAATCGGCATCTGAATCAACGAGCTCATCCATGAGTTCAAGTGAATCAGCATCTGAATCAACCAGCTCATCAATGAGTTCGAGTGAATCAGCATCTGAATCAACTAGCTCATCAATGAGTTCAAGTGAGTCAGCATCTGAATCAACCAGCTCATCCTTAAGTTCGAGTGAATCGGCG
Source organism: Liquorilactobacillus nagelii DSM 13675 (assembly GCF_019444005.1). Lineage (NCBI taxonomy): Bacteria > Bacillati > Bacillota > Bacilli > Lactobacillales > Lactobacillaceae > Liquorilactobacillus > Liquorilactobacillus nagelii. The sequence continues at coordinate 2,185,967 of NZ_CP049304.1, forward strand.
TCTGAATCAACCAGCTCATCAATGAGTTCGAGTGAATCAGCATCTGAATCAACTAGCTCGTCAATGAGTTCAAGTGAGTCAGCATCTGAATCAACCAGCTCATCCTTAAGTTCGAGTGAATCAGCGTCTGAGTCAGCCAGCTCATCAATGAGTTCGAGTGAATCGGCCTCTGAATCAACCAGCTCATCAATGAGTTCAAGTGAATCAGCGTCTGAATCAACGAGTTCGTCAATGAGTTCAAGTGAATCAGCATCTGAATCAACCAGCTCATCAATGAGTTCAAGTGAATCGGCATCTGAGTCAGCTAGCTCATCAATGAGTTCAAGTGAATCGGCCTCTGAATCAACCAGCTCATCCATGAGTTCGAGTGAATCAGCATCTGAATCAACCAGTTCATCATTGAGTTCAAGTGAATCGGCATCTGAATCAACTAGTTCATCAATGAGTTCGAGTGAATCGGCCTCTGAATCAACCAGCTCATCAATGAGTTCAAGTGAATCAGCGTCTGAATCAACGAGTTCGTCAATGAGTTCAAGTGAATCAGCATCTGAATCAACCAGCTCATCAATGAGTTCAAGTGAATCGGCATCTGAGTCAGCTAGCTCATCAATGAGTTCAAGTGAATCGGCCTCTGAATCAACCAGCTCATCCATGAGTTCGAGTGAATCAGCATCTGAATCAACCAGTTCATCATTGAGTTCAAGTGAATCGGCATCTGAATCAACTAGTTCATCAATGAGTTCAAGTGAATCGGCATCAGGTTCAACTAGTTCGTCCTTGAGTTCAAGTGAATCGGCCTCTGAGTCAGCTAGCTCATCAATGAGTTCAAGTGAGTCAGCATCAAGTTCGGCCAGCTCATCGTTAAGCTCAAGCGAATCAGCATCCGAGTCAGCAAGCTCATCATTGAGTTCAAGCGAATCAGCCTCCGAATCAACCAGCTCATCAATGAGTTCAAGTGAATCAGCGTCTGAATCAACGAGTTCGTCAATGAGTTCGAGTGAGTCAGCGTCTGAATCAACCAGCTCATCATTGAGTTCGAGTGAATCAGCGTCTGAGTCAGCAAGCTCGTCATTAAGCTCAAGTGAGTCAGCATCTGAATCAACCAGCTCATCATTGAGTTCAAGTGAGTCAGCATCAGGTTCGACTAGTTCATCGGTAAGCTCAAGTGAATCAACATTAAGCTCTACTAAAAAGTCAAATGAAACTCTTCCACAAACAGGAGAAAACAATAATAATGAGTTTGCCTATCTTGGCTTAGCAGCATTGCTTGGAGCAATTGGCTTAGCAAAAGGCAAGAAGAAAAAAGAAGATTAGTTTTTAAAATAGATCAAAAAATAAAAATTTCTAGACATAGAGTATATTTGTCTAGAAATTTTTATTTATAAATAATTGTGTGAGCAGTTATATAACTTTAATTAGTGAAAAATTTCATAAGCATATTGTTATTATAATTTGCGTTTATATATTACAATTGTAAGCGTATTCAGGAAAGGGGACTGAATAGTTTAAAAGCTAAGTCTAGGAGGAATTTTTATGAGTGGTTTTTGGGGCGAATTTTTTGGAACAGCAGTATTGATTGTTTTAGGTGTCGGTTGTGGTGCTGGAGTTAATTTAAAGGGTAACTATGCTCATGGGCAAAACTGGACATTTATATCTTTGGCATGGGGAATGGCAGTAACCTTTGGAGTATTTGTGGCTGGACAGTTTGGTTCATTGGGACATTTAAATCCTGCTGTAACAATTGGCTTTGCAGCTTTTGGTTTTTTCCCTTGGCATGAGGTTGTACCTTATCTGCTAGGACAGTTTTTAGGAGCTTTTGTTGGTGCTGCAATTGTTATTATTCAATATTATCCACATTTTCAAGTAACTAAAACTGTTAATGAAGGCAATACAGTTGGAATTTTTTCAACCATGCCGGCAATTAAAAATTCTCTTTTTAATTTTTTGAGTGAAGTTATTGCAACCTTCGTTTTTATTTTTACGCTGCTGAACTTAGGTAATTTCACGCAAGGATTAAAACCAGTTATCGTTGGTTTATTAATTATGGTCGTAGGTCAAGCATTGGGCGGGACAACTGGTTTCGCATTGAACCCAGCCCGTGATTGGGGTCCAAGGTTGGCATACACAATATTGCCGGTTCCTAATCGTTCGAGTGCTCATTGGGAATACGCTTGGGTCCCAATGCTTGGACCATTGTGTGGCGGATTATTAGCTTCAGGTCTGCAATATGTTTTAAAATAGTCTGATTGCTAAATGAACACTTTGTTATTCTTAAAATGATTGAAAAACAAAAAATCATGTATTACAATAAACTTATTGGGTAATTAATGATTACTTATTCAACTAAATGATTATGGATCAAATGAACACCCAGTGAACCTGTGAAAAATTGATTCATCCACTTTAAAGGGGCTAATAGCTCCTTTTTTTGTGAGATTTTTTTAACTTTGCCCTATTTTAAAACAAATTTCGGTATCCTATAAAAGGACTTTATTGTTACTTTTTCTAACGTGAAAGGATTTTTTGATGCAAACAAAAACAAATGAAATTGTCAAAGGAATTTTTTGGGCAGCCGTTGCTTCGGGTATGTGGGGAATTTCCGGCACAGTACTTCAATTTATTTCCCAAGATGAGACACTACCAATTAGCTGGTTCTTATCAGTTAGAACATTGGGCGCCGGGATAATTTTATTAACGATTAGTTTTATTAAATATCGTTGGCAGATTTTTGATATTTTTAAATCTTGGAGATTAATTGGCTGGTTGCTAGCCTATGCAGTTTTAGGATTGATGGCTAATTTAATCACCTTTTTCATTTCTGTTAAAACTGGAAATGCTGCAGCAGCGACAATTTTACAATATTTAAGCCCTTTGTTTATAGTTTTAGGCAGTTTAGTATTTAAAAAGCAAAAACCGTTTACGAGTGATTTAATTTCGTTCTTGTTATCACTAGCAGGCGTTTTTCTGGTGATTACGCAGGGTAATTTTTCACAGTTGGCCATTCCTTTAGCTTCGCTATTATGGGGGATTGGTTCAGGTATCACCGCGGCTTGCTATATTGTTTTGCCTAAACCAGTATTGCGAACAGCTTCGCCGATAGTAGTTTTAGGTTGGGGAACGTTTCTGGCGGGAGTGTTCTTTAATTTATATCATCCATTTTGGCTGGAGGTGCCAACGATTACACCGGCTGTTGTAGCTTCGGTTGGAACAGTTATTTTATTAGGAACGATTCTGCCATTCAGTTTACTACTGTATAGTTTACATTTTGCTCCGTCAGATGTTGTTAGTATTATGGATGCTGTTCAGCCGATTGTTACTTCAATTTTAAGTGTCATATTTTTAAGCTTGAAAATGAATTGGGTTGAAGTGTTGGGAATTTGCTTGGTACTGATTGCAATTTATTATCTGCAACGAGGACGACGCCAAGCAGAGTTAGAAAATATTAAATAGACTGAAAGGCAGCTGGTTAAGCTTCTGTAAAACAGAGGAGCCAGCTGTTTTTTAAAAAATGAGATTTTTTTAATTCAATAAAAATAACATGCTATAATTAAGTATTACTGTTTGGAGGAAAAATAATGCCGCGAAAAATAAGTTTATTTTCAATTGTAATGTTAACCTTAAGCTCAATTATTGGTTCAGGATGGCTGTTTGGTTCAGGAATGGCAGCTCAGATAGCTGGACCAGCGGCGATTATTTCCTGGATTCTTGGGGGAGTAATTATTGGTGTAATTGCATTGAATTATATTGAATTAGGAACAATGTTTCCAACGACTGGTGGGATGAGCCAGTATGCTTCTTTTTCGCATGGGCCATTACTTGGTTTTGTGGCCGGGTGGGCTAACTGGATTTCATTGTTAACAATCATTCCAATCGAAGCTGTTGCGGCTGTCCAATATATGAGTTCTTGGCCCTGGTCTTGGGCTAATTGGACCCGCGGCTTTATCTCTGATGGTAGCATTACTAATCAAGGGCTAGTGATCGTTTTTTTATTTATGGCGGCATTTACGTTATTGAATTTTTGGTCGGTCAAATTATTGACCAGCTTTACTAGTTTAATTGCAGTATTTAAAATGGCGGTTCCGATCTTAACAATCGGAATTTTAATGTTGTCGGGTTTTGATACTAGTAATTTTAGCCACACAGCAGGGTTTATGCCGTATGGTAGTTCGACAATTTTTACTGCCACGACAGCTGCTGGAATTATTTTTTCATATAATGCTTTTCAAACAACGATTAATATGGGCGATGAAATTGAAAATCCAGAGAAGAATATTTTTTGGGGAATTGTCATTTCTTTTGGGATCAGCATTATTATCTATACGCTATTGCAAGTGGCCTTTATTGGTTCAGTTCCAACGACTAAATTAGCTGCTGGCTGGCGCGGAATTAATTTTCAATCGCCATTTGCCGATATTGCTTTGTTATTAAATTTGAGCTGGTTGGCGGATATTTTATATATTGAGGCTTTTGTTTCGCCATTTGGCACTGGGGTTTCTTTTGTTGCCACGACTTCGCGTGCGCTAGCGGCTATGACAACAACTCGTCATTTACCGACCTTTTTAGGACGACTTAGCCAAAAATATCAAACACCGCGTCGTTCAATGATTGTTAATTTGTTTTTAGGTATTTTAATGGCAGCCTGTTTTCGGAATTGGAGTGCATTATCAAATGTAATTTCAACTTCAACTCTAATTGCTTACATAACTGGTCCGGTAACTTTAATGACTTTTCGCAAATTAGCACCAGACTGGCAACGACCTTTCCGGTTAAAAGCTGCCCGAATATTAGCCCCTACAGCTTATTTGTTAGGCTGCTTAGCGATCTATTGGGCAAAATGGCCGACAACGATTGAGGTTTTCGGTGTAATTGGATTGGGTTTGATTTTTTATATTATTTATGAAGTTCGACAACCAATGGGACACCAACAAATGCTTGCTAGTTTAAAGGGAGCTCGTTGGTTAGCCTTCGAACTTTTATGGTTGACAGTTATGTCTTTAATTGGCAGTCATCAATTTGGTGGCAGTGGTTGGGTACCTTATCCTAGTGATTTCTTATTCGTGATTTTAGGTAGCTTAGGCTGCTACTTTTTAGGAATTCACGATGGCTACTTTGGTTTAGAAACCCAAACGGCTTGGAAATTAAATCGAAAAAGTAATTATTAGGGTACAGTTTAGTTTTGAATAAGCCTAATTTAATAAAAATCATGCACAAATAAAATTCCTAGTAAATATAAATTCTTTTTAATTTATTATTGACTGTTAACAAATTTGTGATAAAATTTAAATTAAGTTAATTGATAGCAGATCTCAATTAGCTTAATAAAGTTTTGGGGGGATTTATCACAAATGATTAAGAAACGAAAAAGCTTTTGGTTAATCTGGTTAGCAACGGTATTTTTCTTAGCGCTCGGCTGGAGCAAAGCATCAGCCGCCGTAACTCAGGTTTTACCTGATGGCAGCTATGATGTTCAGACGAGCTATTATAGTGATGATGCAGCAAAACAGGCTTCAACAGCAATGAATAGTTTTTGGGGACAAAGCAGTAAATTGATCGTCAAAAATAATCAGGCGACTTTAACTTTTACACAAAAATCAGCTATGAGTATGATGACTGACGCGACCTTTGATGGTCATCAGTTAAGAAAAACAGTAACAGGACAAACGGGAACGTGGAGCGTTAATTTATCACCACAAGAGGCAGTTAAGCTTGCGACACAGTCAGTTCATAGCGGAACGGTCGGATATAATGTTAACGGTTACAAATCAACACAAAATTTTTACGTTAAGTTTGCAGACGGAATTCCAGCAGTAATTGAACAACCAGGAAAATATCAATTAGACGTTAAATATGATGTTGCTGATGGGGAAAATGGTGACATTGATTCTGGTGAACCTTCGATGATTCAAAGCGGCGGTTTATGGGCTAACCAGATTACCTATCATTTGAATAGTGATGGTACAGCTGACTTAACTTTAGCTCAACCAAAAATGATGGATTATATGACGTGGTTATCAATTGATGGCCAAAAAATGACGAAACAAGTTACTGATCCAAAAGCAACTTCGGGAAACTGGACGGTAACACTGCCATTGAGCAGCGTTGAAAAACTTGCAGCAGGCAAGACTTTAATTGGCAACATGAGTTATACGGTACCTAATCTATTTACCCATAATGTAAATGTTATAATTGTTATAAATGATAGCCAACTGATAACGGCTGATCCGCTAGCAACAACAGCGGTTCCTGAACCGACAACGGATGCCAATGAAGGTAATGACTCACAGTCAGTTACAAACAGTTCATCAACAACTCAACCAACAACGAGTAATTCGTCAACTGTGAAGAATCTAACTGGCAGCGCAACAATACCAAGTACGGAGACAAGCAGTTCAGCTACAACGGTTAAACAATCTTCGAGCAAGACAGTAAAAACTTCGAGTTCAGCTGTGAAAAATGAACAGTCAGCGACTTCAACTATGAATGTAATCTACAATAAAATTGGCAGTCATGGAGAAGATTTAAATCAGCCTTCAATGATTCAAAGTGATAATATTTGGTCTGATAATATTCTTTTAGAAAAAAATGATGATGGTACAGTTAAAGTGACTTTACTTCAACCGCGGTTAATGGATTATATGACGAGTGTTAGTTTCGCTGGTGTATCAATGGTTAAACATGTTACTTCAACTAATGATGCAGTGAAAGGCAGCGGAAGCTGGACCGCGATTTTATCTAAGGAACAGGCAACTAAGCTAAAAGTAGGCAATAAAATTGCTGTTCAGGTTTCTTATACTGTTCCAGGAGCTTTCACGCATAATGAGTCTGCATTAGTAGTAATTAAGAGTATTACTGCTGGTCAACCTAAAGATGTTACTTCAATTGTAAAAACTGCTTCGTCGGGGACAACTGATCAATTAGCACCGGTAGTGGCCGTGACGGGTAAACCAAGTATTTCTTCAATGAGTAATACTGCAGCACCAGCAGCTGTAGATACAACATCATTAACAGGTAGTAAAAATCAAAAATTTTTGCCACAAACAGGAAATTCGGGTTCCCTTTTCTTGACAATTCTGGGTATTATGGTATTAGCAATTACTGCAATAATTGGAATGTTCAATTTAAGGAGAAAAAATGAAAAAGAATTTTAAGCTTTTATTAGGGGTTTTCACGGCAGTTATATTTTTTTTATTGAGTGGAATGAGTTCAGCTTCGGCTGCATCATATCAAGTTAACTATACGATTGAAAAGTATGGGACAACGCAAACTTCAGTAGCAGATGCTTACTTTGTCAAGCCAGCAACTGTTATGGTAGAAAATAATCAATATTCAGTTCAAATGACGATTAAAACAAATCATAATTTGGGGTCTTTCCCAGTCCAAATTTTAAACGTTAATGGACAAACACCGCAAATTCAAAAACAAACTAGCGGAGATAGTGATTATTATACTTTTACTTTTAACACGGCAACAGTTCGTAAAACATTGAGTGGAAATATGAAAGTAGATATTGATAGCATTAATTACCATCACTACTATGGTTTTGATATTGCACTTGATGCTGGGCAGGTACCGGATTTAACTCAGAGTCAGCCGGCTCAAACAGCAGCAGCTCAATCGCAGCAAACTTCTGCTGCAAGTCAATCTTCAGCAACAACTTCAACGGCTGCAGTTGCTAGCAATTCAAACTCGGCTGCTAGTTCAAAGAATGTTTCAAGTACAAGCAATGTTTCGAGCGTCAACAGCAATTCAAGTTCAGCAGTTTCTAGTTCAGAAAAAAAAGCATCACATGTGACTAGCAAAAAAGCTACCGCTAAAGCTAAAAGCAGTGGTAAAGAAAATAATAATAAAAGTAGTAAGCAAGAAACTCACAAAAAGAAAAATAATTCGGTGCTAAGTAAGGCTGCTATGACCCTTGCAATTATTGGTGGCCTAGGTATCGGGGCTTGGGGGGTAATTCATAATTATCGCGGATAAACGAACTAAGCTTTGGCTGATAGCAAGTTTATTCATTGTCTTATTAGGTGGCGGTATTCTTTATAGTTTTTGGTACCGTCCTAGTCAACCACATCGACAGACGACTCGTGTTATAGCTACAACGACAGCAATTACTGCGATTATGGCTAAGTTGGATGTTAAGTTGGTGGCAGTTCCAACCACAACTCAGACATTGCCGCAGCAATATCGAAAATTACCCCGAGTTGGGAATCATGTCAGTATAAATTGGCAAAATTTACTGGCTGCTAAACCGGACGTGGTTTATGTAGATTCTGAATTAGCTGATGAATATCAAGCTAAGCTTAAAGAACAGAAAATTACGATGAAGGCTTTGGACTTACAAACTTATCCGCAGATGTTGAAGACAATTAAATATCTTGGTGAAAAATACGGAAAACAAACAGCTGCCAAAAAATTAATTGCGCAGTTGCAAATAAAAACAGTTCATCGAAAAAAGCATCCCCGGGTTTTAATCCTCATGGGGATGCCAGGCGGCAGTTTTTTGGCAATGAACAATAAAAGCTATTTAGGTGAATTAGTTGAAAAAGCAGGCGGGAAAGTAGTGGGCGCTGATCCACACTCGCTTTATACTAGCCCCAATAGTGAAAAAATTGCTCAAGCGAATCCCCAAATTGTAATTCGCTTAGCGCATGCAATGCCAACTGAAGTTGAAGCTGCGTTTAAAATAGCTTTTCAAGCTGATCCGTATAATCAATTAATAGCGGTAAAAAATCACCATGTGTATGATGTTAAAGCACCAGTGTTTTCACCAACCGCGAATTTGCAAGTGAACAAAGCATATTCTCAGATTAAGGAGTGGGTTAATCAAGTTGAATAAGAAAAATTGGTTGTTAGGTTCAATGTTGGCTGGCTGTATTTTATTAATTTTCTTACAGTTGAGCTTACAAATGAATTTTGCCAACAATTGGCAGCTGATTTTTTGGCAATTAAGATTACCTCGTCTATTATTTGTGCTCGGCACTGGACTTTGTCTAGGGCTGAGCACTTTATTATTAGCGGCGACTTTGAGACAGCCGTATATAGACGGGTCGATGCTTGGAATTGCCAATGGAGCAGAATTATTAGTTGCTTTACTAACAATTATAAATGCTAATGTGTTGACATACCGTGTATTAGTTGGGGCGTTGGCTGGAGTTTTGTGTCTTTTTTTATTAAGAGGCAGTGTCTTTAAGTTGAAAACACGGCCTGTATTTATGATTATTGGTGGATTTTGTTTAGCCATGTTTTTTAACGCACTAACGGTTATTTTAACTAGCAATAGTGGTTGGATTGGTAAAAGTATGGGTAATGTGACTTGGATAGATGTAATTTGGTTGTTAATTATTTTAGTTGGCGGTAGTTTTTTTTGGTTGTTATATGGCCGGTATTTGCCATACTTTGCCTTACCTGAAATACAAACTCGGCAGTTAGCTTTTCCTGAGACTCAAGTTGCCATGACTTTTCAAATAATTGCTGCTTTGTCGCTGGGAGCTGCTACAGCTGTTTTAGGAACCGCATTTTTTGCTGGAGTTGTTTTAAATCAATTGATAAAAGAATTAACTAAATTAGGTATAGTGGCGCGCTTGCCTTTAGTAGCGATTTTTAGTATTTTAATGATATTAACTGCTGATACTTTAGGACATTTTGCATTTTATCCAACCGAATTACCCACTAATGCTGTGTTATTATTATTATTAGCTCCAGCATTTGTCTTTTTGATTGTGAGGTGGTCCCGTGCACTTTGAAGATTTACAAGCTGACTACCAAGGACAAATGGTTTTTGAAAAAATTAGTGCCCGGCTGTCAACTGGTAAGATTACCACTTTATTAGGCTTAAATGGCAGTGGAAAATCAACGTTGATGCTGTTACTGGCAAGTCTTAAGTCAGCCAATTTGGGAACAATTGAGGCTATGGGAGAGAAAATCTTCTATTTACCTCAAAAAAATCAAGTTTTCGATTATTTAACGGTTGAAGAGCTCCTGACAATTAATCAGACTAAGGATCTTACTCGATTAAATCGTTTAATTGAATTATTCGGGTTAAAATCATTATTACAGCGGGACATTAGTCTGTTATCTGGTGGACAACAGCAGCGGGCTTGGCTGGTATATGCTTTGTCACAGCCGGCTGAAATTTTATTGCTTGATGAGCCATTAACGTATTTAGATTTAAAGTATCAACAAAAATTTTTTACAGCTTTGAAATGGCAGCAGCGAGCAGGGCGGACAATCTTGTTAAGTCTGCATGATATTATTTTTGCGGCTCGCTGTAGTCAAAACATTTGGTTTTTAACAAATAATAAATTGGTTAGTGGCACAGCAAGAAAAATGTTGACGGGTAAAAACTTGGTTGATTACTTGGAATTGAGTTCTAATTATGCGCAGATGTTATTATCTGCAATTCGAAGGGAAGAAGTTTATGAAAAAAGGAGTACTACTGATTAATTTGGGAACACCTGCGAGTCCAACGCCTACTGCTGTTCGCGAATATTTAAAACGTTTTTTGAGTGATCCACGAGTAATTGACATGCCAGCTTGGAAGTGGAAGCCAATTTTGAATACCATGATTTTACCTCATCGTCCAGCTAAGTCCGCTGAACTATATCGACAAATTTGGTCAAAAGAAAATGGCTCACCATTGCTTTATTATACTCAGCAACAAGCACAACAATTGCAAGAACTGTTGCCTGAGCATGAGGTTCGTTTTGCAATGAGCTATAGTCATCCGTTAATTGCAACCGAATTAGAGCGGTTTGATCAAAATCAAATTACTGATTTAACGATTATTCCAATGTATCCCCAATATTCCACAACGACAGTTGGTTCGGTAGTTGATGATATTAACCGCTTTTATTTGGAACGGATTAAAATTCCAAACTTGCGGGTTATTACGGATTTTTGTGATTTCAAGCCATATATTAAGGCGTTAGCAGCTAAAATTAAAGCTGAAATTGCGAATTTTAACCCTGACCAAATTTTGTTTTCTTATCATGGTATTCCTCAAAGCTATGTAACAAAGGGTGATCCTTATCAAGAGCGCTGTGAAACAACCACCAAATTGTTGCGGGCAGAATTAGCAACTGAAATTCCAATTCAGCAGACTTATCAGTCACGATTTGGACCCGATGAATGGCTAAAGCCGGCAACTGATGAGACACTCAAACAGTTACCGGCAAATGGAACTAAACGTGTACTTGTAGTTGCTCCAAGTTTTGTAGCAGATTGTTTGGAGACTTTACATGAATTAGATGTTGAGAATCGTGATTATTTTTTAACAAATGGAGGAGCAGATTTTCGATTGGTACCAGCTTTGAATGCAGATGAGAGCTTTACTCAAGTTTTACGACAGCTGGTGCTTAATTTACGCTGAACCTACAATTTCTTAATAAACCAGCGATCACAAGCAGAATGACTGCTGCCAGCAAGTGGAGCGGATAATTGTTCAAAGCCGAAATGTTGATACAGGCCAATTGCACTATCAAGATTGGCAAAAGTTTCAATGTACAGTTGCTGGTAGCCCAACTGAGCAGCTAGTTTGATTGAACGAAGCATGATTTCTTTACCGAAACCGTGACCGCGGGCTTCCGGTAAAAAGTAGAGTTTTTGCAGTTCAGCAGTTTGTTTAGAAAAAGGGCCAAAACCACCACATCCTAGGATTTGGTTTTGCTCAACGATTACCCAAAAAGCAGCTTTTTGTGGCTGATGGTTATAGTATCCAGCTAAATCGGCTAATTGTGGATCGTAATAAGCTGTTCCAGGTAAATTGTCATGAAACTCTTGTAAAGTAGTTTGAATAATATTTTTAACGGCTGAATTATCAGCTGTTTTTATTTGGCGTAAATGCATTATAATCAACTCCAAAAGGTATTTAATAAAAATAATGTAGCATTTTGCGTCGGCTTATGCAAAAATTAGTTTACAAAATGTTGTTGTTGGTTTGGAGGGATAAACTTGGAAAACCCAGCACGTATCTTGCTTACAGAAGATTTTTCGGCTGTTGGTCAATTGTCCACTACGGCTGCATTACTGTTATTGAGTGCCTTTAAAGTACCATTAGCAATTCTACCCAGCAGTTTATTATCGACACAGTCAGAAGGGTTTGGAACACCGATTAGCTTGTCAACAACTGAGTGGGCTACTAAGACATTAGAGCATTGGAAATTAGCTGGCATTCAACTAAGCGGGTCATTAATTGGCTACTTTGCTGAACAGCAATTTGGTGAGTTATTGTTAAGCAAGGTTACTGTCAGTCAGCGACTAACTTTACTGGATCCGGTGATGGCGGATAATGGTTGCTTTTATCCAGCAATTACATCGTCTCACGTGAAAATTTTACAAAAACTATTAGCAAGATCGTTATTTTGTACTCCTAATCTGACAGAAGCCTGTTTTTTACTGAATCAACCGTATGTGGCACAACCGACTGAAAAGCAGCTCGCCGATTGGTTGCAACGATTGCAAGAAAAGCAATTAAAAGGTGGCAAAACAGTTATTACGGGGATTACATTAGCTGAACAGACTGGTTGTGTCTGGCTTGAAGGTGGACAATTGCAATTTGCAATGTATCCTAATTTAGCGGGACATTTTTATGGCAGTGGGGATGTTTTTGCCGCTTTACTGTTTGGCTTGCTATGGCAGAAAGTACCATGGTCAACAGCAATTAAGCTAGCGACCTTTTTTTTGCATGATTCGCTAAAAAGGCAAGTACAACTGACAGATATCCAACGCCGATTCGGGATAGAATTGGGCCCATTATTAGTCAAGATTGAAAATTTTTTGGTTGAAAAGGCTGATAATCACAATAATTAGTGTTAAAATTGATGAAAATTAGTTTTTGATTAAAGAATGATTTCAGTATTTTTAATGGAGGTATCAAAGTGAAGAAAAGTATTTCGTTGAAACAATTAGTTCAAATTGCGCTCTTAATTGCCGTCAACGTAGCAGTTGCAAGATTTTTTATTATTCCGGTTCCGATGACACATGGTAATATCAACTTGTGTGATGCTGGAATTTTTATTGCTGCATTGCTTTTTGGTCGTAAAGCAGGATTGATAGTCGGTGGACTGAGTGGCTTTTTGCTGGATTTAATTTCTGGTTATCCGCAATATATGTTTTTTTCACTGATCATCCATGGTCTTGAAGGCTTTTTGGCTGGCTGGTTAAGTGAACATCCAAGTCGCAAAGCATTAGTAGCCGCGATGGGAACTGGAGTTTTGGTTATGGTAGCTGGTTACTTTGCAACTGACACATTACTTTATCAATTACAAGCAGGATTAATTGGAATTCCAACTAATTTGTTTCAAGGTGTGATTGGTGGTTTGGTGGCACTACCAGTCTATTATCGCTTGCGTGGCCGAATTGTTAGTCACAGTAAATAAGGAGTGGATCAGTAAATTTGATAATCTTAACCGAACCAATTGCTGATAACGGGAGGGCACTGCTTGAAAAAAGCCAGTTGACGGTTTATCAAAAACCAGTCAATTTAAGTTGGCAGCAGTGGCTAACAAAACGACCGGAGTTACGGGTAGCAGTTGGTTTGATAATTCGTGCTAGTCAGTTGACGGAGCATGACTTGGAGCAATTGCCAGCCCTAAAGATTATTGCACGTCATGGGGTAGGAGTGGATAATTTACCATTGCCTGCCATTCAGAAACGAGGGATCCGGCTAACTTATACACCAGGAATTAATGCTCAATCAGTAGCTGAATTGACCTTGGCGTTAATGCTAATGAGCTTGCGTTGCTTACCGGAAACCATTGCTGAGCAACAACGATTGACGGGTTCAATGTTATCTGGCAAAACGGTCGGTCTAATTGGATATGGCACAATTGCTCAAACTGTTGAAAAATTATTACAGCCATTTGCTGTTAAGATTTTAGTTTGGAATCACCGACCTAAAAAAATTTTTTACGGCAAACAAGTAACACTGGAGCAGCTATTACAACAGTCATCGATTATTAGTTTGCACATGCCAGCATTGCCAGAAACACGAGGATTTTTAAACCAAGAGCGGCTAAAGTTACTTTCTTCTCAAGCAATTTTAATCAACACAGCCCGGGGAACATTAATTGATAGCGATGCGCTTTATCAGCAGCTAAAAAATCAGCAATTAAAAGGAGCAGCAGTTGATGTTTGGTCCGCGGGAGAGCGGTATGATTTAGCTGATTTTCAAAAATTAGCTAATTTTATTGTTACGCCGCATATCGGTGCACAAACTGCTGAAACATTAGCTGCTTCAGCTCAGCAATGTGCTTCAGAAGTATTGCGTTGTTTGCGTGGTGAGAAGGCAATTAAGTTGTACCGATATTAAGTGACTTAAGCGTGAAATAAGTAGTCAGCGGATATTAATGTTGTAAACTGGATAATTTGGGATAGAGATTATTTTAAGATTAAAATGTTATGCTAACTAATTTGGAAGAGACGGATATTACAGTCTCTTTTTTTTTGCTTTCTTCTTAGAAAAATTCTAAAATAAAAATGAATGAAAAATAGAATTTGAAAATGGGGGAAGAATTTTGAAAGATTTCAGAAAAATGACGATTTTTGCTCGCCGTTTGCTGGCAATTGCTTTTTTAATGTCGATTAGCCAATCAACGATGACGACGACTTATCCGATCTTAATGAAGCAATTTGGCGTACAGACCAATACCGTTCAATGGCTGACAACGGGATTTATGGTGGCAATGACTTTGGTAATGCCACTGAGTCCGTGGCTTTTGGATAATGTTCCGTTAAAAAAATTATTGAACGGGATTGTTGGTGTTTTTATTGCCGGGACGGTTGTGGCAATGCTTGCTCCAAGTTTTAGTTGGATTATTTGTGGCAGATTAATCGAGGGATTAGCGGTTGGTGCACTTTTTCCGGTTTTTCAAAGCTTGATTTTGGAAAGTAGCAGTGAAAAAAATCGTGGATTGGCAATGGGAGTTGTTGGGTTAGTAATGGGTTCAGCTTTAGCAGTAGGGCCAATTATTTCTGGAGTAATTTTACAATTTGTATCTTGGCGAGCATTATTTGGTTTGTTTATTGTTTTACTGGCTTTTCTGATTGTCCGTATTCAAACGGTCATCAAAGTTATTCATCCCTTGGCACCGCATAAATTTGATTGGCTGTCCGCGGTACTTTTGATTGGCTTTGGTGGGCTATTGTATGCGATCAATTTGTTTCCAACTGTTGGCCTGCAACTGGGATGGTGGCTATTATTGTTAACCAGTTTAGGATTATTGATAATTTTTGCTTGGCGGCAAAAGAGGCTTAGCCAGCCTTTTTTGAATTTACAAGTACTTCACTTTCCAGGTTATGCGGCTGCGTTGTTGTTAACTGGAATTTCTTATAGCGGTTTGATTATTGCAACCGTAATATTACCGTTGTATTATCAGCAGGTCTTTCAGGTTAGTCCTTTTTGGTCGGGATTATTGTTAGTACCAGCAGCGTATATTTTGAGTCGATTGAATCCCCTAGCAGGAAAATTGTTGAATCGTTTGGGATTAAAACGCTTAGTTTGGATTGGAATGGCGTTGATTGCTGGTGGCTTCTTATTATTAGGGACACTTGGAGCGCACTGGCTATGGTGGAGTGTCCTTGGTGGAATTTTATTGGAAAGTGGAAATGCTTTTACAATGATGCCTGCTTTGACTGCAGCCAATAATGCTTTGCCCAAGGATTTAATGAGTCATGGAACAGCTTTGATTACGACAATGCGGCAAGTAATTGGAGCTGCCAGTGTAGTGATTGCCTCTGGATTAATCGCTTATTTTGCTGACAGGTTACCCTATGACCAAGCCTTGTTATTAACTAGTCGTTGGTTATTGTTATTTCCGTTACTAGGTCTTTTACTGAGTTTTGTTTTGAAAACCAAAAAAGCTGATAAATAATATTTTACGGCTTAAGTAAATCAGACCAACTATTAGTATCAGTTAAAAGACTAATAGTTGGTCTGATTTATTTATTCTCATTAGCTTCTGGCTGTTCAAATGAGTAATTCCTCTGAAACAAAGATAATATCGCCGTGCCTGGATATAATCGATGACAGGAATTATTAGCTCATAGAAAACCTGACCAGAGGCTGTTTCTTGATTAATCAAAGATTTCGGGGATAAATAAATTGCCTAGAGTAGCAGCCATGATGGCTTTAATGGCTGGCATTCGATTAGCTCCTTCTTGAAAAACTAAAGCTGCTGGACTTTGGAAAACGTCATCAGTAATTTCCAACGCGGTTAAATTATAATCAGCCATGAACTTTTGCCCAACTGTTGTACTAGTATCATGAAAAGCTGGTAAACAATGGAGAATTACCGTGTCAGTTTTACCGGTAGCAGCCACTAATTGCGCGTTAATCTGATAAGGAAGCAACTGATCGATTCGCTGATGATAGTCAACTTGTTCGCCCATTGAGATCCAAACATCCGTGTAAAGTGCATCAGCTCCGGCAACTGCTTGTTTCGGGTCGGCCGTGATTAGAATTTTTGCTCCACTTTTTGCAGCAGCTTTTTTGGCTGCTGCAATAACTTGACTGTTGGGTTGCAAGTCAGCTGGCGCACCAATATGAATGTTTACTCCCAAAATTGCACCGGTTATCAGCAAGCTGTTAGCAACATTATTTCGACCATCGCCGACATAGGTCAAAGTTAAGCCGGTTAGTTTTCCAAAATGTTCTTTTAGCGTCATAAAATCAGCAATCATTTGCGTTGGATGCCATTCATCGGTTAACCCATTCCAGACAGGAACGCCACTAGCCTTAGCTAACGTTTCAACTGTTTGCTGTTTGAAACCGCGAAATTCAATGCCATCAAACATTCCGCCTAAAATTTTTGCTGTATCCGTAACAGATTCTTTGGTGCCAAATTGAATATCGTTTTTACCAAGGAATTCCGGATGAGCACCAAGATCGACTGCAGCGACGGTAAAAGCTGAGCGAGTCCGGGTAGAAGACTTTTCAAATAACAAAGCAATGTTTTTTCCCTGCAAATAGGGATGAGGAATGTTTTCCTGCTTTAATTTTTTTAGATGAATAGCAAAATCAATTAAATAGTTTAATTCAGCTGCATTGAAATCAAGCTCTTTTAAGAATGACTTTTGATAAAAATGATTCATTGAATACCTCCTAAATTAGTGAACAGTCATAGTTTCTAGAACATTTTTGATAATATTAATTCCTTGCATTAATTCAGATCCGGTGATTATTAATGGCGGCAGCAATCGTAAAGTATTACCACGTGACGAAAGGGTTAAAACACCAGCTTGTTGTAACTGTTGGATAACCTTACCAACGGGAATTTTCGGATCTAGATGAATTCCAATCATTAATCCGCGACCGGAAATTCCGGTTACCATTGGTAAAACAGCAATTTCTTTTTGGAGATAGTACCAGCAAAAGTCGGCTTTTTGACTAACATCATCAAGAAAAGCTTGATCAATTGTTTCTAAAACAGCTTTCGCTGCGGCCATCGCTAAGGGATTGCCGCCAAAAGTTGATCCATGGCTGCCAGGACCAAAAGCAGCGGCTAATTTTTCTTTGCCAATCATAGCGCCAACAGGAAGACCGTTAGCCAATCCTTTAGCTGATGTCACAATGTCAGGGTCGAGGTTAAAATGCTGATAGGCAAATAATTTACCTGTCCGACCGATTCCAGTTTGAACTTCATCAATAATTAACAAGACACCTTTTTCGTGGCACTTAGCTTGAACGGCTTGCAGCCAATCTCCATCAGCGGCTTTGAGTCCACCTTCACCTTGAATGATTTCTAAAATTACCGCCGCTAAATCAGTAGTAATTTGCTTTAGTGCTGCTGGACTATTATATTCAGCAAAACTAATTTCGGGAACAAGGGGCCCAAAGCCTTTTTTAATTCCCGGATTGTCAGTCAAAGATAAGGCACCATAAGTCCGTCCATGAAAAGAGTGATCGAAAGCTAGAATTTTACTTTTTCCAGTGGCTTTGCGTGCTAATTTCATAGCAGCTTCGTTAGCTTCAGTACCAGAATTACAAAAGAAAATTTTGCTGCCATTGTCGTTAGTTAGTAATGAAGCAACTTCTTCTTGTAATGAACTTTGATAGAGGTTAGAAGTATGCCAAATCAAGTTTAGCTGTTTTTGGACAGCTGTTTTAACGATTGGATGGTTATAGCCTAAATTGCAAACGCCAATTCCACTGGTTAAGTCGAGATATTGCTTTTGCTTATTATCAGTTAGAGTGATTGATTGTCCACTGACAATTTCAAAATTAAACCGTTGATAATTAGGGAAAAGTGCTGTCATTTTAAAAATCCTCCTTTTGAATGATCTGTGTTCCGGTAGCAGATAATTGGTTAGTGATATTTACATGATTAACACCACAGCGAGCAGCTTGAAAAGCAGCGGCAATTTTAGGTTGCATACCAGTGGTGATGATTTTAGCAGCTTTTAAACGTTTGGCGGCAGCTACGGTTAAAGTTGGTAAGACCTGACCAGCTTTTAAAACTCCTGGAACATCGGTTAACAGAAATAATTCATCAGCTTGCAGCAAACTGGCAATAGCAGCAGCAGCACTGTCAGCGTTAATATTTAACCATTGGTTGCCTAATAAGGCGAGTGGAGCAGTGATAACTAATTGTTTTTGCAACAATGGTTTTAAAAAGGCTTGGTTGATAGCAGTTATTCGACCAACATAACCGTATTTAGCAAAATCAAGTAGTTCGCCTTGCAACAGTTGGTGATCGGCTGCATTTAAACCAATAGCAGGCAAATTGTGTTGTAATAATTGCACTAAAAGTTTTGGCTGAGTTTGCCCTAATAAGACCATGCGGGTCAGTTGCAATGTAGCTTGATCAGTAATTCGAATTCCATTTTCTCGTTTGACTGGTAACTGTAATTTTTGGGTTAAAGCTGAGATTTCTCGGCCACCCCCATGGATCAAGAGGATTTTTCGCCCAGCTTGGTGCCACAAACGCAATTGTTCAAAGAATTCCGGCCTTAGCTGCTCAATCGAGGTTCCACCGATTTTAATAACAATCAAATCTTTCATAACTTTTCCTTCCCGCTTGGAATTTCTCAGCTGCTGTAAGTGGCATTTATTTTAACGTAATCATAGGTTAAATCGCATCCCCAAGCCTGCCCACTAGCATTTCCAGCATGTAAATCCAGACTAATTTTGATTTTGTTTTGTTTCAGGCTTGCAATGACGGCTTTTCGCTCAAATTCTTGAGGCTGACTAGCAATTAAAATTTGAAATTCATTGAAAGCTAAATCAATTTGTTGTGGATTGAACTGGGCATTAGTCATCCCTAAAGTGCTGATGATACGACCCCAGTTTGGATCTGCACCGAAGAAAGCCGCCTTGACCAAATTGGAGCCAACAAGTGCTTTAGCAACCTGTTGGCTTTCGCTTTCAGTTGCTGCATGGTTAACATTAACTTCTAATAACTTAGTTGCTCCTTCACCATCTCCAGCTATTTGCTGGGCTAAGAAGGCTAAGACTTGGTGTAAGGCAGCGGTAAATATTGACCAATCAGGTGCTGCTTCGGTTAATGGAGAGTTTCCTGCTTGACCGTTAGCCAAAACGACTACCATATCATTGGTTGAAGTATCACCATCGACGGTAATTTGATTAAATGTCTTGTCGGTTAGTTTACTTAATAATGGTTGTAATACGTTTGGCGCCACTGCAACATCGGTGGTTACAAATCCAAGCATTGTTGCCATATTAGGGGCAATCATTCCCGAGCCTTTAGCGAATCCACTAATAGTACAAAGCTGATTTGCCAGTTTAAATTGCAAACTGATTTTTTTGGCATGAGTATCAGTGGTTAAGATGGCTTGAGTAACTTTAGTATTGGTAGTTAGCTGCAACTTATTGATGCCAGCTGTAATTTTGCTCATTGGGAGTTGAGCTCCGATTAAACCGGTTGAGGCAACACCAACTAAATTAGAGTTAATTTTTAGTTTTTGGGCGACCAACTTTTGTTCTTGATGAACGTTAGCTTCGCCGGTTGTACCAGTACATGAATTAGCAATAGCACTGTTCATGATAATTGCTTGTAACTGCTGTTGCTTGTTGATTAACTGCTTAGTAATAGCGGTTGGTGCAGCACAGAAACGATTAGTTGTATACATGCCAGCGGCTTGAGCTGGAACAGCTGAATAAAGCCAACCGAGATCAAGTTGATCGGTTGCTTTTTTTAAACCGGTGTGGATGCCATCACTTTTAAATCCCTGTGGCCAACAAAATGGAACTTCTTGAATTTTAGTAGTTTGCATATAAAAATCTCCTTAAGGAAAAGTTGGTAATTGCGGTAAACCAGTTGTTTCAGGGAAATGCCACATTAAATTGAAATTTTGGACGGCCTGTCCTGCAGCTCCTTTGAGCAAGTTATCAATTACAGAAACAACGGTTACCATCTTGGTTGTCGGGTTGTAACCGTAGCCGAGATCACAATAATTTGAACCAGTAACATTTTTGATCATGGGTAATTCAGTTCCACGCCAGCGGACAAAAGGTGCTGTTTGATAATATTTTTGATAAGCAGTTTCAATGTCATTAGGAGTAATACCTGATTTCACTTGAGCATAAATTGTTGCCATAATTCCACGAGTAATTGGAATCAAGGTTGTCGAAAATTGAATTGCTTGAGCTTGAGAATCCCAAAGTTGCATTTGCTGCAAGATTTCAGGGATATGTTTGTGCTGGTTTAATTTATAAAGCCAAGCATTCTCATTAATGAAAGAAAAATGACTGCTAGAACTTAATTTTTTGCCAGCACCGGAAACACCGGATTTAGCATCGACAATTAATGATTTTAAATCGACTAAATGTTCTATGATTAAGGGAGCTAAGCCTAATAAAGTCGCAGTCGCATAACAACCTGGATTTGCAATATAAGATTTAGTGACTTGTTGATTAAATTCGCAAAGACCATAGGCTGCTTGAGCTAATTGAGATTTTGCAGCAGCAGGTTGTTGATACCATTTTAAATAATCGGCTGGATCCTTTAAACGAAAGTCACCTGAGAGATCAATTACAGGAAAATTAGCATCGATCAGTGGCAAAGCTAAGTTTTTTGAAACACCAGCAGGCGTTGCGAAGAATAAACAATCATTTTCTTGCATGATTTTTGTTGGATTAAACGGCCGAATTGGCAATCGTTCTCCTTGAAATGCGGGTACTTCTTCGTCTAGATAACGCAATGCAGAATCTTGTTGATGTCCGTATAAATTGATGGCAGTTACTTGTGGATGCTGTTTCATTAAATTGTAAAGTACATTACCGCTATATCCGGTAGCACCAATTATTCCAATTTCCATCTAATCATCCTTTAAATTCATTTTATTGAATAAAAAATCATTTTTAATTGATATTAACTATAATGCATTTATGAGATAATTTCAATCTTTTTTTAATAAAAACTCATTTTTATGTCTTTTTTTGTATTTTTCGTATTTTTTATTGGTTATTTTGAATATAATTCGAGGTCCAAATGATAAAGTGACTTTTAAACTTTATTCATTTTTTATGTATACGAAATGAATGACATTTTTTGGATTTAAATGAAAGATTAAAATTAAAACACTAAATGCAAATCAAAATATAATTTGTTTAAGATTGACATTTCTTATTTTAAAGTATATATTAGATAGATGCGGAGAATAGCTCCAAACAACTAAGGATTCTAGGAAAGGTGGTGGGTTTTATGTCAGAACATCATATATCGTCTTCAACAAGCGATGATGGTCCCTCGTGTAGTCAAGATGGTAATGGGCATTTAACCTGCCTTTTAACTTTTTAACTGCACGGGATAATTAATTTCAACTGAGGTGTTTATCTCAATGAAGAATAAATTTGATCGTACAGTCAGCTGTCTAGTAGATCATAAAAAATATGGTTTAGTAGATGGCGTATTCCTAGGAGACTTGGATGGCCCTCTAAAGGCGTTGATTCGTCAGGACTTTCCCAAGGCGACAAATAATGACTTTATTTGTAGTGAGCATCTGGTTCATTATCGATTATTGAAGATGGATCAGATGATTGCGAAAGACTATCGCCAAAATAATAAGCTGAATCGAAAATTGACGCGAGTCATGGAAAAGGATGCTTATCAAATGGTCGATGTTCGCGAGCAATTGGAACATTCACTAACTTTTGGTCAGAAAGTAGCTGATGCTGTTGCACACTTCGGGGGTAGCTGGCCGTTTATTATTTCTTTTATTTCCGTAATGATTTTATGGATTTTGCTCAATGTATTTCATTGGTTTGGATCTAGATTTGATCCTTATCCATTTATTTTGCTGAATTTATTTTTAAGTATGGTTGCTGCGGTTCAAGCTCCACTAATTATGATGAGTCAGAATCGTTCGGCTGAATATGATCGGATGGAGTCGCGTAATGATTATCATGTGAATTTAAAATCCGAAGAAGAAATTCGAGTTTTACATTCCAAAATTGATCATATGATTCAACAAGATCAGCCCAATATGTTACAAATTCAGAAAATCCAGACCGAGATGCTTGGATCAATTGAAACGCAGGTTAGCGAATTGCGTCGCTTGCAAAGTATGTTAGAACAAGAAGTCGTTAACCATAAAGCGGCTGATAAAAGCGGAAATGATGAAACCAAAAACGAATGACATTAACTGACTGTAAATATTATTATAAAAGCCCTTTGCTTGTTACAAAGGGCTTTTTTGTTGCAATAGATTGCTAATTTAGCATTAATAGCTGTTCAACAGCTATATCCCACGGATCTGGAGTTAGACCAGTAACTTGCTGTTCTGGAAGAACTAGTGAAATGGTTTTTCCGGGATAATTAGTTAAAGCTCGATCGTAAAATCCAGCCCCATAACCAACTCGATATCCAGTAGTTGTGAAAGCAACTCCCGGAACTAATACAAGTTGAATGTTATTAAGCTGAACTGCTTGATCAGGGCTGCCAGTTGGTTCTAAAATACCAAATCGTGTTTTTTCTAGTTGCTGGGGATTATACGGCAGCCAGTTTAACTTACGATGAACTGTTTTGGGAATATAAACTTGTTTGTTTTGGCTCAAAGCTGTTTGGATAATAGGTAGAGTATTGATTTCTTGTGGCATACTCATCGTAATGCCAATTGAATTGGTTTGCTGCCAAGTTGCCAAGTCAAATAATTGTTGATATAATTGCTGCTCTTCAACGAGCTTTTCTTGTGGGTCTTTTTTCTTTAGTAGTTGTAAGATATGTTGACGCAGCTCTTTTTTAGTCGGAATAATTAAAACCTCTTTTCTAAATCAATTGTTAGTGTTATTAAAACACGAAATATGTTTACTGTGAATACCAGCTAGCTGAATTTGACAGAAATAACATTAAATTGGTACAATTTAGTTAATTTTTGGAGGGACTAATTGCACATGAACGTAGAAAGATTTATCAGTTTAAGTAGAACTTATTATTACTACGCGGATTAGTCATGAATGCCGAGCATGTCATTCATGACATGCTCGGCGTAGTTTGCAATGCTTTTAGCCGAGCAAGTATGAAACTTGGTTGGTTAAAAGCAAATAACGCTTAAAAACCAAAAACCAACCGAGTAAATGCGGTTGGTTTTTTTTATGCAGAATTGTGGGAGGCTTAGAATATGAAATGCGGTGGTTTGTTACGTTATCGGGTAAATTTGGTGGAAAATTGAATTAAGAAAGGAAAATTAAAAATGAAAAATAAGAAAATTCAACCAAGTTTAACTGAAGCAATTATTGTTTTAGCGATCATTATTTGTAGCATTTCACTCGGAGTGATTGGCTGGAAAGTTTCACCAAGCACAGCAATTTTATTTTCAATTGGAATCACTATGCTTTATGGGGTAAGCAAACACGCAGATTTTTCAGCTATCCATCATGGAATTGTGAAAGGAATTGAACCAGGAATTATTCCAATTTTTATTTTTATTTTGGTGGGTGCGTTGATAGCAGTTTGGATTAAAGCGGGAATTATTCCCGCGCTGATGGTAATTGGATTTAAGGTTTTGAGTGTTAAGTGGTTTATCCCATCTATTTTTGTAGCTTGTGCAATTGTCGGCAGCGCTGTTGGCAGTGCCTTTACGGTTATGTCGACGTTAGGAATTGCTTTTTTTGGAATTGGTAAAGCATTGGGATTTGATCAAGCGCTAATAGTTGGCGCAATTGTTTCTGGGGCAGTTTTTGGCGATAAAATGTCACCTTTATCGGAGTCAACCAACTTAGCAGCCGCTGTAGTTGAGGCTGACTTGTTTAAACATATCAAGAATTTAATGTGGTCGACGATTCCAGCTTTTATTTTTTCCTTAATCGTTTTTAGCTTTTTAGGTGTTAGCAGCAAGACAGCTAGTTTGCAAGCAATTCAACGAATTACTAGCGTTCTTGAGCATAATTTCCCAATTAGTCCACTGGCACTGATCCCAATTTTACTAATGCTGATTTGTGCTTGGAAAAAAATACCGGCAATTATGACAATTTTACTGAATATTGCAGTTTCGGTGGGAATGATTTTATGGCAGCAGCCAGTATCTCTGACAACTATCGGCGCGTTGATTGAGAGTGGCTTTAAGTCACAAACCGGTGATCGGCAAATTGATTTGTTGCTGACTCGTGGAGGAATTGAGAGCATGATGCCGACTGTTGCTTTGATCATTGTTGCATTATCATTAGGTGGCTTGCTACTGGAATTTAATTTAATTTCAACTGTAATGAATCGGCTAGCGAATCGTCTAAAGACAGCTCGGAGTTTGATTATCGCAACCTTGCTAACAGCAATTGGAGTCAACATTTTTGTTGGTGAACAATTTTTGTCGGTTATTTTGCCAGGCAGTTCTTTTAAAGAAATTTTTAAACAACAACAACTTGATCCGGTTGTCTTAGGAAGAACTTTAGAAGATGGTGGAACGGTAATTAACTACTTAATTCCCTGGGGGGTAGCTGGAAGCTTTGTCGCCGGAACTTTCGGAGTTCCAGTGTTAGATTATTTGCCATTTGCACTTTTTAGTTTACTATCACCACTATTTTCCTTGATTAGTGCTCTAACAGGAATAGGTGTTAAACATCAACTAAACGACTAACCATTTTGGCTTAAGAGCAACTAATTGATTTTTGAAATCAAATAATCAGAGATATAAAATAAATCCTTGACTAATTGTAGAAAGAGTCAGGGATTTTTTGTTCGAGCCATTTTTGGATTTTGTTCAACATTAGACAAGTACATTTAGGGAAAAACTGGGAAAAATAAGGTGCGATTGAGTTATAATTAATGATAGATGTTAAATAAAATTTTGTTAGGGAGTGATTTTGTGAAGTTAGTAGCAATTATTGGCTCAAATAATCAAGTTTCTTATAATCGATTACTGATTGAATTTATTGCGAAGCATTATCCCAAATTCCATTTGGAAAAACTTGAAGTTCGTGAATTACCACTTTTTAATGAAGATATCGCAGGAGTTACGCCAGCTGTGATTGAAGAATGGTCCAAAAAAATTAGCAAAAGTGATGGCGTGATTATTGCTTGTCCTGAGTATAATCATTCAGTAACAGCATCATTGAAAAGTGCGATTGAGTGGATGTCTTACCAAGTTCATCCGTTGAAACAAAAACCGGTAATGATTTTAGGAGCTTCCACCTATCCTCAAGGATCCTCACGAGCCCAACTCCATTTGCGGCAAATTTTGAATTCACCAGGTGTTGATGCTGATGTTTTTCAAGGACAAGAATTTCTCTTGGGTCAGGCTAAGACGGCTTTTAATGCTGCAGCCGAAATCAGCGATCCAAAAACGGTCAGCTTTTTAGCTGGATGTCTGCAAGATTTTGCGATTTTTGTCAAGAAAGCTAAAAAGAACGATAAGGGAGGAAAATAAAGTGAAACTAGCTGCGATTGTCGGAACAAATGCAACGCATTCATATAATCGTCGTTTGCTGAAATATATGCAGCGGCATTTTGCCGAATTAGCCAAAATTGAGATTTTAGAAATCAATCAATTGCCGCTCTTCCAAAAGGATTTGCCGCAAGAACAACAATCTAAAGTTTGGGATTTTAAACAAGCAATTAAACAAGCTGACGGAGTAATTTTTTCTTCGCCTGAATATGATCATAGTATTCCAGCTGCACTTAAAAGTGCGATTGAATGGTTATCTTATCACTGTGAATTATTAGATAATAAGCCAGTGATGATTGTTGGCGCTTCTTATGGACCACAAGGATCAGCTCGTGCCCAGGAACATTTACGCCAGATTTTGGCTTCGCCAGATTTGAATGCAGCCGTTTTATCTGGAAATGAATTTTTGCTTGGCAATGTAGCGACTGTCTTCAATGAAGCTGGTGAATTAATTGACAAACCAGCTGCCACTGAATTGGAGAAATATTTTACTAATTTTGTGAGCTTTGCTAAATTACTAAACCAACGATCACCGCAAGCAGCTTTAGCTGCGGTTAAGCAACCATTAATTAGTGAAGCGTTCGTTCAATTTCCAACCGGAAAACTTAGTTTGCAGCAGATTCAGCAAATTTTCAGTACGATGCCATTTGAAGTTGATTTTATTGATGAAACGGATCATTTCAGCTGGTTTTCTGATAAAGCTGATCGGGTACATGTTCGTTCGGTCAGTTCTTTAGGTGAAACGGTGCAAGAATGCCATCCACCGTTGGCTGTTCCAACAGTTGAAAAGATTATTACTTCATTTAAATCTGGTGAAAAAGATTTGGTTGAGCGCTGTATGACACTTCAAGGACATAAAGTATTGATTCGTTACTATGCAGTCCGAGATGTTAATGGCCATTATTTAGGAACAATGGAATTTACGGGAAATGTTGACCATTTATATGATCTTTTTAAAAATGGCAGTTTTGAACAAACAGATACGACTACTGGAGCTTCACAAAAAATAGAGCAATCGGTTGAAGCTGAAAGTGCTGATACAACTACTAGTGCTACTCCAACAGTCGAAACAGAAGTGGTCAGATGAATCAACACCAGCTACTGATGCGACCAGTGGTGCTTCACAGCATCAAGAAGAATAAGGACTATTTGAAATGATTGAAAACATTGCTGCACAAAGACTAACCCAGACAAAGTACGGTTTGGGAACTTTAAATACTTTGACGCTTTTTGGAACCGTTGATCAGCTGATTCTTGGTCATTCATTTGAATTGATAGCAAAGTATGAGGAATTATTAACAATTAATCGAGCAACATCACAAGTTTTGGCAATCAGTCAAGCAGCTGGAAAACACCCAGTTCAAGTTAGTGCAGCAGTTTATCAGCTGATTAAATTGGCAGTGGCAGCTAGTTGTGAAAACTTCGGATTCAATACGGCGATTGGTCCCTTGGTTAAGTTGTGGGATATCGGATTTTCTGATGCCCACGTTCCAACAGCTGCTGAAATTCAGCGCTGTCACAACTTAATTGATCCAACTCAGATTCAGCTAGAAGATCGTAATTTCAGTGTTTATTTACCGCGAACGGGCATGAAACTAGATTTGGGTGGCATTGCTAAAGGGTACATTGCGGATCGAATTAGAGATTTATGGTTAGCATATGGTGTTAGTGCTGGAATCATTAATTTAGGTGGGAATGTCTTATTAGTAGGAGCAGCACCAACTCATTCAGATGGTCGTTGGGTAATTGGGGTACAAGATCCACGACAACCGCGCGGAGCAAGCATTGGCAAGGTTAATCTTCCGGCTTGTTCAGCCGTTACTTCAGGAATTTATGAACGGACCTTAAAACAAAATGGTCAAAACTATCATCATCTATTAGATCCCCGTACGGGCTATCCTTTAAAGACCGAGCTTGCAGGAGTTACTATTTTTGCAGAGCAATCTGTTGTAGCTGAAATTGAAGCTAAACGTTTATTTTTTGCTGGCCAACCATTGGCGGGATGGCTGAAGAGTCGTTCTGGATTACTGGGGGCAGTGTTTGTTTATCAAAATGGTCAGACAATTCCGGTTGGTGTTGATTTATTGTAATCAACTTGTTATAAGGTTAAAAGATTGCAGCATTTTAGCTGCTATGAGTTAGGCAATTCTAGATAGATAAAAGCAGGCTATTTTCAATTTAGCCTGCTTTTTTGGTGTTATTTTATTTTTTATTTAGATGGATGATATGAAGGTTAATTGCCAAAATAATTGCAAAAACAACCACAATAAATCCAATCGTTATTAACCAACTAACCGTATTGGATAAGTTTCCAAAGTTGGTGATGGCAATAAAACCAGCTGTAAGGACTAGCAACAAAGCAAGATATTTACCAGCTAGATGTGAATTTTGATCATAAGGTTTTCGCGCTAAAAGATTACCTGCGATTAAAAATAAGACTCGACCTCTCCAAAACAAAAATGCCAAAAGCAAGCAACTAGCAATCAAGCAAAAATTAAAAATGGCTGCAACAATTGTCATGAGAGATTCTCCTCCTTAAAAATTTAGTATGACACAATTAATCATTGATTATAGTTATACGAGCGATTCATAGAGCTACTTTCACTGATATTATAGCATGCTTAACCTAATCAAGATGATTGCATTGATAAACAAATTAATATATTGCAAAATTTAATTCAGAAAATATAATAGAAAAAAAGCTTGACAAAAATAGTTTAGAGGCTTAATATATCTCGGTATTGTAACTGTAACAAATGTTACGGTTAAGTGTTACATACGTTAGTTACAATGTCGTTTTTTAGCAGAGAAAGAGGAGAGGTTTTTAATGGATTATGCTTTATCGACCCGTTTAGCAGCAGAATTTTTTGGGACTGCAATTATGGTAGCATTAGGTAACGGGTCAGTTGCTACCGTTGATTTGGAAAAGACTAAAGGAAGCCGCAGTGGGTGGATTGTCATTTCAGTTGGGTATGGTTTTGCAGTAATGATTCCAGCTTTGATGTTTGGCAGTATTTCAGGGAATCATATTAATCCGGCATTTACCATTGGATTGGCTGCTGCTGGATTATTCCCTTGGACAGAAGTTTTACCATACATAGGAGTACAATTTTTGGGGGCAATTGTCGGGCAATTGATTGTTATTGCAGCTTTTAAACCGCATTATGATTTAACAACCGATACAGGGAAGGTTTTGGGAACTTTTTCGACATCAGACGCAACTAATCATTGGCTGAATGGTTTCATCAATGAGTTTTTAGGTACTTTTGTTTTGGTCTTTGGCGCTTTGGGAATCACAAATTCGCCAGCTTTTGCCAAAGGGAATCAACTTTCAGGTTTCATTGGGATTGGTTTGTTGGTAATGGTAATCGTAGCTTCATTTGGCGGCCCAACTGGACCAGCGTTGAATCCGGCTCGTGATTTGGGACCGCGCTTATTACACCAAGTATTTCCGTTAAAATATAAGGGAAATTCAAATTGGGGCTATGCTTGGGTTCCAGTAGTTGCACCAATTTTAGCTGGTGTTGCTGCAACTATTTTATTTAAATCAGTTTTTATGTAATTTGAATTAATTAGTTAAAACGGTAATTGGAATACAAACTTAAAAGTACCTTGGTGTCACTGCTAATAGCGGTTGATCACCAAGGTACTTTTTGCATTATTAAATATTATTCAATTCAAATTATTGTAGATAAGTAAAAAGTAGTGTCTTTGCTAGTTGAGTTGGGTAAATCATGCAGCTTGAAATTCCAGCTCAATTATTAGCGCAGATAAAATCTAAAAGCTGAAAAAGAACTCGCTGGTTAGTAGCTGGAACCGGCTGTGATAAAATTTTTTGGCAAGAAGTCTTAAACGCTGAACCATTGAGATAACTGCCATCGTTGATTAACATTTCACGGACATTCAGCGAGGCAACTTCAAGATGAAATTGTAAGCCAAGAACATTGTGTCGGTAAAGAAAACCTTGATGAGGAACCAATTCACTGGAAAATAATTGAATCGCTCCAGTCGGAATTGAAAAGGTATCTTGATGCCAGTGAAGAACAGAAATTTTGGCTGGTAAATTTGGAATAATCTGATTTTCCAGCTTAACTGGCGCCCAACCGACCTCTTTAACTGGCGCAGCTTTAATTGTTCCACCAAGTGTTTTGACGATTTGCTGTGCGCCTAAACAGACACCGAAAATTGGTCGTCGCAGATATAACAGTTTTTGAATTAATTGTCGTTCATTTTTTAACCATGAAAAATGGTCATTTGGGTTCATTGGACCACCTAAAATTATCAGCAAATCGGTTTCAGCAGCAGCTGGCAGAACACCCTGAAATTGATAGGGATGATAGATTCCAACTTGATGTTGATGTTTTTGTGTCCAATCAAGGATCAAACCAGGTCGCTCATTGGGTGTATGTTGAATAATGTTAACCCGCACTTTTAATAGCTCCTTTATCAGGATATAATTAAGCATAAAGAATTAGGAAATTATAAGTTTTGTTGTTAGTGGCTAAACTATTGAAGAGGATAACTGCTGTTAGTCTATCAAAACTAATGATAATTTAAAAGTTAAAGTACCAGAATTTTATCAAAACTGTCAGGATCAATTCAATAATATGAGGAGATGTGAGCTTGTTAATCGAATTAGAAGGTTTCCCAGTAAAAAAAGGTCAAGAGGCTAAGGCTCAAGAATGGATGACTTTTTTACGTCAAAATCAAACTCAAGTTTCAGCCACCTTAGTAGCAGAAAAGCTGTTGTTAGAACAAATTTTTTCGTTGCAACTGGATGATCGCTTGTATCTTTGCTGGTATTCGCATCAAGACGGTATCGGGCTGCCAGTTAGCGAAAGTTCGAATCCAATTGATCAGCAGCATGTAAAGTATTGGCAGGAATGTATTGATGAACAAATGCCCGCTTTAAAATTCAAATTAGAAAACACTTTTCAAGTACCAGAAAAGTAGGTAGTTTATGGCAATTGGCTGGTACTACCACGCTCAATGATCTTGAAGGGCAGATAGTGTGCTTTGTCTTTATGATTGGCTTGTTGGATTAAAGTTTGAAGTCCTTGATAGCCCATCTGATAAAAATCTTGGGTAATGCTGCTTAGTTGCGGCCGGACGATTTTAGTTAGTTGAGTACCATCAATGCTTAAAATTGATAACCGCTGCGGAACAGCTAAATTAAAGTCGCTTGCGGCATTTAAAAGTCCAATTGAAACAAGGTCACTGGTCCCGATGACTGCCGTCAATTCTGGATTTGGGCCGTATTCACGCATTGCTTTAATACCAGCTTCATATGTGAAATCACCAAATTGAATCCAGTCATCTTGAATCGACAGCTTACTTTCTCGTAAAGCCTGCTTAAATCCGGCAACTCGCTGCTGTCCAATATAAGAATCATCTGTCATTCCAGCAATACCAATTTTTGTATGTCCTTTAGCAATTAAGAAAGATGTTGCTTGGTAGCCGATTTGAAAATCATTTGAACTAATAAAAGAAGCTTTATCAGAAATTCCGATCGAAATAAATAAATATGGCAGCTCAGTTGCTTGCAATAACTGGAAATTTTTAGCAGTTAAGGTTAACGACAACAATAAAACACCATAGATTGGTCGACCTAGGATAGTTTGTAGTGCTCGAGTTTGTGACTGAGGGTTATTTGGTTCAACGGTCAGCAATACAATATGATAACCATATTTAATGGCGCTTTTCTCAATACCTTCAACAATTTTTTCGGCAAAGTTAGTTTTAGTAGCGCCGATGATTACCGCTACGACATGGCTTTTGCGCGTGACCAGTTCAGCAGCGGCAATATTTTTGTGATAACCCATTGTTTGAGCAATCTTCCGGACTTTTTCAGCCGTTGCTGCAGAATAATGCCCCTGTTTATTACCGAGAATTCTTGAGACGGTAACTGCTGAAATCTGGGCGGACCGAGCAATGTCTTTGATTGTAACTGCCATTTTTCTCCTCCTCACTAGCTAATACTAATACTTTAGCATAAATTTTGATTTTATGTTTAGCAAAACACATTTGCACAAACGTTTAATAAAAAAGAACTTTGCTATTGTAAACGTTTGCTCTAAGTGCTATCATCTTCTATGTAATCGATTACTTCAAGTTAAAATGATGAACTTTAGAAAAACTTCAGCGAAGGAGGAGCAAAATGAAAAGTGATTGGTTTAAAGATTCAGTTGTTTATCAAATTTATCCAAGAAGTTTTCAAGATAGCAATGGTGATGGAATTGGTGATTTGAATGGAATTCGTCAACGGTTACCATATTTAAAAAAATTGGGAGCTGATGTTGTCTGGCTCAATCCCATCTATCTTTCACCAGACAAGGATAATGGTTATGATATTGCGGATTATCGCCGGATTCAGCCAGCCTATGGAACATTGACAGAATTTGATCAGCTATTAGCCGGGTTACATCAACAGCAGATGAAACTATTAATGGATTTAGTAGTAAATCATACTTCCGATCAGCATCATTGGTTCAAGGAAAGTCGCCAATCAAAAGAAAATCCTTATGCAGATTACTATATCTGGCGTGACCCAGTTGATGGTCATGAACCCAATAATTGGGGATCATATTTTAGTGGTTCGGCTTGGACTTATGTTCCTGAGCGACAACAGTATTATCTGCATTTATTTGCTCCGGGGCAACCGGATTTAAATTGGGAAAATCCTAAGGTACGGCAAGAAGTTTATGATTTAATGCGCTTTTGGCTTGATCGTGGCGTTGATGGTTTCCGAATGGACGTAATTAACCTGATCTCAAAACCAGCTGGTTTGCCAAATGCCCCGCAAGCACTAGGAGCCGCATATGGAGATGTTCAACAGGTAGTTGCTGATGGCCCGCGCTTAAATGAATTCTTGCAAGAAATGAATCGTGAAGTTTTGGCTAAATATGATGTAATGACAGTTGGAGAAATGCCGGGATCAACACCACAGGATGCAATTAAGTATACTGGGTTGCATAGCCATGAGTTGAATATGGTATTTCAATTTGATCATGTCAGTTTAGCGGCTAATCCAGATGAAAAATTCGGTAAATGGAATGATCAACCAATCAAGTTAGCTGACTTGAAAAAAGCTCTTTTTCGCTGGCAAACAGAGCTTGATGGTAAAGGGTGGAATAGTTTGTATTGGAACAATCACGATCAACCTCGGGCGGTATCACGCTTTGCAACTGATAATCCCAAGTATCGTGTAGTGGCTGCTAAAATGTTAGCCACGACGCTGCATTTTATGCAAGGAACGCCTTATGTTTATGAAGGTGAAGAAATAGGAATGACCAATGTTCATTTTAAACGGTTAGATCAGTACGAGGATTTAGAATCGCTGAATGCCTATCAGCAATTTGTTGAACAAGAACATGCTTTATCAGCAAAACAAATGTTAAATTACTTGGCTAAGATGTCGCGTGATAATGCACGGACACCAATGCAATGGAATACTAGCGAACATGCAGGATTTACTCAAGGTCAACCATGGTTCGACTTGAATCCAAATTATAGTGAGATTAATGTTGCACAGGCTTTAGCTGACAAAAATTCGGTTTTCTATTATTACCAACAGATGATTAAGTTGCGGCACCAATTAACAGTAATTCGTTATGGTAGTTTTAAACCGTTAGAGCTGGCCGACCCAGCTGTCTTGGCCTATCAACGAGATTATCAAGGAAGCACGTTAAAAGTCTTCAGTAACTTTTCTGCTAAAACGATTAATAGGGATTTTGCTGAAGTTGTGAATGGAGAACGGTTGGCTGGAAATTATCCGACTGATCAAGGCGCGATTTTAAGACCATATGAAACTAAAGCTTATCTGATTAAAAACAAAAAATGAGTGCAAAAGGTATAATTTACGTAGAGTTTTTTATAGAGGGGATAAATATTAGGTCAACCTTACATGAAAAACAGACGGGAAAATGGGCTTCTATCAAGAACGGGGACACTTTTTCTAGGATGTTTCCAATCTTGACAAAGATGTTCCACGTTGGCAGCAGTTTTGACTAAAGTAATTTCTAATTTTCCGCGTAAACAATTGGCGAATGTGAAAAAAATCGATCCAAAATTTTATTGATTCTAAAATTTTGGGTCGATTTTCTATTGCTTTTTAGCCTTTTTTCAGGCTTATTTTTTAAATTAAAAGTTAAACAGATCAGTAGATAGATAACGTTCACCATTATCTGGAACAACAGTAACGACACTTTTACCTCGACCGAGCTTTTTAGCAATTTCAATTGCACCATAAATGTTAGCGCCGGCTGAGATTCCTGGTAAAAATCCTTCTTGGTAACTGACCTTTTGAGCAGTAGTAATGGCCTGCTCATCAGTAACTTCAATAATATCGGTGTAAAGGTCGGTATCTAAGACTGCTGGGACAAAGCCAGCACTGATTCCTTGAATTTTATGTTTACCAGCTTTCCCGTTCTTTAAAAATGGTGAACCAGCTGCTTCAAGAGCGTAAATCTCAACTTGCGGATTGACCTTTTTTAGCGCATGGCCGACTCCAGTTAAAGTTCCACCGGTTCCAACACCAGCTACAAAGGCATCTGGTGTTCTGCCTGCAAAGTCAGCGATAATTTCTTGTCCGGTGGTTTTTTCGTGGATTGCGGGGTTGGCAGGATTATCAAACTGCAATGGCAAAAAGTAACCATTTTTTTCGGCTAAATCTTTGGCAGTTTTGATGGCA
This sequence comes from Liquorilactobacillus nagelii DSM 13675, assembly GCF_019444005.1. NCBI lineage: Bacteria > Bacillati > Bacillota > Bacilli > Lactobacillales > Lactobacillaceae > Liquorilactobacillus > Liquorilactobacillus nagelii. The sequence goes on from NZ_CP049304.1 coordinate 2,220,486, forward strand.
TCCGGCATGCCGCCATCAACTAAAATCAATTCAGCACCATAACCTTGAATTAATTTGCGACGTTCAATACTCATGCTTTTAGGCATGGTAATAATTAAATGATAACCCTTAGCGGCAGCTGTTAAAGCTAAGCCAATACCGGTATTACCAGAGGTTGGTTCAATAATTGTTCCGCCAGCTGTTAATTTGCCGGACTTTTCAGCGGCATCAATCATCGCTAAGGCGATACGGTCTTTGATTGAACTGCCAGGGTTGAAAAACTCTAGTTTAACATAAACATCAGCAGCACCTTCGGGAACAATCTGATTCAATTTCAAAAGCGGAGTTTTACCAATCAATTCAGTAATATTTTGTTTTGCGTTAACCATAAATTAAACCTCCATTATTTTTGACAGTTGTGGCGATTAAATTTAACCAATTGTGAAAGAAAATTTGCTGGGTTCTCTGCCAGCCAAATACTGGGGCAAGTGACGTTTCAGGCTGCTGATAATGCCGCTCAGGATGCGCTGCAATTTCGCGTTGGTATTCAGCTTCCAAGCTGTCAGCCTGATATTCGAGATGAGAAAAAAGTAGCGTTTCGTTGCCGAGACGGTTACGTACAAGAAATAGGCTTCCAGCTTGATTAACAGCTGTAATTTCTAATTGCGGGTGAGCTGCAATTTGAGCTCGATTGGCTTCTGCATAGCGAGCATGAGGCGCCCAAAAGCCATTTTTCAAACCTGCCAGCAGTGGATCAGCAGTTAAAACTTGTTGCGGATAGACGCCGAATAATTTACGAGGAAGCAATTGTTTGTCAATTCGATAGAGTTCGTGCAATGCAACCATTGCTCCCCAGCAGAGATACAGTCGTTGCGGGACTTTCTTAAGCACTTTGAATAATTCTTGTAATTCAGGTAAATAAGTAATTTGACCGAATTCAAGTTGATCCAGCGGAGCACCAGTAATGATAAAAGCATCCAGTTGGGCGACAGCCGCTAAATCAAGCGGTTTTGCTTGAGTTTTAACTACTGTGGGAACTGCACGGTTTTGATAATGCAGTCGAGGATAAAAAAACTGCAGGTTAACCGGTTGGATAGTAGATTCTAAAACTTGCTGTAACTCATTTTTAGTTCGGAGTTTATCATGCATTAGATTCAAAATGCCAATCTGCAAAGGCTGATTCATAAAAAAATTCACTTCCTAACCTGAATTAATTTGAGTATTGTTAGAAACTAGCTGAATTAACAGCAGGCACGAACTCCACCCAAATATAGCAACTGTAAACGCCAGTGATAACTGACAGCAGCTGAATTATTCTGGATTGAAAAGTGAATCTTAATGTTATTCATTGTCATAAAAAAGACCTCCATACTCAGATAACTGGCCAATGTGGCTGTTAGACGATGACTAAAAAAGCCATTTCACTTAAAGTATAGAAATCAGCAACAACAAGTATTATGTAATTGGATAGAGGGACGCAGCTGAATTTTGATTATTGAATTAGATAACACAGTAGCGACACCCCTTTTGATTAATTTGTTGGTATAACAGTAACAAGTTTTGCTGGACTTGTCAAATATAACTAGCAAAAAAAGTAATTTGAATCAATTAATCAAAATTTTACATTAGCTTAATTTTAGTGATTTTTTATGTGAAATCATTCGGTAAAACCGAAATTTTTAGATTAAGTTGTTGTAATTAGGAGCCAGTGATGTTATAGGACTCAACCTGACTGCTAATCCATTTTTAATAATCGATAATTAATAACTATAATGAGATGGATTTAAAAATAATGTATAGTATAATACGCCTTAACTTAAGAAATACAGGGGAATATTATAATGACAACTTTTTTAAATAAACATAAATCTTTGACGACTTTTGACTTGAAGGTCATTGGTTTAGTACTAATGGTTTTTGATCATATCCACCAAATGTTTGCTGGAGCTGGCGTACCGGGATGGTTTAATTGGTTAGGTCGGCCAGTGGCAACGATTTTTTTCTTTGTCAGTGTTGAGGGCTTCACGCATACACATGATAAGAAAAAATATTTGTGGCGCTTGTTGATAGGCTACTGGATTATGGGGGTCGGAGATGCACTTATTCAGGCTTTCTTTAGTGTTGGTAATGTAGCATTGATGAATAATATTTTTGGTGATTTGTTCGTTGGTGTTTCAGCGATGTATGGTTATGAAAAATTTAAAGCAGCTTTGAAAAAGCATGATTTAAAATCTGGTTTGTCAGGTTCAGTACTGATTGGCTTGCCGCTTTTATTGTCGCTATATTTGCATTTTTCAGTACAGGGGAGGGGATTTTTCCAATTATCCAGCATATTAGTTAATTTTATTTACCCTTCATCAGCTGGGGCAGAAAACGCTTATTTTTGTTATTTAGCATTTTTCTTATATTTGGTTAAGGATAATCGAAAACTACAGTATCTTTTCATCGTTATTGCAGCGATTTGGTATACAGGCTATCTGTCTTATTGGCAATTTAATGACTTATTTACAGTCAACATTCAATGGATGATGATTTTTGCTATTATCCCAATTGCTTTATATAATTCGAAACGCGGTAAGAGTATGAAGTACTTCTTTTATATTTTCTATCCAGCACATATTTGGGGACTTTTCATTTTAGCGAGTTTACTGGGAGTTAAGTAGTATTTCAATCAAAAAAGCCTTATCAGCTTTAGTATTTTTGCAATCGAAAATTGCAGGAATGCTTTCAGCATAGGGCTTTTTATTTTGTGCTTTTAATTATAATTACTTAATTAATTTGAATCGTCGTTGTAATGTTTTACTGCCAATACCTGTTTGTTGTTCAAGTTGTTTATAAGTTAAGCCTTTTTGACGTAATTTGTAGGCAAATAATATTTGCTTGTCGGTATATTTTTGCGGCCGACCTTCAGTGAAGTTTGGATTATTTCTCTTCGCAAATTCCTTGCCTTCTTGGGTTCGCGTGACGATCATATCGCGTTCAAACTGAGCAAAGGCACTAAAAATTGTAAAAATCAGTTGACCAGTTGGGGTGTTATCAATTATTCCCATATTTAAAATGTTGACTTTGATACCTAGGGAAAATAAAGTTTGAATAATTTCCAAGGCTTCTTTAGTATTACGGGCAAAACGATCTAGTTTGGTAATAATCAAAGTGTCCCCCGGGGTAAGTTTAGCTAATAATTTTTTGAACTCTGGTCGTTCGGTAGTTGTCCCAGTGAATTTTTCTTGATAAATTTTTTCTGCACCGGCAGCTTTAAGAACTTCAATTTGATTTTCCAATTTTTGGTCAGCGGTACTGACTCGTGCGTAACCATACTTTGTAATTGTAGTTTGTTGCTTAGTGTGGGAAATTTTGGAAATAGTAACTATTTGAAAATTTTCGCTGTTAATTGTAATTTCCAGTTTATCATCAATATTATAGAAGGTTAAATACTTTCCTTTTTTCTTCCAATGATGTGAATTAATTAGTACTTTTTTTAGCAAGACTTGAATTTCTTGTGGAGAGTAAGCTGTTGCCAACTCTTGATTAAGTAGCTCATATATTTTTGAAGTATAGCAAATATGATTAATAATATTTTTAATTTGCTTTTTCATCATAAGCTTCTCCTAAAATTTTATAGTAATTAGCGGATTTAAACAATTTGGTGATTAAAGATAATGAATTTCACTAAGATGCGCTATATGTAACTTTAAATGGACGTTAATCATATTTTAAAGTTAATTTTTAAAAAATGTTTTAATTCAGCGACAATTACAAATGCATCTTTTTAATCATTTTTTAGACTAACTGAAATTATAAATGCTAGATAAAGCTTATGTTATTATAAAACACTAAAAAAAGGGACACAACTATTGAGTTATGTCCCTGCTTAATTTTTACATAAGTATAGCATAAATATGTTCTCAATTTTAATAGTTTTAAAGCCCGCACATAAGAAAACTTCAAAATATACCTTATTTTAAATTCTTACGGAACGTAGACAGAACTCAATAGTTGTGTCTTTAGTAAAGGAGATATAATCTGTATGATGTCGTCAGGAGAAATCGTAAGGCAGATTAGACTGACAAAGGGGTTGAAAACCAAGAATCTTTACCGGGGTTTAATGGCTCAACCAACAAGCTCACAATATGAAAGAGGGAAAAAAGAAATAAAAATTTCTAAGTTGTTGATAATTATTGCCCGCTTAAATCTAGATTTAGAAGAATTTGTTTATTTATTCGAGCGCGAAAATGATGAATTTGCATTATACGAGAAATATCATCAGCGACTGTTAAAGGCTTTTAAAAATAAAGCGTTGATGGAAGTTTGCTTGATTCACCAAAATATTTCCAATTTGACTGAGTCCAATAGATTGTCTCGCTTTAATAATTTAGGATTGCTTGCTAGTTGTATGCTTAAAAAGCTAGAAGCGAAGTCGGAAAGTTTTGCCGCGGAAAAAGAATTAATTATCGCATACTTAATGGGGGTGAAGGTCTGGAGTAAGTATGAATATCAGTTCTTTGATGAAGCCCTTTTTATATTTAATGAAGATGATATTTGCCAACTGATTAATGCTAGTCGGTCTGAAGAAATTTGTGATAGCCAAAATTTTACTTTACTAGGTCAAGTAAAAGTGAAGTTATTAGCAGACATTATAATTAAGCTGATAAGATTAGATAGTTATAGCAAAAATAAACGTTTTTTTTCAATACTAAATAATGTTAAAAGCCAACAAGAAGATCTGTATTCAAAATGCTATAAATCTTTTATTACCGGATTAGACTTAATTGCGGCCAAACAATTTGTTGAAGGCACAAAATTAATTTCAACTACTTTAAGTTTTTGCCAGGACTTAGGACTTTTCGCCCTAGAGCAAGAACTAACATTAAGTTTAAAGTACTGTTTGGTTAATTAAGTCAACCAATCAGCAGTTTAAACGGACATCAATATTTTTGAGCTGATTTGTCCTTGTTTGGTATAATGATGACGAATGTAATCTAATATATCAAAATGAGGTGTAGTTATGGAGAAAAAATCACTCTATCATACTGAAATTGAAAATCGAGCCGGACTTAATGGATACGTTCGATCGTTAAATGGTGGAAAATTTGAACAATTAACGAGCAGCCCGCTGAAAACGGTTCCAGGTTCGAATCCGGAGCAGTTGATTGGAGCAGCTTTAGCAACTTGTTTAAATGCGACGCTTGAAGCAGAAGAAAAGCGGCGGGGCTTATCACATCAAGCGGTTGTTCGGGTAGCAATTGATTTAGGACGCGATTATCAGGGATTTCAATTCTGGTTGCGGGCGCAAGTTAAGCTGCCGCAAGTTGAACGACAAACTGCTCAAGAAATGCTAGCGATTTGTGAGCGGCGTTGCCCAGTTGCCAAATTATTAGCTAGCAGTCCGAATGTTACAGTTGAATTAGTAGATGATTTTAGTTTGGGGGAAGCAATCAAATGAAATACTTGGTAACCGACCAACGAGATATTCGTTATAATTTAGCACTGGAAACCTATTTAATGGAACATGCTGATCTGACGGAACCAATTTTGTATTTTTACATTAACTCACCCTGTATTATTTTAGGCGCTAATCAAAATGCCTATGAAGAAGTTAACTTAGACTACGTTCAACGAAATAAAATTATTTTAACCCGACGGACTTCGGGAGGCGGGGCAGTTTTTGATGACTTGGGAAATGTTAGTTTTAGCTTCATAACTAAGGATGATGGGCATTCTAATGGTAACTTTTTGAAGTTCACTGAGCCAGTATTGGCTGCCCTGCATGCAATGGGGGCTACTGGAGCAGAATTAGTTGGTCGAAATGACTTGCAAATTGCTGGCAAAAAGTTTTCCGGTAACGCTATGCGATTAGAACATGGACGGATGTTTTCTCACGGTACGTTGATGTATGACGTTGATTTGAGCGTCATCGAAAAAGCCTTGAATGTTCCTAAAGACAAGATTGCGGCTAAGGGCATTAAATCAGTTCATAGTCGAGTTACTAACCTGAAACCATTCTTCACTCCTGATTATCAGCGATTAACGATTGAAGAGTTTCGTGATACGTTAGCTAGAAAGATTTTGCAGGTGACGGATTTAAGTTCAGCTAAAGAATATTTCCTAGACGACACGGCTAAACGAGCAGTTACCGCCATTAATCAAAAAATTTTCAGTAATTGGGATTGGGTTTATGGCAACTCACCAGCCGCAACCATTCAACATCGACAGCATTTTATGCAGGGTACAATTGATTTTCGTTTGCAAATAAAGCAGGGATTAATCAGTTATCTAAAAATTTATGGTGATTTTTTAGGACAAGCGGATGTTGGGCAATTTGCGACAAAATTGATTGGTATTCGTTATGACCGTCAGGCAATCGTTCAAGCATTGGCTGATGTTGACTTAGTGCCATATTTTGGAAAAATTGATCGTCAAGCAATTATTGATTTGTTGGTACGGCAGGAATAAATATCTGCATTTTTTGCTAATACTATAATTTTATCAACGAGAGTGTTGGGGGTATTTCTATTGAAAACAAATGGAAGCGGCTCAGTTAAGTGAGAGTTATTCAACCAAACGAGCCGACTTTAAGTGAAACATACTTGAAGAAATAATTTGTAGCAGGCTAAGATTATACATGAGATGACTGAAACAGCTGAGGAATCAAAAGTAAAATAGCCAAGTTGCTTTGCTTTACATTGATTTTTAAACTTATTTATAATTAAATTCAGTAGACAGCAATTTTTTGTATAAAGGATGTATAATATTATTATTCTGTTTAAGAAGGAGATACTATGACTGAAATAACTCGTTTTTATGATACATTTCAACCAGAACACTACGATGTTTTCTTGGATATTAATCGTCAAGAAAAGACAATCACCGGGAAAACGACGATAACGGGGACTGCTGAGCAATCTGAAATTGCGGTCCACCAAAAGAACTTAAAGGTAATGGCGGTAACGGTCGCAGCTGAGCAATTAGAATTTACGCTTGATGCTGCTGCAGATGCTTTAAAAATAAAATTACCACATGCTGGCAAAGTTGAATTTTCGATTGCCTACACGGCCCCGTTAACCGACACGATGATGGGCATCTATCCTTCTTATTATGAAGTGAACGGAGAAAAAAAGCAGCTGATTGGGACACAATTTGAAACTAATTTTGCTCGTCAGGCTTTTCCTTGCATCGATGAACCGGAAGCCAAAGCAACCTTCTCACTGGCAATTAAATTTGACGAACAGCCTGGTGAACTGGTTTTAAGTAATATGCCAGAAACCAAAGTAGAAGCTGGAGTTCATTATTTTGCACCAACTGTCAAAATGTCGACTTACCTAGTTGCTTTTGCTTTTGGTGATTTGCAAAGTAAAATTACAACAACGAACAGCGGTGTTAAGGTTGGGGTTTTTGCTACAAAAGCGCATCAACCACATGAATTAGATTTTGCCTTAGATATTGCTAAACGTGCAATTGAATTTTATGAGGATTTTTATCAAACACCTTATCCGCTACCACATTCATGGCAGTTGGCTTTACCAGATTTTTCAGCAGGAGCTATGGAAAACTGGGGCTTGGTAACTTACCGCGAGGCCTATTTACTGCTTGACCCAGCAAATACGGCTTTAGACACGCAGAAACTTGTTGCAACTGTAATTACCCATGAACTAGCTCATCAATGGTTTGGTGATTTGGTAACTATGAAGTGGTGGGATGATCTTTGGTTAAATGAAAGTTTTGCCAATATGATGGAATATGTTGCGGTTGACGCGATTAAACCTGAATGGCATGTTTGGGAAATGTTCCAAGAATCTGATGTACCCGCAGCGCTGCAACGAGATGCTACAGATGGTGTCCAGTCAGTCCACGTTCAAGTTAATAATCCTGCTGAAATTGATGCCTTGTTTGACGGTGCGATTGTTTACGCTAAAGGTGCACGGATGTTAGTTATGGTCCGGGCTTTGATTGGCGATCAAGCATTGCGCGCCGGGTTGAAACAGTATTTTGCTGCCCACCAATACAGTAATGCAACTGGTGCAGATTTGTGGTCGGCCCTTGGTTCAGCTGCTGGAATTGATGTTGGTGCAGTTATGCAATCGTGGTTGGAACAACCAGGATATCCGGTTGTAACGGCTGCAATTAAGGCTGGCGAGTTGACCTTAGAACAAGAACAGTTTTTCATTGGTGAAGGTAAACAGCAGGGGCGTTCATGGCAAATTCCACTGCATGGCAATTATTCAGTTGTGCCGACTTTGATGACTGATCGTGAATTGGTGTTGGGTGATTATCGACAATTACGCCAGACAGCAGGTAAGCCATTCCGTTTGAATGTTGGCAATAACTCGCACTTTATTGTTAAATATGATGCTGCTTTGTTGCAGGATATTTTGGCAAACTTTGAGTCACTGGATGCGATTGATCAACTACAATTGTTACAGGATTTACGTTTGCTGGCTGATAGCCGCCAAGTATCTTATGCTGAGCTGGTACCATTGCTGCCAAAATTTGCTGCTAGCAAGTCAGCGGTTGTTAATGCAATTTTGTATCAAACAGCTGCTAATTTGAAAAAATTTGTTGAACCGGATACTGCTGAAGAAAAACAACTAAAGCACTTCTTTGATCAATTAAGTGTTAAAGCCGTTGAACGCTTGGGCTGGGAGGCAGTCGAAAAAGAATCTGATGATGACAAATTAACGCGGCCGTACGTTTTGAATGCTGCTTTATATGCTGAAAATGCGCAGGCAATTGCTGAAGCTCATCGATTGTTTGCAGCTCATCAAGCTGATTTGATCAGTTTGCCAGCCGCTATTCGACCGTTAGTTTTAGCTAATGAGGTTAAGCATTTTGGCAGTCAAGAACTCTTTGATAAGCTGTTGTCTGCCTATCGACAAACACCAGATGCCAGCTACAAGTCTGATCTTTGTGTTGCTTTGACCGGGACACCGGATGCTGCCTTGATCAAACAACTGATTGAGAAATTTGAAGATGCAGAAACAATCAAACCGCAAGATTTACGGGCTTGGTATTACCGGACATTGGCTAATGATGATGGTCAGCAAGCAGCTTGGGATTGGATTCGCCAAGAGTGGTCATGGCTGGAAGAAAAAGTCGGCGGCGATATGGAATTTGCCACCTATATCACTGTTACTTCGCAAGTCTTTCGCAGCGCGGATCGCTTAGCTGAATTTCGTACTTTCTTTGAACCCAAAATTAACACTCCCGGATTGACACGGGAAATCAAAATGGATATTAAAGTGATTACTAGTCGAGTTAATTTAGTTGAAGCAGAAAGTTCAGCAGTTAATGCTGCAATTGCTGAAGCAACTAAATAAGTTGAATTTAATAATATTAATGGAACAGTGGCCTAAAAGCTACTGTTTTTATTTTTTTGACATACTATGCAATGTATAGTACTATACGTTGGGAGGTGTTAGGATGGATCCGCAATTAAAGAAAGGCTTTCTTGAATATTGTGTATTAGCGATTTTAAAAAAAGCTGATTCTTATGGTTATCAAATTATTCAAAAAGTTCAAGATGTTATTGAAATTTCTGAATCGACACTCTACCCGATGCTGAAACGACTTGAAAAAAAAGAGCTGATTCATAGTTATACTCAAGAATACAATGGACGCTTAAGAAAGTATTATCGTTTAACGGATCAAGGAAATGCAGCGATTTCGCAATTTTTAATGGAGTGGCATTTAATTGAGAAAATTCATGATTTTATCAGTGAGGGGCAAGAAGATGACTAAAAAAGAATTTTTAGTAGAATTGAGCAACAGTTTGAACAAAAATCAAATTGCCGATGTGCAGAGTTATGTCGCAGATTATTCTGAGTTAATTGATGATAAGGTTGATAACGGACAACCCGTAGCTGAAGCTATTGCCAGCTTAGGGCCGATTGAGGAGATCGTCAGCCAGATTAGAAAAGCTGAAGGGATTGCTGCTAGGCCAAAAGTTATTATTGAAAGAAAGCAAATGAGACTATCAACTAAAATTTTACTTAGTATTTTGCTAGTTTTGGGAGCACCGCTTTGGGGTCCGTTGCTGGGTGTAGCTTTAGTTTTGCTGGTGCTAGTTTATAGTTTGCTATGGATTGCTCCGTTTATTGCGGCAGTGATTGGTACATCGTTTATTGGAGCTGGCGGTTTTGGTTTGATAGCGTCACTGGTGGCAATGATTAAAGCGACTTTTGCTTTTGGCCTGTTTCAATTGGGAATGAGCTTAGTGCTATTAGGTGGCGGAATTTTTGCAATCATGTTGGCATGGTATTTAAGTAAGTATTTCATTATTGCTACTGTGTCGTTGACAAAATGGTTAATAAAACATTTTAAACAACAAAAGGGAGTTGATTATCTTGCTTAGCTTTATTACAAAAAAATGGTGGTTGATGGCAATCGGGCTAATAATTATTGGCAGTTTATTAATTTTACTTGCTGGAGCAATGGTCAATTTCAATTGGGGGCATTTACTTAATAATTCAGGGAATGACTGGTATATTTTGTTTATGAAAAATTAAAATTCTTTGCGACAAATATTTTTAAAATTCACGTGTTTATGAGTAAAAAAATGACTATAATAAAGTAACTTTGTACCAGAACAATAGACCGCGGTAGAATCACTTTATCAATAATTAAGAAAATATGCAGTATATTAGTGGTTTCTCAAATTTTTTGGAGATATTCATTTGAAATTGGAGTACCTTCACCCTCACTGTGGTCTAAAGACAAAAAACGATTGACCTAATAATTAGGCCGATCGTTTTTATTTTCCAGATTATTTTTTGACTTAACTTCTGGATTCTGATTAGCAAAGTTTTGTAACTGCTGGGGGGTTCTTTGGCTGATTAAATCGTTAGTCCTCATCTGGATCATTGAGCCAATCAGTAACTTCTTGAACGTTTTTAAACTTAGTTACCGGTGGTAGCCTTTAAAAGGCGTAAATTAGCCTTTTCTTCTTGACTTAAAGCAAGCTCAAAGGGTAATGCTCCATTAGCCACAATTCGCTTATAAAACATGTTAATTGCCGTTGTTGGATTTAAACCTAGTTCATTTAAAATAGCTTCGGTATTGTCGGCTAAGTCTTTATCAATCTGAACCTGTACTCGTTTTTTCCCCTTAACTGCCATGATTGTCTCGCTCCTTTCACTTACTACCCATATTGTACTACCATTTGAGTAGCTAATGAATTAATATAATTCCTCAATTGTTATATGTATGCTGCACTTTTTAATCCTTCGCTATGCTCATCAAATTTTTTTAAGGAAATTGAATACTCAACATAAAGAGGCCGTTATCTTGTGCTGTAACTCCATTGCTTTACCATCTTATTTCATTTAGATTTTATACTATATGATGCATTTTTGTTCTGTCAAATTTTAAAAATTTACATAATGTGTCTTAAAACAAGTAACAGCTATACTAGTCTTGATTTAGGCTATGAATTGGGAAATAACAAATTGATTACATTAACCTGAAATGTTTCATAATAGCTGGGTAAACTATGCCAATTATCAAAAAACACTCAGAACAATCTGAGTATTTTAAGCCTATTTTTTTTGTTAGTTCTAAACATTAAATAATCAAAGAGGCGGAATAGTAATCGTCAAGGGATTCACTTTTTGTGTACTTAATCAACCAGTAACTCAGAGGCCTCAACTCATTTATTTTATGGCGGTTTAATAGCTTCTTCTCAGCCACATTTTCAAGTTAACAAGCAAATTAACTTAGTATTCTAATTGGACTGGTGACTTAGCAATTAACGATTGGTGGCAGGCCAGAGCTAATTGAACAGCACGTAAACCATCTAATCCGGTTACCAAGGGCTGGTGATCAGTGACAATGCAATTATAAAATTCTTTGAATTCAGCAACATAAGCTTGTTGATAACGTTCAATGAAAAAATAAGGAATTTTATCCAAATGTCCGCCATCTTCAAGGTCAATTTCAACATTACTTAGTTTGTCATTTTCTGAGAAAGCTTGGCCTTTTGAACCAAAAACTTCAGCTCGCTGATCATAGCCATAGACTGCTTTACGGCTATTGTCGATTACTCCTAGAGCACCATTAGCAAATTTTAAAGTAACAATTGCGGTATCAATATCACCGAGCTTACCAATTTCTGGATCAACTAGGACGGCCCCTTTAGCGTAAACTTCGGTGACTTCACTCTGACTAAGAAAACGAATTAAGTCTAGATCGTGAATCATCATGTCATTGAATAAACCGCCAGAAACTTTGATGTAATCATAAGAAGGTGGTTCAGGGTCACGCGAAGAGATTTTGATGATTTGCGGTTCACCAAGCTTGCCACTTGCAACGGCTTTTTGAATTGTGTGAAAATTATGATCAAAACGACGATTAAAGCCAACCTGCAATTTTACGTGGCTATCAGCTACAACTTTCAAAACCTCTTTTATGCGAGCGACATCAGTATCAATTGGTTTTTCACACATGATATTTTTCTTTGCGCGAGCTGCGGCCATAATAATTTCTGCATGAGTGTTGGTAGCTGAAGCAATTGCGACAGCTTCAACATCGGAATGTTTTAGCAAGTCTCGGTAATCTTTGGTAGTGTAAGAAATGTTAAACTGTTTGGCTAACTCAACTAATTCAGCTGAATATGGGTCACAAATTGCAGTAACTTCGAATAAGTCACGTAAGTTTGCTAAGTTTTGTAAGTGCATTTTTCCAATTCGACCTAAGCCAATTAAACCAATTTTGATTTTTTTCATTAAAAAAACTCCTTTCTAAAAAACAAGTTAATTACTATTTTGAGCATAACTGACTTGAAGAAGAACGTTTGCGGATTTGTGCATACTCTTTTTTAAATCTCAATCTATATATAGTGTCTATAGAGAACTAATTTGCAAAAAAACACTATATACAGAAATGGTTTTTAAAAGTCAAGACTGTTAATTTATTTCAATAACTCGTATAATGATTCCTTGAACGCAGTTTTACACGACTGCAAAATAGGAAGGGGTTTTTCGTGTGTTTTCTCGCTATGTTGATGTTTTAAGTAATTTGCCGCAATATTCAAAAAATATTTTCCGACGTAATTATTTTGGCTGGTTAATTTCGCAATGCCGTGGCTGGGGCCGTTTCAGTTATGGACTATTATTATTTAACCTAGTTTTACAGATTATTTCGTTAGTGCAATCATTTAATACAGCACCAATTCAGTCAATTGTTGCTTTTATTGGTGGTAACTTATCGGTTGCTTGTGTGATTGGAATTTCGAACCGCTCGGGGATCCAAGGCTGGGCCGGAGCGTTAAGTGCGGTTTGTATTGCTTCAGTTGGTTTTGTAGCTGGAAACTACGCAACAGCCTGTGAACAGTTAGGATATTTGCTGTTTTTGGATTTGTTTTGCATTTTGGATCCAAAATGGAATGACAATATTCAAGCTGAAAAATTTGAAAAAAACAGTGAGTGGTTATACTATGCTTTATTCTTTGCTGGAGCATGGGTAGTGTTTTATTATTTATTTAGTATGACAAATGATCCCCGAGTCTTTTTAGATAGTTTGAATTTGGCGATGGCCGTTACGGGTTCTTTATTGGAACTTAACCGGAAACGAGAACAATATTTTGTTTGGACAATTGCTTCGTTATTTACTATCGCACTGTGGACTCAGACGATGTTGCAAGGTGATGGTAACTTTTCTTTAATTTTTAGTTATAGTGTATTTTTCTTAAACGATATGTATGCTTTCTTTAGTACTCGTGGCTGGTTTCGGACCGCAAAAACTAAATAAAGCTAAGAATTGATCTAGGAGGAAAAGACATGAATGAGCAGTCAGCTCCAATTAGAATTTTATTTATTAGTATTTCTGGCAACACGCGGGCGTTTGTCAAAAAAATGACAGAATATGCGCAAAAGAACCGGCAGAGTGATTCCAAAGCCAGATTAGTTGAAGCAACTGAAGTAACAAACGGAAACCAGTTGATTGAAATGCGTCAACCATTTGCTGTTTTTGTGCCAACATATCTTGATGGTGGTGATGGCATTAATAGTAGCAATCATGAAATTATGACCAATGAGTTACATGATACTTTGGAAGATAATAACAATTATCGCAAGTGTTATGGGGTTGTTGGGAGTGGCAATCGTAACTTTAATGCTCAATTTGGGCTAACTGCTAAACAATATGCCAATCAATTCGGTTTTCCGGTAATTGATTTTTATGAATTGCGGGGAACTTCTGCTGATGTAGTTCGCGTTTATCAGCATTTAAGTGAATTTCAGCAACGTTTCGAAGAAAAAAACTAAACAACAATTAATGAGTTTGAGAATTTCTACTATATTATTTGGTAAAAAGCTCTCAAACTCATTTTATTTTGTTTAATTGATTTGATATTAAAGTTCAAATTTTAATCTCCCCTTAATCAAAGTATCAAGGTTAATTGCGAATAATGCACTAATTTGAATTAGTCGATCAAGATCTGGGTAGGTGATTACTGAATTTCATTTTGAAACTGCTTGGTGATTGCTATTCAAGCGCTTTGCCAAATCATCTTGGGTTAGATGGTATTTTTCACGATTGGTCTTAATTTGTTGTTCGAGATGCATTTGAATCAACTCACTTTCAATAGTTAATGCCTATATTGTTGAGCATAAATGCAAAAAAGCCCGCTAATTATCAGCTCATTTACGCACTAAAAGTTGCAAAGCTGATATAGCGGGCGTTTATAATTTTAAGTGTAACATTACCAAAGTTTTAGTGTCGGGCCAACCATATATAAACCGAATAACATTACAATTAAGCAGCAACTCGTAACGATCCATTTATACCAACCATGCATCCGATATTGGGCTGGTAAAACTTTTGCTTCCAATAAGAGCAAAAAACCTAATACAATGGGTAACAATAAAGCATTCATTACTTCAACAGTGATTGACAATGATACCAAGTTAAAATTAATTAATACTAGAAAAGCACCAATGATGTGGGCTAAAGCATACATTAGATAAAAGCCAAAATTATTGCGATTTAACTTTTCATTCAGACTATGCGGCCAGTTGAGTACCTCGGTAATGCCCCAAGTACCAGCTAGGGCAACGACCAAAGCAGCTACTAAAGCACCTCCTAACAAACTAACACCGATTAACATTTTGGCCATTGTGGTTCCCAGAAAAGGAGCTAAAGAAGTTGCCAAATCGCCGACGGTGTTGAGTGCTGTTTGTCCGTGATGCTGACCGACAGTTGCGGCGAAAGTAATTACAAAGACGATCATAATTCCTTGAGTGATTACGGTTCCAACAGCTGTATCATGTTGTTCTTTACGTAAAACAGCTGGAGACAATTTTTTGTCAACAACGGCTCCTTGTTGATAAAAAATCATCCAAGGCATAATTACAGCACCCACATTGGCTGCTACAAGATAAATATAAGAGGAACTGTGGTAGGGAACAGTCAATAATCCTTGACCAATTGCTGAAATACTAGGATGAACCATGAACATTGCAGCAATAAAAGCTAGTTCAGCTAAGCCGATAACAATTCCAGTTTTTTCTACTCGACGATAACTACCACTAAAGGCAATGCCAACTAACAAGATCGTGGCGATGGGAACAGTGATCCATTTGGAAATACCAAATAGTTCACCAACTCCGGCAATTCCGGCAAACTCGGTTAAAAGAGCACCAATTGCTGAAGCGGCCAGAGTTCCGGCAGACAAAATTGCCCAACCGAGTCCAAAGTTATCACGAATTAATTCACCATGGCCTTTGCCAGTAACGATTCCTAAACGGACTGTCATTTCTTGGGCCATAAATAGAATTGGAATCAATAATAACTGTGGCAAAATCATTGTATATTGCCATTGAGCTCCAGATTGAGCCGCTGTAATTAGACAGCCAGCATCAGTATCGGCCAGCATGACAACTAGGCCAGGACCCCAGACTTTGAGAAGTTTTTTAAAACTAAATGAATGAGTAATTGAATGGCTAGCTGGCTTGGGACTTAAAGATAGCAAATGATCACTTCCAATAATCTAATTTAGAAACATTCTAGTAAATGAGAATCATTATCAATTAAAACAACTGAATTTTAACACATTTCTAACTAAAAAAACTACCTTGAGCAAATTTTTTTAGTTGAATTTGTATTAAAAGAACAATAAGCCTAAACTAGCCTTACCAGATAATAATTTCAGTTATCGTTTTTTAGACTGAAGTGAAAGGAATTAATTAATGAATCCCAATGTCATAGTATTTCAACCTCAGATTGCTCGTCAGAAACCGGAAACAATAGTTCATCGTGATCATAGCTGTCCGTTTTGTGATGTAGCCAATCTGGAAAAAATTATTCAACAAGAAGCTGATCGAATTTGGTTAGTTAATAAGTACCGGACGTTAGCCAAGACCTGGCAAACGGTAATTATTGAAACGGCTGTTCATGAAGGTGATATTTCGACATATTCTCATGAACAGAATCGGGCAATTTTAAAGTTTGCGCTGAATGCTCGGCAGCAGACACAAGCCAGCGGAAAGTACCGTAGCACTGCGCTTTATAAAAACTACGGTCCATTGTCTGGTGGCAGTTTATCACACCCACATTTACAAATTGTTGGTTTTGAAGAAGCAGACATTTATCAGCAGATAAAGCCAGAAAATTTTCAGGGGATGAAGGTAGTGGCTGATGATAGAGTTGAACTAAATCTTGCGACTGAGCCAATTATGGGCTTTGTCGAATTTAACTTGATTTTACGAGATATCAATCAGATCGATGAGTTCGCAGATTACTTACAGTTGGTAATCCAATATTTATTGGGTGATTATTTCAATGGCCGGTGCAATTCGTATAATTTGTTTTTTTATCCTGCACCCCAACAGCAGATAATTGCCAAAGTGGTGCCACGCTTTATTGCTTCACCATATTTTGTTGGCTATAAGGCATCTCAGGTAAATGATTACCAACGTTTAGCTGAGATTAGCCAAGAATTGGCGGCCAAAGCACAGCAAAAACTTCCACAATATAAATAATAGGTGGAATGACGATTTTTTGAACTTTTAGGCACAAAAAAACAGCCCAGCGAGATAATGTTTGTTTTCAGTTACACTTTACTACCAACATTTATCTCTTTTGATACTAATTGATACAGTTCCAGACTTCAAGGATCGTGATACATCCAAAAGCAATTACTGTTCAATTATCTCACTGGACTGCTGAGAAATAAGGGAATTATCAAGCTTTAACCTCTTTTCTAACCGCAATCACGGTTTATTTGCTAGACTACCATGTTTTAAATGATGCCCAGCAAGATTATAGGCTTTGCTATAACCCCTTACACTTCGTATTATAGCACAAAAGAAATCGGTTACAATTAAAACGCTCACCTTTGCTGGAAATTAAAAATAGGCTCACAAATGAAGTTGCTTTACTAGTGTTGAAAAATTGCGGTGAAGTATAACTTAGACTATAAATTTTACTTTTCAGGATTTGGTGGCAGTCTGCGGTTAACAAATCAACCACTTGGCGAGAGGAGAGTATAAAATAGTTTGTGCAAATGAATAAAAATCCTATTGAAAAGGGAATCTCTTCCCCTTATGATTAAATCATCCAAATCAAACCAAAACGGAAGGATTCCCCATGGATCAACAGTAAAATGGATAGTAGCTGTCCTATTCATATTTTTAGGGATTCTAACTGATACAAAACTTCCTTTGTATAAAGTAACTTTGGGTAAAATGAATTTTTTTAAGTTAAAATAATATTAAAAAAACTCCCAAAAATATTGATTTAGAAACTTTTTTTGTATTATGCTCTTATCAATATAAGAAAAGAGAAATTTGAATGACCTCCAGTAAGAATAATTACGTTTTGTATCTACATGGGATATACTTGACTCGGGATGACAATTTAGGAGGGGAAAATATGGAACGTATTAAAGAACAAACACGCCTGGCAAAGTGGGGAAACTCGAAAGCTGCTAGAATTCCTAGCCAAATTATTAAACAACTGAAATTAGATGATAATCAAGATATGACAATAACAATTGAAAATGGATCGATTGTTTTAACACCAATAAAAAAGAACCCAACCAATATTCACGAACTATTTAAGGATTGGCAAGATGACGGGAAACGGGATCACGAGCTTGATTGGGGAAAGTCAGAAGGTAATGAGCTTCAATGGTAAGCCAAGGTGATATATTTTATGTTAACTTTAATCTGAGTCGTGGTCATAAACAGATGAATAGGCGGCCGGCAATTGCTCTAAGCAATGATCTAGTCTGTCAGACAAGTAACATGACGATTGTGGCGCCGATTAGTAGTACCGAGCGTAATTTTCCGCTATATCATCAACTAACTAGTAGTCAAACAGTCTATGGAAAAGTATTATTAGATCAAACAATAGCCTTAGATTTGCGGGCAAGACATGTCATTGACGAAGCTATTGTTGATCATGTATCGCGTGAAGAATTAGAAGAAATAATCTCATTGTACAAATTATTGTTCAGTATTGATGATGAATAAAAAAAGCTATTTTTGTTTCGAATCAATTAACATCTATACTAAAAAAATGTGTGGATTTAAAAAGGGGTGGCATACTATTTGCATATCAGGTTTCAGATTCTGAACGTTACGGGGTAATTGAGTTCGATAAAGAGCATCATGTAACAAATATTGTCGAAAGCCTAAGCACCCTAAAACGAACTTTGCTGTTTCTGGCATCTACTTTTATGACAATCGGGTCTGTAAGATTGCTACAAAGATGATTCCTTCGGATAGAGGGGAGCTTGAGATTACGGATATCAACGACTGAGGGAGTTCAGCCGTGAAAGTGTTTGGTTTGCAGGGACTACTGCAAGTCTTTACAATGCAGCTGAATATATTGAAACAATTGAAAGTCGGCAGGGCTTGAAGATTGGTTGCTTGGAAGAAATTGCTCTCCGAAAAGGATATATTTCTAAAGAAAAGCTGATTAATATAATATCACGATATTCTGAAGGTGAGTATAAAAGCTACTTAGAGAGTATTATTTCTGAAGGAAAGTAGAATGAGTTGGATAAACATACTAGCTGATTTTATTAATAAAATACAATATTTTTTGTAGCGTAGTATCTATAAAAAACGATATTAATTAGATTTCATTTAAAAATTCAATGATGATTATACAACCTTCATTTGTAAGTATGGCAATAGTAAACACCATTTCATCATCACTTACCTTGTTATTGTGCTTGGTTGATTTACGGAATAGATCAAGCAAGAAGTTTTAAGGCGGTGGCTGTCTTTTCTCTTGCGAGGTGAGGCCCATGGGAACATGGAATAATCTTCAGGAAGGTTTCACAGTCAATGAGCGTCTTCCAGACACTCTCGTTGATGTTGCTGTTTACAATGTTTATTTTAGCGTTGCTAACCTACATCGACAAAAGGAAAAAATAAAAAAGCCGCCCTGCTCAACTTTGGTAGGTTACAGGGCGAACTAGTGTCGTTTTAATATCTGCCACCGCCTTTGAAGCGGCTTGCATGGGAAGTCCTGTTATCAGCGGGGCTTCCTTTTTCATACTCTTATTATAGCATGACTTAACAAAACTGGCTAACATTTCAGACTTTGATTAGATTCGGGATCGGGTTGTTTGATTTTTGGATTTTCTTCAGCAAATGCTTTCAGCTGTTTTAGCGTTCGCTCACTGATTTCTTGGTGAACCTCATGTAACTGGTTTTTTAGTTCTGATTTTTGTTGAGGATATGTTAACAGGATATTCTGGCAACTTAGGATTCTCAATTCCAACAAAGTGGGCTTTCGATCAGTTTGCAGAAATTTCAATTAGTGATTTTGCAATTGATAAGGTTGCGACTAGTTCTACCCGAGAAACAGCGACTAAAGATTTTAACATTACTAATTCTGAGGGTAATAATGATGATCTTCAAAGAATAAATAATATCATTCAAGAACTTGCAGATAATAATGGACTTTTTCAGTTTGTAAAATCAGTTGGTGTTAAAGCTTTTGGTGAAACTTATACGGTAGAGACTCTATTAGTTACGTTAATGTTAAAGGTTGATGTAGGCAGTTCAATTTCAACGAATAATAGCAATTTAGGAGTTACTTATAATGTGACTAATGGAGATGTTAGTTTTACGCTTGATGACCCAATTAAAGAATTATTAACAGAGAACAACGCGGCATTGGGAGCAGACCAAGTAGTTAAGAAAGTTCAGCAAGCAGCCGGAACGATTAAAAATGGCTTGACCCCAGTAGAATACCGGGAGCAAGCCATGGTTGCTTAATTCAAAATCTAAATTGTCTAACTTTTCTATTGCACTTCAAATCATTGTTTGCTCTTTTAGCATGAATAATACTATTTTGAGAAACTAAAAACATTAGGAAAAGTAATTAAGGGCTCCGGACATTACATTCCAGAAGAAAAACTGCAAGAATTGGCTGTACAACTCTTGGAGTTTATTAAAGGGTTAATTTAAATATAAATTTAGGGTCAATAATCTTAAATCGCCCCTCAAAAACATTGATAAAATAGCTTCTTTTATTTGTCATTTTTTCGATAACTTTTAGACTGATTTTGCCCAGGAAATAAACGATCGTGCGATCCTACTCGAATTCCGATTAAGACTAGTTCATCTTTATCAATCGTATAAACAACCAGGACATCGTTAGTTTCATTTGGTATTTTGTTTTTCGGTGTATCTCGTAAATGAAATTCATTATATCCGCTCATTCGCCGATTAAGCTCATGATCTTCAAATTCTGGTGGCAATTGTTGTTGTTCAAGTAACAGGTCGATAGCTGCTCGAGCTTCATCAATAATAGTTTTGTTTAAACTGGCTAACCGCTTCAGGTCGGCGTTAAAAGTGGCACGTGGTTTAAACTTTAGTTTTTTCATGCTTTAAACTTACCCCAATAATCATCATTTGATTCTACAATTTCATCATCAGGCAAAACATGTCGTTTAATTAATTGATCACGCGCAATTGCATATTCTAATGAGCCTTCTTTCGCTTTTAATGCTCTTTCTAGCCAGTCCATTTTTTCTTGCGAAACGATGGCCACTGCTCGATTATTTGAACGTGCAATATAAACGGTTTCGTCTTCGTCATTAACTTGGTCCAAATATTTTTTTAGATTAGCGCGGAAATCGCTTTGTGTTAGTGCCAATGTCATATTACCACCCTCTCTTTGTACTTAATGTTGTACTTCAATTTGTACTAAAAATCAAAAAATTCATTTAAAAGGGCTAAAATTATGCAACAAGTTGTCTCACCTATCAAAGATTCAAACGTCCTCAAAGAAGTGCAAAATACTTTACTCAATAATTTCAAAGCTGGCCGACGTAACTATACAGCTTTTCAAGTTGGTAATAAGAGTCAGTGACGTCATGTGCTTAAAACAGGCCGATATCTTTAATCCAGACGATTCTATTAAACAAAACGCGTTCATTCACGACAAAAAAACTGGTAAACCTAACATCTTGTATCTTAAGCCAGTTCAAACAGACCTCTTATTGTATCGTCAAGGGGCTGCTTGTCTGAATGGCTTTTTCCTTCTATCAAACACCCAGAACGACATATCACAGAAAAATAGTTTTACAAAGTTATGGGCAGAGTCGGTGATTTATCAGATATTAATTACCTAGGTACGCACACAATGCGCAAAAATGGTGCTTATCGAGTTTACATGCAATCTAATTACAATATTGGCCTAGGCATGTACTTTTTAAATTTTTCCAGTGAAGCCCTTTAGCTTATTTAGGCTTGGACCAAGCAAGTACCGAAACCATGTTGGATTAAATTGATTTTGGTTAGAATTGATTATTTTTTAGTTGTTGGCGAAAAAATGAATTTTTGTCCAAAAAGTATTCACTAAACGATAAATGTCGCACGTTTTAGGTTCAGCCGGACCTAGAATAAGTTGTCCGACTTCATAGACGGAATCCCAAGAACGCTCAAAAATAGCTTTGTAAAAGGGTGGCTCAAATATAATAGTCAATGAACTTTTAATGGTATCCATTAGACTACCTCCTTAAAGTTAATTAAGAAAGAAGGACAACCAAGGAGGCAGGTTACTGATAGCTATTTGCTATGTCCGGACTACCAACCGAACAGTGTTTTTACTTTCCACTCACATTCTAGTACAGATACTTAGCCATGACAATCGGCTATAAAGTACACCAAACTAAACTTTCATAGGGCCGAAGGTGTAACTCCTGTGGCAATTTATCTAAGTTATTAGGATAATTACTCAACAAAATCTTGCCTTTTTGTTTGGTACACATAGTTGGAAGCTTAACAATCGTGTCAGTGCCATAGAAATTGTTAAAGACAAAGATTTTTTCACTTGAATCGGCGAGACATCTAGCGTATGCAAAAACAGCATGATTGTCTTCCAACAAGGGGATAAAGTGCCCCTGGGAAATGAGTCGGTAATTTTTTCTAAGCGCAATTAGTTTTTGGTAATAGTTAAAGATTTCGCCGTGATCTAGTTCGGCGTTAACATTAATTTCTGCTTGATTAGTTGGTTGCAGCCAGGGTGTGCCATTAGTGAATCCGGCAGTTGCCGAAGCATCCCAGTGCATAGGAATACGCGAGTTATCACGGGATTTACCTTTGATTAAGTTAAAAGCTGCTTGCGGTGTTTTCCCTTGCCGCAACAGTTCTTTATAAGCATTCAGGGACTCAACATCAACAAAATCAGAAATAGACTTGTAATCGGGGTTAATCATGCCGAGTTCTTCGCCTTGATAGATAAAAGGTGTACCTCGTAGACAATGAAGAGCAGTAGCCAACATTTGAGCTGATTTTATTCGATATTTGTCGGTATCGCCAAAGCGACTTAAAGCCCAAGGTTGATCGTGGTTATTCCAAAAAAGGGCATTCCAACCGTTACCGCGATCCATGTTTAATTGCCAGGAGGTCAGTAGTGATTTTAATTTCATGAAATCAAAGGGCATGTTAGACCACTTTTGACCGTTTTTATAGTCTACTTTTAGATGATGAAAGGTAAAGACCATAGATAGTTCATGTTCTTGTGGTCGCGTGTATTCAATTGAATTTGCAATACTAGTGGATGACATTTCACCAACTGTAATAATCTCTTTATCTTGGCCAAAACTATTTTGGTTTAGTTCTTTAAGATATTGATGAACAACAGGAGTATCAGTGTACAAAGTTTTTTCTTGAATTGGATTGAGTGAATCAACTAGTTCATGATCCTTGCCAATAACGTTGATAACGTCAAACCGAAAGCCTTGAACGCCTTTTTTACGCCAAAAGTTTACAATTTTACTAGCTTCAGCGCGAACATCAGGATTGTGCCAATCTAGGTCAGCTTGAGTTGGATCGTATAGATGCAGATAATATAGCTCACTTTGACCAAAACGACTCCAAGCAGGGCCACCAAACTTAGATTGCCAGTTGTTCGGCAGACTGCCAGCAACTTTAGCAGGTCGTAGATAAAAATAGCGTTGATATTTTTTATTACCAGCAAGCGCTTTTTGAAACCATTCATGTTGGGTGGAACAGTGATTAAATACCATATCCAACATCACACCAACATTAATTTTTTTAAGTTCGGCAACTAATTGTTCAAAATCAGCCATTGTACCAAAACGTTCATCAATCTGATAGTAATCAGCAATATCATAGCCATTATCATTTTGTGGTGAAACAAAGAAAGGGTTAAACCAAATCATATCGACATTCAATTTAGCAATATAAGGTATTTTGGCAATGATGCCTTGCAAGTCGCCTAAACCATCGCCATCACTATCATAAAATGATTTTGGATAAATTTGATAGATAACTTTTTCGCCTAAATTAATCATAATATCCTCCTAATAGCTATATTTTACGTCGACGAGCAAAGTCGTTAAAACTAAACTCGTCAGGATTATGGTATGAAGCGGTAATTTGAAAAAGGGAGGTATCTTCTAAATATGTTTTGCTAAAAACCAAAACAGCTCGTTTGTCATGGTCAAGGTGCAAAGCTTGTGCAATATAATCATCGACCTTGCGAACGGTTATTTCTTTAGTAGCATAGGAGATCTTTATTCCTAACTCATCTTCTAGATAAGCATAAATCGAATTTTTAGCAGCAGCTAGTGGTAATGATTTTACCGTTGGATTTAGGAGATAGTCTCGGTCTAAAACAGCAGGCTCACCATCAATTAAACGTAATCTTTCTAAATAGAAAACTTTTTTTGCAGGAACTGCTTCGATAGAAAGATTAGCAGGCAATTTATCTAATTCTTCTAGACGTAAAACTTTGGTTTCAGCATTCATTCCCAAGGCTTGGTTAAGTTCTTTGAAACTAGTAATGCCAGAAACAGGAAAGGAATATCTTTGGATATCCAAAACAAGTGATCCTTTGCCTTTAATTTTTTGAATTAAACCGAGATCCATCAGATCCTCTAGGGCTTTGCGGACAGTATTTCGAGCAGCACCATATAATTCTGAAAGTTGATTTTCACTAGGTAGATATTCCCCTGGACTATATACTTTATGCTTAATCTTGAGTGCGATATCACGAGTGATGATCTCTTGTTTGCTATTTTCCATATTAAAACACATTCTCCTAATGACTTTTTATATTATTATATTATTTGATGTGCGCACAAGCAATGCAAACTACAATAAAATTACTAATATTTAAACAAATAAAATGCTTACAATATAATTGACACTTGTGCGCACAAGTTGTAATATAATTTTGAAAGGAAAACGCTTTAACAAAATGGAGGTAAAACTAATGGCAAAAAAAGATTATACCCAGTTAGCGGACAACGTTATTAAAGATGTTGGTGGAAAAGACAATATAAAAAACGTTATCCATTGTATTACCCGGCTGCGCTTCTATCTAAAAGATGAGAGCAAAGCTAATGATGATGCTCTGCGAGAAAATAGTGATGTATTAGACGTTATCCATGCTTCAGGTCAATATCAGGTTGTTATTGGTAACGAAGTAAGCAATGTTTTTGATGCAGTTAGCAAACAACTTGGCGCGGATTTTAGCGATGGTGAACAAGATATAACAACAAACAATGATAATGATAAACGCAATCCGATAACGCGTGGATTTGAAAATTTAATTGGTTTTATTACAGGGGCAATGAGCCCGGTTATAGGCGTAATTGCAGCAGCTGGTATTATTAAAGGTATTTTGGCATTATTAACATTACCACAACTTGGTTCATTATTAAGTTCAACCAGTGTTCTTTATATTACAATAAGTGCAATTGCAGATTCTGCTTTTTATTTTCTGCCTATACTAGTTGGTTATGCAGCTGCTAAAAGATTAAACAGTGATCCAATAGTTGCAGCCGTTATTGGTGGTGTATTAGCATATCCATCCCTGGTTAATTATGGGAAAGCCTTTAAGTTAATGTTTGAGATCGGTGGCTTCAAATTTCAATTTTTGAATTATACGTACTCGATTTTTCCAATGATTTTGGCTGCTTATATGGCTAAAAAACTAAGTGAATGGTTAAAAGAGCATCTTCCAAGTTATTTGCAGATGATTTTTAATCCCTTAATTACAGTAATGATTGTTTCGACAATTACACTTGTGATTACAGGCCCTATTATTCAAGGCTTTGCCAATGGAATTGCTGATGTAATCAACTGGTTGGTTAACGCTTCTGGCTGGCTTGGCGGTTTTGTTATTGGAGGATTCTACCAAGTTCTAGTTATTTTCGGTTTGCATTGGGGCGTTGTTCCGCTGGTTGCTCAACAAATTACGGGAAGTGGACAAAGTGCGTTAAATGCGATTATCTGTTCAACAATGGTTTCACAAGGGGCTGCTGTTTTAGCAGTTGCCATCAAGTCGCATAAAGATAAGATCAAAGAAGTTGGTTTTGCAGCTGCAATTTCAGCTTTTTGCGGAGTAACAGAGCCGGCAATTTACGGGGTTAACTTACGCTATCGTAAAGTCTTTATCTCTGGTTTAATGGGTTCGGCTGTCGGTGGTTTGATAACTGGTTTAATGCACGGAACAATGTATGGTTTTACAGGATCATTAATTGGCTTTTCTTCTTTCTTCAATCCTCAACATCCAACTGATTTAAATAGTTTCTATGCCTTCTTATTGGCTAGTGCAGCAGCACTTGTAGTATCGTTTATTGCAACCTGGTTCTGGGGTTATAACGATAACATGGAGATAGGCAAGAAAGTTGATAAGAAACAACGCCCAGGTTCAAAAATTACGACCCAAACAGGTACTAAAGAAACTTTGAGTGTTCCAGTTGAAGGCAAAGTTATTCCATTATCAAAAGTAAACGATCAGGTGTTTTCTGCAGGTACTATGGGAGAAGGCTTTGCAGTTGAGCCAACTAAAGGAATATTACGGGCACCAGTTGATGCAGAAGTAACGGTTGCATATGAAACAGGTCATGCAATTGGGTTAACTACTATGGCTGGAGCAGAAATTCTTTTGCATATTGGTTTGGATACAGTAATGATGAAAGGCAAAGGCTTCGATGTCAAAGTCAAACAAGAACAGTTTGTTAAACGAGGAGATGTACTTGTTGAATTTGATATTGATGCGATTAAACAAGCGGGCTATGATCCAACGGTAATTGTGGTGATCACAGATCCACATGGTGTAGATGTAGCGACACCAGCATTAGCGTAAGAAAAGTAGTTGAATAGTTGAAAAGTGTCTGTGAAGTGTATCACCGAGATTGGACAACAATTCGGGGAGGCTTCATGTTATAATTTTCTGCAAAGAAGTTTAGTAACACTATTGACACCAAAACCCCTAACGATTCGCGGTCGTTAGGGTTTTTTTTGGTGGGCTAGATGTTGCCTATTTAGTTTTCTTGCGATGCAATAGCCGTAAAACAAGCGAATATTAAGCCGACCACAAGAGAAGCAAAGAAAATTAGTAAACAATCTGTGCATCTCCCAACTGTTGCAGTTTGGTGTGCATTCTCCCAAAGTTCTTTATTTTGTGTGAGATAAATATTTTCGTTGGGATGTTTAAGATCCTTGCCAGCTTGATAAACTTTTAATATCTTTTATATGTGAAGGCTAATTCACGTGTGGTAAGATGTCTATAGGCCATTGTGGTTATCTTTTTTGATTAGGAATATTCAAAAGTCTACCCTAAATGGCTTTTTGTTTCTAATTTAATTTTACAAATGACGTATACAAGTGAAAAAGGTTTCCTGATAAATAAATATTTGGACTTTTTATCGAGGAACAACAAGAAAGGTGTAATTCAAATGAACTTCAAAAAAATGATTTTTGCGATCTCGATTGGATTAATGGTTGGTGGTGCTGTTTCGATTAAAGAAATGCATGCGTTAGCTGATAACAATACAAATGCAAGTACCAATAATAGTAGCAGTTCTTCGGCTGTTAACTCAAGCAGTACATCAAATTCAAACGATGATAATGTTGACTCATCAAGCTCGAGCCAAGTAACTTTAAGTCAACCTGTTTTGACCTTAGGAACATCGTTGACCAATTCCGAGGAAAGCGAGGTTGCTAAGACGCTAGAAGATGCCGCTAATGTCGATAGCAGTAATGTTCAAACAATTACAATTGATGGGGCTGATTTAGTTCAGTATCTAAACCCAAGCGGGGACAGTTTTACTGATAATTCAGGTGTTTGGTCATCAGCTTTAATTCAAAAAACTAATAATGGTGGGATCAATGTAAAGATTGTTGACTACAATGGTTCGAATAATATTACGACGATTACCCAGAATCAGTATCGTAATGCGGCTTTAACTGCTGGAATTACAAATGCTAATATCTATGTAACTAGTCCACGGTCGATAGATGGTTCTGGGGCTTTGGCTGGTGTTTATGTTGCTTACAGTGCTGCGGGAAATTCCTTGAATCAAAAGAATATTAATAATGCACAAGAGGAACAAAATTTACTAAGCAACATTACGCAATCTAATAAAGGTAAAGATGGTTACACCGATAGCCAATTGAATAATGCTGTTGCCGGAGCCAAACAGGAAATAGCAGCTTCAAAGAATCCGGCTAGCTTAAGTCGACAAGATATTGCTGATATTGTTGATAAAGAACTTAAGAAAAACGGTTTGAACAACATTGTAACTCAAAATCAGGCAAATCAGATCATCAGTTTGTTGCAAAAAATTGCTGCTTCTGGAGTTATGAACCGTCAATCATTTAAAGATCAGGCAAGCAAATTATCACAAAATATTCAAGACAATGCTAAAAATATTTTTAATAAA
Organism: Liquorilactobacillus nagelii DSM 13675; assembly: GCF_019444005.1. Taxonomy (NCBI): domain Bacteria; kingdom Bacillati; phylum Bacillota; class Bacilli; order Lactobacillales; family Lactobacillaceae; genus Liquorilactobacillus; species Liquorilactobacillus nagelii. Next base: position 2,248,621 of record NZ_CP049304.1, read on the forward strand.
TTAAAAAACAATAAAGGCTTATGGGCTAAAGTTAAACAATTCTTCAGTGATATTGTAACTGATTTACAAAATTTATTTTAACTAATTCTAATGTAAAAATCTCTTGGTTTTAATTAGGCAAATGCTTGCCCTAAATTAACTTCGCAAGGGATTTTTTAGTTTGCTTATCGATATACGCTCTATGACATCTTTTTTCAGGTTGACTAATAGCGGTGTAAAAACATAAATGATCGTTCTAGAATTTCTTGCTGTTTTATTTCGGGGTGCTTTTTGAAAAATATTCGGGCAGGTTCATTCTTGAAAGCTTTAACTTGGTTAGCATATCTACTTTTGAAGTTAGGTGTACATGGTCTGGCTGATTTTCAGATATTCTAAGCTGCTTCATGGAAATCGGCAATTTGCTGAATAATTTTATGTTTATTTAGAGGCGATGATATTTTTATTACAATCAAGGAGGAAAATAATTTAGTAAACCGATGGAGACAGATTTGGTGTTGAAAACCTTGGATTAAGTGTCTTGAGATCAGGCAATAGGTGCTCAAACCACTTGAGCCAAGACGATATATAAACTTTTTATTAGTTATATATCTAGAAATTATTTTTAAAAATATAGTTTTTGTACGTTAAATCACCACTTCTAGTTTTGATTACTAAAAAAAGTGGACCGTCGTAAGTAGGGTCCTTCTGAGTATCGCCACTAAGGGTATTGATTCCTTTATGTAATTTTACGAGCCCTTTCTCTTTTTGATTGTTAACAATAAGATTTTCAAATTGGTTACTTGGCTTCTTATATCCTTCCAATAAATAAAAGTTATCTGCTGATAATGTAATTTCTTTGTCGGTTTTTAACTTAAGGCAAAATTGATATCCAGCTAGACGATGCTTTTGTGTGAATGAAACCGTTTCACAATTTCCAAGTATTTTTTCTTTTTTTGTCACAGCTATACTAGCTACCGTAAAATGTTGATACTTTTTTTGATTGTCATTATTAATACAGATAAGGCCAACTAAGAGAAAAACACAGCAAATTAGTACTCCATAGAATATTAACCTCCTTTTATTTTTCACTGATCTCTTCCTCTCGTATGATACTCCCGTCGCTATAAACAAAAATCTTATCTGCAATTTCTGTCAGAAAATTTTTATCATGGCTAGAAATTAAAATGGTTTTTCCAAGCTTTTTTTGATCTTTAAGCATTGAAAGAAGAAATTGTTGACCTTCCTCGTCTAAAGCATTAGTAGGCTCGTCAAATATTAGAATGTCTGCATCTCCGATTAGAGCCATCGCTATTGAGAGACGCTGTTTCATGCCTAAAGAGAACTCTTTCACCTTACGCTTATCATCAGGTTTCAGTCCAACGTATGAAAGTAATTGCGGAATTTTTTCGGAGTTATGCTTTCCTAAAAGTGCTAAAAGTTCAAGATTTTCTTGGGCTGTTTTATGAATTAATGGTCCGTACTCAGTAATTGAAAATCCGACATCTTGTGCGAATAGAGTGTCTTTCCTAATTTCTTCATTATTTACAACTATTTTCCCACTGGTAGGGCGAACAAAGCCTAAAATCACTTTAAAAGTCATGGTTTTACCAGAACCATTTGGCCCACTAAATCCGTAAATTTTATTTTTATTAATAGTTAAATTAATGTTTTGTAAAATTACTTTCTTTTTGATTTTTTTATAGAGGTTTTTTATTTGAATAACATTTTCCATTAACTAGTACTCCCTTTAATAATTTAGTAAAAATCAATCCGTGATAGTTGTTTTAACAAAAGCACTGCCACGACTGCTATGACTAACAAACTTAACAAATCTAAGAGACTAAAACTATTAAAACGACAAGTCATTAATCTATCAAGCACTGGTATTCCTTTCTTTGTGACACTTAATATAAATAAAGAAAAAAATATTAACTGGACTAAGGTATTTTCAAAAAAAAGTGTACAAATGCTAAAAAAAAGTGTCAAAATAATAAATGTTATTACCAAGTAGAAAAAATAACTCAAGTTCACACCTTTATATAAAGTTAGCAACAGCCATAAGAAGGGCAAAGTGCAGGCAATACTACTGACTAGAAAAAATCCAATGAACAGATATATTTTAAGTGGAACTGAACTAACCAAAGGATAATGTTTTTTCACCAATTCTTGAAAACCATCCCCTATTATTAAAAAAGGTGAAAAGATAAAGAAAAGCCATACAAAAGGGAAACTAGAAATCTGTGACAGCTCAGTAACACCACGTAATAAAGTCATAAAACTCCAGTCACTCCCAGGAGAAAGAAAAGATTCAATCAGAATCAATTGAATAAGCAGAACAAAGATAAGTCTATACTTGATATTGCCGAAAAAGAGATAGCTATTCCTTTTAAAAATTCCCCAGAATAAGTTATTATGCATAGATTTTCCTTCTTTCAATTGTATCGACAAAAAACTGCTGTGTGATATATAGAAAAAAGCTATACAATATGATGTCGAAGGCCCAAGAAATAGGACCTATTTTGATTGACGTTAGTTGCCCTATGCCATGAAAGAAATAAAGCGAAACATTGTAATGTATGGAAATGTAATTATCACCAAAACTCAAAAGGGTAAGTAGAAAGAAGGCATATATTTTATTTAAGAAAAAAGCTGTAAATGCCAAAACAAAATAATATGAAAAAAATCCCATAATGAAGGTACTTCCTAAAAGTAGGGTTACCGTTAAATTTTTAGAATCAAAAAAGAGATTTTGTTTTGAATAAAAAAAGAAAAGCAGACCCCCAAGTAAAATGCCGGATAACAACAGTAGCACATTAAAAGTAATTGAACACATAATAAATTTAACAATTTTATTAGAATCGTTTAAACTGTATACTTCACGGATAGTAGGCATTTTCCAGTTAATCAAAAATAATATTGAGGATAGTGGTAAAATGACGTTTAAAGTATTTGAGGGCTGTAAAATACTAACAGTTATTAGTTGCATAATACCTTTGATATCATTAGCTGTATTTAAAGATAAAGAGGTAGTCAATGTAGTATAAATTAAAAGTGCTACTAAATATCCGAAACAATTGCCCAGCTCTTGTTTTTTTAAAAAATATTTACAATATCGCATTTTTACGCACTCCTAAAACGAAGATCATTTCAACTATTGCCAGTATGATAAAATACATTAACACAACCAAAGTTATTGGTGGGTTATAAACGGGGCTAAAACCAATTATTAGCAACAATGGTGAATAGATTTGGTTAAAAAAAACAGTTGCTAACACGGATATAACAAATCCTACAACAAAACCAGTTGAAATAACTGCAAACTTTTTGTGAATGTAAAAAGATAACATACCTGAAAACAATGAAAAAAGTCCGGCGATAAATCCAGAAAGAATAATATAAAAAACAAAAAGATATAATGGATGTGTGTAGTATAATTTTGAAAAATAAGTAAAGTCTGGCAGGACAGCAGTATTTGAATTTAAAATGAAGTTTGGAATTATATTAGGCAAAAGCAAAAATGTGATTCCAAGATCAATTGATAATAGTGCAGTACATACTACGAAACCATTCAAAAAGCTCAAAAATGACGTTTCTAGTGCATACCGAACTATACTACTGTGTGGCAATTTATAGTGCCAAAAGCCACTTTTTAAGTCATCGTAAACAAGCTGATTTAGCCCAAGTGAACAAAAAAGAGGTAAAGCTAATACGAAAAGAATTGAATATGTTCCATTGGTATCGAAAGTAATCCATTTTGTATAAGGAGTAAAAAGAAAAACAGTATTAATATTTAAATATTCTCTCGTGGGTATAACCGAAAATACAATATGTAAGAAAATAATCAGTAATCCTAGTAAAAAACCGTAGTAATAGCGAAAGTCATTCACTCTTTTAAAATAATATCTCACAAAAATTCCCTTCTAAAAAAAACCATTCTAGTTGAATGGCTTTTTTAATTACAAATTGTCAATCCGCATGCCAAGTTCCATAGGAAGAACCATAACCATAAGAATTAGCCATTATATACGCATTATTTCCAGCCCCATATCTTTCAACTAAATAATTTGTTAGCCTATATGTATGATAGGGATATACGTGATATTTAACTCCTCCAGACACATCAATATTTCCAGTCCTTCCAGCTTTATAAGATTGACCCCAAGCGGTGGCAGTATGCCATGGCCGGCTTGAACTAGTAGATTTTAAATAATAACTAGATTTAGTCCACTTTTGCTGACGATAAGTTTGGTCATTTGGGCTAGTCATTCGAAATTCGAAATGCACATACGAAGTATTAACAGCCAAAGCCATACTGGCTGAGAGACCCATTAATAATAATGAAAAAATAGCCAGAATAAAAAAACTTTTTTATTTCTTTTTCCACTCATTTAGATTACTCCTTTTACTTGACTAACAATACAGGACACAAATATATTTGTCAACTTTTTTTAATAAATTAAACAATTTTAATTTATTAAACTCTTAAATAATATATATCTATTATGAACTATTTTGTGCTTTTCACCTCCTTATGTATCAAATGGTTGTAACATTGAAGATGTTAGTTATGACTAGTCAGGTGCATTTCAGAGTGGGTGATAAAGAAAAAGGAATTTGAAATTGGCCTCCGTTGTGTAGGGCTAATTCCTGGAGATATATTTTGTATCTTTAAAAAATCATTGAAGTCGGTAGATTTTCTTTTGAGGTATATCAACTTATTCTAAGATAAGAAAAAGTTCAAGATTTAATGGTCTTAAGGCGAGATTGGATTGGTTAATCGAAAAACGGAGTGAAATACAAGTTAAGCCAGACTTATCTAAAAATCTCGTTAATTTGAGATTCTTTCGCATATAAACTAGATGTTAGGGACAAGTATAAAAAAATAAGAAGAGTGTCTCAATGAGATGTTCTTCCTATTGTTTCTCTAGATATGCTATTTTTCCTAACAACTAAAATAAAACAGTCTTTCTCAGTCATAACTGATCCAAAACTTTTGATCGCTTGATCAAGTTGGTTTAAGCAATTATCAACGTTGAATTGAGGAATTGCGGATGATCAAAGGGTAGTAAACAATGGCGCCAACGTCAAAAAAAGCCATATCAGGTTGATATGTTTTAGCCACTATGATTTCAAAATCTAAGTTTTGAAATTTTACGCTGATAATTAACAAGGTATTATCTGGATATGCCTGTATATAATTACTATTAAAAAAGTGTGATAATGAATATTTGTTTAAAGAACTAACTTTCTGGCTTATAAAATAATCACCAATTTTTAAGTTGTTTTTGATTATTTTGGAATCAAAGTCGGCATGACTGTTGGTAATGATATCTAAAGGATTATTCTTTACAGGTAAATCAGCTTCATGATCTTCTTAGAACTCATGAGGCCTTATTCCGTGCCTAGCAATTGTTTGCTTTAAAAACTCAATATTAGGGGTCCGTATTTCGGCCATTTGAATCTTATTATTTGAATAATAAAAGGTTTTTAACAGTTTGTCGTCTCTAGTCCCCATATCTAGTAACTGCATATTAGTTGTTAAATAACTTAGAACTATTTTTTGACAATTTCAAGGAAGTATCTCGTTTTTTCAACGACTATCAAAATGTGAAAAGTTCCAATCTTTAATACCATATTTCTTCATTAATTTTTTTCCACTGCATGACCACCAAAACCATTACGCAAAGCAGCAACAACTTTGCCATTTAAGGTGTCTGCTTCTTCTGAACGATAACGCATCATTAAAGCAGCGCTAATAACTGGAGCAGCAACATGCAAGCGAATTGCTTCTTCACTAGTCCAAGCACCTTCACCTGAGGAATGCATGACACCTTTAATTTGTGATAGTTGCGGATCGTGAGCGAATTGCTGCTGAGCAAGTTCCATCAGCCAGCTGCGAATTACTGAACCATGATTCCAGACTTGGGCCACGGCGGCATTGTCGTAAGCATAAGGGGACTTTTGTAAAATCTCAAAGCCTTCACCGATAGCCTGCATCATTCCATATTCAATTCCATTATGGACCATTTTTAAGTAGTGCCCCGAACCAGTTGGCCCAGTGTAGAGATAACCATTTTGAGCAGCAATTTTTTTAAATAATGGTTCAATTCGTGGGAAAACTTCTTTTGGACCACCGATCATAAAATTACCATTGTGTCGTGCTCCAGCCATCCCACCAGAAGTTCCCACATCAAAAAAGTGAATCTTGGCTGTTGCTAGTTGTTTGCCGTGACGAATCGAGTCTTGATAAAATGAATTTCCACCATCAATCACGATATCGTCGGCATCAAGCAGTTTTTCCAACTGATTAATTGTGGTATCGGTTGGCTTGCCAGCAGGGACCATGATCCAAATTAATCTCGGACGTGTTAACTGAGCCACCAGTTTAGCCAAGTTATCCGCAGTTCGCGCACCGTTGCTTTGCGCAACTGATCGAGCAGTAGCACTCAAATCAAACGCAGTGACGTCCACTTGCTGATCAAGCAAATTTTTAACCAAATTAAGCCCCATTTTACCTAAACCAATCATTCCAATTTCCATGAAGATCATCCTTTCTTTTTCACGTTAATATTAATTGAATTTTCGCTGCCAAGCAGTTAAAGCTGTTGTTTCATGGCCTAAGTGGTCTTGCAAGCGTTGATAAATAGTAAATAATTCAGTATAGGATTTTGCGGCTGCTGGATTCGGTTGATAGGTAGTTACCGTTCCACTAAGGGCAGCTGCACTTTGCGCTAAGTCGTCGGTTAAGCCAAGCGCATCCATTCCCAATAAGATTGCCCCAAGACAAGAAGCTTCAATTTGAGCGGGTACTTGAACAGGACAATTGAAAATGTCAGCAATCAATTGGCGTAAGAAGGGCGACTTGGCGAAACCACCACTGAGTACTAATTGTTTTTGACTAAAAGTGTGATTATTAAAGATTTCCCAGACACTGCGGAGGTTAAAAATGATTCCTTCAACGGCAGCTCGAGCCATTTCTGCTCGACTATGTGTTTGGGTCAAACCAATGAAACTAGCACGGATATCAGCATCCCATAAAGGTGCTCGTTCGCCATTCAGAAATGGGAAAAATAATAAGCCATTGGCCCCAGCTGGAATTGTTTGAATTATTTGTAATAACTGTTCATAAGGATCTGCACCAGCTTTTTCCCAGATAATTTTTTCATTAGTAAATAATTTTTCCAATGCCCATCGCAATACGATACCGCCATTATTAACTGGCCCGCCAATGACCCATTGCTGCTGGGAGACTGCATAGCAAAATAAGCGTCCTTGAGGGTCAAGTGCAGGTTGCTTACTGAGCAAGCGGATGGCCGCTGAAGTTCCGATTGATAAGGCGGCTGTCTTTGAGTCAAGGGCATTGACTCCTAAATTAGCTAAGGCGCCATCAAAGGCACCTTGAACAATTGGAGTTGCTTGGGGCCAATTTAATTTAGCCGCCAAGTCAGGACGCATTTTACTAAAAGTTGTGTAACTATCAACAATTGGCGGTAACTGACTTTCTTGAATGCCCGCGATTGCTAGAATTTCTGGGTCCCAATTTTGTTGTTGCCAGTTGAATAAGCCAGTTCCACTAGCAATCGAAATATCCATTTGCCATTTTCCAAATAGCTTCCACAAAATATATTCTTTAATTCCACAAAAATAAGTTGCTTGTTTAAAAATTTTAGGTTGACTAGTTTTTAACCAAATTAATTTGGCTAAAAGTGACATTGGGTGTAGTGGTGTTCCAGTTCTTTGATAAAGCTCATCAGCAAACTCACTTTTTTTCAATTTCGCTGCTGCAGGTGCTGCTCGTGTATCAGCCCAGGTAAGCAAGTTGGTTAGTGGACGATGTAGGTTATCCAAAGCAATTAGACTTTGATTGGCACTGGAAAAACTTAAACCAGCTAAAGTTAATTGTTGTTGTTGGACTGTTCGGAGAATTGCTTGCAATCCAGAAGTAACTGCCATTAGAATTGCTTGTGGATTTTCTTCAGCAGTTCCGGCAACGGATTGCTGTAATGGGTAAGAATGATTGAATTGGGCAACAATCTGGCCATTGGTGCGACATAAAAGTCCTTTAGTACTAGTAGTGCCAATATCAATTCCCAGCATAACGTTCATTTGGTGACCTCCAAGAAAAATTAATCCATTTATGAAAAAAGCAGTCATGATTATATTGATTTTAATGACAAATAATTTCATTTACATTATAATTGAATTGGATAGGATTGCAAGCGCTAAATTTATAAAAAATTGGGTGAAGAAAAAATGGAAGTTAAAATTAGAAAGCGAATTCAGCAACTATATTCCCAGCTTGGAGGCAGCAGTCGACGATTAGCGGATTATTTGTTGCAACATGCTTTAGTAGCGGAAGATTCAGTTAATCAATTAGCTGCTGTTGCCCAAGTATCGCCAGCTACGATTTCGCGGTTTGCTCGCATGTTGGGATTTAAAAGTTTCTCTCAGTTAAAATGGGCCTTAATTCATCAGCTTAATCAAGCTCCAGTTACCAGTAGTGAGGTCAAACCGAATGATTCGCCGCAGCAAGTAGCTCAAAAAGTTTTGCGCGCGAATACGGCTACTTTAGAACAAACATTTGAGTTACTGCAAACAGCTGATTTAAAACAGGCAGTTAAACTAATTGTTCAGTCACAGCGCCTCGGCTTTTTTGGAATGGGTGGTTCCAATATTGTTGCTCAAGATGCATATCATAAATTTTTGAGGGTGCCGCTAACGGTACTTTACGACAGTGAATATCATTTGGCATTAATGCAGGCATCAAGGATGACCAGTAAAGACTGTGCTATTTTAATTTCGCATACTGGAGATAATCGAGATACGTTATTATTAGCGGATGTTTTGAAAAAACAGCAAGTACCGCTGATTGTTATTACCAGTACTCCGCATTCACAATTGACACAAGCCGGGGATGTTTGTTTCTTTTCAATTGCTGAAGGGCTGCATTTTGATTCGCGGGCATTTTTCTCGATGACTTCCCAGTTAGCAATTACTGACTGTCTCTATTTGTTAACAGCTCAGCATTTTGGCTCGCAAGCAGCAGATGTTTTTGAAGAATTACAGCGAACGGTGGCATTACGGCATCAAATTAAATAAAAAAACAGCGATTGCGGAGAATCTAAGAAAACTTCACCGTAATCGTTGTTTTATCTAAACATTTAGTTATTCGGCATTGGCGATGACTGAGGCAATATCTTCGTCCTTATCGAAGTCATGATCCATAAATTCGGCATTATTTACCGGAAAATGCTGTTCTAAGGTATCAAAAACTTGTTTTTCTAAAGTTCCCTGTTTGACTCGGAAGTCAAGAATATGGCCGCCAATCGACAGATCATCAGCCACAAAATGGTTATGAAAACCACCGACTGCTGCTCCATGGAACAACATTGGTGAGTAATAGCTTAATAGGGTTCCCTTAACATCATGAGCTTCAAAAATACTTTGCTTCTTAGCAGTTGTAGCTAAGGTATCAAATGGTTTGGTTGATTTGACAACAGCTCGAGTCTTCATGTAGCTGAAAGTTCCTCTAACTAAAATCGAAAAGAAAGTATTGCAGTTGGGCTTTCCTTCAAGGCTAGCCGCCTCAAAGGCTGCTGGATCGGCGTCATTTAAGCTCCCAATTTTTTGATAATCAGCAAAATGCGAGTTAGCGAAAGGCAAAGTGAAGTCATCCTTCAATAAATTAGCCTTACCAAAACTGTCAAATTGATAAGGTTTGCCATCGACAATTACTACTTCGCCGTCTAAGCCTTCACCGGTGCCAATGCCGGTATCACCGTGAGCCATCAGTTCCTTGAGGGTTAGGGTTCCAGTTAATAAACCGGGAACCAACAATGCTAAAGTACCATGTTGGTAAAGTGCTTTTGTGTTTTTCACGTTTATACCTCCAAAATATATATAGATGCTTTCATTGAAAATCATACCACAATGTAAAATCTTGTGGTGTACAACATAAGATGTTCAGACTTTTTTGATTGCTAAGAAGCAATCAGCTTGGTGATCATTAACTAACCCAGCGGCCTGCATGAAAGAATAGACGACTACTGGACCAGTGAATTTAAAGCCAGCTTTTTTTAAAGTCTGACTAATTTTGATGGCTGTTGGGTCCGTTGCTGGAACTTCGGCAGCAGTCTGGTAATGATGGACAATTGGCTGGTAGTCAATCATTTGCCAAAGATAGTTATTAAAAGTTTGTCCGGATTTGTTAATTTGCGCAGCGATTTTAGCATTATTGATAATTGCTGTTAACTTAGCTTGATTGCGAACAATTTTAGGATTGGCAAGTAGCTGTGGCAGTTTAGGCGCCATCGCTTGAACTTGATAAAAATCAAAATTTGCCAGAGCTTGCCGGAAAGCAGCTCGCTTATTCAAAATTGTTTGCCAGCTTAAGCCAGCTTGCATAATTTCTAGTGAGAGTAATTCAAATAAATGCTGATCATTATGGCAGGGAGTACCCCATTCGTAATCGTGATAAGCTTGCATTAATTGATCTGCTGATTCGGCCCAGCTGCAGCGCTTGATCGGTGCTGCTTGTGGTCTAAATTTATTCTCCATGGCGTTTTCCTCGAATGACATGATCGGCATGAGCCAATGTTTCGTTAACGATATCTAAAATATGTGGATCGTCCAGTTGATAGTAGTTAGCTTTTCCTTGCCGTTTAGCTGAAACTAATTGATGTTGCCGTAAAATGGCCAATTGATGCGAAACGGCAGATTGTTCTAATTTTAAAATTTGCCCCAATTCGCTGACATTTAATGCGCGCTGTTCCAGTAGCTGTAGCATTTGCAAGCGAATCGGATTGCTTAACAGTTTAAAAATTCGCTGTGCTTCTTGCAATTGCTGTTGTTCAATTAATTTAAGCTTGGCTGTTGTGATAATTGTAACCCCCTAGTGAGTTAAAAAAGTCCTAGGATGTGACGAATTAATCCGCTATCCCAGAAAACATAAAAACCAATTACAATATAGCAGATTTTCATCAGCTTGTCCCCATCAGATTCAATGAAATCAGCAACTGCGGGTAAGTCAGCTAGTAAATGAATTAACCAAACGGCAAGCAAGGATAAGCCGCCAATAAAGATTAAGGTAATTAAGAAATTATTGAAACTTTGTCCAACTAGAACTGGTAAAAAAATGGCTAAATTACACCCAGCGCAGACCGAAAGATAGGTTAGAAAAACGTTTAAGACAGGGGAAGACAGCTGTTTTGCTCCATCATCATCGTCATCATCATGAAAAGCCAGGTAAATAGGTAATAATCCTAGGATACCTAATAGCCATTCAGGCAAAAAAACTGCCAATGCTTGTCCAATGAAGTAACTGGCACTCAGTAGAACTAAGTTTCCTAACAAATATCCAAGCATTACTTGTGGTAGCCGATACTTTTTTAACAAGAACAATAACATAAAGAAAAAGTCTAAATTGACACTGATAAAAGTTAATCCCAAAATCCCATAGTTCATACACAATTACTCCCCAGTATATTTATATTAGTTCATATGACTATTTTTTCATATGAACTTTATATCATATATCATACACGGCGGAAATTATTTTGCAATAAGCATAAAAGCCAAATAAAAAGGCCGAACCAAACGATTATTGGCTTAGCCTAATAAACATAACTTATCAGCAAAAATTTCAGGAACTACAAGATTATTTAGCAGTAGCTTTAGCCAATGCCTGCTTAACGACTTGAATCAAAGCATGGCTAGAAACGGTTGCACCGGAGACAGCATCGACATCAGCAGTATTGCCGGCAATCATTTTTTGTGGTAATTCACGTAAGGCCTTCAGACCAATATCACCACTTTCACTTTGTTTTAAGATTTCAATATTTTGGATTTGTTGGTTCGAATAAGTCACACGGACAATAACCTCATTGCCTATCCCAGCATTACTACGTCCCAGATACTGGTTTGTCCCAGTAGTGAAGCCAGTTTCTTTGGTAATATCCGATTGTAAGGAAAAAGAAGTTGCCGAGGAATTTAACTGACTGCTAGACTCGCTAGCAGGTTGATTGGCAATCATTGTTGGTTGCTTTGTTCGAGCGGCATTCTCACCAGCAATTTTTCCAAAGATCAAACATTCAGCTAAGTTATTGCCACCTTGATATAAATTAGCGCTGCAGCCACCAAGTTCTCCAGCTGAGTATAAATGCGGAATTGGTTGTCCAGCTGGACTTAAGACTTCTGAGCGAACATTGCGTCGTGGACCGCCTTGTGTATTCAGCATTGTTTGCTGTAATGCCAGAGCATAATAAGGCCCAGCAGTTAATTTTTTCATTGTCTCTGGCTGGCGTTGGAATTGATCATCACAGTTTTGGTCTACAAAATGGTCAAAAAGCTGATTAGTTTTGACTAAACTGTTGGTTGGTAAATGCAGCAGTTGGGCTAAGTCTTCTAAATTATCAGCTTTAATTAATAAGTCAGCAAAATTATCGACTGGTAGTAGTTTGGCAGCTTGTAAATCGGTAAATTTTTGTTGATCAAAAATTAAATAGGGATGAACATTGTGGACCGGAATGCGCCAAGTACCATGACTAGCTAGGTGACCGTGCCGATTAGGTTCAGTTTCGTTAAAGTAGCGGTTGCCATCGTCACCAATTACGAAAGCACTGCCACTGGCTAAATCGGTCCAAGCAAATAAAATTCGTCCACGTTTTCCAGTTGGCATTTTCAACGTTAAACCAAGTGATTCATAATTATACATATGCCATAAATCAGCACCAACTTCTTGCGCCAAATGAATTCCAGCGCCTTTGTTATAAAGCGTTCCTAATGGCACTAATGATTCGGCAGCCAAGTAATCCTGAATCATTTGTTGGTTGTTTTCAAATCCACCGGTGGCTAAAACAACACCATTTAAAGCCTGAATTTTTAAAGGAACATGTTGGTGATCGATCTCGACACCGAGAATAGTTTGAGTTACTGGATCTTGCAGCAAGTGTTTGGCAGGAGAACTAAACCAAACATCAATTTGTTTTTGCCGTTGAAGAACTTGCTGACGTAGATTTTTCCAAAAAGCACTATCAAAAGTTCCTTGGTGAACTAATAAAAGATCATAGGCTTTTGACCCGGAATATTCTGGATATTCGGGAACCATTCCATGTAACATACCAATTTCTTGCCAATGCGCTTTAACGCTATAAGGTTCTTTGACGTTTAAATATTGTTTGAAGTAGGCGGGCATCTTAGTCATGCCCTCGACATAGGCATCGATAATTTCTTCATCAAGTTCTAACGGATAAGTTAGCTGCTGGTAATAGCTTTTCATTTGATCAAAATCAGTTGCTGATCCAATTACTTGACCAGCATAACGAGTATTTCCACCTTCATGACCTTCAGGAGCAGCATCAACGAGCAGAACCTTTGCTCCAGCATCAGCGGCAAAGCGGGCAGCGGTAGCGCCCGCACCACCAAAACCAAGGACAACCACATCATAAGTTGCATCCCAATTATAGCCAGCGGTTGAACTTTTAGCAGAATTATTGTTGCTTAGGAGCTCGATATACTGTAGAAAATTGTTAAAACAAGTTTCCAAAAAGGCAACCGTTTTCGGGTTTTTCAATTGCAGTTTATTAGTAAATGCACTTTGACAATGCGGTAGCATAAATTCATTTCCCGTTAGAACGTAAGCTTCAACACCAGGAGCATCAAGTACATGGCGCAAGTCCATTTGCGCTCGAACTGTTCCTTGAGCACCAAAAGAAGCACCAACAATCATGATTGGCTTTCTTCTTAAAGTGTGATAACTGGCTGAGAGCCACTCAAGCATACTTTTTAAAGCTGCGGGCATCGAGTGATCATATTCCGGGGTGGCAATGATTAGCCCATCAGCAGCTTCAACTTTAGCAATCAAAGATTTAACTGTAGTTGGAAAATCTTTTAATAAATCTTCATTAAATAAAGGCAATTGTCCGATTTTCTTGCAATTCAATTTCAGCTTGAGAAACAAAATGCTGTTGCATATACTGCAGTAAGTAACGATTATACGAACGTCGATTATTATTACCAACGATTGCGACTAGCTTCATTATAAATTCCTCCAATCATAGGATACTTACATTGATATAATCCATGGATTAGTATAACGCTTCCATACAAATGTTAACAGTTGAGCAAATACATTAACTAATTTTTTCGTTGAAATGCAGTCCAAATAGCAATTAAATCAACTACTAGAATTATTAAAGCGAAAATTAAGCCATGATGGAAACCATTAATTTGACCGCTGCTTGATGCAACAACAATGGTTGAGATAATGGCAGTTCCAGCAGCTCCAGCAAATTGCTGGAAGGTGTTGAATAAGGCATTACCGTCAGCTTGCAGCTTGACCGGCAATTGTTGTAAACCATGAGTCATAATTCCCGGCATACTTAGTGATTGGCCAGTAGCAGCAATTACAAAAATCAGAGTAATTATTAAAACATTTAAGTGATTGAAGAAAAGGCTCAATAATAAGACTGCTGTAAATTGCAATGAAATACCGCAAATAACCGGTCGCTTAGCTCCTAAATGATCGAGCAAGATTCCGCCAAAAGGTGTCAGCAAGGCCCCAACTAAGGCTCCGGGTGCCATCGCCATGCCCGCTTGAAAAGAAGATTGATGAAAAGCTAATTGAATCAGATTGGGAATTAGGAATGAAAGCCCGAGAACAACAAATTGTCCAATGAAGTAACTGCTTAAATGCAAACTAAAGCTAAGACTTTTCAAACTGTTCCAATTAAGAATTGGCGCAGTCGATTTTTGGTAATGAAATAACATAACAGCCAGAAAAATTAGTGCTAGGATGGAGTAAACAACGAATTTTAATAGACTAGTACTTAGAAAACTAAAAGCGGTAATTGAAAGTGAGAAAACGGCTGCAGTTGTTATCCAGCCCCAAAGATCAAATTTGGTTGGATGGAGGGGATGGTGTTGTTCAATCGACCAGCAACCAACCAATAAAGCTACTAAAATCAGTGGAATCATTAAAATGAAAATCATCCGCCAACCCCAAGTATCCGTTAAAACACCACCATAAATTGGCCCAATTGCCGGAGCGGTAGCTGTGACAAAATTGCCTAATCCCATCAATAAACCAAGTTTGTTGGCGGGTGCCTGTTCCAAAATGATATTAAACATTAATGGTAAGCTGATGCCAGTTCCGATTCCTTGGAAAGCCCGACCGAGAATTAGCCAACTTAAGCTGGGGGCAGCAGCATCGATTATTACCCCAAGTAAAAAGCAAGCAACCGAAGTCACGAAAAGTTTTTTAGCTGAAAAGCTGCGTTTTAGAAAAGCTGATAACGGAATCATAGCGGTCAAAACCAAGAGATAGGCAGTTGTTACCCATTGGATTTGAGCTAAAGAAACATTAAAAAGCTTCATTAACTGTGGAAAAGTAATATTCATAGCTGTTTCGATGACGACCCCACCAAATGATAGAATACCGGTGGCAAAAATTGCTGCAGGAAGTTTATAACGTTGTTTCAAAATAAATTACTCCTTATTTGAATTGATGTTTTTGAGATTTTGTTTTAGTTGTTGAATTAATTGAAAAAGTTCTGTTAAGCGGTTATTCGTCAACCCATTTGTCAGTCGTTTTTCAACCGCACTGATTGATTGGTTGACGACAGCTGCCTTTTGCAAACTAGTGGTTGTTAATAAAACTTGTTTTCGTCGATGATCTTTAGCCGATTGTTTCAACCGGATTAAATCATTTTTTTGCATTCGGGCTAAAAGTTCGCTGATGGTTGATTTTCCAAAGCCCAGAGCTTGTTGGAGATCAGATTGGAATATTTCTTTTGTTTGATGATCATACAGATAACTTAGCACCCATTGCTGAGTTTCTGGAATATTACTTAATTCTGCTGCTGTAATTTGTTGACGGGCAACACGGTTTAGTTGATTGGTTAATTGTTTGATTTGAAATCCGATAGTTTGCTGGATGTCCATAGCTAAAAAATCCTCCCAATTAGTTCGTATACGAACTATTCTAGGAGGGCGAAAAAGCAAAGTCAAATATTATTTTTAAGATAGCAACGATTATCATTTTTTAGACACTCAAAGATTGTTAGCCTGCCAGTTTTTGAATAGTGGTTGGCAGGCGTAGATCAAGAAAGGGAGCAAAATAGTACTGCTGGCTTGCGATTCTAATTTTAAATAATTAGTCAAATTGGCTAACAGAGATTGTTGTGTCGGTTTAAATGAGATGATTTCAGGAAATTGATCTCGTAATTGCAGCAAAGAAAAAAATTTATGCTGTTGCTGAGCAGGTAAGATTAAATCAGTAAGCGAAAATTGAAATTGGTAGAATTTAAATTTTCCAATAGGTTGCAAGCGGAAACTTCGCTGTGGCAAAATAATTGCTAGTTGAAATTGACAGATATCGGCAAAATGCTGGTTAATTTGCAGCTTTGCGCGTCCCTGAGTAACATAAATAAAAATTAATTGATCTGACAGTTGGACAGCGGGGGTTGTTTTAAGTATTTGTTCAACAAAAAATTCTTTTGTTGGGACATCATCAGTTAAGTCATAATCACTGCGGGTGTATGGATAGTTTGGCTGTTGCATAGCTAGCACCTCTTTTTTGAATTGCTTTTTTTTGAGTCAAACTGGGGGTACACTGGAATTTTTTTTGGTAGTTTCGGGTAAAGGTATTTAAATCTTGAAAACCAGATTTAAGGCAGATTTGGTTTACTGTTAAATCTGAGTTAATTAAATAATTTTGAGCTAAATTCAAGCTAAGATCAGTTATCAAGCTCTTAAAAGTACAGTTAAAGTCTTTTTTTACTAATTGTTGAATTTTGGTTGGGGCAGTTTTTAAATCAGTGGCTGTTTGAGCTAAATTTAAATTCTCTGAATAATGTTCTAATAGATAGCCGATAATTTTTACTCCATCTAAGGAAACTAATTGATTTTGTAAATTAATTAAATACTGGCGATAGGATTGTGGGGTTTGTTGGTACTGTAAACGAAATTGTTTATAAAAATTGGCCTCAGATTGAAATCCGCAAATTCTCCCAATCGCATTAAGCGATAAATCGTCAAAAATCATCAGTGCAGCAGCATTCCGAATGCGAACTTGATTCAATTGTTGTTTTGGTGTCTGATTGGTTAATTGTTGGATATTTTGCGCAAAATCAGCAGTTGAAATTTGCAGTTTATCGGCGAGTTTTCGAATTGAGAGCTTTTCTTGATGATATATTTGTAAAAGCTGAAGACTTGATCCGGCATTAGATTTAAGTTGAACTTTTCTGGCTTGCGGAATAGCTGTTGTATAAATTGTGCTTAAAAATGCAATCAGTGAAAGATTGAGTTGAGTTAAGCTTGATTTGGTACTTTGATTTTCTGTAACAATCCATCGACAATAATTAGTGATAACCTGTAAATCAGTATCGTTGACCTTAACTATAGGAAAGAATTTTTGGAATTTTTGCATAATTGAATTATAAGCTTGTTTATTTTGAGAGAGTAGGAGAGCCAATCCTAGTGAAAAGCGAATTTCAATTAATTCCAAATGTTGGTGGGAAGTTAGTTGAAAATATCGAATATGATAGGGCTGCAATAAACAAAAATCACCTGCAGCTAGTAACAATTCAGAACCATTAAGGTTTAAAGATGCTTTTCCTTGAACTACAACCAAAAATGCCAATTCATTGGTATAATGTTTCATTCCAGTAGAAAAAAGCGTTCGATAACTAATTTCTAATTCTAATGGGGCTAGCCCAGCTGAAAAATATCTAGTTCGCAATATTAGTCCTCTTTCCAAAAAAAGTGAGTACTTATTATATTTTTGATGATTAGTTACCCTTGAAATTTAGTATACTATATGTGAACTAAAACACAATCGTAAAGGAGCGGATTGAAATGTCAAAGGTATTTGTTTTAGGTGGAACGGGATTTTTAGGTTACTATACGGTCAAAGAATTGCTACGTCGCAACTACCAAGTTAAAACAATGGCACTGCCGCCACTACCTGCCGAGGATCTTTTACCAGCAGAAGTTGATTGCTCATTAGGAAACATATTTAAAATGAAGGATGAAGAAATTATCAAGTTGTTAGATGATTGTGATGGTGTAATATATGCCGCGGGAGCTGATGAGCGAACGACACCCAAGAAGCCTGCAATGAAGTTTTTCTACGAAGCTAATGTTTTACCCACCCAACGACTAGCCCGGTTGGCGAAAAAAGCTGGAGTTAAACATTTTGTGATTTTTAACTCCTATTTTGCAGAGTTTGCGAAACGTTTACCGCAATATCACCTTGAGGAGCAAGCCTATCCTAATATGCGGTTATTGCAAGAGCAAGTAGCTTTTGCTGAAGGTGACGGGGGGATGACGGTCTGCTCGCTACGTTTGCCGTATATTTTTGGAACTATGCCAGGTAGAATGCCACTTTGGACCAGTTTTGTTGATCCTGCTCGGGGTCAAGCTGTTTATCCGGCACCTAAAGGCGGGACAGCTATGGTAACAGTTGAACAGGTAGCTGAAGCAGCTGTGGGTGCATTGGAAAAAGGTCAACATCGACAAACTTTTGCTATTTGTGCTAAAAATATGAAGTTTAAAGAGTTTTATGAATTAATTGTTGAAGCACTTGGCCAGCAAAAAACAACGCAAGTACCGTTAAGTAATTACACTGATCTGCAACCAATTTTTGAAAACATGGACCAACAAGCCGATGAAGCTGGATTGGAGCATGGGATTCATTTGGCAGTCAGCATGAAGTTACAAACAGAAGATTTATATCTTAATCCGCAAGCTACCATGCCAGTATTAGGCATTAAAGATCATGATGTTGTGGCAGCTATTCGTCAAACATTAAAAAAGTGTGTAGCTGGAAAATGATTTTAGTTTTGAGTTAATCCATTAGCTTAACGCGAAGTAATTCAAAGATTCTTTTATAATTTTGCAGGAGAAGTAAGCTAAAGGTCAGATATAGCGGACTTTTGACCATAATTTTGAGATCTCTTTGAGTCAAAGAAATTCACATTGACCCAAAGGGATTTTTTTGCTGTCATAATTTGGGCAAAATAGCAGTTTGCAACGAATAAATTGAGTAATTATGTCAATTTGAGAGTACAATAGATTATTAATTTAAAAATTATTAAATTAATTCCATCGAAATACTTGATTTTAACCAATTCTTTAGATACGATAACGGTGTAGTTTGTTACAATATTGTTATAAAGTGCAATGAGTTAGAAAGATATGATGCACGGTGCTTGGTGAATAATAACGAAGCATGGAGAAAGTTGAGTTAGACAATATTCAATTAAGGAGTAAACTTATGAAAATTTTAGTAGTCGATGATGACAAAGATATTGTAGAATTGCTCAGTATTTACATTAAAAATGAAGGCTATGAAGTTGAGAAAGCTTATAACGGCAAAGAAGCAATAACTAAGTTAAATACGCATCCAGATATTTCATTAATGATTTTGGATATTATGATGCCACAAATGGATGGCATTGAGGTCTTGAAGGAAGTCCGCAAAGATTCACAAATTCCAGTTTTAATGCTGTCAGCTAAAACTGGTGACCTTGACAAGATTCAAGGCTTAATTCAAGGAGCTGATGATTATGTTACGAAACCATTCAACCCGTTAGAAGTTATGGCGCGAGTAAAGTCACTATTGCGTCGTTCGCAGCATAATGTTACTAATGATGTTCCAGATACCTTAACAGTTGGGCCACTGATTATCAATAAAGATTCCCATGAAGTCAAAACCACAGATGGCAAGTCGATTCAATTAACGGCACTGGAATTTGGAATCCTCTATCTTTTATCCAGCCACCCGAACCGCGTCTTTTCAGCAGATGAAATTTTTGAACGTGTATGGCAGCAAGAATCGGTTGTTTCTGCTAAAACGGTGATGGTGCATGTTAGTCATTTGCGTGACAAAATTGAAGCGGCCACCAATGGTGAAAAAGTCATTCAGACAGTATGGGGTGTTGGCTATAAGGTAGAAGTCCGTTAATTATGGAGATGATAGCTAAGTGAAATTAACTGCACGCGAAAAAAGCGAGCTATTCGGTGAAGGCGTGGTCACGGTTATTTTATTGCTGCTCCTTAATTTGTCTGTCTATGTTTTGCTGGATCAAATGATTGAATCCAATCCACAGCTGGCAAATGGAATTTTCCAAATAAAAATGTCTTTATCATTCGGTCCAAATCATATTCGTTTTTGGAGTTGGGGTTGGTTATTTGTTTGTATTATGGTCATTTTAGATGTTTTTGTAGTTTATTGGCGGTTAATGCGGCGGTATCGGCAAATGCAATTGCAACATGTAATTGCGGAACTGCATTATATTGCTAATGGGCATCTTAATCATCGAATTCCTTTTCAGTTACCAGGTGAAATGCAGCGAGTCGTAACCAGTATTAATGCTTTAGTTGACAGTGCATTAAATGCTATGAAAGAAGAACGTCAGATTGAACATTCAAAAGATGAATTGATTACGAATGTTAGTCACGATATCCGGACGCCATTAACTTCAATTATTGGTTATTTAGGACTGATTGAGGATCAGCAGTATCACTCGCAAGAAGAATTGCTCAAGTACACTCATACAGCTTTTGTCAAAGCACGACAAATGAAAACTTTAGCAGATGATTTATTTGAATATACTAAGGTGCGACAATCAACCACGCCATTGAATTTGTCAACGATTGATTTAAAACAATTACTGGAACAATTGGCTGTTTCATTTGAATTGGAATCGCAGAAAAAACAAATGGTAATTTCAACTGATTTTGAAACCGGTCCAATTAAGATGGAGGCTGATTCACAAAAGCTAGTTCGCGTTTTCAACAATTTAATTACCAATGCTTTTAAATATGGGACTGGCGGTGGTCAGTTAATATTAAAGGCTCATCATGTATCAGAGACAATGATTGAAGTCGTGGTCGCAAATGATGGTCAACCAATCCCAAAAGAATCACTGAAAAAATTGTTTGATCGTTTTTATCGCGTTGAGAGTTCACGCTCAAAAGAAACCGGTGGCAGCGGTTTGGGGTTAGCAATTGCGCAAAGTATTGTTGAACTCCATCATGGTAAAATTCGTGCTGAATCAAATGAAAATTGGACCCAATTTATTATTGAATTACCAATTAGGCAAGAAAATAAAACTACAGCAAAAAAAATGGTGGGAAAGGCAGATTAGCCGTTGTCAGGCTAATCTTTTTTCGCTATGCTAGAGTAGATTGTTTAAATGAAGTGAAAGGATCGAAAAAAATGTTATTTAGTAAGGCAAAAAAATTTTTGATTGGTTTGGTAACAGCAACGACAGCGTTTGCTGCCTTGGCAACAACTGGAGCAGCAACAACTCAAGCTCAAGCAGCTACAGTTAGTGATACACCGGCATCCGGATTGAGTTTAGATGTTAAAGCTGCAATTGCAGTCGATGCCAACACTGGACAGATTATTTATAGTAAGAATGCTTCACAGCCCTTGGCAATTGCTTCAATGTCAAAGCTGATTTCAATTTATTTAGTTTTACAAGCAATTAAACAAGGAAAATTATCCTGGAATGAGAAGATTCCGGTTGATGAGGCATCATATAAAGTTAGTCAAAACACTTCATTATCAAATGTTCCTTTGCTTAAGGGTCATAAATACACGGTTAAGCAATTGTATCAAGCTAGTTTAATTTATTCAGCTAATGGGGCGGTTATGACCTTAGCTAATGCTGTTGCTGGTTCGCAAAAGGCTTTTGTTGATCAGATGCGAGTACAACTGAAAAAATGGGGCATTAATGATGGCGAGATCTATACGACCGCGGGGTTACCAAATAGCGATGTTGGCAGTGCTAAATATCCTGGAGCAGCTAACAATGCAGAAAACAAACTTTCAGCAGTTGATATGGCGACCGTTGCCCGTAATTTATTAAAAGCTTATCCAGAGGTTTTGCAAACTACCAGCATTGCCCGGATGAAATTCAACAACGGGACAACAGAAACTCAAATGGAAAACTGGAACTGGATGTTAAAAGGCTTGGCTAAGTCATATACTGAGTTGCCAGTTGATGGGTTAAAGACCGGGACTTCTGATTCAGCGGGTGCTGACTTTACTGGGACAGTCCATAAAGATGGCCATCGGATTATTACGGTTGTTTTAGGTGCACAGCATAAGAATGATCAAGACGCTTCACGTTTTGTCCAAACACAAAAATTGATGTCTTATGTTTATGATAATTTCACTTATACTAAAATTAATAAAGGCAAGAGTTCAAAAGGGGCTAATTCCTTACCGGTCTATCATGGTAAACAATTAACAGCCCAAGTGGTAACTGGTGAAAATAGTAACATTTGGATTAAACGTGGCTTAACTACCAGCAATTTACAAGTTAAACTAACTGGTAATAAGAAACTTTATAAAAATGGCGGTCTAGAAGCACCAATTGCTAAAAACAAACAAGTTGGTAACTTGGCTTTGACAATTAAAGGTCAAAAATTACAATTCTTGAATGGTGATACTAGTTTGAACTTAACAGCTACCAACCCACAAGCAATTCAAAAAGCTAATATCTTCGTTATCATGGGACGAGCAATTAAGAACTTCTTTACTAATCTTTTCTAGAATAAAATTGTTATCTTATCGGAATTGAGCGGGAACAATAACCTTGGGAAAAGGCAATTGTTCCCGCTTTTTTAGTATCAGTTATTTTTATAACAAAAAGTAAGTGAAAGCAGTTGACACACGTAATCTATGCGGTAAAATTAAATTGTGAAATAATTCATAATCTTATTCAATGGGAAGTGTTGGTTATGGTAAAGTGGTTACGTAAGTCGAAGAGTGCGATGGTAATTTTGACAATTGTCCGTATTTGGTTGGGATATATGTGGACAATGGATGGTTTCGAGAAAGTCTCTGCTGGTTTTAGTGCTAAGGGTTTTGTTGGCATGGCAATTAAGAGCCCAGTTTTGACACCTGAAAAAACGCAAGCATTTGGCTGGTATACAAGCTTTTTGAAAGAATTTGTTATGCCACATATCTCCTTGTTCAGTACCATGGTTGCATGGGGAGAATTGTTTGTTGGCTTAGGTTTAATTTTTGGAACTTTGACAACAGCAGCAGCCTTTTTCGGAATGATGATGAACTTTTGTTATTTAATGGCAGGAACTGTTTCGGTTAATCCAATGTATATCTTCTGGGAAATTTTCATTTTGGTTGCAGGATTCAATGCCGGAAAGATTGGATTGGATCGCTGGATCATTCCATTTTTACGGGAAAAGGTACCGTTTTTGAAAAAATCAGTTGAATGAATTAGTAGCGATTGATTATTGCAATTTTTTTAAAAATTTTATTTGGAGACTAACTCAGATTTGAGTTGGTTTCTTTTTTTTCCAAGAAACTGAGATTTTAGTGTTTACTTTTCGGCTTAAAGTGGTACTATATATTTGTTTCAGTACCATGGATATTAATTATCGACATTAGTTGAGCGCAAAATAGTTAAAATAACCATACAAGGAGGCGAAGCAACAGCTTGAGTAATGCGAGCTGTGAGCTCATCATCAAAAAAAATCAGCAGGAATCAAGTTGGTTTTTATAGATGGGGTAGGAATGGCGATGAAAATAAGTGATCAAGAAATGTATACGGCAATTATTAAATTAATTGAACAGCAGGGTTTAAAATTTACGATGGCTGATTTAGCACGTAAACTGCATACGAGCAAGCGAACGATTTATCAACGATTTTCCAGCAAGGAACAACTAATTTCAGCGATGATTGATTTTTTATTTAAAGATTTGACTATTCGGGGAGATAAGTTGAGAAGTGAGCTTCATTTATCAGCCTATGAAAAAATTAAACGTTACGTTGATCAATTTCCGACACTTTACCCGATTGGCTGTATTTTACAGTATTCATCTGAAATTGCTCAGCGATATCCACAGCAATGGCACAAATTTCAAGGTGAAGTTGATCAAATCAGTCAAACTTTTTATCGAATCTTGATTAATGACCCGCAAACGCGAGAACTAAGCAAGACAGAAAAGCAAATGTTGTTGTTGATGCTCCAAAAAACAACACGAAGTTTACTAAATGGACGTTTTTTGATGCAGCAGCAGTTGGACTTTTGGGAAGCAATTGATGCAATGCAGGAATTATTATTTCATGGAGTATTTGGTGGGAATCAACCAAAGATTTCGCAAGGTTTGTAAAAAATATGTTCTAATGATCACCGTTTGATTTTTCATGGATAATTAGTGTATATTATGGATTATTGATATAGATAATAAAAGAGATAATGAGAGGTTGAGGTGAGTAGCTTGAAAATGGTCAAAGAAGAATTCAAGCATATGGGAGAGCATAAATTGTTAATTGCAACGATTTGTGCAATTATGATTATTCCATTCTTGTATTCGGTATTCTTCTTGAAATCAGTTTGGGATCCCTATGGTAACTCTGGTTCTTTACCAGTTGCAGTTGTCAATGAGGACCAAACGGTATCTTATAATGGGAAGAAAATGAAAGTCGGGGAAGACTTAGTTAAAAAGTTGAAAAAAAATGATGATTTAGATTGGCATTTTGTTTCAGCAAAACAAGCTAAGTACGGAATTAGTCACAAAAAGTATTATATGGTTGTAACAATTCCTAAGAATTTCTCTAAAAATGCAACAACTGTTTTGGACAAAACGCCCAAGAAAATGCAGTTGAAATACAAGACCAACGATTCACTGAACTACATTGGTAAAGTTATCAGTGAAGAGGGTGTTAAGCAGTTAAATGCTGAAGTCCGCAAGAGTGTATCAACAGCTTATGCCAAGACGATGTTTGCAACAATCAAAAAAGTTGGCAAGGGATTCAGTACGGCAGCTAAGGGTGCTGATAAATTAAAGACCGGTTCGAATACTTTAACTGATGGAATCAATACCTACACAGCTGGAGTAAAGAAGGTCAACGATGGCGTAATTGAGTTGCAGACTGGAGTGGTTCCGTTAAGTTCAGGTGTTTTGAAGTTAACAACTGGTGCAACGGCTTTAAGCAGCGGTGTTCAAGAATACACTGCTGGAGTAGATAAAGTTAATACCGGTACTCAGAAGCTGAATAGTAGTACAGGGACCTTGGCTACTGGTGTTGGTAAATTAGCTAGTGGATCGAATAGTTTAGCTAGTGGAGTTGGAACTTACACTAATGGGGTCAGCTCACTTTCAAGTGGCTTAAATCAGTTATCTGGTAAATCAAGTGAATTAAACAGTGGAATGCAACAACTTGTTAATCAAACGAGTCAATTACCATTAGCAGCATCTAGTCTGTATGTAACAAACACTTTGCTTAATGATAATATTCAAACAATTGCCAAAGATCTGTTGACCAAAGAAAATGATATTTCAAATCAAATATCTTCTACAAAAGACAAACTTGACACTTCAAATCAACAGATAAAATCTTTGCAAGATGAAATTACTTCTATGCAAAGTGATTTAGTTTTGTTAAATAAAACTATTTCATTATTGTCACAAAATAAATCTTTAATAGAATCACTTCCTGCAAAAATAAGTAGTTTAAAAGACTTGCAAAGTAGTTATCAAAAAACTTTGCAGTCAAATTTGAGTGGAATTGCTACTAATTCATCAACTTTAGGAAGTGTTTCAAAATCGTTAGAAACTACTAACCCTGAAGCTGCTAAACAAATAGCGGAAATTGCTCAACAAAATGTACAGTATGTTTCTTCTATAAGTAGTGCTTCTACAAATTTAAACAGTAAGTTAACCGATATTCAGAGTGGATTGGAACCTTTATTAGATTTGGTCAATAATTTGGATATAGAGAAACTTGAAACTGCGAATACAGATTTGACCAATTTAATGAACAACTCTCAAAAGATGTTGTCAGAAAGTTCAAGTATGACTTCTGAGTTTAGTCAACAATTAGAAGAGCTAAGCAATGAATTACAAAGTTCTGATAATAAGGAAAAATTAAATAATTTTGTTTCTCTTTCTAGCTCAGCACAGTATGCGGCTGCGCAATTTTATGCAAAGACATTTAATTTAACAGCAAGTTCATTGCCTGCAGTTAATGCAAATTCTCTAACGACAGAAAACAGTATTAAGCAAAGAATTAGTGAGTTAACATCAAACTCACCAACTACCTCTGCAATCAATCAATTAGTTTCAGGTGTCTCTGCGTATACTTCTGGTGCTGATAAAGCTGCAACTGGAGCAAACACATTGGCTGCCAATAATAGCGCATTGAACTCTGGTGCATCGCAACTTTCTAGTGGTCTAGGAACACTCAACAGCAATGTTCCAACGTTAGTTTCGGGTGTTAGTCAGTTAGCTTCTGGGACACAGACTTTGTCTAACAATAGTTCAACTTTGAATAGTGGAGCTTCACAATTAGCTAGCGGATTAACGACTTTGAATAATAAAGTTCCGACATTAACATCTGGAATTAACCAATTAGCATCAGGAACAAGTCAATTAGCGGCTAATTCTGATAAATTATCAACTGGTTCAGCTAAGTTAACAACTGGCAATAAAGCGTTAGCTAAAGCCTTGAATAAAGGTGCTAAGCAAGTTAATGCGGTTAAAACTTCGAATAAGACAGCTAATATGTTTGCCGCTCCATCTAATTTGAAGCACAGCAACTACAGTAAAGTACCTAACTATGGTTATGCTTTAGCTCCATATATGTTATCAGTTGCTTTATTTGTTGGTTCACTGGTCTTCAACTTAGTTTACCCAATTCGGCGGATGTCGTCAGATGGCACTGGAACAGAATGGTTCTTAAGCAAAGTTACTGTAGGTTTCTTAGTAGCAACGGGTAATGCACTGATTGAAACAATCTTTATGATGATTTTTGGATTGGTCCCGATGCATCTGCCATCAATGATTATTAACGCGTTATTCTTCTCATACTCGGCAATGTTCCTAATCATGTTTATGTCGATGCTTGGCAATAATCCAGGACGATTCCTAGCAATGATTTTGCTGGTTATCCAATTAGGTGCTTGTGGGGGATCATTCCCAATTCAAATTACCAATGGGATGAATGGTTTCTTCCAGGCAATTAACCCATTCTTGCCAATGACTTATTCAGTTCTTGGCTTCCGTCAAGCTTTGAACTCAGGCCTAGGGGAACATCAAGTTATAGTTTCAGTTGGAGTGCTGTCAGCCTTCATTATTGTCTGCCTCTTCTTATTGTGGTTGACGATGACAACCTTTGTTAAAAAGGGAATTGTAACTTATGAAGAAAACAAACCAGATAGCAACTATCCGGGAAACTAGGGAATAAGGCAAATGTAAAAGTATGGTAAAGAGCTAGTTTGAAAATTGACTTTTTGAGTTAGCAATGTGATACTTGACTCAGAAATAAAACGTGATGGTGTTCACGGATAACCATTGTAAAATTAATGACACCTATCTTCTTATCGAATAAGGAAGGTAGGTGTCATTTTTTGTCGTCAAAAGGATTTTTAGGCAATGGAGATGAAAATTTTGAGTAGAAGCTTGTGTTTGATTGCTGATGTTCATGGAAATGCATCAGCTTTGGAAGCTGTTTTAAAAGATGCTGCAAAGGCAGGTTGTACTGATTATCTATCAGTTGGAGATATTGTCAAGCGGGGGCCCCGACCACAGGAATGTGTTGATTTACTGAGACAAGTCAAAACAAAATCTTGGGTAATGGGTAATCATGAAAAAACGTACCATGACATGTTGGCTGATCATGATCCTCATACGCAAGGAGCCAAGAGAATCATGGAAATAATCTTAAATGCTTACGATTATTTTTATTTAAATGATTTAACTTATCAATGGCTAGCAAACTTACCGTATTTGCAAATTTGTCAATTTGAGGGCCTTAAAATTGCAATCATGCATGCTTTGCCCAATAAACCTTGGGGAAATGAAACCAATCCTCGGAGTGACCAAGAAAACTTTGATCAAATGCTGAAAAAGTCAGCGGCAGATTTGGCAGTCTATGGTCATACACATAAACAGTTAATGCGTTATTCTACTCAAGATCGGTTGGTAATTAATCCCGGTTCGGTAGGAATGCCAACAACGAGTGGAACATGGCAGCATAATAACTTAGCGCAATATACCATTTTAAGGTTAACGGGTGCTGATGTCTTAGAGATCGACTTTAGAAGAGTGGCTTATGATATTCAATCCGAAATTATGACTGCTTGTGAAAGAAATCTGCCATATGGAGATCTCTACTGTGATTTATTACGTACTGGTGAGTACACTTATTCAGTTGAACGGATTGAAGAATACAATCAGCGGTATCAATATGATTCAATTACAAATTTCAAGGAATATTTTGCTTGGAAAAAGTGATGGTGTTCACTTAAAAAAAGATGATGACACCTAGGCTAGAATTAGTCTGGGTGTCTTTTAATTGAGGTGAAAGAGATGGCTAATAGTATTTTATTTTTAAACCCGAACCAGCGACCGCAAACATTATTAAAAACAGAAGCTTTCTATAAGGATTTAAACTTGCTTTCTTTGTTTAAACAAATTCAGAAAAAAACTGGTTATCGACTGGAACCTTTCTGTTACCAGCCACTAAATAATGAAAAAGAAATTAGATATCGGCAGCAGACTTTTCGTGATTTGCAAGTAACAAAAAATTTTAAATTATTTGCTGATTTAGTTAATGAGATTAAGCAGATTAATTATAGTTTAGAAGGATTACAGCGAATAGAGCCCTTGGAATATCGGCAACAACAGTTGCTTTTATTATTGTCGCGACAAGAACAAGTGGTGAAAAGTTTTGTTCAACAAGCAGCCCAAGTTAAATTACTTTCACCCGGCCTACGACGGTTTTTAAGCGGACTGAAAGTTTACTTAGCTGCCGAGACAACGAAAGAGTTGCAGGGACGATTGGAACAATTGAATGCACAGCTAGCAAGTATTACTTATCGTTTGATTGTCAAAGGACGGTTAGTAAAAATTCAAAAAAATCCTGAAACGACACAATCGATGAGAGAAGTTTTTGAGAAGAATTTTCAAGGTTTATTTGAAACAACGAGAGACATTGATAAGGCAGTGAAGATAGATCCAGTGGAACATGAATTTGGATTAAATAATGTTCAGTCGCAGATTTTTAGATTATTACCGCAACTTTATCCGCAAGAGTTCAAACTGTTAGCAGATTTTTACCACCGCTATCTGCACTATGCGATTCCTGAGCTAAATCAAGTCTGCCGAGAACTTGAATTTTACTTGGCTTGGATAGCAGTTGAGAGCCAACTTAGTCAGCACCAAGTAAGCTTTTGTTTGCCACAAATTAAGCAAACGGGAGCGGAACAAGTTAAGGCTAGTTTTGACTTTGAACTAGCGGCAACAAGTTGTCATAAAGAGGAATTCAAGCTAGTAACGAATGATTATTATTTGCCAGAAAAGAAATCATTTTTAATTATTTCAGGGCCTAATCAAGGGGGAAAAACAACTTATGCGAGAATGGCGGGGATTAATTATTATTTGACAGCCTTGGGAATTGCCATTCCCGGAGAAAAGGCCAGCTTAAAATTACGTCCTAAGTTGCTAACGCATTTTGAACGAGAAGAAACAGCAGCTAAATTAACTGGATTATTGGCAGCTGATGTTGAACGGATTCATCAAATAATTACGGTAGCAGAACAACGAAGCTTTGTTATTTTGAATGAATTGTTTTCTTCAACAGCAGCTAAAGATGCGGCAGTCTTGGGGAAGAAGGTTTTAGCTTTGTTGCAAGCTAAAAAAGCTGCAGGAATATATGTGACCTTTTTGGAAGAACTTGGGCAACAGCCAGCAACAGTTACGTTGATGAGTCAGGTAAATCAAAAAGCAGAGCGGAGTTTTAAAATAATTCCGGCCCCGCTTGATAATCAGGTATATGCTGATTTGTTGCTTGAGAAATATAATTTGACAATTGCGGCAATTGAAAGGAGTTTGAAAAAATGAAAGTTCAATTAATCGACTTGACTGATTCATTTGCAGTGCCGTTTAAAATGACTTCGACACAACAGCTAACTTATCAAGACTTGGAATTAGAGCCGGTTCTTTCAACTATGGCTAAAAATGATGAGCAGATCCAACAAGCTGTTTTAACTGGCTGGTTTTTATCGGTTCTCGACGAATCGCAGCTTAGGTATCGGCAGGCGGCCATTCGGGATGCACTAAGAAATGCTGAGATTATTTCAGCATTGTACCAACTTAGTGAGACCACGATTCTACAAGTCATTGATGAGGGCTGGGGATTGTTAATCGGGTCAGCGTCATATCAAGTTTCTAGCAAAGCAAATTTAATTAAGGTTTTCCTACAAGCTATTAAACAAATTAAAGAACAGGCAGCTAATCGATGGGAATCAAAGGCTTTTAAGCAATTTTTTCAACGACTAGAGCAGACATTTTCTCCAGAAAAGTTAAATCAGATGAATCGAGTGATTTCCAGTCTGGAAGCTTATTCACCTAGTTATGCTTTTTCGACTAGTTTATTGGCTGGATTGCAAGGCAATATGGCAGAACTTGATTATTATGCAAAGCAAAATCGAGCTGCGGAAATTTTTCGGGATGTTCAGACACATTTGAGTAGTAAATTTGTTAGTTTTGTAGTTGGTGACCGCGACGATAATAGTTCGCAAGCATTGGGGCGGTATGAGAATCGAGCAATGTGGAGTTTAGCAACTGAGGTCAGCAATACCTTTTTTGAATTGCGACATTTTTTCAATGAATTACGGGCACAATTAGCATTTATGCAAGGCGTAATTAATTTGAAGCGGACGTTACCAGCAAAAACTCCGACAACATTTGCAGAATATTCAACTGAAATTAAAATAACAGATTTGCGCAATGTGGTTTTATTGCTTAATCATTCTGCTGAACAGGTGATTGGAAATAGTTTTATTAGTAATGAACGGCCTTTGTGGATTATCTCTGGAGCCAATCAGGGTGGCAAGACAACCACTTTACGCAGCTTAGGGCAGGCGCAACTGATGGGTCAAAGTGGAATGTTGGTTACTGCACAAAGCTTTAATTGTAAGCACTTTAGACAGGTGGTAACTCACTTTAAGCGTGAGGAAGATACTCAATTGAGTGCTGGAAAATTGGCTGAAGAATTGCAACGAATGCAGTTAATTATTGCTGATTTGCATCAACCAGCCATGGTTTTGATGAATGAGTCTTTCTCATCTACTAATGAACATGAAGGTTCAATTATTAGTTCTCAAATCATGGCTGGATTAGTCAATAGCGGGGTAACGTTAATTGCTGTAACCCATCAATATGAATTTTCCCAGATGATTGCCAACTATTCAAAGATTAAACCGCTTTATTTTCGAGCTGAGCGACGAACTGATGGCCAACGCAGCTTTAAAATTGTTCCAGGGCAGCCACGCGAAACGAGTTACGGAATTGACATTTTTAATCGTTTTTTTAGTTCACCAACAAGTTGAGTGAATGGGTAGGTGGTAATGATGAGAGGATCCATTAAAGTTTACAAGAAAAAGATTTTTAAATGGTATTTAGAATTTTTGATTATAAAAATGTTGTTGTTTTACTAAGCTAATAGCTTCTAAAGCTCAAGCTGAACTGAAATTAATCGAAGTCTGTTATACTTAACTTGCTGAAGCTAACGCAATTAATTGTTGTCGTTTTTTTAAAGCAGTTTCGAATAGTATTAAGATTAAGGAGAGCTAACCTATGCTATATCGCAAAAAATATAACTCGATTCTAGGTGAGATTACCTTATTGGGGGATGAAAGCTATCTCTATGGTGTCTGGTTTGAACGACAACAACATTTTGGTGCTGGATATAAAATGGACGAGATTAAGACAGGTGAGACCAAATCACTTCAACAAGGTACAAATTGGCTGGATCAATATTTTGCCGGTGAACAGCCATCGACTAATGATTTGCCATTAAAACCGGAAGTGACGGCTTTTCGGAGACGAGTTTTAGCAATTTTGCAGACAATTCCTTATGGTGAGCGAATTAGCTATAAAACAATTTCTGATCTACTTCAAACAGACAAAATTTCACCGCACAATTTATCACGAGCAGTTGGCGGAGCGGTGGGTCATAATCCAATTTCAATTATCATTCCCTGTCATCGTGTGATTGGCAGTAACGGAGCCTTAACTGGTTATGCCGGCGGGATTGAGCGGAAAGAGTTTCTGTTGCAATTAGAACGAAAAATCAAGTCGTAGAGGTAAATGATGTAGCTGGTGATACAGTAGATGGCAAAAGTAAATGTAAATAAATTATATAATCGATTGTTGGCAAAGATGGGTCCACAAGGTTGGTGGCCAGCTGACACTAAACCAGAGATTGTCGTAGGAGCTATCTTGGTGCAAAATACAAATTGGAAAAATGTTGAAAAATCGTTAACTAATTTACGAAAAGCGACTGCCTTCGATCCTACTGCAATTAGTCGATTAACACTTGAAAATTTAGAGCAATTAATTAAACCAAGTGGATTTTTTACTAGTAAAGCGCGAGCAATCCATGAAACTTGTCAATTTTTCAATGAGTTTCAATGGGATTATCCACTAATAGTTAAGCAGTATGGCAAGCAACTACGTAAACGATTGTTGGATATACCGGGAATTGGTCCTGAGAGTGCAGATGTATTTTTGGTATATGTCTTTGATTTGCCAGTATTTATTGCTGATAAGTATGCTCGGAGACTTTTTGGCTTTTTACTAGGGCAATCATATGCTAATTACCAAGCACTAAAAAATAGTGTTAGTTTACCAGCCAATTTTTCACGGCTTGAAGCCAAAGAGTTGCATGGTTTAATTGACGAGTTCGGTAAAACGTATCTGAAAAATGAAGCAACATTCCAAAAAAGTTTTTTAGCATGTCAAATAACTGAACTTGTCGATAATAATTGAATATAGCTAAAAAGGTAGCTCAATAAGCCAAAAAGTTTATTGAGCTACCTTTCATGTTTTTAAAAAATTAATTTAAGAGAAGCTAAATTAGCATCGTCAAAAAAGATTTCATGACTTTATTCACCGGTGCCCTCTAGTGGGCCTTCCTGCTGAATCGCGTCATCTTTGGTCTTTTCATCAGTTCCCTTGGCGTGTTTTACTGGAGAATAAATTGAGAAGACTTTCATAGTTTTATTACCAGCGTTAATTACATTGTGCCAAGTATTATCTGGAATAATTACTGCTTCACCAGGATGAATCTCACGGTCAATCGTCAATTTGTTTTTATCTTTGCCCATTTGAACGTGACCCACACCGTCTACTAAATAAATGAATTGGTCATTGCCATGGTGAATTTCCATTCCGATATCCCCACCACCAGCTGGAATTGCCATCAAAGTGACTTGAAAATGATCACCCGTCCACAAAGTAGTTCGATAATTGTCATTAGCTAAGGCAGCGGCCTTTAAATCTGGAGCGAATGGTTGTGGGCCATAATCTTTAAGTTCTAAGTGCTTTTCAGTCATTTTACTGCTTCCTTTCTATACAAATTAAGTATAACACATTATTTGAGATGAACCATAAAAAATGTTTTGGCTAACCTAAAAATAAAAAATGTTAAAAAAAACTCAATGATATTGTAGTGATTTCCAAGAGATATATTTGCTGATAACTCTTGGAGGTCAGTTTAATACTACATCATTGAGTTTCTTTAAATTTAAACTTACCAATGTTGGACAACGGTTCCGTTTGGCAGAACATAATAACCAGCTGCTGGTGTAACTGAATTATTCGGATAAACTTCAATATAAAAAACAGTTTGACCATTGTAAGTCGTTGTACCATTATCTAAATATTGTGCTTTTGGGTATTTTGTTTGTAATTGTTGACTTAAAACATTGATTGCTGCTGTTCCATTGGTCACACTACTAGAACTACTGGTCTGTGAACTAGCTGTTTGTGAAGCACTATTACTTGTTTGACTAGAACTTTGAGAAGCGCTACTGCTAGAAGTTGTTGCTGTCGTAGCAGTTGTACTTGAAGTTGTTGCTGCTGAATCGGAGCTTTGAGCAGCTGAACTAGTTGACTGAGCGGTACTGGTAGAAGATTTATGACTGGATTTTTTGGTTGACTGAACTTTTTCAGTGGTTGAACTTTTTTCACTGCTTGCTGAGCTGCTTTGAGCGTTTGAGCTTCCGCAACCTGCTAATCCTAGAAGTAAAACTCCGGCAATAGTGAAACCCCATATTTTTTTCATAAGAAACTCCCCTTTCGCTACACTACCCTTATTTTATAACAAAATAAGCTGTTTGCACAATTAAGGCAAAGCATTAAACAAATTGAAATTTAAAATTTCCTCAGGTTTACTTAATTCCTAACCAATTAGGAACCAAATGTATTTCAAGAAAATGATAGGGTTTTCTAAAATAAGAATGTAAGGAAATAAAAGATGGAGGTCAGGATTATGACAGAAAAAGAATTAAACGTATTGTTGGTGTGTGGAACAGGTGCTTCTAGCGGATTCATGGCAGCTAATATGCGTAAAGCGGCTAAAAAAGCAGGCTTAACTATCAAAATTCAAGCACGCAGTGAGTCACAGTTAGAAGATATGATTGATGACGTTGATTACTTATTAGTTGGTCCACATTTGTCCTATAAGGAAGCAGAGTTGCGGGCAACAGCTGACGCGCATCAAGTTAAGATGGGAATTATCCCACAAACGATTTATGGAACTTTAAATGGTAAAGCAGCACTAGAATTTATGCAAGCGCTGTAACAGGGGGGGACTTTTGATGCAAACTAAATTATTAAACTTTATGCAGGAAAAATTTATTCCCAAGGTTAATAAGATTACTAATAATGCTTGGATTAAAGGAATTCAGCAATCGATCATTTCGATTTTGCCTTTTATCTTGGTTGGTTCGTTAGTAACACTGATTATGCTTCTTAATAATATCAAGTCCAATTTGATTCCGGATTTGAATGATATGAGTACTTTCACTTTTGGCATGTTGGGATTGTTTTTAGCTTTCTTAATTCCATATCACATCTTAGAAAATTATAAAAATGAAAAGAAAATCTTAGCCGGCTTTACCGCGTTAGCTTTGTATTTGATGTTAATTAAGCCAACTTTTGTCAGCGATGTCAGTTATATCAAATTTGAATTAGCGCGTTTTGGTTCTGGCGGGATGTTCTTATCGATTGTTGTCGGTTTGGTAGTTGCAGCAGTGATGTTATTAGCAGCTAAATTTTCCTTCTTTAGTGAAGATACCGTTCTGCCAGATTTTATTGTTACTTGGTTTGACTCTTTGATTCCGATTGCTGTTTTGATTTTTATGGGTTGGTTAGGTTTAACAATTAAGAATGTTGATATTTTCAAATTCATTACTTGGGTCTTTTCGCCATTATCTTTTGTAGGTCAGAGTTATCTTGGCTTTGTCTTAATTGTTTTCTTATATAGTTTCTTTTATTCTTTTGGAATCAGTACTTGGGCTTTATCACCAATTGTGTATCCAGTAATGTTCAGCGGAATTGCTCAAAATGCTGCTTTAGTTAGCAAGGGCTTGGCGCCAACTAACATGACAACTTATGAAGTTTTTTATTCCGCTTTTATTGCTGCGGGTGGTTTTGGTTTTACCATCACACTTTCAATTATGATGATGCTCTTTGCTAAATCACAGCAGTTGAAAACAATTTCGCGAGCAACTTTTCCAGCTGTAATTTTTAACATTAATGAACCACTGGTATTCGGTGCACCAATTGCATTTAATCCAATTTTGATGGTTCCAATGTGGATTAACGGTTTATTAGTACCACTGATTGCTGGTGCAGCGATGAAATTGAGCATGGTACCGATTCCGGCTAAAGTATTCCAGTTATGGTACATTCCGTTCCCAATTTCAACTTATTTAACCACGGGGATTAAGGGTGTTATCTTATTTATCCTATTGTTTGTTATTACTTGGATGGTTTACTTCCCGTTCTTCAAGACTTATGACAAACAGTTATACAC
Organism: Liquorilactobacillus nagelii DSM 13675; assembly: GCF_019444005.1. NCBI lineage: Bacteria > Bacillati > Bacillota > Bacilli > Lactobacillales > Lactobacillaceae > Liquorilactobacillus > Liquorilactobacillus nagelii. Next base: position 2,284,464 of record NZ_CP049304.1, read on the forward strand.
TCAAGAACAAGCTAGTAAATAATTTATCATGAAAGGTGTTAAGAGAGATGGAAGATATTGAAAAAAAACAACAAATTGCCATGCAGATTATTTTAAACGCAGGAGATGCACGTAATTTTGCCATGCAGGCACTTGATCAAGTTGCTGAACATGATTTTGCCCAAGCAAAAAATCTGCTTAAACAGGCTAAAGAAAAAATAACTTTGGCACATAATGCGCAAACTGATGAAATACAAGCAGAAGCAGCTGGTGAAACAGCAATTTACTCACTGCTATTCAATCATGCGCAAGATACTTTAATGACGGTGATTTCCGAAATTAATTTGACAGAAAAAATGATCAAGATTGTTTCCTCATTAGTTCCCAAGAATTAAGGGGTGGTTTGATGAAGATTGAAAAATTCCCAGCTGATTTTTTATGGGGCGGGGCGGTTGCTGCCAATCAAGTCGAAGGTGGCTTTGCTGCAGAAAACAAAGGACTTTCACAGACTGATGTCTTACCATATGTTAATCAAAAAGATCACAAAAAGATTAAAAAGATTACTGCGCAACAGGAGATAGTTGAAAATTTACAAGCAAAAGATAAGATCTTTCCAAGACGATGGGGAATTGATTTCTTTAATAAGTATCGTCAAGACTTGGATTTGTTTGCGGAGCTAGGCCTGACTGCTTTTCGAACGTCGATTGCGTGGAGTCGGATTTTCCCTAACGGTGATGATGCTGTAGCGAATGAAGCTGGTTTAGCATATTATGATCATCTTTTTGCTGAAATGGAAAAACGCCAGATTACCCCGGTTGTCACTTTGTCGCATTATGAAATGCCTTTAAAGTTGGTAACTGAATATGGTGGTTGGAAAAATCCACGGTTACTTGAACTGTACCTTAAGTTTTGCAAAGTTGTAATGAAGCGGTACCCCCAAATTAAGTATTGGGTTACTTTTAATCAAATTAATTCAGCATTAAATGATGCCTATTCAGCTTTAGGAATCTTGAAGGATGATTATTCGAATGCAGCTGATTTTGAAAGAGATAAGTTTCAAGCACTACATTATCAGTTATTAGCGACGGCTAAAGTTGTTGAGTTTGCCAAAAATGAGCTGCCGTCAGTCCAAGTGGGGAGCATGGTTTATGATATGACTTCTTATGCAGCAACGACTGATCCTAAAGATGTGCTGGCGAATCAGGACAATCTTTTGCAAGCTGATTTTATGTCAGATGTTATGGTTCGTGGAGAATATCCGGCTTATATTTTAAATTATTTGCGGCGAAATAAAATTTCATTTAATCCTTCAGCAGCTGAATTGACAACTATCAAACAAAATCCGATTGCCTTTTTAGGTTTAAGTTACTATTTGACTACAGTTACTCACCATGATACCGTTCCATTATTGGCCAGAAATTCTTGGAACATGGGAACCGACACCTACAATCCACTTTTACCAAGTTCTGATTGGGGCTGGCAAATTGATCCAGTAGGATTAAGGATTGCTTTGCGGCGCTATGCCGATAAATACCCGCATTTACCGTTAATGATTTTGGAAAATGGAATTGGTCATCTTGATCAGCTTACGGCAGATGGAAAAATTCATGATCCTTATCGGAGTGAGTATTTAGCAGCACATTTGCAACAAGTTTCCGCGGCAATTGCTGATGGTGTCCCGGTAATTGGATATTTTGTCTGGTCACCAATTGACATTATAAGTTCAAGTACTTGCGAGATGCAAAAGCGTTATGGCTTGATCTATGTTGATCAAGATGATTATGGTCAGGGTTCACAACAGAGAATTCGTAAAGACAGCTTTACTTGGTATCAACAATTTATCTCTCAACATCGTAGGGAAAAAACCAATTAATCTGGTTTAAAAAGTCCAAGGAGTGATTATTTTGAACGATCGGTTGCGGATGCTGGTGATACAGCTTAGCAATGAAAAATGGCAGACAGCGCAGCAACTAGCTCAACAATTAGAAGTTACCCCGAGAACAATTAGAAGTTATATCGCTAAACTTAAAGAAAATGGGGTCCTTTTACAGGCATCGCATACAAAGGGGTACCGGTTGCAAAATCAAACTGATAGCCAGTTTTTAAATGAAGTATCAATTGGACCAGAAGCACGGCGACGAGAATTTTTGGTTGCCTTGCTGCACTATGGCTCGATTGATTATTATCAGTTTGCTTTGGAACATCATGTCGAGGATACAACGGTTGCTAAAGATATTAGTCTGCTTAATCGTAAATTAAGTTCATATACAGCAAAGATAGCTGTAAAGGATTATGTTGCTGCCTTGGAAGCAAACGAAGAACAGGTACGTCAGATTTTATTAGATCAACTTTATCAAGAATCTGCGACAGCTGGATTTAATGTTCAGGCATTACGCCATTATTTTCATTTTAAATTTAATTATGATGAATTAACGCAGTTTATTCGACAACAATTAAAGCAAAATGATTTGGTTTTGAATGACTATAATTTTACCAATTTTGTTTTTCATTTATTGGTGGCAATTGACCGTAACCAAAAGCTAGGGAAAACTATTCAACCAGAAATGCAGGCTTCAAACCAGTCGCAAAAAGTAATCTCGGTTTTAGTTGTCTGGTTGCGCAAAAGCTACGGTTTAAGTTTATTGATTGAAGATCAGCGTTATTTGACGTTGTTACTCGATAATACCGCTCAAATTTCGTGGAAGAATCATGAATCAATTAGGAAATTGGCAATAATGGTCAATGAAATTCTACAAGAAATCAATCTACGTTATGAATTGAACTTAAATGATGAACATTTTGTTGATCGTCTGCTGTTGCATGTAGCGAACTTAGTTAATCGAGGCCATTGCAGTCAATTATTGCAACATCAGATTCCCTTGGTGCATCATATAAAACAAACTTATCCCCTAATTTATGATGTGGCCGTTTTCTTTGTCAGTCAATTAGCCAAAAAGATGGGTTTGGCTTTAGAGTCAGACACAGAAATTGCCCTAATTGCGATTCATTTTGGCTTGTACATTGAAGATTCGCTAATCAACTCGGATACACTAACAATCAGTTTGATTTCTCCAGGATATCAGGAGTTGCGTCAAAAAATTGCTAATAAAATTAGTGCTAGTTATGGTAAGCGGGTGGTTGTTAAAACTTATAGTGATGATCAACGTGTTGATAAAAGTGGTTTGGTTTTAACGACCGATCCGACAATACAACGTCCTGGATATTTGCTTGTTTCTAATTTTTTTAATAGCCGTGATCGAGCAAACGTTACCGATAAAATTGACCATTATTTGCAGAAAAAAAGTGACTTACGTTTTGAATACTTTTTGAGTAAGTGTTTGAGTGAGGAACATTTTCAAATTTCCAGGTCTTTTGCTGATAAGAAAAGTTTTATCGAACAACGGGGCAATGATTTGCTTAAAACAGGTTACATTGAAGCTGATTTTTTAGGTGATGTCCTTAAAAGAGAATCAATGTCTTCAACTAACATGCTTAATGGAGTTGCTATTCCACATTCGTTACAAATTGGAGCAAATCGCTCGATAATTGACATTACAATTTTCCCATCAGGGGTGGTGTGGGATCAAAATGCTGCTCCAGTTGAGATTGTAGTTTTATCTTGTATCAAGGCTAGTGATCAAGCAATTTTTGGTGATTTTATGGATCACCTAGTTAAAATTACCAGCAATTCTAAACTATTTAATCGGTTGAAAGAAAGCCGTAGTTTCAACGATTTTCTCCATGAATTGCGGACTATTAGTAAATAATCTAAACAAAGTACTTCAAATTTATGGAAAATCCTAAATTTGAGGTACTTTTGTTTATTTAAAGTAAGCATTATTACTGTCGAAATGGTAAAGCCGTGCTACAATCAAAGAGGTTAAATGTCGTTGATTAAATTGTAAGCGTTTTATTAAAAGAAAGAGGCGATATCATGTTTAACAATGTTACAGTTGCTGGTAGTGGTACGTTAGGAAGTCAGATTGCTTTTCAAACAGCTTTTAAAGGTTTTGAAGTTACTATTTATGATATTAGTGATAAGGCATTGGAGAATGCGAAACAAGAAGTTGCTGATTTAAGTGAACGTTACATTGAAGAAATCAAAAGTTCAGAAGAAAATTATCAAGCGGCCATTAAAGATGTCAGTTACAATGCCAATTTACTGCCGAATATTAAACAAGTCTTTACCAGCAGTACTAATGAACAAATTGGCAAAGTTTTTTCAGCAGGTAAGCGGATCAAATATAGTAAGGATTTAGCAGAGGCAGTGGCAGATGCTGATTTAGTGATTGAAGCGATTCCAGAAAATGTCAAAATCAAAACCGAATTTTACACACAATTAGGTGAAGTTGCTCCAGAAAAAACCGTTTTTGCGACGAACTCGTCAACTTTGCTGCCGAGTCAATTTGCTGAAGTTACTGGCCGACCGGAAAAATTTTAGCGCTACATTTTGCCAATGAAATTTGGCATAATAATACCGCTGAAATCATGGGTCATGCTGGAACTAATCATGATATCTATGATCAAGTTGTTGACTTTGCTAAAGAAATCGGGATGATCCCAATCAAAGTGAAGAAAGAACAAGCGGGCTATATTTTGAACTCGATTTTGGTGCCGTTGCTGGACGCAGCCCAGTTATTGTACGCCAATCAGGTAGGAGACCCAGAAACGATCGATAAAACGTGGATGTTGGCAACTGGTTCGCCTCAAGGCCCATTTGGTACGCTCGATGTTGTCGGCATCAGGACAGCTTACAACATTGTAAAAAATTATGCTGAAACAACGGGAGAAGACCGCTATGAAAGAGTTGCTAAACTCTTAAAAGAAGACTTTATTGATCAAGGAAAACTTGGTGTGTCAACTGGTGAAGGCTTTTATAAGTATCCGCATCCACGGTATAAAGATCCGGATTTCTTAAAGTAAAGGAAATTATTATTTAGAAGGTTAAAAGTCAATCTTAGTTAAAAAGCTGCTATTAGCGTTAATTTTTAACGCTAATAGCAGCTTTTGTATAGAGATTGAATGAAAGCCTTACCTAATTATTTAAAACTAAGCAATTCAACTTTTTTAAAATTAATGAGAAAGGGTATAATAATAGTAATAGTCTAAAAAGGAGTGGCAAACACGATGGAAAAACGAGTTAAAGGTTCATGTACAACAATTTTGGTCGGGAAAAAAGCTTCAATTGATGGTTCAACGATTATTTCACGAAATGATGATGGTCATGAGGCACTTGATCCAGAACGTTTAGTGGTAGTTAATCCAGCCGAGCAGCCGCGGCATTATCAATCAGTGATCAGCAAGGTCCAAGTTGAATTACCGGATAGTCCATTACGATACACCTCGATTCCGAATTCTATTTTGAAGGATGGAATCTGGCCGGCAGCTGGAATTAACAGTGACAATATTGCAATGTCGGCTACGGAAACAATTACCACTAATTCACGTGTTTTAGGGATTGATCCGTTTGTTGCAGGTGGCATTGGTGAAGAAGACTTGGTAACTTTAGTGCTGCCATATATTCACAGTGCTAAAGAAGGCGTAACTCGGTTAGGTGCTTTGCTCGAAAAATACGGTACTTATGAACCAAATGGGATTGCCTTTTCAGACAAAGATGAAATTTGGTGGCTGGAAACAATTGGCGGACATCACTGGGCTGCTAAACGGATTCCGGATGATGCCTATGTAGTTGCACCAAATCGGATGAATATTGATGATTTTGATTTTGCTGCAGCTGATACAATGGCTTCTGCAGATTTAGAGGAAATGATTGCTAAGTACCATTTGAATCCTGATTTTAATCGAGTAAACTTGCGGCATATTTTTGGTAGTTCATCCATTAAGGATACGGTTTACAATAATCCGCGAGCTTGGTATGGTCAAAAATATTTTACGCCAGAAGTTGAACAGGATCCAATGGAACAGGATTTACCCTTTATCTGTCATGCTAATCGTAAAATCTCAATTGAAGATGTCAAATTTGTATTGAGTTCACATTTTGAAAATACCAAATACGATGTTTATGGTTCAGGTTCCGAGTCTGACAAAACTTTATTCCGTCCAATTGGAATTAACCGAAATCATGATGTTCACATTTTACAGATTCGCAATGATGTACCAGCTGAAATTGCGGGGATTCATTGGATTGCGTTTGGGGCTAATACCTTTAATACCGTAGTACCATTTTATGCTAATGTTACCGATACTCCAGCTAGCTACAAAGATGCCAATGGAACTTTCAATTTAAATCATATGTACTGGCTGAGTTGTACAACTGCGCTGTTAGGTGACACTGATTATGATTTTTATGTCGATATGCGCAATAGTTATGAATTAGCGGCAATGAGTGCTTACCGTAAAATTGAAAATGATACTGATGCTGCTTTAAATCAGCATCAAGCAGATGCACAAGAATATTTGGCAGCCGCAAACCAACAGTTGGCGGATAAAGCAATGGAACTGCAGACCAAGTTACTTGGTGATATGGTAATCGCCGGTTCTGAAAAAATGAAATTACGATATAACTTGAATGATTAGTTTTCCAGTGTTAAGTTAGAACTTAACCGGACATTGCCGTTTTACGACGGTAGCATAGATAAGAAAAGAGCTGTTCTTTAACCTTTTAAGGTTGTGAACGGCTCTTTTTGGATTGTTCGGGTCTCCGTCAAACCATATTGGTAGAACCGTGAAGTCCTCTGAATAGGTGGCTTCATTATTTTACAATTAAAAGAATTCTGGCATAAACTTTGTTTTTTAATTGCTTCTTGGATTTGGTGAGCTGTTTCATAGACATATTTAAGCTTTGAATTAGTACTAAGCCCTAAATCAATCAGGCTCTGTTGCGTCATATATTCGTTAAGCCCTCTGAAGTATTGTGTTTTTGAACGATTGATTTTTAAAGCCTTATAGATACGACTATGCTTATCGCCTTGTTGCAAATATGTCGTATGGTTGGAGTGGAAATTTAGGCATTTAAAATGCCATCTAATTGGAGTTTTGATCAGTTTACGGAATACATAGCAGGCTCAACTGGGATTGATATTGATCAAGATGCTGCTTCTGGAAAAGATCAAGGGGTTTCGAAGACGACTGACACTATGACTAATAAAAATTCTGCCTTCTTCGAACAATTGCAAAAAGTTGAAGAGCAGGCAAAAAAATATGTAAGTGATTCTACTTCAATAACTGAACGAATCGCTCAATTTTATAGACAATTTGATTATTCATCAGCAGAATGGATTCCAATTGCGGGAGTGCTAGAATAAAGTATGGTTAAATACAGTGAATTTAGCATGAAACATTTCAAGCGATAGAGACTTTAAGCCTTTATACGAAGACGCAACTGGTATTCAGATTGGTACTTCACATATGATGGCCGCTTTAAATGCACTCTTATTTTGGAAAACACTTTCCAAAAAGAAGAACAGTTACAAAAACCTACTGATCATTACATGGTTAAGTCTATTCTTAGTGGTTGCGTATACACCGGAGGACTACTGGACAACTAAAAACGTATATGGAGCGCAAATGTTTTGCTCACAAAGTATTAAAATAAAAATAGTTAGAAAGAATTATGTACTTACTACACAGAGCCATACTTAAAATAAATATACTTAATTTCAGGAGGATTGTATATAATGTCAAAAATAATAGTTATCAGTGGCTTAACTGCTGGAGGCAAAACAACCCTTGTAAACTCGCTGGCACGAGAATTAAAAAATAGTAAAATCATTTCTTTTGATAATTATGATATTGATCAATTGCTTTCTGCACCACCACTCAATAAACCATTATCTCAGACAATTAATTTGTATGACATTCAAAATATTATTTCAGCAGTAAATTCAGCAAGATATAAATATGACTATATTCTTGTTGATTATCCTTTTGGTAATCGTCACGAATTATTTAATCGATTAATCGATTTAACGGTATACATTAAAACACCTCTTGACATTTTGCTAGCGCGTCGTATACTTCGAGATTTTTCAAATAAGGATATCAGTACTGTTAATAATTATTTAAATGTATATTTGAAAACTATAAGACAAGTTCTCATTGAAAATGAAAATTTCATAGTAGATACTGCCGATCTTGTTTTAGCTGGTGAAGCACCATTGGCTACTGAAGTAGAAAAAGTAATTGGTACCATTAAGTCACTTTAAGATCAATACCTAGATTTTTTTCTTACATTTTCACTATAGATAATAAAACACAAAAACCTTGTTTTAAATAATTAATTATCAACACAACTTGAGTGTAGGTACATAATAATATTGTTCGCTTAATAGAGTAATTACATATATAATTACATAAAGGAGATGATTATGTATGACTGTAAAAACTCGAAAACAAGGTAATTCAATAATGATTACCATCCCTGCAGAGTTTAATATTGGGGTCAATGCTGAATATGAGCCAATAATTGATGTGAATGGAGTTATAAGTTTTATGCCAGTACGAAGTAATTTATTTAAGCAAAATCCAGACTATGACTTGCGGAAAGCAATTAATGATGAAAAGATCCCTGATAATGGGAATTTAGTTGGAAAAGAGGACTTTTGGCATGAATAAAGACATGCCAAAACAAGGTGATTTAATTTGGATCAATAGTGAGCCAAATTCAGGGCATGAGTATGGGGCTCATGATGTAAGTGTCGGCAATACGCTTCGTCCTATGTTAGTAATGAGCGATCTTGCTTATAATCAGCGAACGGGAATGATCGTTGGATTTCCAATAACTCATACTACACATATAAACAAGCCTTTTCAGTTTGAACTTTCAGGGCACAAGATTAGTGGTCATGTTATTTTGACAGAGCTTTTAGGCTATGATTATCTAGCACGAGCGGGGGAAACTGTAGATCATGTTAGCACGAAAGAACTTTTTCAAGCTAAAAGAGCTGTTAAGGATATATTTGGATTTCTAGATTAGTACATAGAAATGTATGCACTAATTTTTTTGCAGGTGCGCCGAACCCATTTTCGAGGAAAATATCACGTAGAAAAAGAAGTTGGTATTCTATTAATGACAATGAATTTAACGAAGTTGGCAGGAATTTTGATTAAAGCAGCTGCCAATTTTCCACGCTAACAATTGGCTTGTTAGTTTTTTTCCAGCCACATTTTTTTGCATAAAAATAGACTCTCTAGTTAAAGAGAGTCTATGAGTGGAGTGGATTGATTAAGTCCACATTTAAAAGGTTTAACCCCATTGAATATTACTATCTCTATTTCACATAATATCATTTTCCAACCACTAAAACATTAAATCTTCTCCCCTTTTGCTAAAATCTAGAAAAAAAGACTTGAACAAGTTTTTAATCAAATGTCCATTCAAGCTTTCTTGGGTTAACCGTCTTATTAAGAATAAGGCCAAAACACTACTCTTTATTTTAAATTGTATGCTAATATTGTAATTAGATTTAATTACTAATGGTAAGGCAATTCTGAAAGTGATACAAAAAGATTACTCGTATTTGTTTTTTCAGAAGAAGCTTTAGTAATATTAACATTTGTTGTTGTTTCAGCTTGAGCTGAGCTACCAACTGTTCCAACAAGTAATCCCCCAGCAAGCAATGACAGTGTTACAAAACTAATTAATTTCTTTTTCATAGTCTAACCGTCTCCTATCGATATAAAGTAACCGGTGCAATTTCCAACATTCTGGCAAGCTGTCTCTTCGTGAGATCAGCTTTTTTTGATCTAATAATTTACAAGCTTCATTGTAAATATAACGTTTTTGGCGGTTAGGAGAAGCTGGATCATACTCACGGACTTTGCCTTTATATTTACCTTGTTTTTTAGCAATCTCAATCCCTTGTCGTTGGTGTTCACGAATTGTTTCGCGTTCTTCTTGAGCAATATATTTATAAAGATCCACGATAATATTAGTAATCAGGTTGCGCAGATTAGGGTCCTCAATATCGGCAAAGCTTGGTAAATTAAGGACATTCGTAGCGCCTTGTTGGCGACTTGCTTCAATAATATCGGTCGGGTCTTTCGAGTTGCGACCTAAACGATCCAGGCTAACGACAATTACTTCATCATCATCACGCAAATAGTTCAGCATTTCTGGTAGTTGGGGCGTTCAGTATCTTTACCAGAATTTTTTTCTTGGAAGATTTTGTTCACTCCAGCGCTTTTTAGTTGTTCAAGGTTAGGTCTGATTGAAATTAATTTCACAAATATTTACAGTATTTTTACATAAATAACTAAAAAATGATACATTCAATCCTTATGATAAAGGTTAAAGGAGGGATTGATTAAATGTCAAAAAATATTAATCCATTTTTAGTTACCGATCAAAGTAAATTAGGCAAGTTTCATGTTAAAGCAATGTTAATTACTGGAATGGGAGTTTTATCGGATGGCTATGGGCTATCTTCAGTAGCGGTAATTTTACCAATTATTTTAACTAGTCTTGGTGGGGAAGTTACGGGCTTAACGACTTCATTTCTCTCAGCAGCACCACTAATGGGAATGATTGTGGGTTCCTTGTTATTTGGCTACTTAGGCAATTCTGGACGTAAAAAGTATTATGGAATTGATGTACTTTTAATGACAGTTGCCACTTTATTATCAGCGATGTCAACCAATATTGTTTTTTTAATTATTACGCGGTTCTTTTTTGGAATTGGAGCGGGAGCTGATTATGTTTTATCACCTACAATTTTGGGTGAACATTGTAACGCCAAAGATCGGGGGAAATTAATGTCGGCGGGTTTTGGCCTAAGTTGGACGATGGGAGCAATTTTTGCTGTCTTAGTGGCAATGACTTGTTCAGCATTAGGGTTATCAGGTGAATTGACTTGGCGAATCACTTTAGGAATGGGTGCATTACCAGCCGCATCGGTAATATACTTACGGCGCCATTTACCTGAAACACCGCGGTTCTTGGCTCGGGTTCAAGGCAATAATCAAGAAGCTGCTGAGGTTGTTGCGGCTAAGACGAAGCAAGCAACAACAAAATTAGATGTTCAACAAGACCACCAAAGTGTCCAGTATTATTTACAAAAAGAAAAAGCTGCAATTATTAAAGCTTCGCTGTTATGGTTTTTGGCAGATATTGCCGGATACTCAACCGAACTTTACGGACCGTCTTTGATTGCTAAAGGGCTCGGATTATCTTCAACTTCATTCTCATTACTGACGCATGTGTTGTTTTCTGTTCCATCGGCGATTTTAGCAGTTTTTCTAATTGATTCACTTGGTCGCAATAAATTACAAGCTCTAGGTGCCTTTCTGGCTGGCTGTGCTTTAATTGGTTTCAGTCTTTTAGGAACGTCAGGAATAATGGGACCGTTTATCATGTTTGGAGCCTTTTCGTTTTTTGATAATCTTGGACCTGGTTCAGTTGTTCAGGCGGGAATTACGGGAATTGAAATTGCCAGTACCAAAGCTCGTTCAATTGTTCAGGCAATTACGGTAACGGCTGGGCGCTGTGGTGCAATTTTAACGGCCTTTGTCTTTCCATCATTATTTAAATATTTTGGTGAGACGGTCTCAATGTGGTTTTTGATTGCTATTTTATTTATATTGACAGTTGCCAGCATAGTCTTACTGCCGGAAGCTAAGAATCGTTCTTTGGAAGACTGTGCACAAGAAGTTATCGGTCAAGAAGGGTCAATGGGGCAACCACTCTAAAAATTAATTTTGGCAGGAAAGAAGGCGAAAACTATTTCAATTAAGTTAGCAGCAATTGATATTGATGGGACTTTAGTAAATTCTGAAAAAAAACTGACGACAGCTGTTAAAGCAGCAATTGCAGCTGCAAAGCAAGAACAGCTAAAAATTGTAATTTGTACTGGTCGCCCGTACACGGGGGTGAAATCGCTTTTAACTGAATTAAAACTGCAAAATCAAGCAGATCAATATGTAATTTGTTTTGGTGGTGCGCTAGTTCAAACAACTAACGGGCATATCATTAATTTGCAGCCGCTAGCATATGAAAGCTTTTTAAAATTAGAAGCATTAGCAAGTATGCAACAATTACACTTTCAAGCGGTTGCCCGTAAGCGAATTTATACCGCTAATCGTAATATCAGTTGTTACACGGCATATGAAAGCATAATTACTCAACAAGAGATTTCTTATCGAACTCCAGCCGAAATGCCCAAAGATGATTTAATTAAAGCAATGATTATTGATGAGAAGAGTAAAATTGATTCATTATTGCAAAATTGGTCAGCATTTGCGCCACTCGAAAAAGAGATTAATTTCTGCCGAAGTTCACCTAACTATATTGAAGCTAATGCTCTTGGTGTTAATAAGGGATCAGCATTGCAATTACTTTGTCAGTATTTGAAATTGCAACCAGCAGAGGTGATGGCAATTGGGGATCAAGGTAATGATTTGAGTATGCTTGAATATGCTGGCTTAGCGATAGCAATGGGCAATGCAACCGCAGAAGTTAAAGCAGCAGCAATGTTTGAAACCACTGATAATGATCATGATGGTGTCGCTCAGGCGATTAAACAGTTTTGTTTGAATAAAGTATTAGGAACGGCTGATTGACAGGATTTTAATAATACAGCTTGAGCTAATTCAACTAGCCACTAACGAACGTGATTCGTTAGTGGCTTTTAATAGTTGCAGAAAATTTACCAAAACAATTCGGGTGACAGATTGGTAAGTTAGATTTGACAGGATTGAAAAAACGCCTATGATAAAATAAAAGAAAATTTTGGAGGTGTTTTATTTTGAATATTGGTTATTATTCTGCTTCAACCCCGATCACAGCACTTTCGCCTAAACGATTTCAGCGAGCAGTCGATTTTTTGCAACAGGAAGGGGTTAAATTAACTGCTGGATGTTTGACGGGAAAGCAGGATGATTATCGCTCAGGTTCAATTTTTGAACGGGCACAGGAAATAAATCAGCTGATTCATAATAATCAAGTTGAAATTATTATGGCAACAATTGGAGGAACAAATACAAATTCCGTTTTACCATATATCGACTATGCTTATTTAAAACAACATCCTAAAACCTTTGTTGGTTATTCCGATGCGACAGCATTATTGTTGGCTGTCAAAACTCAAGTTCCGCAATGCCGTGTCTTATATGGGCCAGCTTTGGTAGCATCATTTGGAGAATGGCAGCCATTTGTCGGGATGACGTGGCGTTATTTTAAGCAAATTTTATCTGCTAGCAGCAATCAAGTTGTTCGTTTAAATGCCCCAGATTTTTGGTCAGATGAACATTTGAATTGGGAAAATTTTGAACGTCCTAAAGAACAATGTGCTAATGTTTGGCATTATACACGCCAACCAGTTTTAGAAGGCCGGTTGATTGGCGGAAATCTAAATACAATGTCTGGAATTATCGGTTCCAAGTTTTTTCCAAACTTGTCAGCAGAAGATATTTTATTGATTGAAGATGCCGAAAAGGACGCGGCGACAGTTGAAAAAAATTTTGCTATGTTAAAAAATGCTGGTGTTTTTGATAAAATCAAAGGAATTATCTTGGGTAAGCATGCTTTGTTTGATGATCTGGGTTCACACAAAACACCGATTGAAATTTTACTAGAAGTGGTTAATAATCCACAGTTGCCGATTATTTATGACTATGATTGCTGCCATACCGTACCGATGTTGACAACACCTTTGGGAGCACGAGTGTTGATTAATGCGCGAACAATGACGATCGAATTTGCTGATTTTTAGTGTGATTGGAGGAAAAGATGATAAATAATCAAACCGCATTATTAGTAATTGATGTTCAAAATGGTTTGGCTCAAGCGGCAGACTTTAATTCATTGATTGCTAAAATTAACCAGCGAATTAAAAGTTATCGTGAGAAAGACCAACCAATTATTTTTATGCAGCATACTGATGCAGAGTTACCATATGGATCTCCTGCTTGGATGCTAGCAGCGGAATTAGCTGTTCAAAATGAAGATCAGATTTTTTTGAAATATCATTCAGATTCCTTTTTTGAGACAGGTTTGCAGAACTACTTAACTAATCGGCAGATAAATCAGCTTGAAATTTGTGGATTGCAAACAGAGTATTGTGTTGACACAGCGATTCGTGTGGGTCACCATTTAGGCTTTAAAATTAAAGTTTTATCTGGCTTGCATACAACCTTTGATACCCCATTACTTTCTGCTGCAGTTGCGATTAAGTATCATGAAGATATTTGGAACAATAGTTTTGCTAAAGTGGTTCAGCGGTAAATTTAATCTTGCAGGAGTTGAAAATGGAAATTTTAACACTGAATAAATTTAAACAAACTTATTATTATAAAACGGAATTAATTGAGCTTTGCCGCGAGTATCATTTGCCAACGAGCGGAACTAAAGCAGAATTCAACCAGTTCGACTATCAGTTAATGTAAAAAGATTGACTTATGAGCAGCTTACTTTGAATACCAAGGTAGTTGGCTCAGGTTTTTGTTTTAATGCAGCTGCACGAAAGTTCTTTGCCGAGTATTTTGATCAAAAAAATTTTTCATTCAAAAAAGAAATGGCAATTATTAAACGACGGGCGGAAGTTAATCATGACACAACCTTAACGATTGGCGGCTTATTGGCAGAATATCAAAAATTGGCCTCTCCAACTAATCGATGTATGGTGGCTGAAGAAGCTACTTATCAATGGAATCACTTTGTCCGAGATTTTTGTCAAAGTCCTGAAAGTAAATTTTTTAAAGCAAAAATGAAAGTAGCAGCAATTTTATGGCAACACTGCAAGCAATCAAAAATGTCTAAAAAATATACCAAAGAATTAACAAACAAATACGCTGCTGAAATTGCCCAATTCAAAATTAAGGAGTAAATATGGGAAATGATTGTATCTTTTGCCAGCGTGAAAAACTGCAGATTGTGTTGGAAAATCAGTTGGCAGTGGCATTTTGGGATCTTCATCCAGTTAACCCGGGTCATTTGTTGATTATTCCTAAAATGCATCGACTAGATTATTTTGCGCTTCAATCGGTTGAATTGCTGGCAATAAATGAGTTGATCCATCAAGGAAAGCAATTGATTGACCATCGATATCAGCCAGCTGGTTATAATCTGGGAGCTAATATTGGTGAATATGGTGGACAAACTATCATGCACTGTCACTTGCATTTGATCCCACGTTACATTGGAGATGATCCTGTACCTGCGGGTGGTGTTAGAAAGTTATTGGGGTAATCATTTAAAATGAAGTACTTTAATTAAATTTTAAATAAAATTCTAAAAAGCCAGCAGCTGAAAGCCTTTTATTGTTATGATAATAATAGAAAAATTAATTATTGCCATTAACAGAAAGGGGTATTTCAGATGGGATTTAGAAAAAATTTTCTCTGGGGTGGTGCCGTTGCGTCTAATCAGATAGAAGGCGGCTGGAATCTTGGCAGCAAGGGGTTATCTGTCGCGGATGTTGCTCAGTATCGACCGCAGTTGGACGTTACGGACTATCAGCAGCAAGTTGGTGTCACGACAGCTGACATTCAGGTCGCAATTAAAGCCCAGTCGGCTAAAGACTATCCAAAACGTCGTGGAATTGACAGCTATCATCGTTATCAAGAAGATATTGCTTTATTTGCTGAAATGGGTTTCAAAACACTGCGCTTTTCGATTGCTTGGACCCGACTTTTTCCCAATGGTGATGAATTAGAACCGAACCCAGCTGGAATCAAATATTATCAAAATGTAATCAAAGAACTTAAAAAATATCAGATTGAACCACTGGTTACCTTATCACATTATGAGATGCCGTTGCATTTAGCAGTTGAACGAAATGGCTGGGCTGATCGGCGAACAATTGCTGATTTTGTCCGCTTTGCGAAAGTTTGCTTTGAAAACTTCAGTGATGTTAAGTATTGGCTGACATTTAATGAGATTGATAGCGTTACACGTCATCCTTTCACGTCGGCTGGAATTATTCCCGATCGGACAGCTAATTTAATTCAAGCGGAGTATCAAGCATTGCATCATCAATTTGTTGCTTCGGCAAAAGTAACTAAACTTTGCCATCAATTAATTCCTGAAAGCCAGGTTGGCTGTATGCTAACTAAAGTAACGACTTATCCGGCAACCGCTAAACCAGAAGACGTTTTAGCGGCTTTTAATAAAAATACGTTGAACTACTTTTGTGCTGATGTACAAGTTAAGGGTGAGTATCCACAGTTGATTCAGCAATTTTTTAAGAATAATCAAATTGAATTAACTGTTTTGCCAGAGGATTTAGCAATTATTCGCGAGAATACAGTTGATTTCATTTCTTTCAGCTACTATATGAGTATGTTGGCGGCAGCTGATGAAAGCGGGATGGAAATGACTAGTGGTAATACGGTTTTAGGCGGTAAAAATCCTTATTTGGAAACAACTGAATGGGGCTGGACAGTCGATCCAGTCGGTTTACGAATTTCATTGTTGGAATTATATGATCGCTATCAAAAACCGTTGTTTGTGGTCGAAAATGGTTTAGGAACCCATGATCAACTAACCCAGGATGGTAAAGTTCATGATGATTATCGCATTAAATATTTCAAGTCGCATTTAAGCGAAATGGCAAAGGCAGTAGCAGCTGGAGTTGATTTATTAGGTTATACTAGCTGGGGACCGATTGATTTAATTAGTGCTTCAACCTCGCAAATGTCCAAACGTTATGGTTTTATCTACGTTGATCAAGATGATAATGGCAATGGAACCTTAAATCGTTATCGTAAGGACTCATTTTACTGGTATCAAAAAGTGATTGCAACAAATGGTCAGAGTTTGGCGGAATAAAGTACAAAGGTTTTGGATAAAATGAGAAGTTTCAACTTTAGAAGGCGTAAATTTGCAAAAAAAGAAAATAATTTTTAGTTTAATTGCAATTGTGATAATTGGTGGAGTTTTAGGTGGTTGGTATTTGCAACGTAGTCAGCGAATTTCTCTATCAAGTAGTCGCGCAGCTATCCCTACGATTTATCTTCCAGGCTCAAGCGGTTCTAAGAATGCGACGCAACCGATAATTAATTATGCTCGCCAGCACTTGAAAGAGAGCAGTCAACAAACGGTTAAGATTGCTTTTGATGGTAAGGTTACTTATCCAACTAATTGGAACCCGACCAAAAGAGCAACGATGATTCAAGTGTTATTGCCAATGCCCCAGCATTCTAAAGGTGGCAAAAGAAAGGTTAAAATGCCGTCAAACAATAATTTCCAAAAAGGACAGCAGAATTTTTTCTTGCCGACTGGACAAATCAAGGGGATGCAGCGTTTATTGGCAAACCTTAAATCACATTATCGAATTAAAGAGATCAATGTGGTTAGCCATTCAGCTGGTGGAGTAATGTTTTTGCAGACTTTGTTAACAACTAAATCAACAATAATGCCACAAATTAAACATTTTATTCCGATTTCTGGACATTTTAATGGGTACATTGGGGATAATAATCGTGGTACCAGTCCTAATACGAACTATCTAACTAGCAGTGGACAGCCTAAAATCATGACCGAGCAATATCGGCAGTTGCTCAAACAAAAAAGTAATTTTCCGAAGCAGACTCAAGTTTTGAATATTTATGGTGATTTAGGCAATGGTTCGCATTCAGACGGAACGGTAATTAATGAATCTTCGCGGTCATTGCACTATTTAGTTGGCATGAGAAACACTAATTATCATGAAAGAAAGTTTACCGGGTCGCAATATCGACATGGTAAACAAGTTGGTAATCGGCAAATTCAGAAATTAGTTTTTAAAACTTTATATCGTTGAATAATGCTGAATATCCCTTGATATAATAGTTCTAAGTTAATTTTTTAAAAGGAGTGGCTCAATGATTGATTGGAAATATGGTGGTTATGTTTTAGGTTGTTGGCTAATAATGACTTTAGCAGCAAGTTGGGTCATTTTTTTAGCACCAGTTTGATAATTAAATTGATCTTGTTGGGAATTGAGATTGCTTTTTTGACTTTCTTGACATCATCTTTTGAAAGAAAACATCCAACCTTGCGTGAAAAGAATCGTCGGCCCACTCTGCCATATGTCAAATTAATAACTTTTGTTATTGTGCTGGTCGTTTTGTTTATGGCAGGCGATTATGTTTTTAACAAATTAAGTCCGTTGCTGAATTTGGTATTTGTTTTTAGTCTGTGCAGTTTTCCACAGGTTATATCTGGGTTGTTTTCCACGGTAAAATAACTTAAAAAAGATATTACTGGCGTCTATAATGTTGGATGCCTATAATTTAATTACAGACCGAGTGTTTCAATGAAATTGACTTGTTGAATGGGCTGGTCTAGTTAATAAAAAGTGAGGTACTGTTATGAAAATCGTTGATTTAGATGGCTACGGATTAAATCCAGGTGATTTGAGCTGGCAAGGATTTGAAGAACTCGGCGAATTTACCACTTATGATCGGACTGGGGATAATCAGCAAAAAATATTGGAACGAATTGCTGATGCCGATGCTGTTTTAACTAATAAAACTCCTTTGAATCGGACGATAATTGAACAAGCACCTAATTTAAAATATATTGGAGTTTTAGCAACCGGCTATAATGTGGTTGATGTAGCAGCTGCCAAGGAAAATGATGTTATTGTAACTAATATTCCCAGTTACAGTACAGCTGAAGTGGCCCAACATACAATAGCTTTATTATTAGAAATTACCAATCAGGTTGGCTTGCATGCAACTGCAGTTGAAAACGGTGAATGGACTCATGCCAAAGATTTTACTTTTTGGAAGCAGCCGCTGATCGCTTTACCTGGGAAGACAATGGGCTTAATCGGTTTTGGACATATCAGTCAAGCGGTTGCCCAGTTAGCTCATGCATTTGGAATGAAGGTCGTTTTTTATAATCATCGTCCGCGCAAGTTCAATGAAGCTTGGTTGCAGCAAGTTTCACTGTCCGAATTGTACGCGAAGTCAGATGTCATTAGTCTTCATGTTCCGCAAACGAAAGAAACTGAAAAAATGATTAATCAAGCGGCAATTGAACAAATGAAAGCTGGAGTGATTTTAATCAACACTGCTCGTGGTGGTCTATTAGATGAAGCAGCAGTTGCTCAAGGTCTGAATAATGACAAAATTTATGCTTTAGGGGCAGATGTGGTTTCTGAAGAGCCAATCAAGGCTGAAAATCCTTTGTTGAAAGCCAAAAACATTTATTTAACACCACATATTGCTTGGGCACCGACCGCAGCTCGATCACGTTTGATGAAGATTGCAGTTAATAACTTAGCTAGTTTTCAGGCTGGAAAGCCAATTAATGTAGTGAGCTAAGTGAAACTGCAATTAAGAGGTAATGATAAATGCTCAAAGCAGATAAACAAAAATACCTACTAAATTTTCTGGAAAAACATCCCAGCTTAAATAAGACTGAGCAAGAAATCATTGCCGAGACTATAGAGAAACTTGCTACTCCAAAAGTTGTGCAAACAAGAGAGATAGTCAAGCTAACCAAATCTCTTGAAAAGTTGTCCTTAACAAATAATCTATCAAATGAGGGACGGATTTTATTAAAAGAGTTAAATCGGGATAGCTGGATTGATGGTATACTCTATAATATGAATCTTTTTTGATCCTAGTAAGCATCATAACTAGCTTTTCCAGGCAAGCCGCTTTAAAGACGAAACATTGGTAAAAAAATGATATTTAAGTCACCCTGTAACCTAGCCAAAGGTGCATAGGGCGACTTTTTATTTATCATGGATTGCTTTGAGCAGTACAAAAAATAAGCTTGATCATGAGATTGTCTGGCAGTTATTCATTGATGGAGAAATCTTGTTCTACATAACCTTGAAAAGAAAAAGACAGCAAGCTATTTGTTAACATTTCATTTTTAGGAGCACTAATTGTTTTAGTATTATTTTTTATGTTAGTAATTAAATAATTTGCTTGACTAGCGACTTTTATCTAGCTAACTTTGTTATACTAGTAACAAACATAAAAGGAGTGAAGAAATGCTACAAATAAATGATTTGACAAAAACTTTTGGTCAAGTAACAGCTGTTGATCATGAAAGCTTCCAAGTCAAACCGGGGGAAATTTTGGGGCTAATCGGTCAAAATGGTGCCGGAAAGACGACAACATTTCGGATGATTTTGAATTTTCTAACGCCAGATAGTGGACAGATTACTTGGGGTAATCAGCCGCTAAAACAGGCAGATTATGATCAAATTGGTTATTTACCAGAAGAACGTGGGCTATATCCTAAAATGAGTGTCGGTAATCAAATTACCTATTTTGCTAGATTACATGGGATGAAGCCAGCCGAGATTCGTCAGCAGATTCCACAATGGATGGAACGTTTTCAAGTTAAGGGTAAGCTGACTGATAAAATTAAGGATCTTAGTAAGGGTAACCAGCAAAAAGTTCAGTTGATTGCTACCTTAATTCATATGCCGAAGCTGGTTATCTTAGATGAACCATTCTCTGGACTTGATCCAGTAAATGCGAGTTTATTAGAGGATGGAATTTTGATGTTGCGTGATGCCGGTTCAGCCATCATTTATTCAAGTCATGACATGGGGAATGTGGAAGCAATCTCTGATCAATTAGTGATGTTGCGCAATGGACAAGTTGTTCTCAGTGGAGCTGTTAGTGATATTCGTCAAAGTTTTGGTCGGACCAAGCTTTTCTTAGAGTCTAATTTAACCCAAGAACAATTAAAGGCTTATCCAGAAGTTAAATCTGTCAAACAACGAGGAGCGGAGTTGGAATTAACTCTTAGTGATCCAGCTGCGGGACAAAAAATCTTTGCAGCAGCAACTAAAGAAGGGTATATTCCTGAATTTCGTCAGGTACCACCATCACTGGATGAAATTTTTCGTTTGAAAGCAGGTGCAGCTGATGAATAAGTATTGGATCGTTACAAGTCAAGTTTATCGTAAAAATTTAAAAAGTGGTTCTTGGTTATCATTAGTTTTATCGCCATTAATTTTGTTGGCAATTGTCATTGGGATTGGTTGGTACTTCGGCCAGAATAGTCAACCGGCGCAAGTAGCGGTGGTGACGGATAATCCTGTGATTGCACAAGCTTTGAAAAAAACAAATGATGCTGACATTCATTATCAACATTTATCTGCAACTCAGGCGAAAAAAAAGTTAACCAACGAGAGTATTACCGGTATCTTGACCATTAAGACTCAACCAACCATTTCAGCAAAATACATCGAATTAGCCAATGCAGAAACAAGTGCAGATTTGAGTAAGATGCGAACAGCGCTCTCCAGTTTGAAAACCAGTCAAACTGCGAGTCAGTTAAAATTGACACCAGCACAGCTGCAGGCATTAATCACCCCAGCTAAAATGCAAAAAAAGACGGTTTCTATTGAAAATGGAAAACAGGTTACTAAAAGTAATTCAACCTCGACGGCTAATTACGCCTTTGCAACGGGATTGACAGTCTTTATTATGTTGATTATTACTGTGTATGGTCAGATGCTGGCACAAGAAATTGCGACTGAAAAAGGCTCACGTATTATGGAAATTTTATTGAGTTCGGTTAGTGCAGCTACCCAATTTTTCGCTAAATTAACGGCAATTTTATTGTTGCTGGTAACGCAATTAGCGATTTATGCTGTTGCAGGAGGTCTAAGTTGGACTTGGCTAAAGCACCAATCGTTTGTCAAAGAAATTTTACCATCGGTTGATTTATCAGTTCTTTGGTCAACAACTTCACTAATAGCAATTTTATTCTTTATTATTGGAACAATGACTTTTGCAGTTTTAGCCGCCTTGTTGGGTTCATTGGTAGCAAATCAAGAACAAGTTAATACAGCAGTTATGCCAATTTCCCTGTTAGCCTTGGCTGGCTATTTTCTATCACTGATGGCCCAAGCTGGTGATTCAATGTTGATTAAAGTTTTCAGTTATATTCCCTTTATTAATGTCGAATTAATGCCAGTCAGATTGGCATTACAACATACAACTTTGTTAGCTGCTGGGATTAGTTTAGCAATTGCGGTAATTTTCTTAATCGCCTTCACTTTCATGGTGGTTAAAGTTTATCAGACCAACGTTTTAGTTTACTCAGAAGCAGGAGTTATCAAAGCTATGCGGCAATCTTTTCGAATTTGGCAAGCAGAACGAAAAAATCAAAAAGATTAATTTTTAATTGAGTAATTAGAGAAAAAAGTTTGATCAAAAAGGATCAAACTTTTTTTTAGTACAAAAAATAGCAAGTATTAGTGAATACTGGGGCTTTTTTTAGTAGCAAGTGTTAATATTTAATTGAGAAACTTATTAGATGATAAAATTTAAAAAATAAAGGAGAAGATATGATGACTGTTGATCCTCAAAAAGCACAAGCTGTCTGGAAAGATGTTGGTGAAAATGTCCAATTTACAGTTTTGAAATTAAAACGAGACGATCAAACGAAGGCTCAACAAGCAATTCAAGAATTTGCTGATCGCTATCAAGCAATTATTCGTTCATTAAGAATTCGTTCAGCAAAACCTGGTGGCGATTCTGATTTGAAGGTAACTTTAGGATTTAGCAGTAGTGCTTGGGACTACTTATTTCCAACAGCAGCTAAGCCCAAAGAGCTTGAATCTTTTGCAACTCTGAAGGGTACTAAATACCAAATGCCAGCAACTGAAGGCGATCTTTTCTTGCATATTCGGGCAGATAGTGAAGCTGTTGTCTATGAGGCTCAAACTGACTTTCGGCGTTTTCTTCAAAATATTACAACGGTTGTTGATGAAACGAAAGGATTTCGTTATTTTGAAGGTCGAGCAATTATCGGTTTTATCGATGGAACCGAGGTCCCCGCAGTTGAGGAAGCTGCTGAGTATGCTTTGGTTGGTGATGAAGATCCAAAGTTTATAAATGGTTCCTATGCCTTTGCCCAAAAATGGTTGCATGATATGGATTTTTGGAATCATTTAAAAGTTGAACAACAGGAAAAAGGTGTTGGCCGCGAAAAGTTCACTGATTTAGAGTTAGCGGAAAAAGATAAGTATCACAATGCGCATAATATTAGTTCGAAGCTGGAGATCAATGGTGAAGAAAAAAAGATTGTCCGAATGAATGTGCCATTTTCTGATCCAGCAGCTGGCAAAACCGGGACTTACTTTATTGGTTATGCGCGGCATTGGCAAATTATTAAGCAGATGTTGCAGCAAATGCTAGATACATCAGATTTCTTATTGAGCTTTTCGACGATTTTATCGGGCCAAGTTTTCTTTATTCCATCACGTGATCTGTTAAATCAAATTGCAGCGGGTAAACTGAATAAATAATATTATGTTGACGATGTAAAATGACAATTAATCTAAAAATAATTTTTTGTTTTGTGAGAGTACATGATGATAGGCTTTAAAACAATAAATTTTCTTTAGGAAAAACTAATGTTTTCGGTTGCAAAACATTGACAAAAAAATCACAAACTAATATGCTATTAATTGAGAGAGGAAGTTGATAGCATGTTTAATTTAACAAAACCCAAAGCGTCTTTGGGGGCAATTGTATGGAAGAGTATTTGGTATGGCTTTATTGCTGGAATGATTTCTGGAATGGTTAAAATTGGTTGGGAGAACATTTTACCACCACGGACGATTGCTCGAAATCTAACTAATCCACCACAACACTTGCTGGAACAAATCGGCTTTTCAGCTAAAACGGTTCATGCATTTGTTTATTATTCGACTGATCAGAAAGTCTTTTATGTTGCACTGTTGATCCATTTCGGTTTTTCAATTGTATTTGCAGCATTGTTTTTATTCTTGGCCCAATATTGGAAAGCAACTACATTATGGCAAGGAGCTGCTTACGGAATTGTCATTTGGATCGCATTTCATTTGATCCTTTTGCCAGCTTTAGGAACAATTCCAGCTCCATGGAATCAACCATTTGATGAACATTTCTCAGAATTCTTTGGGCATATTGTTTGGTCATGGTCAATTTATGCGGTAGCGGTATGTTTGGCTAAAAACGACAAGAAACATGTTTTAATCAATTTATAAATTTAATATTGACTTATAAAAGTGCAGCCTTAGTGGATTATAATCAAACCACTAAGGCTGCACTTTTATTTAACATATTAAGACAAAAAAAGAGACCAATGTTTTAAAAGATTAGAATATTCGCCTCTGTACTGGCACCAAATGTGTTCAGATTATCCGTACGAATAGAAAATATATTTTATTTATGAAACTAATTTAGCTTATTTTTGAACGAAAATCAGAATATTAGTATCACGTCAAGGGTTTTTAAAGCGCCTAAGATAAGCTGAATACTAATTTGAAGCTGTTAAGAAGTATATATAGATTTTATTAAGATTTGTCCAAACCATATTTTAACTACACTTACTTTAGGCAACTAAAATTGACGAAGACCATGTAAATAGACTTGTTTATCGGTTTGTTGAACAGCTTTAACATCTTCTAAGGGATTGTTTTTTAGAACGATGAAGTCAGCAAATTTACCCGTTTCTAAAGTACCATAATCAGCTTGAATCTGACATAGTTCTGCCGAATTAATGCTTGAGCATTGATAAGCTTGTGCGGGAGTCATCCCCAACTTAGTTAATAATTCAAATTCGGCCGGTGTTTGATCAAAACCATTAAAAACAGTTCCGGCATCGGTGCCACAGGTGAATTTGACTCCTAATTGATAAGCACGAGTCAGATTTTTGTAGGTGTCATCCAAAGCATCAGCGGCTTTGTTCAACTCCCAGGATGGAATTTTGTTTTTTCCATATTTAGGAATTACCCATTCGGCGATTAGAGTTGGAGTTAGATAAGTATCTTGTTCAACCATTTGCTGTGCTTCTTTGGCAGTGACATAAAAACCATGTTCAATTGAATCAGCATGGGCATCCAAGGCATTTTGAATTCCCGGGTTGCCTTCTGCATGAACCGAAACTCGTTTGTGTTTATGGTGAGCTTCAATAATTCCAGCAGTCATTTCTTCAGTTGAAAGCTGAGGATCATCCATGAAATCGCTGGGAGTCATCACTCCGCCAGTTGCAACCATTTTGATGTTTTGGGCACCATTTTTTAAACCTTGGCGAACAGCTTTGCGCATTTCATCAGGAGAGTCTACTTGGTAGGCTGCACCCGGAGCATCTCCGTGACCACCTGTCATTACAAAAAGGCGACCAGAAGGCATAATTGTTGGAACGTCTGTTAACAACCCCTTTTGTTGCATTTTACTTAATTCGATATCCAAATCAAATAAGCAGCCGCACTCACGGATAAAAGTAACGCCAGATTTTAATAGTTCGCGCAAATGTTGATATGCCAGTACAGTAGTTTCAACTTGAGACTTGCCGAAACCACCATCAAAGGCTTGCGGATCAAGACTGATGTGAGTATGAACATTGATAAAGCCTGGCATTACATATTGACCATTTAGATCAATGGTTGGAATATCAGAAGGCAGGTCACCATTACCGATTTGCTGGATACGACCGCTGGCCTGGTCGACAGTTATCCAAGCATGAGCTAAATTCTCTTGGCTTTTCCCATCAAACAACATTAAATTTTTAAAAGTTATTAATCCCATAAAATCTTCCTCGCTAAAATTTAGTTAAGAAAAATTATACTCGCTTTTTTTGAAAATAAAATTATAAACTTAATAAGCATAAAAATATTTTTGTGATGCTTTTTTCTTACTAGTAAAATAATTAATGGGTTATTGATGACAAAAGATTACTAAACACCAAAAGTGCCATTAGATAAGGCTGAACACTGGAATTTTAAATTAAAATGAAAGCAGAGTTTAATAAACTGTTTTTTTAAAACTCCAATCATTAAATTGTGCATCAATGAATTTGTTAGTAAAAAATGCCGAACTATGTAAAACTTATTTTCTATTTTTTAAACGAAATGCTTCGGAAATTTATTAAACCATCTTAATCAAATTATTCGGTTGATATAATTAACATCTCATGATATATTTAATTTCATTATTTTGAAAGCAGGGATTGAACTTATGAAACCGATTATTGCCTTGACGGCTGACTCATTGATTGATCATTCAGCGGTTATTAATCAGCACGATGCTGACATGGCCCCGACAGCGATTAAAGAAGCTATCGTGGCTGCCGGAGGAATTCCAATTATTTTACCGTTCTCATTAACTACTGAACCCGATGAAGCGCAACTCAATCAACTAGTTGATTTATTTGATGGCTTACTGCTTCCTGGTGGCCCGGATGTTGATCCAACTTTTTTTGGGGAAGAACCAATTCCACAGATTGGACGAACCGCTTATCGCAAGGACGCTTTTGAGATTGCTTTAATAAAAAAAACTCGTGCCGTTCATAAGCCTATTTTTGCTATCTGTCGAGGAATTCAGGTTTATAACGTAGCTTGTGGTGGTACTTTATATCAAGATTTAGCAACGCAAGATACAGCTTATGCTATTCGCCATGCCCAAGCAGCTCCGGGAAACTTTCCAACGCATCATGTTCGAATTGCTCAAGATAGTCGGTTAGCCAAACTTTTGGGCAATAGCAGTTATGTTAACTCACGTCATCATCAAGCTGTTAAGCAACCAGCGCCAGGCTTGCGGGTAGTTGCTCAGGCAGCAGATGGTGTAATTGAGGCACTTGAGTCAATTAATGATGACAGCTTTTTAGGGGTCCAGTGGCATCCTGAAAACATGTGGCAAGTGCAAAAAGAACAATTTGCTTTTTTTGCCGATTTAGTTGCACGAGCAGCAGCTAACTAATTATAGGGGGAGAATTACATGGAAAAAGTTACGCAGGTTACAAAAGAAAAATTAGGTTTTGCAAGTATTGTGTTGTTAGGGATTAATGGCATTATTGGTTCTGGGATTTTCTTATTACCTAACGTAGCGGCAGCTGCCATGGGGACAGCCGGAATTTTTGTTTTGCTGCTGGATGCTTTATTGGTAATTTGCTTGGCATTATGCTTTGCTCAAGCAGCAACCCATTTTGATCAAGATGGCGGACCATATTTATATGCAAAAGCTGCCTTTGGCGATTTTGTCGGTTTTGAAGTTGGTTTTGTTACCTGGGCGATTCGAATTATTGCTGAAGCGACGATGGCAGTTGCCTTTCAAACTTTACTGGCCGGAGTTTGGCCAGCAGTGAAGTCGGGTTTTCCAGCGATGCTGACAACTACAGTTTTAATTGTTGGTTTGGCGTTCATGAATATTGCAGGCGTTCGTGTTTCTAAATATGTCAACAATGTAGTGACGGTTGCTAAGTTAGTGCCTTTAGTTTTGCTAGTGGCCGTAGGAATTTTTTTCATTAAAGGAGATAATTTTACACCGCTATTCCCTGATGGACATTATACTCCGGGATCATTAGGAACTGCAGCAGTAACGATGTTCTATGCCTTTAGTGGTTTTGAAGGTTTGGTAGTAGCAGCTGGTGATATGCGCCAGGCAAAACGCAATTTACCAAAAGCAGTGGCGTTAGTTATGGTCTTAGTGGCTGCCTTTTACATTTTGATTCAAGTTGTTTGTACAGGAATCTTGGGTAGTGATGCTTTGGCTAAAACCAGTACACCAATTCAGAGTGCTTTTGCGCATTTTGCTGGTGGCTTTGGTAATGCTTTGGTTCAAGCTGGATCATTAGTCTCAGTAGGTGGTATCTTGGTTGCTTCTTCGTATGTAACACCACGTTCTGGAGTAGCGTTGGCCGAAAATAAAATGATGCCAGCAGCCTTGGCAAAACGTAATCGTCATAATGCTCCTTGGGTTTCAATCTTGGTTTCAATGGTTTTAGGACTATTAATTTCTTGGTCAGGAACCTTTACTTACTTGGCCCAAATTAGCGTTATTTCACGTTTTGTTCAATATATTCCAACAGTGATTGCTGTTTTGATTTTTGCTAAAAAATATGGTAAAAATTCGAAAGGATTTAATTTGCCATTAGGTCCGGTTATTCCGGTAGCTGCATTAATAATTTCTGGTTGGTTATTATGGAACGCCTGGTTAGCAGATACTAATCATTTACAATTTATTACTGGTTTTGGAGCTTTATTGGTAGCAGTACCATTTTATTTCTTGACGAAACACTATTCAGTAAAAGAAGATTAGTTAATCTTGAAAGAACGTTTTTAAATTGAGTTTTAAGACTCAACTTAAGGACGTTCTTTTTTCGAATGTTAATTTATTGGTGACTAAAAGTAATAAAAACCTCTAATTTCAAGATTTTTGATGAAAAAAAGCTCATATTTCGGTCTGTTTTGCAAAAAATGGTATGATAATAACAATCATGATTTTGGCTTTATCATTTAAGTAAAAGATCAGTTTACTCAAAATTATGAAAATTTTATAAGTTTTGGTTCAAAGGCAGGTGAGAAAATAGAATTCATTCCTTGATAACGCTTTCAAAAAATGATACGGTTTTTTTGGAGATAAAATTTAAAGCAAGTGAGGGATTAATTTGAAACAGATTACGATTTTAGGAAGTTTGAATATTGATACGACACTTAAAATTGATCGTTTTCCGCTACCTGGTGAAACGGTTGAAGCGATCAACAAAAGCAGCACAGCTGGCGGTAAGGGAGCTAATCAAGCAGTAGCGGTCGCTCGGCTGGGTGCTAAAACAATTTTTATTGGTTGTGTTGGTCGAGATAGCTCTGGTGAGTATCTGATTGAAGCTCTAGAAGAAGAAGGAATCGATACCGCAAATATTCTGCATGATGAAGAAGCGGGTACTGGGACCGCCAATATTTTATTAGATGAAGCTGGTCAAAACAGTATTGTAATTTATGGTGGAGCTAATCGTAAGCTTACTTCAGCGCAAATTCAAGCAGCAGCAGGACAAATCGCAACTAGCGAATTTTTGGTAGCTCAATTTGAAACTTCAACAGCAATGACGCTTGAAGCATTTAAAATTGCTCATCAAAAAGGCGTTAAAACAATTTTGAATCCAGCACCAGCGCACGAAATTGCACCAGAATTGTTGCGAGTGACGGACTTAATTGTTCCTAATGAAATTGAAAGTCGTTTGCTTACTGGAATTGAGATTACTAATCAAACGTCAATGGAACAAACCGCTGCGGCATTTCGTAAAATGGGAGTTAATAATTTAATTATTACCTTGGGCAGTCGGGGTGTTTATTATGCCAGTGAAGATCAATCGGTTTTAATGCCAGCGTTTAAAGTTAAAGCTGTTGATACGACAGCTGCCGGAGATACTTTTATTGGAGCATTAGCAGCAAAATTAAATAGTGATTTTAGCAATCTGGCTGAGGCAATTAAATTTGCACAAAAGGCCAGTTCAATCACTGTGCAGCGTTTGGGAGCTCAAGTAGCAATTCCAACGTTGGCAGAGATTGAGGAAAATTAAAAGGAGGCGGAAGCTTTGTTAGTAGTATTAAATATTTTAGGGGTACTTTTCTGTGTGGCAGTGGCTTACTTATTTTCCGTAGACCGCAAACAGGTTGATTGGCGTTCAGTCGGAATTGTCTTATTATTAGAAATTTTTCTAGCGTGGTTTTTGGTTGGATTCCCGGTTGGACGAATGATTGTTAAGGCAATGGCTGATGGTTTTAACTGGTTGGTCGAAATTGCTTATGATGGAATCAAATTTGCTCTACCAGATTTTGTTTCTAAACAATTTGGCGGAACAGCCGATTCGATGAACTTTTTGACGAGTGCTTTATTACCGATTTTATTAGTAGTGCCATTATTTGATATTTTAACTTATATCGGGGTTTTGCCATGGATCATCAAATGGATTGGTAAATTCTTATCCTTCATTACTGGTCAGCCAAAATTTGAAGCTTTCTTCTCAGTTGAAATGATGTTCTTAGGTAATACCGAAGTTTTAGCTGTTTCTAAACAACAATTGCAGCATATGAGTAAGGAACGAAATTTAACGTTGGCGTTAATGTCAATGAGTTGTGTAACGGCTTCAATTTTAGGTTCTTATATGCAGATGATGCCGGGTCAATTTGTTTTAACAGCTGTTCCATTGAACATCTTAGGTGCAATTATTATTACCAGCATTTTAAATCCAGTTAAAGTGACAGAAACTGAAGATAAAGTATATGGTGTTCAACAGACAGCTGACAAAAAAGAACCATTTTTCTCTTTCTTAGGCGATTCAATTTTAGGAGCCGGCCGTTTGATTTTAATTATTCTCTTTACGGTTATTTCCTTTGTAGCTTTGGCATCATTGATCGATCATTTATTAGCTTTGACAACCTTAAAATGGTTATCATTGGAAAATATCATGGGAATCTTTATGTATCCATTTACCTTGTTAATGGGCTTTGATTTTAGTAAAGCATTTGATTTGGCACGTTTCATGGGAACAAAATTGGTTACAAATGAATTTGTGGTTATGGGTGAAGTTTCAAAAGAAGTTATGCATCATCAAGGGATCTTCGCTTCAGCTCATGCGCGCGCGGTTTTGACGGTTTTCTTAACCAGTTTTGCTAACTTTGGAACTTTAGGAATGATTATCGGGGCTTTCAAGGGCTTAGTACAAAAAGAAAAGGTTGATTATATTTCAGGTCAAGTACCACGGATGTTATTATCTGGAATTTTGGTTTCAGTCTTATCAGCTACCTTAGCTGGGTTGTTTATTTGGTAATTATCTAATTGTTTGATCTTGGATGGGAGGTCATCAGGATGAAAAAAATGCCGCTTATTTTAGATATGGATCCTGGAATTGATGATGCAGTTGCTTTGGCGATTGCTTTAACGGATCCTGAATTTGAAGTCAAGTTGGTAACGGCGGTTGCTGGCAATGTTAGTGTTGATAAAACAACTTTGAATGCTTTGAAGTTAGTCGAATTTTTCAATCGTTTAGATGTACCGGTTGCCCGTGGAGCAGCCAAACCGTTGCAAAAAGAATTTGTTGATGCTTCATATATTCATGGAGCTAGTGGAATGCCCGGCTATGAATTTCCGGCAGTAACCCACCAAGCAGATTCACGAGATGCAGTCAGCGCGATTTATCAAACTTTGTTAAATGCAAGTGAACCATTGACAATTGTGGCTACTGGCGCTTACACCAATATTGCCCAGTTATTGTTGGATCATCCTGAGATTAAGTCCAAAATCAAACAGTTGGTTTTGATGGGAGGCTCATTGTCGGGGGGCAATGTTTCTTCGGTCGCAGAGTTTAACGTTTTTACCGATCCGGATGCAGCAAAAATCGTCTATGAAAGTGGTTTGCCAATCGTAATGATTGGCTTGGACGTTACTCTGAAAGCTTTGGTGAATAGTGAAACACTTGAACAGTTGGCTAAGTTAGGTGAACCTGGAAAGATGCTGCATGGCTTGATTACCTATTACAAAGATGAGTATGCCGGTGGGAAACCCCTGCATGATGTCAATACTATTTTTTATTTAGTACATCCAGAAGCCATTAAGACTAAAAAGTATCCAGTTTATGTTTGTACCCAAGGACCAGCTCAAGGAGCAACCATAGCTGATACACAAAATCGTTGGAGTAATGGCAAAACTAATGCTCTAGTTGGTTTGGATATTGATGCAGCTGCTTTTAATCAATGGTTGATTGAAAAAGTTAAACAAATGGCGGCAAAGTAACGACTTTCACTTAGGAGGAAAACCGATGGCACGAAAAAAAATGATTTTGGACTTAGATACTGGAATTGATGATGCTTTAGCTATCGCCTATGCAGTGGCTGATCCAACAGTTGATTTGATTGGTATTATTGGTTCTTATGGCAATGTTTATGTTGAAGATGGCGTTCAGAATTCATTAAAAATTTTGGAATTATTGGGCGCAACTGATGTTCCCGTTTACCAAGGATTGGCGCATTCTTCTGAGTCGGATCACTTTGATCGGATGCCGATTAGTGCTGAAATTCATGGACAAAACGGAATTGGAGAGATTGATTTGCCAGCACCAAAACGCCAACCGGAAACGGGTGATGCGATAGATTTCTTCATTAAAGCGGTTGAAAAATATCAGCAAGATTTGATTTTAGTGCCGACCGGTCCGTTAACTAATTTGGACGAAGCAATTAAACGAGCACCAAATTTAGTTAACCAGATTGGTAATATTACCCTAATGGGTGGGGCAGTCACAGTTCCCGGAAATGTAACTAATGTCGCTGAAGCCAATATTAATCAAGATGCAACAGCTGCTGATCATGTTTTTCGGCAAGCGCCTTTGATACAAGTGGGATTAGATGTTACTTTACGAACACTACTAACTCGCAAGGAAACCCAACAATGGCGGGAATTAGGAACAAAAGCCGGCCAAGCTTTTGCTGATATGGTTGATTATTATATCAAAGCCTATGAAGTTACTAGCCCAGATCTGCATGGTTGTGCTTTGCATGATCCATTTGCCGTTGGCGTAGCGATTGATCCGAGTTTTGTTGAAACAATCGCTTTGAACATGTATGTAACAACTGATGAAAAGTATTATGGTCGAACAACTGGTGATCCAGCTCGGTTAGCTGAACCGAATCCAAATGTTAAAGTAGCTGTTAACGCTGATGTTGATCGTTACTTAGCAAGTTTTATGGAACATTTAACCGGACTTTTTGCCCAAAAATAAAAACAATATCATGTAAACTGCCCGTCAAAGAGTGACAAAAGTCCTCATCCTTGACGGGCAGTTTTTTTTAGTTATTTAGATTGAAACATAATCCAAAAGATAATTCATATTTGTAATAATAAATTTTCGATTTTTGATATCAATAATTCCTTCATCACGTAAATCACTTAAAATCCTGGTAACTGATGATCGTGAATTTATTCCACAGAAACCAGCAATATCCTCGTTGGTAACCACAAAATCAATTAATACTCCTTGATGGTTGGCTAAACGAATACCAAAAAGATCGGTCAACTGATATAAGAAAGCACAGACGGCATCGTGCTTTCCACCCATAATCATTCGCTGTAACCGGACAATATTTTCTGAAAGCTTAGTCCGGTAGTATTCCTTAACATAGTTATTTAATTCATCATTTGTATTGACCATTTTCCAAAATTTAACTCGATCTATTTTATAGAATTCAGCGGTTTGAGATTCAACGCGAACATTAAAAGGCTGATCAGTGTATTTAGAGACCTCATCACGCAACAGACTCAAAACATCTGGTTGGGTAATATAAGACAAGTTAAATTCTCGACCATCTTGCAAAATGATGGATGTTTTTACAATTCCATGTTTCAGCACATAGGTACTGTTTTCCTCTAACCCATGATAAGTCAAATAAGTATGTCTTTTTTTTGTGATCACTGGAAATTTATTTGCCTGCAGATAATTCATCAGGTACTCAGTATGAGTCATGACCATCCCCATCAATCTCCTTAAGTCATAGATTATATATTTAAAAAAGCTGATTGTTATTATAAGTTGTCAGTCTTAAAACAATTACCATTTTTTAATAGCAGAGTCAATCAAATTTTTAAAGCTAAACAACAAAAGTAATTTTAAACGCATTTATTTAATTGAAAACTTCAAATAAAACGTACTTAACTAGCACTCATTTATTTGTAACATTTCATACACCAAGATGTGCCAGTGATTAGTGGTACATAAAATACGTTTGCCAAATTATTTAAGCGAATATACTCGGTAAATGTATTCAAGAAATGAAAGGAAGAGTTAGTAAAATGGTTGAAATAGATTTGCCATATGACAAGCAAATTATTACTGCAAAAATTCCCGCAGCTAATTTTGCTGGAAAACTTGTTTCACAAGCAGCTGAGTTCAAAAATCCATTGTCAGAAGAAGAAACAGTGGAGCGCTCACTTAATGAACCAATTGGTTCGCCGAAATTGGAAGATTTGGCTAAAGGAAAACACAATATTGTAATTATTTCTTCAGATCATACCCGTCCAGTTCCTTCACGGATTATCACGCCAATTTTATTACGGCGGCTGCGTTCCGCAGCACCGGATGCACGAATTCGAATTTTAGTTGCAACTGGTTTTCATCGTCCTTCTACACATGAAGAGTTGGTCAATAAATACGGTGAAGAAATTGTTGCTCATGAAGAAATTGTGATGCACTACTCACAACGCGATGAAGATATGGTCAAAGTTGGTAAACTGCCTTCAGGTGGTGATTTGATTGTTAACAAAGTTGCGACTGAAGCTGATTTGCTGATTTCAGAAGGTTTTATTGAGTCACATTTCTTTGCTGGCTTTTCTGGTGGTCGGAAAGCTGTTTTACCTGGAATTTCATCATACAAGACGATCATGGCAAATCATTCGGGAGAATTTATTAATGATCAACATTCACGGACGGGAAATTTGCAGCACAATTTGATTCATCAAGATATGGTTTTTGCAGCTAAAGCTGTTCATCTGCAATTCATTTTAAATGTGGTTTTAGACGAGGATAAGAAAATTATTGGCTCGTTTGCCGGTGACTTAGAAAAAGCTCATCGTAAGGGAACTGAATTTGTGGCTTCTTTGTCACAAGTTGAACCAATTGAGTCGGATATTACCATTTCAACTAACGGCGGCTATCCACTTGATCAAAACATTTATCAAGCTGTTAAAGGTATGACTTCGGCTGAAGCAACCAATAAACAAAATGGAACTATTATCATGGTTGCTGGTTGTCGTGATGGTCACGGTGGCGAAGGATTCTTCCACAATATTGCTGATGTCAGCGATCCAAAAGAATTTTTGGAACAGGCAATTAATACACCACGGTTAGAAACTGTCCCTGATCAATGGACATCACAGATTTTAGCGCGAATTTTGGTCAATCACCATGTAATTATGGTTTCTGATTTGGTTGAACCAAATTTAGTTACTAAGATGCATATGGAGTTAGCTAAATCACTTGATGAAGCTTTAACAATGGCTTATCAACGTGAAGGTCAAGCCGCTAAAGTAACAGTTATTCCTGATGGCCTCGGGGTAATTGTTAAGCGTCCGCAGTAAGCATGAAAAAACAAAAATTAGTTCAACTTTTAAAACAGGTAGCTCAGCAACAGACAACAGTAGAGCAAGCTCTGGATCAGCTCGATAACCCAGGTTTTTTGGATTTAAATTATGCCAAGATCGATACTAATCGCTTAAAACGAACTGGAGCACCAGAAGTAATTTATGGTGAAGGGAAAACTGCAAACCAAATTAGTGGGATTGCACAAGCAATGATTACCCAAAAAACAAACATTATCGTGACGCGAGTTACAGCCAAAAAAGCGGCTGAGGTTCAACAGCAGGTGCCACAACTTAGATATCTTGCAGTTGCTCGAATGCTGCTCTTTAAAGCGGTGCTACCTAAATTAGCAGTTGGTTCAATTGCTATTGTGACCGCGGGCACGTCGGATCAAAAGATCGCTGAAGAAGCTGCAATTACGGCTGAAATGTATGGTAATCAAGTTGAACGTGTTTACGATGTTGGCGTAGCAGGCATTCATCGGTTGTTTGCCAAGCTAGAAGTAATTCGTTCAGCACAAGTGGTGATTGTCGTTGCTGGAATGGAGGGGGCTTTGGCTTCCGTTGTAGCCGGATTGGTTAGTAGCCCGGTAATTGCTGTTCCAACCAGCGTCGGCTATGGAACAGCTTTTAACGGTGTTACTGCACTATTAACAATGCTTAACAGCTGTGCAACTGGAGTAACGGTGGTCAATATTGATAACGGCTTTGGAGCTGGTTATTCGGCTAGCAAGATTAATCATCTTGGAGGTGATGTTCAATGAGAACTCTTTATTTAGAGCCCTTCTCAGGTGTTAGCGGCAATATGTTACTAGGTGCTTTATTTGATTTAGGACTAGACTTTTCACGATTTAAACAAGAACTCGCCAAGCTTAATTTGTCAGGATATCAACTGTCACTCGAAAAAACAACGCAGTCAGCAATTGCCGGCAGTTTGTTTCAGGTTGAATTAAATGGATTATATGCAGGGCAGAGAGTCGATGAGGGAGTTCAACATCATCACGGGCGAAACTTAGCGGAAATAACCAAAATAATTCAAGATTCTAATTTAAAAACGATCATCAAGAAATCATCACTAAAAGTTTTTAATGAAATAGCGCAAGCTGAAGCGAAGGTCCACGCTAAAACCTTGTCAGAAATTCACTTTCATGAAGTTGGGGCAATTGATTCAATTGTCGACATTGTGGGCTTTTTTATTGGAATTGACCTAATGAAAGTTGAACGAATTATTAGCGGAACATTGGTGGATGGCAGCGGCACAATTGAAGCAGCTCATGGAACAATGCCGGTACCAGTTCCAGCTGTTATGCAAATGCGACTGAATAGTGAGGTGCCATTTCGGCAACGCTTGGACGTGGCAACTGAATTAGTTACGCCGACGGGTTTTGCAATTGTTAAGCAAACTGCTGCTCAATATGGTGCGCTGCCGACTGAATTATTACCAGAAAAAGTTGGGTATGGATTCGGCACCCGAACAACGGGGCATTTAAATGCTTTACGGGCTCAATTGCTGACTTCCAAACCAAGTCAAAAAGAAACATTGGCTCAAAGTGATCAGGTAATTGAACTGCATGCCAATATTGATGATCAATCTGGAGAACAATTAGGTTTTGTCTTAGAGAACTTAATTGAAGTTGGTGTTTATGATGCCTATTTTACGCCAGTTTTTATGAAGAAAAATCGTCCAGCCTATCAACTAACTGTGATTTTTAAACCAGCAATGCTGGATCAGGTTTGTGAGTTAGTGTTGCAGCAGACTTCGTCATTTGGTGTCCGCTGGCATCAATTACAACGCCAACTGATGCAGCGAAGCTTCACTAAAGTTATGACTAAGTTTGGTAAGGTAAGCTTAAAAATTGGTCAAAAAGGTCAGTTTAAAAAGGTTGCTGTTGAATATGATGAAGCAGCCAGAATTGCCCGAAAAAACGGGTTGAGTGTTGCTGAAGTAATGCAACAAGCACTACAAGTGTATGATAAAAAAATCAATGAGGTGAAATAAGTGATACATCAGTTATTAGCAGAATTTATGGGGACAGCTTTAATGATCGTTTTTGGTGTGGGAGTCCATGCTGATACAGTTTTAAATGATACAAAATACCATGGTTCAGGACATTTGTTTGCAATTACGACTTGGGCATTTGGAATTAGTGTTTCATTGTTTATTTTTGGCAATGTAACCATTAACCCAGCAATGGCTTTAACCCAAGTTTTATTAGGAAATATGACTTGGACAGTTTTCTTTCCCACAGCAATTGTGCAAGTTTTGGGTGGTGTGGTTGGATCGGTTATTGTTTACATCATGTATGCTGATTCATTTAAACACTCATACGGCAAAATTGATAATGTGACAATCCGGAATATTTTCTCAACGGCACCGGCAGTTAGAAATTTACCGCGTAACTTTTTTGTAGAATTTTTTGCAACCTTTGTCTTTTTAACTTCGATTTTAGCAATTTCGCAATATAAAACTCCAGGAATTGTCCCGATTGGAGTTGGCTTGCTGGTCTGGGCTATTGTAGGGGGCCCTACTGGGTTCGCGATGAATCTAGCGCGCGATATGGGACCACGGATTGCTCATGCAATTTTACCACTGCAAAACAAAGCTGATAATGATTGGCAGTATGGAGTTTTAGTTCCGGGAATTGCTCCATTTGTTGGGGCAGTAGCGGCGGCACTGTTTGCTAAATATTATTTAGGAATTTAACGAGAAACTTTTTATTTACAATGGAAGGGTGTTTATCTTATGAATGAATTAAATGTTAAAGAAACAAAAATTAATGAGTTGTTAGCTAAATATGATCGTGTTTTAGTTGCTTTTTCAGGTGGGATTGATTCAACGTTGGTTTTAGATGCAGCTTTAAAAGTTTTAGGTTGTGAAAAAGTAACAGCAGTGGTTGCTAATTCAGCACTGTTCACTGATGAGGAATTTAATAAGGCAGTTAAGTTAGCCCAAGATTTAGGTGCAAATGTTAAAACTGTGGAACTTGATTATTTAGCAAATACTGAAATTAAAAATAATACCCCAGCTTCATGGTATTGGATGAAAAAGATTTTTTATCAGAAGTTGAATGAATTGAAAGCTGAATTGAATGCTACGGTTGTCTTAGATGGGATGATCATGGATGATAATGATGATTTTCGACCAGGATTACGGGCGCGTGATGAAGAAAAGGCTGTTTCAATTTTACAACAGGCAGATATTTACAAACCCGAAGTTCGTGAATTAGCTGCTCAGCGAGGACTTACTAATTGGAATAAAGTCGCTAGTTGTTCAGTTTCTTCACGGTTTTCGTATTATACGGAATTAACTTTGCCAGCAATTAAGCGAGTAATGAAATCTGAAGCTTATTTACGCGGGTTAGGCTTCTTGACTGTTCGAGTCCGAGTTCAAGACTCAGCTGCCCGGATTGAAGTCCCAACTGAACAGGTACTTAGTTTGATCAACCAAATGAGCACGATTAATCAGCAATTAAAAGCTTATGGATTCCGTTATGTAACTTTAGATTTACAGGGCTTTGAATCTGGACGGATGAATGAAGAATTACCAGAGGCTCAAAAAACAGCTTTGGTGGGTTAGTCTTAATTCCGCTGGGGTTTGAGATGAAGCAAGGAGAAGAATGTGAAAAAAAGTGCAGTCAAAAAATCAATCCCTTTTTATTTAGCAGTTTTAGGGATACATCTGTTGGGAATTTTGTTAATTGCTTATGCAGCTAGAAAATCCAATAGCTTTTGGGGCTTAGGTCTGTTGGCTTATTCATTGGGTTTGCGCCACGCTTTTGATGCTGACCATATTGCCGCAATTGATAATACAGTCCGTAAATTGATTCAGCAACAGAAAAAATCTTGCGGTGTTGGTTTCTTTTTCTCGTTAGGTCATTCAACGGTTGTTTTTTTGCTGGTCATTTTAATCAGTATTTCTTTGAAATGGGTCAAACTCAAATTGCCATTTTTTGAGAGTATTGGTGGATTAATTGGTTCACTGGTTTCGGGAATTTTTCTGATAGGGATTGCAATTGTTAATCTGATTGTTTTGCTCAGTCTATGGCGTTCATTGAAAC
The DNA here is from genome assembly GCF_019444005.1 of Liquorilactobacillus nagelii DSM 13675. NCBI lineage: Bacteria > Bacillati > Bacillota > Bacilli > Lactobacillales > Lactobacillaceae > Liquorilactobacillus > Liquorilactobacillus nagelii. Next base: position 2,323,247 of record NZ_CP049304.1, read on the forward strand.
TAATGCAACAAGATGAAGTCAAGGAAACTGAGTTAAATCAATTGCTAATATCGCGTGGGTTTTTACTACGGTTGATTTATCCCTTATTTAAATTCATTAGTTGTGAATGGCAAATGTATTTTATTGGTTTCTTATTTGGCTTAGGTTTTGACACTGCCAGTGAAATTGGTTTAATTGCGATTTCAGCAACTGCTGCTCAAGCCAACACTTTTTCAATGGGAATTTTAGCCTTGCCAATTTTATTTGCAGCGGGGATGAACTTAATGGACACAACTGACTCGGTAATGATGTCAGGAGCTTACAGTTGGGCCTTTGCAACGCCTAAAAGAAAAACTGGCTATAACTTAGTGGTTACGACAATTTCAACAACAGCAGCGTTTGTCATTGGAATTTTAGAACTAATCCAAGTGGTCATTAATACTACCGCCGTTAAAGGAAAGCTATTGCAGGCAATTGCAGGGATCGATCTTAATTGGTTGGGGTATGGATTGTTTTTCTTATTTGTAGCAGTTTGGAGTATCTCTTATCTAATATGGCATTTTAGTCAAACACCAAATATTGGTATTAAGCAGTGACTTGACTAGACAATAAAAATTGACGTAGCATAGACATTTGTTTTCGAAATCAAGCACGCTTTAACATAGCAAGAAACTAAGGCTTTGAGCAGGTTTTTCAACTCAAAGTCTTAGTTTCTTTTTATTCAGGGTTAAAAAATAATTTTACTGAAAATTGGCACGATTAGATCAATTACAACGCCGATAACAACCACAGCAATTGCTGCCATTGATCCTTGAACTGAACCTAATTTTAAGGCATAGGCTGAACCAATTGTATGACCTGAAGTTCCTAGACCTAAACCAGCACCAATTGGGTCGGAGTTTAAGCGGAAAGTTTTGACCAGCCAATCACCCAAAGCATAGATGATAACGGCATTTAAAATACATGCCATGGCTGTAACTGCTGAGTTGCCACCGATTGAAGCGGAAATTGGCAAAGCAATCGCGGTTGTAGCAGCTTGTGGCAGCATCGATTCAATCGCTGTTTTGCTCAAGCCCACCAATTTTGAAACGCCAACAATAGCAGTTAATGAGATTACTGAACCAACGACTAACGCGGCTAAAATTTCAACCCAATATTTTTTAATAACGTCGTTGCGTTTATATAACGGAATTGCAAAGGCAATTGTTGCTGGGTTTAAAAACCAGAAAATCAAATCACCACCGGGCTTGTAAGCAGTAGTATAAAAACTAGCAGTACTTTTACCCATTAGGGCAGCTAAAGCAACGAGGATAGCAATCCCAAGGACCATGGCAACGAACAGCGGTTGGAAGAAGAATAAGCCATGCGACTTTTTAAATAACCATTGACCAATCAAATAAACAATAACGGATAAACAAATTCCAAAAAATGGTGTTGTAAAAATGGCTGACATATTATTCTCCTCCTTTGGCATGTTGGCTAACTGACATTTTTAACGTATTCAAAGGGCGGAGCGGTTTTGAATGTGGTTTAGTTGCCAAGTCTTTGATAGCATGGCGACACCAGATAAAGAATTTAGCAGTATAAGCGGTTACTACTAACAAAATAATTGTTGATAAAATGATAACTAAAATCAATTGCCATCCCTGCTGTTGCATGATTTTTAGATTTGCAGCTAAAGAAATTCCAGAGGGAACAAACAAGAAGCCGATAATTCCGATTAAAAAGCTGCCAACTGAGTCGACCCATTCCAGCTTGATAATGTGAAAAGTTAATAGTAGATAGAGTAAAATTAAACCAATGACTGGAGCTGGAACAGGAAATGAAGCCGGAAACAAACTCGAAATAGCATTAGCAATAAATAAAATAACAGTGTAAATTCCAAGCTGAGCTAATAATGAAGCAGCTTTTTTTGATGGGGTTTGTTTAGTGGTTTTCATGTTGATCATCCTTTCCTTTTTTCATCATTAGCATACCCGAAAAAAGAAAAAAAGCGTCGTTTTTGCGGTGAATTGCAAAAATCAACACTTGAACTACCCTGATTAATTGTTGAATGAAAGCTATTACATTTGTAATTTTTGACGTAAAGGTTTAATAAAAGACCGGCCAACTGGCAATTTTTGTTGGTTGGTCATTGTTAGTTGGTAAGTATGATTGAACCAAGGCTGAACTTCACGAATACAGTTAAGGTTCACTAAAACGCTGCGGTGAACTTGAATAAATTGCTGGGGATTCAAACGTTGCTTTAACCAATTTAGCGTTTCATGAGCTGAAAATTCATCATCAACCGTCGTAATCGTAAGAACTCCGTTATTGACCGCAGCTGAGATAATTTCTTTAGTTGGGACAACGGTAGTTTTTTCTTCTTGGGTGACCGTAATAACAGTTGGATAATCAGGCTCAGTTGGTGAAGTTGGGCTACTTTTATCAGCTAGCAAAGCCCCAGCCTTGGCGACTGCTTGATTAATTCGGTCTTGTTCAAAGGGTTTGAGAACATAATCTATGGCATTGATATTAAAAGCATCAACCGCATAATTATCGTAGGCAGTGGCAAAAATAACCAGCGGTGGCTGAGTTAATTGTTGCAATTCTTTGGCTAAAGAAAAGCCGTTTTCATCATTAAGTTCAATGTCAAGAAATAAAAGTTCAATCTGATTTTTTAATAGCAGCTGCAAACCAGCAGCAATTCCATCAGCTTGATAAATCTGCTCCACGGAGGAGTTTTGCTTTAAAAGATATTCTAGTTCATTCCGAGATAAGGGCTCATCATCAACTAATAAGACGTTCATAAGTTTTCACCTCAATTTTTGGTTGCTAAAACAGTTGTTTCTGCTAATGGAATCAACATCTTTACAGTCGTTCCTGCAGTACTGCTGTTAATTTGTAAATGACTATCGTTACCATATAGACCAATCAAGCGATGATTTAGATTAACCAAAGCTGTCCCGGTTCCAGTTGCTGATTCTAGAACTTGGTTTCCCAATTTGTTGATTAATTTATCAGGAATCCCAATTCCATTGTCGCTGACAGCGATCAAAATTGCTTGTTGCTGTTGCTGAACACTGATTTTGATTTGATTGTTAGTTTTTCGACCAACAAAAGCATGTTTAACGGCATTCTCAACTAAAACTTGCAAACAAAACGGGGGAACCTTTACTTGATCATCGGTTTGAATGTCATAGGTAACTTGGTACTTATCGGGAAAACGTGTTTGTTCAAGTGACATATAAGAATTAACATGTTCACGTTCTTGTTGTAATGGAATTTGTGTTTCGCGAACTCCCTGCAAACTAGAACGGAAGAAAGTGCTGAGTTGGAGCAAAGCTGTTCGAGCTTTTTCAACATCAGTTCGCATTAAGGAATTAACGGTATTGATGGCATTAAAGAAAAAATGCGGGTTAATCTGAGCTTGCAAAGCTTTAATTTCAGCATCACTAACTAATTTTGATTGTTCTTCAGCAATTCCTAAAGCTAATTGACTGGAAAAAATTGAAGCCAAACCGCCAGCCAAGTTTTCCTCGACTGGCGTTAAGCGTTCAGCTTTAGTGAAGTACATTTTTAAAGCACCTAAAGTTTTTCCATTGACCTTAAGCGGCAAAACAATCGCGGAAGCTAAGGGGCAATCAGCATGAGGACAGCCGATTTCTTCTTTATGATAGGCATAGCGAGCTTGGCCGCTAGCAATAACGTGCTTGGATAAATCAGTCAAGACAGCTTCTTTAGCTAAGTGATGATCTTGACCAGCCCCGACATGTGCCAGTACGTTAACTCGGTCGGTAATTCCAACGGCATCAAAATTAGTATATTTTTTGATGATTTCACAGACCTTTTGAGCAGAATTAATATTTAAACCTTGGCGAAAATAGGGCAGAGTTTTGTCGGCCAAACTTAAAACGTCATGGGTTTGAACGGCTTTTAATTGCTGCTCATTAGTTAAATAAGCATTGATAATTGAGATAAAGACAAAAGCTCCAATACTATTAAGCAGCATCATAGGAACAATAATGAGACGCACCAAAGCCAAACCACTGAAAATGCCAATAAACAGCATCTGAATTCCTTCGGCACAAACTCCCAACACTGCAGTAATCCATGGACCAGGATAAGTTAGATTTTTTTTCAAAAAGTTACCCGCAGCACCAGTAAAGAGCCCCGCTAAAATTGAACTTGGAATGTAAAAGAAGTCAGAAAAATTTCCCTGAATTACGCGGTGAATCCCTCCCAGCAAACCGACAATACTACCAACTAACGGACCGCCAACAATCCCAGCGACTGTAATGACTAGAGTACGAGTATTAGCAATTGAATCTGATTGTGGCAGGGCAGTCAGAAATGGTGTTTGAATTAAAGTATTGTTATGAGTAATTTCAACACCAGTTAAATTGGAAATAACGGTAAAAACAGTAAATATTGCAATTAAAGCACATTTAGCTTGTAAGTTATTTTGCTTGATCAATCGACGAAAAAAGCGGACGTTGACCAATAAAAAAGCTAGTACCAGAATAATTCCCAACCGTTGGAGCAACAGGACAAATAATGTAAACATTGGACACCCCCAAGTAAAAATTTCGGTTGAATTCACTTCTATCCTAGCACGACCTGGTAGGGAAAACTACTTTCGTAAATAAATGCTGTTTATATTTCTTTATTTAATCAAAAGTTATAAAATGTGATGGCGGAGAATTTAGCGAAGATAGGAAGCATGTACATATAGTAATAAGCTAAATTGCTGATTAAGACATGTATCCAGGGACTTTTAAAACAATTTTAAATAACAAGGATGGTGGCAAAGTGTCATTTTTCTTTATCCAGCAAACTCGTTTTGAGCAGTACTTCAAGCAACAACACCCCAAAACGCAATATGATCCGACTAAAGTGGTTCTGGCAATTAGTACGATTAAAACCAAACCAATCATTAATTGCCTATATCTGAGTGATGATTTATTTTTTGCCGCTCGCTACCATAGCGGCTTAGATTATTTTGCAGATGGTTTTAGTTTAACAGGAACACAGATTAAAAAAATGTCATTGCATGAAGAGCTATTGTCAGTCAAGTTGACGATCGAAACAAACGTAATTTTAAAAAACGGTCAACCAATGATTTTAAAATTAAATTTGCCCAAACTAAATCGAACACCGTGGCATATTCGTAACTTAAAAAAACTGCGACTGCAATTTGCCGCCAAGAAGAACTAAAGACTAGTCATTGCAGTTAGTCTGTGTATTCTGGTGTATTTATAATAAAACATTGTTATTAGTGAGTCCGAGACATCTCAAAGTCCCGGACTTTTTGGATCTTTTAATGTCCAAATATGCGCTAAAAAATAGTTAGCTGGCTTACGATGTTAAGGCTCGATCACTACTTTTTTTGCCTTAATTTTTTCTAAAAAAGTGACAAATGTCATGAGTAAATAATGATTTAAGTCACGTTAAAACGATTTCATGAAATGTTAAGCTTTATTTAAGAAATCAAGAAAGGAGGTAGAAAATGAAATATTTATTGTTGGTCAGTCATGGAGAATTTTCGCAAGGATTAAAAAGCTCTTTAGCCATGTTTGCAGCTGACAAAGTCGAAGAAGTTGTGGCAGTTGGTTTAAAAAATGGTGAGTCAGTTGAACAATTAGCTGACAGGTTCAAGCAGCAATTAGCTGAATTGGGCACGGGCAATTCATTTGTTGTTCTTGGCGATATTATTGGTGGCAGTCCGCTGACAACTGTCTGTAATGTTTTAGCCCAAGCAGATATCTTAAAACAAACAATTGTTTTAGGAGGGATGAATTTGCCAATGGCTTTGAATGCGGTAATGCTTAAAGATACGTTAAGTGGAGCCGATTTTGTGCAGGCTGTTTTAAGTGAAGCACAATCCTCACTCAAAGAGTTTAAACCAAGCAGCGATCTTGATGACGATGATGATGAGGATATTTAGTTGTAAGGAGGAGTTTAAAATGACCGTTTCTTTTGTAAGAATTGATGATCGAATGATTCATGGGCAAACAGTAACTCGCTGGGCCAAAGAGTTCCCTTGTGATGGTTTGATTGCAGTAAATGATTTAGTATCAAAAAATGCTGTTTTAAAGGATGCTTATAAGGCAGCTTCTGATAAAAAAACTTTTGTTTGGTCTAAAGCTGCTTGGCAGCGTAAATGTCAACGAGTCTTAGATTCAAAAGATAATTATTTTTTGATTACGAAAAACCCAGTAGATATGAAAGAAATTTTGGTTGATCAAGGTTTTGTGCCAAGTGAAGTAAAAGAAGTAATTGTTGGGCCATGTAATGATCGTCCCGGAACAACGAAATTAGGAAATAATCAGTCAATTACACAAGAAGAAGCTGCTGCAATTGAGGCAATTGAAAAGGCTGGTTATCGGGTGAAGTTTCAGTTATTACCAGATGTTTCAATTGGTTATTGGGATAAATTCAAGAGCCAGTTTGGGTATTAAATTTAAACAAAGGAGAAATTCACTATGACAATTAGTTGGGTTCAAGCAGCTATTCTAGGAATATTTGCTTGTTTATCATCATTGCCAGGAATGGCAGGAACTTCAATTGGTAACTATACCTTGGGACGTCCATTAGTCGGCGGACTGGTATGTGGAGTAGTTTTAGGAGATATTAAATTAGGTATTATGTGTGGTGTTGCGATGCAGCTGGTTTATATTGCACTTGTTACCCCTGGTGGGACTGTTTCTGCAGATGTACGCGCAATTTCATATATTGGAATTCCTTTAGCGATGGTTGCAATTCAATCACAGGGATTGTCGGCAACTTCAACCGCCGCAGCTAGTTTAGCAAAATCAATGGGAACCTTAGTTGGAACAATTGGAACCGTTTTATTTTATGGGACAGCTACCCTGAACTTAGTTTGGCAGCACATGGGTTGGCGTGATGTTGAAAAAGGCAATTTTAAAAAATTATACGGGGTTAACTGGGGCTGGCCATGGATTTCACATTTACTTTTCTCATTTATTCCAACTTTAGTTATGTGTAAATGGGGAGCAGATGCAGTTACAGCTTTAAAGACAGCTTTACCAATGGATGGGATTCCAATGAAGACGTTGTTCACAGTTGGGGCGATGCTTCCATGTGTCGGAATTGCAATCTTATTAAAACAAATTGTTGAAACTCCAATGGACTTTGTACCATTCTTTGTTGGCTTTACTTTAGCAGCATCATTATCGATGAACTTGGTATCATGCGCGGTTGTTTCTTTAATTTTCGCTTTGTTGTTCTATAACTTGGAAATGGCTAAAAATGCTCACGCAGTTGCTCCAGCAAGTGGTGGAACAGTCGATGACGACGATGATGATGAGGAGGATATCTAATATGGCTGATAAAAAGATTAGTAAAAAGACGTTGATGAAGTCCTTTCATCATTGGTATTATGGCAACTTAACCTGCTTTTCTCAAGAACATATGCAGACCTTTGGTTATTTGACTTCAATGTTGCCAATTGTGGAAGAACTCTATGATAAAAAATCAGAACAAGAAGAAGCGATGAAAACTTATACCGCCTTCTTTAACACCGAACCACAAATCGGCTCAGTTGTTGTTGGAATCACAGCTAGTTTAGAAGAGGCTCGAGCTAATGGTGCCGAAGGAATTGATGGTGAAACGATTAATGGTTTACGTGCTGGTTTGATGGGACCATTAGCCGGCATTGGTGACTCAATGATTGTCGGAACTTTGATTCCAATTATCTTAGGGATTTCATTAGGCTTATCAACTGGCGGTTCGCCAATTGGGGCAATTTTCTACATTATTGTTTGGAACTTGCTAGCTTATTTTGGAATGAAGTTTGCCTATTTTAAAGGTTATGAAATGGGTGATAAAGCCGTTGAGTTCTTGGTTGGTGCTCAAGGTAAAGCAATTCGCCGGGCAGTTTCAGTTGTCGGCGGGATGGTTGTTGGTAGTGTCGCTGCAACTTGGGTTTCAGTTAAAACATCATTTGAATTGAAAAATTCTTCTGGCAAAGCTTATTTAGTTTTACAAGATAAATTAGATGCTGTTTATCCGGGATTATTGACAGCCGGCTTCATTATTTTCTGTTGGTGGTTAATGGCTAAAAAGAATATCTCACCGGTTAAGGTAATGCTGCTTTTAGTTGTAATTGCTTTTGTCGGAGTTCTGTTAGGCATATTCAACCCAGGATTGAAGTACTAAAGGATAGGGGGAGTAACGTTGAAAAAACAGGAAATTATTAAAGGATATCAGACAGAAATTCTATATCAGAAACATATGTTGGAAAATCTTGGCCGCTGGTTTTCAATTTTTTTAGGCAGCGTTGGGATCGGAATTATCGTTCTTTATTTTTTCCCGGCAGCGCATCTCCTACTATACATTTTAGGAATTGTATTAATTGTCATCGGTTTGTTGGGAATGTTAGTCTTAGGTTATGGGATGTATCGCGGGAATCGTAATTTACAGTTAGTAATTAATGACTTTAAAAGCAAGTTTCCAGCAGCATCAAGCATGACAAAAGCTAAGGAGTAAGAGCAATGTTTCCTAAATTGATTTTCAGTGATTTGGATGGGACTTTATTAAATAGCCAGCAGCAGATTACCCCCCGGACTCAACAGGCAATTTTGGCAGCAATTGCCGCTGGAAGTAAATTTATTCCGGTATCGGCACGAATGCCAAGCGCAATTACACCCTTATTACAGCAAATGAAGCTGGTGACACCTTTGATTGCCTATAATGGTGCCCTAATTTGCAATGCTCATAGGGAAAGTATCAAATCAATGGAACTTCCAGTCAAGACAGCGCAAAAAATTTGTGCTGATGTAGAGAACAAATTCTCACAGTTAGTCTGGAATGTTTATGGAGAAGATTCCTGGGCTGCAGCGAGTACGGATCACTATTGGGTACCACACGAAGAACAAATTGTCGGTTTGAAAGCACAGCGCTTAGCGACAACAAGTGCAATTGCGGACTTTAAGCTAGTTCATAAGGTTTTGTTGATGGGTGCACCTGAAGCCATTAAACAAGCGGAACCGTTAATCAGTCAGCGATATCCCGCCTTGTCAATTGCTTGTTCTTCACCTAATCTGATCGAAATCACGGCTGGTGGTGTTGAGAAAAAGCAAGCTGTCAGTTGGTTGATGAACTATTATCAAGTTGAGCCGAACGCAGCGATTGCTTTTGGTGATAATTATAATGACCTGGGAATGCTAGCGGCAGTAGGTACCGGTTATGCTATGGGCAATGCACCTAGTCAAATTAAAACTCAAATTCAACATGTAACGGCGGATAATGATCATGATGGAATTGCTGCAGTTTTACAGCAATGGTTTTAAGTGTATTGAAGAAAAAAATCTGTATTGAAAAGTGTATTATTGTAAGCTAACATGTATTGAAAAATAGCGAACCTGTTTTGTTTTAATGAAACAGGTTCGCTATTTAGCTTGTAATCATAGGTATCCAGTTAGTTGGCATCAAATTTGCTTATATATTTGTAGTAGGTTTATTGGAGACAGCCAATCTCACAATTGGAGGGGAATAGCATGATTAAGATTTTAATTTTGACTAAGCAAGAATTAATTGGGGAATCTATCAAACTGGTCTTATCTGCACATCAGGATCTGCAGGTTAAGCTGGCAGACAACTGGCAGACAGCACCAATTAAAAATGATATTATTATGCTTGATATGGGATTGTCTGATACCGAATGTTTAACCTGTATCCGTAAAACAGTTGGGGATGCAGCTAAATTAATGATGCTACAATTAACGGGCTGTGGGTGCACTTTATATAATTTTTCTCAAGTAAATTGTTTAGGGTATTTACTGCAATCACGAAAAGTTTCATTAACCGAACTTTATCCGGAAATACAGCGCGTTTGGCAGGAAAATTCAAAGCAAACGGCTGCGTTTCCACAAAAAGTTGTTAAGCTTTTTTCACAGGCAATTGATAAATCTACTGGAATGTCAGTTCCGGCAGCCTCTGTAGCGGAACTTTCCGCATCTGAATGGGAAATTATTCAAAAAATCAAATTAGGTTTATCAAATAAAGAAATTTCGCAAAAGCTTTTCTTGTCTGAGGGGACTGTTCGTAATTATTTGTCGAACATTTTGTCAAAATTAGCTTTGCGTGATCGAACTCAACTGGCAATTTGGGCTTTACAAAATGAAGGAATAATGGCGCAAACAACTAGCTTAGCCTAGAGATAAAATTTTTTAATAGTTTTAGAAAGCGTTTTCAAGAATAACCTATGATTAATACTAACTTCTTTGAATTGTAACCATGGCAAAAATATATTTTGCTTAAAATTTGTTTTTCCGAATGTGATATGCTTGAATTTAAATATATTCTATTTTATTTTTTAGGGTTTAAAAAGTGTGTTAGAGAGTGAGGGTTGAGCTTTGAAGCGAATTGAAAGAGTTTACCAGCAGTTATTGCAAATTTGGCAATCGGCTAGTCGTAATACTTTGTTGCAAGAACAGGGAACAACTACGGCAAAATTAGCTGATTTGATGAATCTAGCGCGGCCCAACGTTTCGGCAGATTTAAATCGATTAGTGCGTTCAGAAAAAGTTTTGAAAGTTAAAAGTTTTCCAATTAAATATTTACCGAGTCAAGTTGTTATCAGCGTTTTGAAATTAGAAAAATTGAATTATTTTGAAGTTGATAGTTTAACAGAATTAGTGAATAAGCAACAAAACGTTACTCCACTAATTAAAAACCAAGCAGTAGCTGTCAAGGGGAAAAATCCATTGACAGAAATGATTGGTTATCAGGGGAGTTTGCGAAAAGCTGCTTCACAAGCCAAAGCGGCGATCATGTATCCGCCGCATGGTTTACATATGATGCTGGTTGGGCAAACTGGGGTTGGTAAAACATATTTTGCTAACAAAATTTTTTCCTACGCGCAGTATCGCGGTGTATTTTCAGATAATATTCCTTTTATTTCTTTCAATTGTGCGGATTATTATCATAATCCACAGTTATTGTTGGCGACACTTTTTGGGCATGCCAAAGGGGCTTTCACTGGAGCGGATCAGGATCAACCAGGATTAGTTGAACAAGCCGATGGTGGCATCTTACTGTTAGATGAGGTTCATCGGTTGCCACCCGAAGGACAAGAAATGCTGTTTTATTTTATTGATAACGGCGTTTTTAAACGTTTAGGTGAGAGTCAAAAAAACCGACGAGCTAATGTTTTAATTATTTGTGCTACAACTGAGGATCCACATTCGACTTTGCTAAAAACCTTCTTACGGCGAATTCCAATGACAATTGAGATTCCTCCGCTAAACGAGCGACCATTAAGTGAAAAAATTGAGCTTGCAAAATTTCTATTTCAGCAGGAAGCCAAACGAATTAAGAAGAATTTGAATGTTAGAATTGATGTCTTTACAGCATTGATGACAGCAGATAACTATGGAAATGTTGGTGAATTAAAGTCGCAAGTGCAATTAACTTGTGCTCAAGCTTTTTTAAATAGTATTGATGCAACTGAAGTGACAATTGAGTTAAATGATTTGCCAGAGGATTTACGCAAGCATTGGTTGAGCAATCCGGCTAAGACAAGGCATCAAGTTGAACTCTCACGTTACTTAGACACAAACACTTTATTTGAAGTTGGAAAAAAGACGGTTACTGTTGAAAAAGACAATATTTATGAACTAATCGAAAATAAAGTTCATCATTTAAAACGTCAAGGAGTTTCAAATGAAAATATTCATCAATATATTATGACTGATTTGCACCTGCATATTAAGCGTTTCTTCCGCCAGCCGTTAACTAATGTCAAATTAAATAAGTTTGTTGATCAGAAAATTTCCAGCTTTGTAGTTCAACTTAAGCAAATTGCGGAAAAGCAATTACATGTCCAGTTAGATCAACGGTTTGTTTATTATTTGAGCATGCATATTGATGCTTTTTTTAAACGTGGCAACCAGACTGAATTATTGTTGAAAAATGAAGTTGAAAAAATAAAAAAAACTCATGCAGCTGAATATCAAGTTGCTTTGATTTTTCAAAAAGAAATTATTACGACTTTTGCGGTAAAAGTACCAGATATTGAAGTTATCTATTTAACGATGTTGCTTAGCTCAATTCGTAGTTTATCAGAAAAAAAACAAGTTGGTGTATTAGTGGTGGCACACGGCACTTCGACGGCTAGTTCAATGGTCAAAGTGGCAACTGATTTATTAGGAAATGGCAACATTGCAGCTTTGGATATGCCCTTGACGGTTTCACCCAATGAAATATTGCAGCAAATGGCAACAATGTTAGAAAAATTAGATCAAGGAAAAGGTGTCTTACTATTAGTCGATATGGGGTCATTAGCGATGATGACGCATCGACTGCAGAAAAAAACAGGGATTAAATTGCGAGTGCTCAGTAATGTTACGACTGCAATTGTGTTAGATGTTTTACGCAAAATTAGTTATGTCGACATGGACTTAGATTCAATCTACACCTCAATTCAACAGGATTTAGCCCAATTAGTTACGAATAAAATTGCTGCACCCAAAGGCAGTAAGATGATTTTATCAATTTGTATGAGTGGTAGTGGAACTGCCCAGAAATTAAAGAAAATTGTGATGCGAATTATTCAGCAGTCACAACAGGCCGAAAAAATTCAAGTTAAAACAGTTTCAGTCTTGAAGATGACCGAACTAATTCCTAAATTAGCTGAAGAGTACGAAATAATTGCTGCGGTTGGGACAAAACGTCCCAGCACAGCCATTCCTTATATCTCATTAGAGGAATTAATTGCTGGCAATGGTGAACAGCGATTGATGTCGATTATCATGCAACGACCTGAGAATGAACAGCTAGTTGAGGAACAAAATGTAGTTGTTTCCAGTATGTGTGAGGACGTACTAAAGAAACATTTAATATATTTAAATCCATCTATTGTTTGTAAATTATTGCAAAATTGGTTACAGCAGCTGCAATTACAGTTAGGATCGGACTTTTCAAATAGTCAGCAAATCAAATGTATTGTTCATACAGCTTTTGCGTTAGAGCGTTGTTTACGCCAAAAGTCACTACAATATCAAGAAGAACCAACGATTGAAGTACAGCATACTTTACCAGTAGTTCAACAAACATTGAATGCCAGCATTGCATCTTTGAAAATTGAACTTTCTAAAGATGAATTGTATTTGATTACCGAATGTGTCTTGAATTATTAACAGTTTTAATTGCAGCATTAGATAAGAGATGAAGGTGGAGAAAAATGGTTGCAATCATTGTTGCTGGTCATGGGCGAATCGCTGCTGGAATGGTAGAAGCAGCAAAAATGATATTTGGTGGGAAACCGAGTTTAGAAGCAATAACTTTTGAAAATAAGGAAGGAATCGAAGATTTAAAACGGCATTATCAATCAGCTTTGGTTAAATTTATGCCAGAAAAAGAAATTTTGTTTTTGATTGATATTTTTGGCGGTAGTCCATATAATGCGGCAATTCAACTGGCATATGGTAAAAAAGGAATTGAGGTCTTAACCGGAGTTAATTTACCATTATTGCTGGAGGCTTTGAGTTTGCAAAATCAACCCGGAATAACTGTTAAACAATTAGCTGAGCATTTAAAAAAGTATAGTCAGCAAAGTTTTAAAATTTTTTCGGAGGAAGTTAGAAAAACGGAAATTAGCCGTCAAAATCAAGTAGAGGATGATTTATCATGAAAATTACAGTTGCTAGAATTGATGATCGCTTTATCCATGGTCAAGTTTTGACAAAATGGATTAAAACTTATCCTGCTAAACGAATCATTGTGGTCAGTGAAGAAATTGCTAATGATCCTATGCGTAAAATTTTAACTTTATCGGTTGCACCAACAAACATTAAAGCTAGTGTTGTTACACCGGCAAAAATGGCCAAGGTCTTTAAAAATCCCAAGTATGATCAGACAACTGCGATGTTATTATTCGGCAAACCCAGTGAAGTGGTTGAATTGATTGAAAATGGTGTTCCAATTACGAGCGTTAACGTTGGTGGAATGCGCTTTGATCAAGGAAAGTTACATCTGACTGAATCGGTTAGCGTGACGACAAGTGACCTGCAGGCATTTGAAAATTTAGCAGCTAGAGGAGTTAAATTAGAACTACGTCAACTACCAAGTGATCCACGACATGATTTTTTGAAAATTCTACGAAACAGTCAAAAATAAGCTTAAGGCAACGGAGGGATCAGGATGAATACCGGTCAAATGCTATTAATATTATTGATTGCGGGAATAGCCGGTGTCGGTTCGGTGCTTGATGAAGGACAAATGCATCGGCCGCTAATTGTCTGTCCGCTAATTGGATTGGTTCTAGGTGATTTAAAAATGGGCATTATCCTTGGCGGACAGCTCGAAATGATGGCATTAGGCTGGATGAATGTCGGTTTGGCAATGGCGCCAGATACAGCCCTTTCTGCAGTCATTTCAACAATTGTTGTTATTACAACTCATGCATCAATCGGAGATGGTATTGCCTTGGCAGTACCCTTAGCTGCTGCTGGTCAAATGCTGACGATTTTTGTGCGGACAATTGTTGTTTTCTTAGTTCATCAAGGTGATAAATTCGCCAAAAAAGGAAAGTATCGTGCAATTGAAGCAATGCATCTGTTTGCGATGGCTATCCAGGCCTTGCGCGTAATGATTCCAACAGCAGGAGTTATGATTTTGAATACAAAAATTGTTGAAGCTTGGTTGAATGCAATTCCCAAAGTTATTAGTGACGGTTTACAAATTGGTGGTGGAATTATTGTTGTGGTTGGTTATGCAATGGTAATTAATATGATGGACGTTCCTGACTTGAAGCCATTTTTTTATTTAGGATTCTTATTTGCTGCCTTTACTAACTTTAACTTGGTTGGTTTTGGTGGGTTAGGGTTAATTTTTGCAATTTTATATTTGCAACTGGAATATCGGCAACCTAAAAAAACCCTTTCAACTGAAAAAATAAGAACGACTGATACTAAGGCTGATGATAACGATGATGAATTGGATGATTAAGAAAGGGGGCGATGTTCAGTGGCGGAAAATTCAACAAGAAACGCAAAGAAAACTCTATCCAATAAGGAATTAACCAGTATGTATATTCGCTCTTGGTTTTTATTGGGGTCATTTAATTTTGAGCGGGTTCAGAATATGGGCTTTTGTTTTGTAATGATCCCAGCAATAAAAAAATTATATGCGCCGGGAAAAGAACGCAATGAAGCCTTGGAACGGCATATGGAATGGTTTAATACCCACCCTTGGCTGACAGCACCAATTTTTGGTGTTACAGCAGCGATGGAAGAAGAAAAGGCTAATGGTGGAGAAGTAGATGGCACCGCAATTGCCGCAATGAAGATTGGCTTGATGGGACCTTTGGCTGGAGTGGGTGATCCATTATTTTGGGGAACAGTTCGACCGGTGCTAGCAGCGTTAGGAGCGGGGATTGCGATGACCGGCAGTTTATTAGGTCCGCTGATTTTCTTTGTTGCGATTAATACAATTCGACTAGGTTGCAAATGGTATTTACTACGTTATGGTTACTTAAAAGGTAATGAAATTATTCAAGATATGGCCGGGGATCGAATTAAAAAATTAACTCGCGGAGCAGCGATCACCGGTTTGTTTACAATGGGAGCTTTAGTTTGTAAATGGACAACCATTAACATCCCCATTGTAGTTACGAAGATTAAAGGAAAGACCACCACAGTCCAAAATATTTTAGATTCGGTGTTGCCAGGGATGTTGGCCTTAGTTTTAACATTGTTTGTTGCGTGGTTATTGAAAAAAGGTGTCAATCCATTATTAATTATTATTGTGATTTTTGGAATTGGAATTTTAGGAAAATGTTGTGGATTTCTGGAATAAATAGAAGACAGCTCATCACCAGCAATTACTTGTTGGTGATGGGCTGTTGATGTTAAAGAATGTTTTTTTGATTGCAACTGTTAAAGCAGCGATTAATAGTACTAGAAAATTAGTTTTTTAATTTTTAAACTGTTACAGCTGATTTGAACAAAGAAAAGTATCATTTTGAAACTTTTCTTGAATAACTTTGTTGAAAAGCATATTTTAATAGTAAGTATGAATTAATTTATTTAACATTATTGGAATGTAAAATGTATTATGTTTTTTATGTTAATCATATTTAAATCTAACTTTACAGGAGTTTTACTTAATGATTTTTACAATTATTAAATAAAAAATATTATACATGGAATTGAAAAATTTAATTTTATTTTATATCATTATGATGAAAGGAGGTGAATTATTATATGAGGTTTTCAATAGAGTTAAAATTTGTTTCACCCAAGGCAAAACCAGTTAAATTAAAAATTAGGTATCAAGAAGCATTTTTGTATCTTTTGAAGTCGGGGTTATCGCATGTAGATCCGAATTTATTTTCTTATCTGTATAGAAAAAATACGCCGAAACTGTTTTGCCTTGCGGCTAATTTTCCCGATGCAACATTTTATGCTGACTCGATAACTTTAGGTGAAAAAAATAATGCTTATTGGCAATTAAGTACAGCGGATGCTAAGTTGGGGTTGTCTTTTTATAATACATTGATGTATCTGTACAAAAACGGTCCATGGCCGTTTGGAAAATGTCTTAAAGTGATGTTTGGTTCACCATTTCAAATTAAAGAACCCGTAATTGTGACCAATGAAATAAAAGTCAAAACCTTATCACCGTTGGTTGTAAGAAAAGATAAGCGACTATTTTTATCAGGAACTAAAGATGCAAATTTAGAGCAGTTCAATCAAGTGTTACAAGGAAATATGCAAAGCCGTTTTAAAAACTATTATCCAAAAGAAATAAGTCATATGATTGAAAATATGACTTATTTACCAATAAAGACCCGCAAAACAGTTATTAAAACTTTTGATATAAATATCGAATCAACAGTAGGTGTGTTCTCTTTAACTGCAGATCCAGTTTTGCTGAGCCTTTTGGTGAAAAACGGTTTAGGCATTCGAACGGGAAGCTTTTCAGGCTGTTTAAAAGTTATTCATTAAGGAGGTGAATAAGGTAATGCAAGAAGTTATTGATACAGATCAAAAAATTTGTTTTAAATCGCAAGGCGGTTGGCTAGAAAATGCTGGAATTATTGGTTTGATCAGAATTTTAGATGCTGAAGATGTTAGTATTGAAAATAATTCATTGTACGTAAAAAAGAAAGCGCTTAATTATTTTGCTGAAAAATATTTTGAATTTTTTATTAAAATCTATGGAGGACAAACTCGAGTAGCTAGAATTATAGACTTTAAGGTAAAGATAGAGGAATGGCAGAATATAGATGAAAATAAAGCAGATCCTGAAATTATTTATAATCAGTTAGATAACTGGTATAAAAATTGTTTGAAATATTATATTGCCTCAGGAAGTTTTAAAAAAATTAGTAGTTTGTTTCCGCCAGATTTTGATAGTACGTTAGCTTTAAAAGATTGCAGTAAAGACTTGCAAAAACTGAAAAAGTTAAAAAAAGACAATCAGGGTTTCAATGAAGTATTGCAGCAACTTATTCCTAAATTACAACAATTTATTGATTATTTTTCGATTCCAAAAGCTAAAAAATATTTTATGGCTAAAACACTTTCATATATTGTGATTAATAATGCATGGGGTGGAATTTCTTTTTTTAATCCGCAAACTAAAACGCCTGATTTGTATCAGGATTATGAAGATGCTTTTGTTAAGCCAGTAGTTGAATATTTGAAAGCAGATCATCAAAAAGATGTTTATCGATGTGCAACGTGTGGTCGGCCAATAAAGAAACAGAAATATTCATATAGCTTTTTGAATGGGGTGGGTTACGATACTAATCGCAAAACGAGCAATGCTTGGCTTTTTAATAATGATCAGTTTATGTGCCCACTTTGTCATTTAATGTATTCAGCAGTATCAGCAGGGTTTAACTATGATAACAGACATCAAGGCATTTTTATTAATCAAAATCAAGACATAGAGTTACTGAAAAATGCAAATAATAAAATTATTTTGGAAATGAAACGAGCAGTTGAAAAAGAGCAAATTATATCTCCTTGGAGAGCATTTGCATTATCATTTCAAGAAATGTTTGCCAAATCTAGCAGTTATACATTGGCTGACATTCAGGTTGTCAGTTATCAAAATGGACAGTATCGGTTTAATTTGGTTCCTAAAAAAATTGCTAGTGTTTTAAAAAAAGCTAGCGAAAAGCCTTTTTCAAATAGACAAAAAACAGTTGCTTTGTTATCAGTTTTAAATTCAGCATACATTAAAAATTTCCAAGGTCAAAGTTCACTTCAGATATATGATGCAATGTTAAAGCTGTTATTGGTTTCAGCTAATTTGAATTCGCTGATCAGTGATGTTTTGCAATTGAAGATAGTTAGGCATCAAGACTTGCATGTCACAGTTGAGCAAATCTATAACTTAATTCAAATTAATTTAATTTATTTTAAGGAGATGAGTAATTTGGCTTTAACAGATGAAGAACTAAGAAAGATGCGGGGCAGCGGAAAAAATCTGGGTGATGGCTATGCAAATACAAACAAAAGACAAACTTTAGCATATCGTTTGTTACAGGCGCTAAAAATTCAAAATAATGATCAATTTATGAATATTCTTTTGGATGCATACCTTTACCAGAAAAAATTGGTACCCAAAAATTTTATTCAAAAAATGAATTCACCAGAAGAATTTAATCAATTAGGTTATGCCTTTATTGCAGGATTAATTCCAAATGATAACAAAAATGAGGAGGAGAAGTAGATGAAGAGTAAAGGATTAACGTTAACAATCTTAATGCAAGCAGCAAGTGCTAACTATGGAGAAAGTTTGGGAAATATTGCTTCCTTGAAAAAAGTGACTCGTGGCGATGGTTATCAATATACTTACATTTCCAGACAGGCTTTGCGTTATAACATGATTCAACAATTAGGCGAGCCACTTGCTACATTATCAGCAGAAGGTTCGGGGGATAAAAAGGTTATTCAGTTCGATAAGAATGCAACAATTAAAGATTATCCAGAAATTGATTTTTTTGGTTATATGAAAACTGCTACAAATAAAAACGCGCATGTGCGTTCAGCTAAAGTTCGACTTTCTAATGCAATCAGTTTGGAACCTTTTCGCGGCGATACTGACTTTTTAAATAATATGGGTTTGGCAGCTAGGATTAGAAAAGATAAGAATGATGAATCAATCAATAATAGCTTAGCACAGTCAGAAATTCATCATTCTTATTATCGTTACACTGTAACTATTGATTTAGATCAGATTGGTATTGATGATACGGATGAAATTGAAATTGATAATCAAGAAAAAGCGCGTCGAGTAGCAAAATTATTAGATACTGTTGCTTATTTATATCGTGACATTCGTGGCCGGCGTGAAGACTTTAAACCACTTTTTGTAATTGGCGGAGTTTATAACATCAAGAATCCAGTTTTTGAAAATATTTTAAATATTAAAAATAATTCAATTCTAATTGAACCTTTAAAGGACGTTATGACAAAGGAGATTAAAGATCAAACCAGGGTTGGTGTTGTTTCAGGACAATTTGATAACACGGATGAATTAAAAAAAGAGTTGAACGCAGTTTCGGTTGCAAAATTTTTTGATTCATTAAAACAGAAAGTAGCTGATTACTATGAAGGCAATTAAGATAACTGCTTTTCAAGAATCTGCAAATTATAAAGTTCCAATCAGTCATGATTTTCGAGAAAGCTACCCTTTGCCACCCTATTCAACAGTTATTGGAATGGTACATTATTTATGTGATTTCAAAGAATATCATCCAATGAAAATCAGTATTCAAGGATCATATGGTTCAACAACAAGTGATTTATATACCGAATATGAGTTTAAAAATGGAATGAAATTTGAGCCTAAACGTCATCAGCTTAGCGTAAATGGCTTTGGTATTAGTCGCGGGGTAGCACAAGTTCAATTGATGACGGATGTTAACTTGGTGTTGCACGTTATTCCTGAAGATCAAGCAGAAGTGGAAAATATTTATAATTGCTTGAAGTATCCGCGGGAATATCCAAGTATTGGTCGAAGAGAAGATTTAGCAGTTTTTGAGAATGTTGAAGTCGTAGAGGTATCTCAATGTCGTTTGAGTAAAGATCTTTATTCAGGTGAATACGCAAATGGTACACAGCAGGGCTTAAGAAAGAATTGGGCTGCATATATTCCAAATGAAATTCTAAACAATAGTCTTGATTTTTCTCATCGTGATAAACATGAAACGGACATTGATACAGGTACTAAATACAGTCTTAATAAGGTTTATTCGTTGGTAAAAACAAGAAAAAACAAACCGGCAGAACGACGTTGGGAAAAACATGAAGTAGTTTATACAGAATTTTCAATTTGGCAAGATGCAGTGATTACGGCAGATGATGAGGGAGATGCAATTTTTGCTGTCTGACAAACAGAGTCGCCTAATTGGCGGCTTTTTTAGGAGGCCTAAAAATGGACTTTTTAGCTAAATCAAATGGTGAAACTTTAAGTGAACATACAGAGAATTTATTAATTCAGTTTAAACTTTTGAAGAAATTTTACCCACAAGCATTAAGCGAGGACGAATGGAACATTTTACTATTAGCTTGTAAATACCATGATTTAGGCAAAATGAATAATAAATTCCAAGATAAAATAAAAAGTAAAAGACGAGGAATGGAAAAAGATGAATTACCTCATGGTTTACTAAGTGCGTCATTAATTCCGTATAGAGAATTACGAGCATTGTATCCTATTAGTGACTTGAGAGCACTAGCTTATTCTGTCGCTCTTCACCACGAAAGAGATTTTTCGGAATTTGATCAGGATGATTATAAAAGAGAGGTTAGATTACTAGCAGAACCTGCTGATAATTTTGATTTTAATAGAATCGGATTACATCAGATGCTACCTCAAGTACCTCCTGGCAGATATTTTGAATTTAAAACGGTTATAGGTGCTACTAAGGAACCTGATACTTATAGAAAATATGTTAAAACAAAAGGACTTTTGAATAGAATTGATTTTGCAGCTTCAGGTTATTATCAAGTTGAATTTCCTGACAATGGTTATTTGCAGGAACATTTGCAAGAAAATGCTTTAGAAAAGTGGCAAAAAGAGCAACCGGATGCAGATTGGAATGAAATGCAAACTTGGATGGGCAAGCATATTGAAGATAACGTTATGATTATTGCTCAAACGGGAATGGGTAAAACAGAAGGCGGGTTGCGTTGGTTAGCAAATGATAAAGGGTTCTTTACTTTACCACTTAAATCAGCAATAAATAGTATTTATGATCGAATTAAAAATGAAATATTTGAAAAAACTGAGGAATCAAAAAATTATGTAGGAATTCTGCATTCTGATATGCAACAGATTTTGCTTGAAGAATTTGAGAAAAACGATGATTTTGATAGCTCAAATTTAAATGACTATAAAGCTTATTTAAATGAAAACCGAGGCTGGTCGTTGCCATTAACAATAACAACGTTAGATCAAGTTTTTAATATTGTTTATCATTATCGTGGATATGAACCTAAGTTAGCTACTTTAAGCTATTCAAAAATTATAATTGATGAAGTTCAAATGTATTCGCCAGATTTGTTAGCATATTTGATTTATGGGCTAAAGATGATTCAAA
Source organism: Liquorilactobacillus nagelii DSM 13675 (assembly GCF_019444005.1). Taxonomy (NCBI): domain Bacteria; kingdom Bacillati; phylum Bacillota; class Bacilli; order Lactobacillales; family Lactobacillaceae; genus Liquorilactobacillus; species Liquorilactobacillus nagelii. The sequence continues at coordinate 2,344,791 of NZ_CP049304.1, forward strand.
AATTGGGTGGAAAATTCGCTGTGATGACAGCAACACTAGCCCCATTTGTTGTGGACTTGTTTAAGAAGAATGGCTTAGAATTCATAATGCCGACACATCCATTTTTATTGCCGGAATTTTCGCAACGTCATTCAGTTAAGATTTTACATCATCAACTGAATGCTAATGATATTAAGAACAGTTTTCACAATAATAAAGTATTGGTTATCTGTAACACAATTAAGGAGGCAGTTTCATTATATGACGAGCTATCTTTTCAATTAAAAGATAATGTCAAATTAATTCACAGTCGATTTATCCGGAAAGATCGTCAAAGGTTAGAGAAAGAAATTACTAATTTTAGTAGTAAAGAAATTAAGAAATTTGGAGTTTGGATTGGTACTCAGGTGGTAGAAGCTTCGCTCGATATAGATTTTGATGTTTTATATACTGAATTATCAGAATTAAATAGTCTTTTTCAGCGAATGGGACGTTGCTATCGTCGACGTAATTTTGATAGGACAGGATACAATGTTTTTATTTATGATGGGGGAGAAGAGTTACCAAGTGGTGTGCATGAATCTAGTCAGCGTTCAGTTTATGATTATGAAATGTTTTGTCTATCTAAAAAAGCAGTTGCTAATTTGAATGGCCAGCTTAGTGAGCAAGATAAAATGGATTTAATTGAAAGAACTTATACCATGAAAAATCTAAAAGACAGTTCATATTTAATAAAAGTACGAGATACGTTTGAGTATCTAGATGCTTGTTCCAATGATCATAAATCTAAACAAGAAATTGCAAAAGAGTTCAGAGACATTGAGTCTGTTACGGGCATTCCTCAAAAAATAGCTGATGAGAATGAGGCCCTGATTAAGCGATTGAATGAATTATTGCAATCAAATAATTATCAGAAAAATCAGTATGAGATTACAAAGTTAAAAAATGAAGTCTTAAATCTGACAGTGCAAGTCCCATCTTATTTATTTTATCGAAAAAGAAATGATATTGAAGTAGGACTTGTTGAACTCTCGCGTTATCAAAAAATTCCAATTATAAGTGACGAATATGAATATGATAATAATAAAGGCTTGAGCTTGAGCCCTAAAAAAAAAGAACATGAATTTGATAATATTTTTTAAGCAGGTGATCACATGAAAATTACGGGCAATATGGTTAATTATTATTTTGTTTGTACGCGCAAGTTATGGCTATTTAGCCATCAAATTCAATTTGAAAATGAGAATGAAAATGTTAGGTTAGGCAAAATATTAGATGAAAAAAGTTATGGTCGTAATGAAAAACATGTCATGTTGGATAATGTTGTAAATTTAGATATGATTGAGAATTGGTCGGTAATTCATGAAATAAAAAAAACAAGGGCAATTGAACCTGCTGCTGAATGGCAACTTAAATATTACATGTATTATTTAGAACAAAAAGAAATTCAAGTAACAAAGGGAATTCTGGATTACCCTAAATTAAAACAAAGATTTGAATACCATTTAACTGAGAAAGATAGGAAAAAATTACAGAGTTATATGGAGAATATCAAGGAAATTGTAAGGAGAAAAACTGCTCCAAAGGTAATTTCTCAATCAATTTGCAAGTCGTGTGCTTATTATGAATATTGTTACGTTTAATGAACAAAGCTGGTGATTAATTTGGAAAGTTATTATTTATTTTCTAGCGGTAAACTTTTTCGTAAAGATAATGTGATTAGATTGCAAAGAAATGATGGCAAATATAAAGACTTAAAAATAGAAGTTATTAGAGATTTATATTTATTTGTGAAATTGAAACTAATACTAAATGTTTAAACTATTTATCGCAAATGAAAATCCCTGTGCATTTTTTCAATTATTATGGATATTATACTGGTAGCTTTTACCCACGTGAACAAAATGTGTCAGGTACACTTTTAATTAAGCAGGTAAATGTGTATCAAGATTCAACTAAAAGAATAAAATTAGCTCAGAAATTTGTTTTTGGTGCAGCTGAGAATTGCTTAAGAAATTTAAAATATTATCAACGACGGAATAAAGACTTGATGACAGAGATAAATCAAATTACAGCCTTAGAGAAAGCTATTTTTAGGACAGTCAGTATACCAGAGTTAATGGGGGTTGAAGGTGATTTTCATCGAATTTATTATTCTGCATGGCAGAAAATTTTTAGTGAGGATATCGACTTTGATAAGAGGGTTAGAAGACCACCCGATAATTTAGTTAATGCACTGATATCATTTTTAAATATGATGACTTATAGTGTCTGTTTATCAGAAATATATGTAACTCAGTTGAATCCAACAATCAGCTATTTACACACATCACTTGAACGTAGGTTTTCTTTAGGTTTGGATATTTCTGAAATTTTCAAACCATTATTAGTAGATCGAATAGTTTTTAATTTAATAAATAAGGGGGTCATTAAAGAAGACGATGTAGAAAAGAATTCAAATTATTGTTATCTAAAGCCTATATCTTTGCGCAAAGTAACACAGATGTTTGATGAGTATCTTCAGAAAACAATCACGCATCGTCAACTCCATAGAAAAGTTTCATATCGCCGACTTATTAGATTGGAATGTTACAAGATTATTAAAGATTTAATGGGAGAGGAAGAATATCAACCTTTTAAATTATGGTGGTGATTTTAGTTGTATATAATATTAGTTTACGACATTGCTTTAGATCAGAATGGAGCTAAAGTTTTGAGACATGTTTTTAAAATTTGCAAAAAATATCTGAGCCATGTGCAAAAATCGGTTTTTGAAGGGGAACTTACCAAGTCACAATTACAAAAATTGACTACGGAGTTGGATAAATGGGTCAGAAATGATAAAGATTCGATAATTATTTTTAAAAATCGAAACAAAAATTGGCTTGATAAAAAATTTATTGGCCTAGATATGTCTGATGAAACATCAAATTTTTTTTGAATTTAACTTGTCTGTCGACCTCAAATAGTTCAAATCTATGGGGGGACTGACAGAGAAGATGAAGCTTAATTTATTAGGCTTGAAAGAAAATATGGGAAAAGGTAATATTTAAATATAGACAATAGGTGAGATGGTCGACAGAATGTAGATGAAAAGTATTGATTTTATAGGGATTTCAATGTATATGGATTCTATTTAACTTAAGAGGAATGTAAAGTCATCATTTTCTACTGTGTCACTGCTTTTAGGCTTGATTCTATTTAACTTAAGAGGAATGTAAAGAGAGAAAAAAGTGAGGTTTACCATGCAGTTGGACGGATTCTATTTAACTTAAGAGGAATGTAAAGGTCTGCTGGGCATTAGAAAGAGAATTCTTTTGACTAGATTCTATTTAACTTAAGAGGAATGTAAAGTTAGGTACTAAATTAACCTGCCCTAATGAATTGAAATGATTCTATTTAACTTAAGAGGAATGTAAAGAAAACTGAACTAGACGGTGTAAATGGTGTATCGGTTCGATTCTATTTAACTTAAGAGGAATGTAAAGTTTCGATTGCTGGCTCAAAAAACTGTCTAGCCGGTGATTCTATTTAACTTAAGAGGAATGTAAAGAAAGTTTTAGGAGCCTGGGTTGACACTCTTGTAAGGGATTCTATTTAACTTAAGAGGAATGTAAAGATAGATCTGGCTACCGTCTATGTTAGAAAACCACGATTCTATTTAACTTAAGAGGAATGTAAAGAGTATCTTTTTGAGACGATTAGCAGCATCTGCCGCTGGATTCTATTTAACTTAAGAGGAATGTAAAGTTTAAAGAAACGAGGTTCATTAAATGAGAGTATACGCGATTCTATTTAACTTAAGAGGAATGTAAAGTGTTATTTTTCATGCTTATGGTAAGCACCGGGATAATGATTCTATTTAACTTAAGAGGAATGTAAAGACATTTCATCATAATTATTTGAATTATTTGTTTTAGATTCTATTTAACTTAAGAGGAATGTAAAGGAAGAAACGCAGGCAGAACAAATTCAATTACGAACATGATTCTATTTAACTTAAGAGGAATGTAAAGCATCTAATTCATGCAGGCAAAACAAGTTGGCTGGCAGATTCTATTTAACTTAAGAGGAATGTAAAGACGAGCAATCCAGTGCCGCTTTTAGTTGGCAATTACAGATTCTATTTAACTTAAGAGGAATGTAAAGCTAAACGTAGCTGTCATACCGTCTGGATAAGTTACGATTCTATTTAACTTAAGAGGAATGTAAAGACTATCTTACCGTCTTTTTCATTCACTTCATATTTGGATTCTATTTAACTTAAGAGGAATGTAAAGCATTTTGCAAACTCAGCTAATACTTCGAATTCTTCTGTGATTCTATTTAACTTAAGAGGAATGTAAATGTGGCAACTGGAGCAAAACGGTAGAGGCAGAAACTGATTCTATTTAACTTAAGAGGAATGTAAGTTATACTACCTGCAGGTTGAGTAATTCTTGCTCCCATATTTCTTATAAATTCTAACCAAAATGCCGATTAATATTCTGCTGATACCATATTTTCTCGTAATCACAGCCTTAACTTCAGCATCATTAAGGTACTCTTTGACTGCTATAGCTTTATTCTCAATACTACTTTTGTCATAATAAATACCCCTAAAGTCGAAACGTAACTTTAGGGGTAAAATTTAATTTTCTGATTTAAAAATCAAAAATAAGGTTCTAGATCATTAGATTAAAGCTTTAAGTACGTGTTTTTTACACTGCACTTAGTCAAAAGGATATTTCATACCCCAAGCATTTCTTACACTATCTAGAATATGAGCAACGTCGCGTGAAATTGCCAGCTGACCGTCATCATGTCCATTAGCAATATAACGTTGCATATCGCGAACCTCATATCGTAAAGCCTGCGTACCATCACCAGAGCTCAAAGTCTCTGTAGTTTGGTCATGGGCATCTGCAGTATAGGTGATTTCGGCACTTGTAGCACGTGGATAATTATTAATTTCAACATAACCTTTTGTACCTGAAACTACTCCGCGTTTTGGTTGCTTTGCCCGCATTGAGAGTGCCATCACTGCTAATTGTTCTTGATCATTTTTTAGAATAATCCCTGACTGTTCATCAACGCCTGTTTCAAAAAATTTAACAGTAGTTAACGTTGTATTTGGCTGAGATGCCAAGAAAGTTCTTGCGAATGCTGTAGCATATCCCCCAATATCAAGCAAAGCGCCACCAGCTAAATCTTTATTGAAGAAACGATTTTTAGGATCATAATCTTTTAAACTACCAAAATTAACTTGAACTAATTTTATTTCTCCTAATTTACCATCGGCAATAACTTTTTTTACTTGATCAAATACAGGCATATGATATAAAGTTAGCCCTTCAGTTAAAATCAATCCTTTTTTGGCAGCAATTGCTTCAACTTCATCAAATTGCTTTGCATTGACGGTAATCGCTTTTTCGCAAAAGACGTGTTTACCAGCCTCTAAAGCTGCTTTGATATATTGATAATGGTAGGTATGCGGAGTAGCAATATAGATTACATCAATAGCTGGATCATTGATCATTTCATTAGCATCAGTGAAAGTTTTGGTGATATGTTTTTCATTGGCAAACTTTTCTAGCATTTCTTTATTAACATCTGCAACAGCGTAAACTTCCCCATTGACATCATTTAAGGCATCAGCCATTTCATGTGCAATCCAGCCAGTACCAATCATTCCCCAGTTGTATTTTTTCATAATTAATCTTCCTTTCTAAATTTGTGTAGATTTCCCAACTCATCAAATGTTATTGCGAGCGTAACCAAATTCTCAAAAAACGAAGTGGCGACTACACCATTTAACTGTGTCAGCGAGCTATTGATATTAATGATGTTATCCCAATTGCTTGAGTAACAATCTATTAAGAGGTTGCCGGATGGTGTGCGGGCATAACCTGCGATCTCTTTTGCTAATCGTACTTCATGTTTAAGATGCAATCGCTCAAGCGCTTTTTGGATAGGTATTAAAGCTTTTTCCATTATTTCTAGTGTTAGTGGAATTTGCGGACTAAGCTGCTTGGTAACTCTTTGGAAGGGAGCTAGAATGATGTATTCATCAGCAAGTTCAGCATTAATTTTTTCAAATAAATGAATACCTCCATTGCTTTTTAACGCGTTCAGGTTAGTATCCAGTGAATCACAACCATCAAAAGCAAGATCAATGTGTGAAATTTCATCGGTATTAGTGATAGCAAGTCCCAACGATTCACAGTATTTTTTTGTTGCTTCTGAAGGAGTACAAATTGTCAGATTTAAATGCGATTGAGAAACGATTGCTGAAGCAAGCTTGGCAACATTACTTCCACCGCCTAAACTAATGGACATTTGCGGTTTGATTAAGGATAAGGCTTCTTCAATTAGTGGAACCAAAAAAATCACCTCTTTTTATTTAGTTTCACAAAAACATATATTATGAAATTAATTTACAAAAATATGATAATACACGAAAATTTGTTTGTCAACAGTTTGAATTTACAGTTGACATCATAATAAAAAACGGTTACATTATAATTGCAATTAATTTCACTAAAAATAAAAATGAGAAAGAGGTTTTCACGATGGCGGTACTAGATATTCTAAAAAAAGACATCATGATTCTGAATCTAAAGGCAAAAACTAAAGATGAAGCACTAAAAGAAATGAGCAATTCGCTTTTTGAGAATGGCTTAATAAGCAATAAGGAAATCTTTGAAGCGGATATTTTCAAACGTGAAGCAGAAGCAACAACTGGTATTGGTGACGGAATTGCAATGCCACATGCGAAGAATAAGGTGGTAAAAGAAGCAGCAGTTTTATTTGCTAAAAGTGAAGCTGGCATTGAATATAATTCGCTTGATGGTAAACCGGTACATCTGTTTTTTATGATTGCAGCACCAGCTAATGCTAATAATGTCCATCTTCAAGCTTTAGCAAGTCTATCATCATTACTGTTAGATGCTAATTTAATTAGGGATTTAAAAAAAGCAACTACGGCAGATGAAGTTCAAAAATTATTTAAAAATGCTGCCCAAAAAAATCAGCAGGATTCGCTGAAAAATGCATCGCAAAAAGAATTACCACTGATTGTTGCAGTGACAGCTTGCCCAACCGGAATCGCGCATACTTATATGGCGGAATCAGCTTTGTTGGACGCTGGCAAAAGAATGAATGTCAGGATAAGAGTTGAAACAAATGGTTCCGAAGGTGTTAAACATCGCTTGAGCGCAAACGAAATTGAACAGGCGGTGGGTGTAATTGTTGCTGCCGATAAAAAAGTTGAGGTTGAGCGTTTTTCAGGGAAAAAAGTTTTACAAACAGCAGTAGTTGATGGAATTAAAAAACCTGAAGAACTTATTCAACAAGTTTTAGAAGGCAAACCAGCAATTTTTGAAGGAACTGGAGTTGGTAATAATTCGGCAAGTCAAGATAGCAAACAAGATGGTATTTGGCATCATGTCTACCAAGATTTGATGAGTGGAATTTCAAATATGCTGCCTTTTGTTGTGGGTGGTGGTATTCTGATGGCTATTTCTTTTTTACTTGAACAATCTTTTGGAAAGACTTCAACGGCATTTGTCTTCCTAAATTCACTCGGAACAAATGCATTTAGTTTTTTAATTCCAATTCTAGCGGGCTTTATTGCTTTTTCAATTGGTGATCGACCAGCGATGATGCCAGGCTTTGTTGGTGGTTATATGGCAACCCAGGCTAGTGCGAGCATTGTTAAATCTACGGGTAGTGCTGGCTTCATTGGTGGAATAATTGCCGGTTTTATTGCTGGATATTTAATCTTATTACTCAAGAAACTTTTTGTTAAGTTGCCAAAGTCTTTAGATGGATTAAAACCAATGATTATTTTCCCAGTACTTGGATTATTTTTTGTTGGTACGCTGATGTTTTTTATCATCGATCCGATTTTTTCGGTAGTTAATTTATTTTTAGTACATTTCTTAACAACTATGGGAACTGCCAACGCAATTTTATTGGGGGCAATTCTTGGTGGAATGCAGGCTGTCGACTTGGGTGGACCGGTAAATAAAGCTGCTTACACGACTGCAATTGGTGTTCTAACCACAACTGGAAATGGTAGCATGATGGCTTCAGTAATGGTGGGGGGGATGATTCCACCTTTAGCAATTGCAATTGCAACTACAATTTGGAGAAGCAAGTTTACTGCTGATGAACGTAAAGCTGGCATTAGTAATTATATTTTAGGAATTTCTTTTATAACAGAAGGAGCAATTCCATTTGCAATTGCTGATCCCGTAAGAGTGATTGGTTCTTGTATTGTTGGTTCAGTAATCGGCGGCGGCTTAACCCAATTATGGAAAGTAAGTGTACCAGCGCCTCATGGAGGTTTGTGGGTAGTTTTGCTTATGCATAATCCAATGTACTTTATCTTAGCTTTGATAATTGGAGCGCTTGTAGCTGGCACGATTTATGGTATTTGGAAACCCAAAAAAGCAGTGGCTTTTGATAAATAGATGATATTATATAAGTAATTCTATTCTAAGCAGTTGTTTGGAGGGTAAAGTTTAATGAGTAGTGAAAATGTAATTGATATGATCTATAGTAATCTGAGTGCAATGACCCAAACTGATAAAAAAATTGCTCAAAGTATTTTGAAAAATCCTGGAGATGCAGTCAATTATACAATTTCAGAACTAGCCAGTAAGTCGTCTGTCAGTGAAGCTTCAGTTTCTCGGTTTTGTAAAAATCTCCAGTTAACGGGGTTTCATCAATTAAAGATTGAATTAGCTAAAGTATCTGATGATGAATCAAGTTATTATAAAGTTGTTAATATTGATAATATTCAGCAAGCAATAACTAACATTAAAGATAATAAGAATTCAGAAATTTCAAACACTTTAGCCAGTATTGATACCTCAACGATAAAAAAAGTAATGAAATTAATTGAAAGTTCTAGAATTTTCCAAATCGCTGCTGAGGGGAATACCTTTCCAGTAGTTGAAGATGCATCTTACCGTTTTAATCAAATTGGTATTTTAACAATTTGTTCGGAATCTTGGGAAACATCCATTGGTCAAACATTAAATTTGGCAAGTGATGACGTACTAATGGTTATCTCTAATTCAGGTGAATCGAAGCGGCTATTAAAGCAAATAAGGATTGCAAAGAAAAAAGGTATTAAAGTTATTGCTATCACAAATCGAAATGATTCACCAATTGCGTTAGAAGCAGACTACCATTTGCGAACAGCTGTTAGACAAAAAGTATTACAATCGGAATATTATTTTTCCAGAGTTGCTGCAATGACCGTAGTTGAAACAATTTTTTTACTGCTAATTGCTAAAGATCGTAAGCGATTAAGTCGAATTACGGAACATGAAGCTATTATTTCAGATACGAAGATTTAAATTGAGTAATCAAAAGAAGCCAATTTTATTGATTCGATTAATTTAGTTTTTCAAAGTTGGAAGTAACGGCTAAGACTCAACTGTTGAAGAGGTTTTCTTGAAGGAGTTTGTGATGGATATAAAAATCATAACCAAGGATAATGAAGAGGGGCTGTTGCTGTCCAATAATCCTTTTGCTATTTCAGGTGAATTAGTTGTTAAAAGAAATAGTGATTGTTGGAGCTATGATATAAAAAGGTATTCGCAAGCTAAAGTGCGCCGGCAAACTTTCCCTGATGAAAATTATTCATTAAAAGATGTAAACAATACCGGCTTCGCTTTGGGTGCTTTTGACAATAATCAACCAATTGGCTTGGCAATTTTTCAAGACCAGCGGACTAAGTATTTATACCTCGCCGACTTGAAAGTAAGTAAGAAATATCGTCGAAGGGGCGTTGCAAAGTTATTATTAAATAAAGCAAAAAAATTAGCCGAGGCTCAAAAATATTTGGGCTTTTGGGTGATTGCACAAAATAACAATCTGGGAGCATGCCTTTTTTATCTGAAGTACGGTTTTATCATCGGCGGGCTTGATACAAAAGTATATGATCATTCTTCTCAAGCCGAAAAGCAAAATGTTCATTTTTATTATGATTTCTAGTGATGGTAGATTCGGTAAAAAAGCTTTGAGATAAGGATTTCTAAAACTATTCAGCATATAATCCAAAGCAAGTTAAATAAACTTTCAGGGTCTAAGCCTTGAAAGTTTATTTTTTCTGGAAGTATTAAGCGTTTAAATGCTAGTGGATAGTTTGAAAAATCAAGCTGGTTGGTAGTCAGGGTCAATAATCAGAACCGGTTTGATTACCTCACCTGAGATGGAGGCTTGGTTTGCTTCGTTAATCTGTTCAATTGAATAAAATTTTTCCAAACGATCAAAGGGAAATTTGCCGGCTTGCCAAAATTCAATTAATTCAGGAATAGCTTTTTGTGGAACAGCTTCCCCCATTAAGACTCCTTTAACGGTTTTTTCATATGAGGTCAAATCAGCAAAGGGATGATCAATTTTGAATTCGTGACGCGTCACAGCTAGTGGAGCAAAAACCCCACCAGATGCTAGGGCTTCAAAGGCTTGCTGCATGACCGGAGTTATTCCAGTAGTATCAATAACATAATTTGCACCACCATCAGTTATTTTGCGAATTTCTGCTACTGGGTCACTTTCTTTACTATTAATGACAAAGTCAGCACCAAGACTTTCAGCAAGTTCCAGTCGTTTAGGAACAATATCAACACAGATAACTTTTGAACAACCAGTAATCTTAGCCGCCATTAACGCACCTAAACCGACAGCTCCAGTGCCAAAAATTACTAACGATGAACCAACTTCGGGTTTTAGGCCATTGAAGACTGTACCTGAGCCAGTTACGAAGCCACAGCCTAAGGGTCCAACTTTACGCAAGTCAATTTTTTTATCGATAACGGTTACATTTCGATCGTCAACAATCGTTTCGCTAGCAAAGGATGACTGATTAAAGAGCATTTTAACCGGAGTCCCATCTTCAGTGAAAAAAGGTACAGAATCATCGATTCGAGTTCCTTCCATATTTAAGCGATTCCAATTTACACAAGCCGCAGGACGTCCGTTAAGACAATTTTTACAGTAGCCATCATAATCATAACAAAGAACGACATGATCACCGGGTTTGGTAGAACGAACCGCTCGACCAACTTCGGTAACAATTCCAGCACCTTCATGGCCTAAAACAGCAGGAAAAGGGAATTGGCCACCTTGACCATTGCGGACGGCTTCGTCGGTATGACAAATTCCACTAGCTACCATATGGACACGGACATCGTGTGGAGCTAATTCTTCGGTAATTTGCAGTGTTTTAATTTCAAAATCTTTGTCGGTGCCGGAAAGTACGGCAGCTTTAATTTTTTTCATTAGTAACAACTCCTGATTTTTAAATTAGTTATTACTGATAACGTTATCAATTAATTATTATCTTAAAACAAAATAAAAAGATTGCAAGCTTTATTTTTAAAAGGCTTTCATTAAAAATGTGAAGTATAATGCGAATTTAGTTAAGTAAAAAATTACAGCTGAAAATTAGCGAAAAACTGCACAAATCAGTTCTGTAATAAATAATTGAAAATTTCAATAATTTATTATAATTTCAAAAAATTGTTTTAATTATCACAAGGGTTTTAAAAAATAATAATGTGAAATTTTGAACTAAAAACCAGATATTTAATTAAAATTTAATTTTTGATTGAAATTTAAAAACGATGATTTTTGAAGAAAAAGTGATTTTACTCTAGAATAAGAAATGTAATTATAATCGAAAGGAGTCTTTATAATGAACGATCCAAAATTTAAATATCCTGATAAAGCTTCATATAAATTTGTTACTGATTATTTTAAATCTAAAGGGGTGGAAGCAGAGGACATTGCTTCAATTACTTATAATATCCAACGACAATATGTGCCCGGTCTTGAGATGCAGGAAGTAAGTGATGCAGTTATCGATGTTTTACACAAACGTGAGGTTTTAAATAACGCAATGGTGGGGATTGTTTTAGATCAATTTGCAAGTCAGCACCAATTACCAGAACCACTGCAAAGTATTGTTGAAAATGATAGTGGGGTTTTCGGCGTTGATGAATTGTTGGCAGAAGGCGGGATTTCTGGAATTTATGGCAAAATTGCAACGACAAATTTTGGATATCTAGATAAGGAAAAACATGGGATATTGAAGCAACTTGATCATCCTAGTGAGGGAAATGTGAATACTTTCTTGGATGATATCATTGCCGCGGTTGCTGCAGCTGCAGGAGCAAAAATAGCTCATGCGCATGCTTAGAATTAATTTTTAAATTAAAATTATTCCGTTGAATTTGATTGGCCTAATTAAATTCAGCGGATTTTTATTGACATCTTGGCTAATCATGGTAAGTTAGAAACTATAATTAAATTATGGTTAAATAAGCATGAAAATATTAGGAGAGAAAAGATGCCGATTAGTAAGAAAAAACAGTTGACGCTGCTAAGTGTCCTGTTGATGATTTTTACCTCAACATTCGCTTTTGATAATACCTCAATTGCATATTATACGATGGGATATGCTGGAATTATTTGGTATATCTTAGCAGCATTATTGTTTTTTGTACCCTCAACACTTATGTTTGCTGAGTTTGGAGCAGCCTTGCATGAACAGCCGGGAGGAGTTTTTGCTTGGCTGGAAAATTCATTAGGCCTGAAGTGGGCTTTTATTGGCGGTTTTATTTGGATAGCATCGTGGGTCATATTAATTGTCTCGACCGTTTCTAAAATTTGGATTATGTTATCAACTACTATTAGTGGTTCTGACCAAACAGGCAGTTGGCGGCTGGGTAATCTAACGTCCACACAATTTATTGGTATTATTAGTATTTTATTTTTTGTGTTAGTGACAGCCATTGCCACCCGAGGACTAAAAAAAGTGGCTCATTTAGCAGCAATTGGAGGAATTGCCGCGGCCGTTTTAACTGTCTTCTTTTGTTTAGCCAGTCTAGTATTGCTTGCCAAAAATGGATTTCATTTAGCCGAACCAGTTAAATTACCACAAACATTCATTAAATCACCGCGAGTCGGTTATCAGTCGACCAGTCAGATGATTTCTTTTTTAATCTTTGCGGTTTATGCATATGCTGGGATTGAAGCAATTGGTGGTGTATCTGATCAAATGAAAAATGCCAAAAAGAATTTTCCACTTGCTTTAGGTTTAGGTGCTTTGTTAATTAGTTCTGCATATGCAGTGATAATATTTCTTTGGGGAGCTTCTGCTAATTGGCAAGAAGTCTTTCATCGTTCTGGGGTAAATCTTGGAAATACTACTTACGTTTTAATGAGTAATTTAGGCTATCAATTGGGTCATCAGTTTAATTTAACACCTAAAGCTACTCAAAGTCTTAGCTTTTTCTTTGCACGTTTTGGTTCGTTAGCCATGCTTTTGAGTTATCTAGGCTCTTTTTTTGTAATAGTTTATATGCCAATCAAATCATTCATTTTGGGCACGCCCAAAAAATTATGGCCGAAAGCTTTGCCAAAACTAAATCGCTATAATATGCCGGCTAATGCTATGTGGTGGCAAGCATTGATCGTAGCTTGTTTGATTGGATTAACTTCTTTTGGCAATAAATCAGCAACAGCTTTTTATAATATTTTGACTTTGATGGACAACCTTTCTTCAACTTTGCCCTATCTTTTTTTGGTGACAGCTTTTCCTTTCTTTAAAGCTAACCAGCAGTTGTCTAAGCCATTCGAGTTATTTCATCGAAAAAGTAGTAGTTGGGCAGTAGTTATTTTAGTTGATTGTTTATTACTGTTAGGTGTTGGTTCAACTATGTATTCAGCTGTGGTTGCGCAAAATTATATGGACTTATTTTTAGAGCTAGTTGGACCGGTTCTCTTTGGAATTATTGGATATGCACTTTACTTGCTCTACTGTCGTCGCCGGCAAAATTCAATTTAATTTTTAGGCTTGACAATTAAATAGCATAAGATTAGAATACAAACAACGTTGTTATCTAATTTTAATTAATTGGATCTTTTGAGAAGAAGAGTAGCTGGTGCGTTGTTTTACAGAGAACCTGTGGAAGCTGAGAGCAGGAACTAACAAACTGGTGAAGATGAGCTTTGAAATAGAAATACTTGGTGCAAGCCAAGTATTCGGTAGGAACCGTTAACTTCCCAGATATAATTAAAGTATCGTTGAGGTGTCATTAGACACGAAAAAGGGTGGTACCGCGTTTCGTTCGCCCCTTGTTGATTCGGTTTATACTGGATTGATGAGGGGCTTTTTCTTTTGGTAAAATTTGAAGCTTGGAAATTAGATAGGGCAACGGAAATACATTTAACGGTAAAATTTTGAAAGGTGGAAATTTAGATGACTAATACAACAGCAACCAAATTACATTATGATATTGTTGGTAGTTTTTTACGACCAGCAGAATTAAAAGCGGCACGTGAAAAATTTAAAGCAGGAGAAATTTCTGTGGCTGATTTGCATCAAGCAGAAGATCAAGCGATTGAAGATTTAGTTGCAAAAGAAAAGGCTCACGGATTGAAAGTGGTAACCGATGGAGAATTTCGTCGCAGCTGGTGGCATTTGGATACTTTTTGGGGATTTTCAGGTGTGAAGAAGATTGAAAGACAACAGGGCTATACTTTCCATGATGAAGAAACACGAGCAGAGTCTGCTCAAGTCAGTGGGAAAGTGGCATTTAGTTCAGATCATCCAGATTTAGCAGCCTACAAATTCTTGCATACATTGACTGTAAATGACCCAGAAATTTCAGATCGCCAAAGCATTCCGGCACCAGCACAGTTGTATGCTGAATTAATTCGAGGCGAGAAAAATCGGCAAGCAATTGCAAAATATTATTCGAATGAAGCAGATTTAGTTGCTGATATTGGTCAAGCATATCATGATCTGTTGCTGGCATTATATGATGCTGGTTGTCGGGATGTGAAATTTGATGACTGTACTTGGGGAATGATTGTTGATGACAATTATTGGAAAAATCGTATTCAGGAAGGTTTTAGCCGAGATGAATTAGCTGAAGCCTATCTTAAGGTAAACAATGCTGCATTGGTTGACTTGCCAGAAGACTTACAAGTTACAACTCATGTCTGTCGCGGTAATTATCATTCTACTTGGGCAGCAGCTGGTGGATATGCTCCAATTGCTGATTATCTATTTGCTCGCGAGAATGTCAAATCATTTTATTTGGAATATGATGACAGCCGCTCAGGTGATTTTGCTCCACTAGCAAAAGTTGCAGCTGGCAAAGATGTGGTTTTGGGTCTGGTCACTAGCAAACACCCTGAGCTTGAAGATTCCCAGACATTAATTAAACGGGTTGAAGAAGCCAGTCAATTTGTACCACTGGAACATTTAGCTCTTAGTACCCAGTGTGGTTTTGCTTCAACTGAAGAAGGTAATAAACTGACAGAAAAACAACAGTGGGACAAGATTGAATTAGTAATTGATGTTGCCAACCAAATTTGGAAATAGTTTGTGTTGACATTTGTAAACTAGATTGCTATAATAAAGCTAAATTTGTCAAAGATGAGTAACTGGTTAATGTTTCTTTCAGAGAATCCCAGTAAGCTGAGATGGGATAGTAACGAACCAGTGAAGATGGTCTTACCATAATTTTCTGTAGTGAGTTCGATGAATAAGCGACAGACAGGTGTGCCTGTTATAGCATACAGGTTTTGAATGACCTTTTGAGGATAATCAGGGAGACTTGATTATTAAAAAACGAGTGGTAACGCGAAAACATCGCCTCGTGACTAGTTAAGATTAGTCAGGGGCTTTTTATTTTGGGGAAAGAAGTGACTAGCTATGTGTTGTTTGAGACAACAAAAAATTCGCCGCTGGCTGGCGTTATGGCATGGATCAGGTTGGTGGAAAATAGTGATAAATAATTTTGAAACTTAAAAATAAAATTATTTATGAAGGAGATTTGCAACAATGAATCAAAAAAGGCGCAAAATATTTTGGGGTGGACTGATTGCAGCCATTATCGTGATCATTGGAGTTGTTGGTTGGCAAAGCAGTACTAAAAATAAACAGAAAAGTACAACCAAAGCAACCAAACAGACAATTAATTTAGCAGCCAGTTATACAATTACTTCACTGGATGTTGCTAAAATTACTGATCGTACATCATTTAATCAAATTGATAACGTGGGCGAGGGTTTATATCAATATGATAAAAATGGTAATGCCTTGAAGGCTTTAGCCATCAAGACAAAAGTTTCGAAAAATAAAAGAATTTATACAATTAACATTCGCAAAAATACTAAATGGAGTAATGGTGATCTAGTAACAGCCAAAGATTTTGTATACTCATGGCAACATGCCGTTAATCCCAAAACAGCTAGTCAATATACCTACCTTTTTACTAACATTAAAAACGCTGATCAAATTATTGCGGGAAAAAAGGCCCCGACAACTTTAGGAGTTAAGGCAACCGGTAAGTATCAGTTGAAAATTTGGTTAAATCGACCACAATCTTATTTTACTAAGATTTTAGCTCGAGAAACGTTATATCCAATCGACCAACGAGTCGCTAAAAAATACGGCAGTAAATACGGCACAAGCTCTGCTAAGACGGTTTATAACGGACCATTTGTATTAACTGGTTGGAATGGAACCAATGATACCTGGCAGTTAAAGAAAAATTCAAAGTATTGGGATCGCAAGAAAGTCAAATTAAGTTCGATCAAATATCAAGTAGTTAAAGATCCAGCAACAGCGTACAATCTGTACAAAACAAACAAATTAGATTTAATGACTCTAACTGGTGATCAGATTAAGCAACTTGCAAATAATAAAGATGTGGTTAAACGAAATTTAGCTGGAACAGAATATTTAGAATACAATGTTCGTAAAAATAGTCCAGTAGCCAATAAAGATGTGCGTTTGGCAATTTCACTTGCATTAAACCGGAAAGAATTAATTAACAATGTTTTGCAAAATGATGCAAAATCAGCTAATAGCATTGTACCAAGCAACTTTGTCAAGAATCCACAGACCGGAACAGATTATATTAAAGAAGTAAAAGTCAAAAATACCACTAGTTATAATTTAGAGTTAGCTAAAAAGCTGTTTAAAAAAGGCTTACAGCAGCTGAACAAAAAGGAACTGACGGTCACCTTGATGATTGGACCCGATGATAGCACTAAAAAGACTGCTGAATTTATTCAGAGTCAGTTGGAAACACATCTTAAAGGTTTGACGGTTCAGGTCAAGACGATGCCAGTCAACGTCAAGCTTGCACGGCGGGCTAGCGGGGATTTTGATTTAGATTTAATTGGTTGGACGGCTGACTTTGCTGATCCGATTACTTTCTTACAGATGTTCACTTCTGATAGCACACAAAATCATCTTGGTTGGTCAAATGCTAAGTATGATAGTTTGATTAATAATGCTAATCAAAAAGATGCGGGCAATGTTAATCAGCGCTGGTCGGATTTAGTTAAAGCCGGTAAAGTGCTGAATCAAGAACAGCCAATTACCCCATTATACGAGATGAATACGGTTGACTTAGTAAATTCGCACTTGAAAAATATTGTATATGATAGTGTTAATGGACATTATAGTTATAAAGAAGCTTATTTAAGCAAGTAATGGTATAAATTTAGACGACAAACTTGTAATTTATGCTTAAATGGGGTTTAATAAAAATTAAAATAGAGTCTCCTAATTTTAATTAGGTGGATGAATGTCAAAATTATCAGAAACAACATGGAATCGTCGCTAAAAAGTAAGAGTCTGCCGTGAAATCACGTACTAGCTATGAGTAATTATGACGTTGATTGGTGGATGCTAAAGCTTTTGGTAATTAGCATGTAAGATCTCTATTTGAAAATCTAAGTAAATTGTGGTCGATGCACTGTTAGATGCAGTTCTCACCAGCTTTTGACTTTAGTCGTTGACCTAGCTTGATATTGCGATGACGTTCGCAAACTAAATTTGAATGCTTTAATTAGCTGATGACGTCTAGTTCTGTTACAGAACTAGACGTCATTTTTTTTAGGAAGGTGGATAACATTAAAGTTAAATTATTGAATAAAACGCAAGAATACGCCAATTTAATGGAATTAAGATTAACTCCTGAGCAAACCAGATTGGCAAATCGTTTAAATTTGCCAGAAATTTGTGATGTTATGGGTTCAGGAGATGACTTTATTTCAAGAATCAGCCAAAAAATGTTTTTTTGGCTGATTTGTTCTCGAGAAGATCTGCTATATTTGCAAGAAACGATTCAAGATGCTTTTGTGGATGAAAAGTTGGTTAAACGAATCTATCAATTGGTACCTAAAAATCGTTTAACTGTTGAAAAAGCTCTAAAAGATAAGCACTCAGTATCTTTAGCAGCAAAAATTAAGGTAATTAAGAATTTAGTCAAAGAGATTTATCTGATAAAATCTTGGGAATACTTTGGTTCAGACTTTGAAACAAGAAGTTATGGTGCGTCTTTTTTGAATTTCTTTTCACAATTTAACAATCTTCTATCGGAAGATAATTATTTTTATTGTAGAAGAATTTTACAACATCTTTATCATTTAGCTGTAACTGAAAAAGTTGTTGACAATCAAGCTACTGTAGAGAAGTTATGGGTAATTGTTTCTCCTTTGCTGGCTGAAGGCTCAACCAGCAAGAACTTAACCGTAACAACCATGATTGATCAACTATTTAGAGACCTAGTAGTTTTTTTTAAGGAACTTGAAGTTCAAATTGGTTGGTTAGTTGGAGTTATAAATTAAAAAAAAGCTTTGGGTAAAGGAGTCAAAATTTGTTATCCCCAATATGGGCAGGAATTTGAAATGATTGCTGGACAAGATTTAGTAGCTTGTTTAAAGCAAGGTTCAAAAAAAGTTGTGTGGCTAGAGGATCAACAAGGCAAAGATATATTTGATGTTTATCTGAAATTGGGAATATCAGCAACTAAAAATACGCAATCAACAGTTTTATTGTTCCAGTTGATGGCCCAGTCAGGATTATTTGTTTTGGCTAAAAAATTTACTACACAACCACAATTAAATATTTGGCAAGCAAAACTGGAATAATTATTTCAGTTTCTTCTATTTGATAGAAAGGAGCTCCTCCAGAATGAAAGAATTAGATTGCAAACTAAAAATCGAATATCTACTTGATGATTTAGACTTAGCTGAACAACGTAATGAAACTTATCATGGTGCATACCAGAAGCTTTTGGAAGTTAAGCGTAATTATTATGATGAGCTGGAAGTTATTTCTTTTGAAGCAGCTGTAGCTAATTTGATTACCGGATTAGCAAGGTGGGGGAAAAAACTACCGGCGCATCGACAACCCTTTAGATATCTTAATCTGCAGGAATATGCTCAAACTTGTCTTAGTTAACTGTAAAAAGCAAAATTATTTTTGAAATGAGGCATTTTATGAATTACTTTAATCAAGACTTAACTCAGATTCACGCTGATTTAGTGGACAGAAAATATAGTGTTCAAGAATTAATTAAGGCAACTTATCAAAATATTGAACTTACTGACAAAAAAATTCATGCCTTTTTAACGCTAAATAAACAAAAGGCAATGTTTCAAGCTCAAAAGGTTGATCAATCAGGAGCAGTTTTACAAAACTTATTGGCAGGAATTCCAATTGCGATTAAAGATAATATTGTGACTAAGTCATTAAAGACAACAGCGGCTTCGAAAATGCTAGCCAATTTTGTGCCAATTTATGATGCAACCGTGGTTGAAAGATTGGCTGCTGAACAAATGATTAATATTGGCAAAACAAATTTGGATGAGTTTGCGATGGGCGGTTCTACTGAAAATTCGGCTTTTCAAACAACTAGAAATCCTTGGAATCTAGCTTATGTTCCTGGCGGTTCATCGGGTGGCTCAGCAGCAGCAATTGCTTCAGGCCAGATTCCCGTTGCTTTAGGTTCTGATACTGGCGGATCTATTCGCCAGCCAGCTGCTTTCAATGGTATTGTCGGTATGAAGCCGACTTATGGTCGAGTTTCACGTTGGGGCTTAATTGCATTCAGTTCAAGCTTAGATGAGATTGGGGTTTTGTCAAAAACGGTCAAAGATAACGCAGTGATTTTATCAGTAATTGCGGGAAAAGATCAACGTGATGCGACATCTGTCAACCGAAATGTTCCAGATTTTACTAAGGAGTTAACATCTTTGGCTGACATTCATGGTTTAAAAATTGGAATTCCAAAAGAGTTTATTGGACCGGGGATCGATGACTGTATTAAGCAGACGGTTAACGAGACAGCAAAGAGGTTTGAAGAATTAGGTGCTAAAGTGCGGGAAATTTCTTTACCACACAATAAATACTGCGTGGCTGCCTATTATATTATTTCTTCATCGGAAGCATCTTCTAATCTGCAACGCTTTGATGGAGTGCGTTATGGCTACCATGCCGAAAATACTAAAAATTTGGATGAACTGTATGTTAAATCAAGGGCAGAAGGCTTTGGTGATGAAGTAAAGCGGCGGATTATGTTGGGGACGTTTTCTTTATCAGCTGGATATTATGATGCTTATTACAAGAAAGCAGCCCAAGTTAGGACATTAATTATTAGAGATTTTCGAAAGGCTTTTGAACAAGTTGATTTGATTTTAGGACCAGTAGCGCCAACGACGGCCTATAAAATTGGTCAAAATGTTACCGATCCTTTAAAAATGTATCTAAGTGATATTTTAACGATTCCGGTTAATATGGCAGGGCTTCCTGGGATGACGTTTCCTGCTGGTTTTAGCCAGGGGTTACCAATTGGTTTACAATTAATTGGCAAGTGGTTTGATGAACAGACAATTTATCGAGCTGGATATGTTTTTGAACGAAATACAGACTTTCATCGACGGCATCCAATGTTGAAATAAGTCCGACTAAAATTTTGATATCAAAAAGACTGTCACTAAAATTAACTTGAGCAGCTAACTTTAGTGAACAGCCTTTATTTATTTATTATTCGCTGAATGATCTTTTCGGCGGGTTCGATGTGGGTAATTCGATCAGCTACTTGACCAGCCATAAAAGCACCATTTTTTAAATCACCATCCTGAACGGCTGCTTTTAATGAGGCATTGGTCGAGGATTGACCGGGATGTTTGAGAACGCGTGCCCAATAACCACTGGAGGTTTTCGCCAACATCGTGCCAGGGTTACTACTTTGACACAACAAATTCCGATATTCGGAAGCTATTTGGCATTCCTCTGCGGCTAAAAAAGCTGTTCCAGCCTGGACACCAGCTGCACCGAGAATTTTCACGGCTTGGAAGTCAGGGTAATCATATATTCCTCCGGCAGCCAAAACAGGTAGATCGCTAATAGCAGTAACTTGAGGGATTAAAGTAAAGGTTGTTTCAGTTCCAACATGACCGCCAGCTTCAATTCCCTCAGCAATTAATCCATTGATTGGAAGCTGTAGCATCTTTTGTGCAATTTTTATATTAGGAATTACTGGAAAAACCTTAATTCCAGCCAGATTTAATTGTGAGAGATATTTAGCTGGGTTACCAGCACCGGTTGTAACAATAGCAATCTTTTCTTGACAAACGATTTTGACTAACTCTTGAATATTCGGTTCCAATAACATCAAATTAACGCCAAATGGTTGCTGCGTTAGTTGACGAGTTTTTTGAATCATGTCTTGAAGTTGTTGAGCTGATCGACCACCACTACCAATAATTCCTAAAGCACCAGCATTTGATACCGCGGCGACTAGTTCCGGATTACTTGCCCAAGCCATACCACCTTGAAATAACGGATATTTTAAGCCAAGCGCTTGATACCATTCCATTAGTTACATCCCCTTTAAATTAATTCATGAAAAATTGGTTCTTCCCAATACCCTAGTTTATCCCCATTAACAGAATAAATCATGCCAGTTTTTTTTGTTTTTAATAAACGATTAATTATAAATTCGGCGACTTGTTTACTTGAACCGAGTTCCCATTCAGCAGGCAACTTTCCAGTAAAATGCTTTTTTATTTTTTCAATAGCCGGTAAAGTCATATTCGTTTTAGCTGCTGGGGCCACACAGTTGACCCTTAAATCAAAACGCTTTAACTCTAAAGCAAGTGTTTTGGTCAAACCGATAATTCCAGCTTTTGCAGCCGAATAATTGGCCTGACCCGGATTACCAAATAAAGCCGATTTTGAAGTTAACATCACAATTTGACCACTAGGATTTATTTGATTAGTAAAATAATGGGTAACGTTAAACGTCCCAGTGAGGTTAGTAGTTATGACTTGATCCCAATTTTGGGTTGACAATTTAATCCACCAATTATCGGCAATGTTTCCTGCATTATTAATTAAAAAATCAATTTTCCCGCTAGTTAGCGCAGCCTGTCTAACAGCCAAACGATCGCAAACATCAAAAACGGCAATTTGAACAGTAGCCGTAGGAAAGTAATTCAAAAGTTCGTTTCTTCTAGTCTGTAGTTTAGTTGAATCACGGCCGGCTAAAATTAGCTTATAATTTTGTTTTGCAGCTTGTTGTGCTAATGCTCAACCAATACCTCGGGTTGCTCCGGTAATTAAAATTGTTTGCTTGTTCATTTTGCCCAACTTCCTTTAGCAATTACTGATTGCTGAATATTTTTGATTTGGAAAAAGTTGATTGAGGTTTCAAATAATAGATAGTCATTAAGATAGGCCGGATGACAAAATTTGATGGTGGCGTTGGTGGGGATTTTTTTGAAATATTGTTGATATTTGCTTTCGAGAGTGAGCAATAATAAATTTCCAGGAATCACGATCAATTTTTGCTGATGAAGTGGATTTTCATCTTGGGTTAGTCGTAAAAAAGAAGTTACTTCTTGGTGGCTAAACTTTTTAAAAAAATTCATTCCATGATTCCTCCGCTAATAAAATTAATTGCATTTTTCCACCACTTATTTCCAATTAAAAGACTAATTCCCATTCCACCGGCGACACATAAAGTAGCAATTCCTAAGCAGGGGCGATTAATTAAGTTCAGGCGATTTAATAATCTGGCAATTAAGATTTCCCCAGTTGCACCGTAAGGGTGACCAAAGGCTAATGCACCTCCAAAAGCGTTTAGTTTGGCGTCAGTTAAATTAAAATGGTTTTTAAAAAGAAGCGCTTGAACCGCAAAAGCTTCGTTCAATTCAATTGCAGTTATTTCTGATACTTGAAGTGAGAATTTTTTTAAAAGCTTTTCAGTTGCCTTAATCGGGCCGAATAAAAATGCTTCTGGATCAAGGGCTACAGTAATTTGGCCGAGATAAAGCCCTTGAAATTCAAGCGGTAAAGTTGGCTGAGCAAGAATCACTGATGCAGCTCCATCGTTAATTGGACAGCTATTACCAGCTGTGGCCGTTCCATTGGCTGAAAACGCTGGTTTTAATTTTGCTAGTTTTTCAAGTGAAGTATCAAAACGGACAGTTTGATCTAAACAAATATTTTTAGTTGTTGATTGATAAGGAATGATTTCTGGTTGTAATTTACCAGAAATAATTGCTTGCATAGCCTTCCGATGACTGCTTAGCGCGTATTGATTCTGAGCTAAGCGAGAGATTTTCTTTTTCTTGGCAGTTAAATCGGCAATTATTCCCATATCTAAATCACTAAAGCCGTCAGGTGTCATTCTAAATCTTTTAATGGGTCGCTTTGAATTAGCATCAAGTACAATGTTGGCTGTTGAAGTACTCTCAACACCGCCAGTACAGATCAAGCTGGCATCTTTTACTTTAATTAGATTAGCGGCAGTAATGATAGCTGCTAGACTGGAACCGCATTGACAATCAATCGTTTGTGCGGGTATAGTACTTACAAATCCAGCTTGTAAGGCACAGCGACGTGCTAAATTGCCCCCTTGATTAGTGACATTTCCCAAAATAACTTGATTTATTTCAGCTTGTTTAATTTGAGGAATCGCTGCAAATTGTTGGATGATCAAGTTTTGATAGAGCTGTTCTGGCATAATTTCTTGATAAACGCCATTAATTTTACCAATTGGTAAACGTGTTGCGGCAACAATGCCAACTGGAGAGTTAAATTTCATCGTATTCACCATTCCTATAAGCCTGAGCTAATTGAGATCTTGAAATTTTTAGATTGCTCGTTAGTGGAATTTCATTAGTTACTAAATAAATATTGGGACATTTGAATTTTTCCAATCGCTGGGCTAATTTTTTTTGGAGCTGCTTTTTAGTAATTGGCTTGATCATTAAAAGAGCAATTTTTTGCCCATAAACTTGGTACTCTACTCCAAAAGCAAAGCACTTCTGGCAAAGATCACTGGCGGCAGTTTCAATTTCCAGTGGGTCAACTTTATTTCCGCCATGATCAATCAAATCAGCTTTTCTTCCTAGTAAAAACAAGTGATTTTTTTTCAAAAAGCCTAAATCATCTGTAACCCAATTTTTTGGAGGAGTTTGAGCTAAATAACCGCTAAATTAGGTAAGGGCTGGTAACGATAATTTCTTGCTGTAAGCCAATTGAAACTTGAGTATTTGGAAATAATTGACCTGCGGAAGATTTAAATTTTCCATTAGTTATATCTTGCCAACTAATAAAGCTTGTCTCAGAACTACCATAAAATTCAAATAACTTCACTTGGGGAAATTGCTGTTTAATTTTTTTAATGCCTTGAGATGTCAAAGTTCCACCACCTAAGAAGATAGTTCTTAAATTGTTAGGCGGAATGTTATGGTTGTTTGAGCTCTGTAATAAAAAAGTTGGTACTGAAAATAAACAGGCATCTCCGCTTAAGCTGTTTAACTGGTGAATGTTATCAATTAAATAGAACTTTTTTCCTAAGTAAATAGCTAACATTAATGTATGTAAACCGAGAGAAGTTGTTAGTGGACTGCTGGTGGCGATACTTTGAACAGCGTCTAGGTTAAACAATTTGCGACAGCAATCAAAGCCCTTCTTCCATGAGAGCCAATTGCGCCGATAAACTTTAGGTTGACCGGTCGTGCCAGAAGTCAGTCCGAAGAAGAAAGGTTCCGTTGCTAAATCCTTAATTTTTAAATCGAATTGGTCAGTTACAAAAGATCCTATCAGAGGATAATTTCCTGTCTGGACAATGGCTAAAAAATCCGTAATAAACTTAAGCGGATCATTTTCGGTTAATTTGATGATTTTCTCTGAGTTGTTGTCAAAACGTTTAGTTGCCTTTTGAACTAGTTTGAATAATTGCCAGTAAGTATAATCTTTTCCGGCTGAGCTAATCACTGGTTGTGAACCGAATTTGGTTAGTAAATCTTTTAGTGGAAATTGATTTTTAGATTCCGTTTTTATCAAGTCCTTATAGCATAAATTAGAATCATTTTACGAAAATTCGCTAGTTTTGTAAACCTATTTATAAAATTAAGTTTACCGTAAATGGATGTGATTAAAAAGTTTTCCTGACGATTTTTTGAGAAAGACAAATTTTTAACAGCTTCTTAACAGTAGCAGCCGAATCTTAACACTGTTTTAACAACTAAGAGAGTAGGATACGAATAGTAGTAAATAAAGCTGGAGGTGAAAGTTATGCTAGAAGAATATGTATTTAATGATATCTTAGAGAGGTTGAATCGCCAAAGAACAGTTGAAGAGTTAAAAACAAAAATTAAACAAAAAGAAGCTGGAGTGATCCAAAGTGTCTCAGGCGATTTAATTTTGCCAGATATTGAACTTGTATATTATTTTGATCAACAACACCTTTTGCAGATTGATTATTCTTTTTCAGATAACGTTTCGAGTGAAACCCGAAAGTTTTGGGAGTCAATAATAGTAGCTTTGATCAAAAGTAATAAAAATTTAAATGAATGAGTTTGTAAGTAAAAAATAGCAGAGTTAATTTAAATTAAGCTGATTTGGTTGACATTTTTTCTTGAAGTGAGATAATTAATTTCCTCATGAGGCAATGAAACTGCCCATGAGCAGAATCAACAAAGTAGATTATTTAATAAAAGTTAAGGCAAAATTTCCTAATTTTAGTTAGGTAGTGAATGCCCCAAATTTTTTACACGCTACTTTGACAAGCTTTACCAAAAACTAAGATCTGGTTGTGGAGCAGTATAGCTTCGCTGTAAAGATTTAATTCGTGGGCAACATTACGACTTTAAAGGCTTTGGTAATTAGCATGTAAGACCTGCTTGCAGGCAATCGCGTTGTGGTTGCGCTGTTAGGTACAGTTTTCACAAACTTCTGGCTTTAGTTGGAAGTGGTTAACAAGCGATGACGTTCGCCAAATATTAATGACGTCTGAAAAACTCTTTTTTCTGAAAAGTTAAAAGATTGTTTTTCAGACGTCTTTTTTTGTGTCAACGATGGCGATGTGGTAAAAGGGGGATGATTAAATGGAACATCAGCGAAAAAAGCGCGAAATAATTATTGGTTTTGTATTATTTATGGGTTTAGTTAATTTTTTTGCGGACATGACTCATGAAGGAGCAAGGAGTATTTACGGATCTTATTTGGGATTATTAGGCATGAATGCTGCCAAAATTGGCTTTATTACTGGCTTTGGCGAATTTGTTGGCTATGCTTTACGTTTTTGGTCAGGAAGATATACTGATCGGTCAAAAAAGTATTGGTTGATAGCATTGGTTGGTTTTTCAATTAATATGGCAGCGATTCCAGCACTGGTATTGGTCAATAAAAATGGTTGGTTATTAGCTAGTTTTTTCATCGTAGCTGAGCGAATGGGACGAGCTTTACGTTTGCCGGCCAACAATACAATGCTGTCTTTTGCCGGGATGGAGGTTGGTGAAGGAAAGGCCTTTGCGATTGAGGAGTTTCTCGATTCAGTTGGCGCGTTTATCGGACCGGTTTATCTATATTTAATTATGTTATTCAAGCCGGTAGTGTCAGTCAATGATTATCGGTTATTGTTTGGAGCATTGGCTTTGCCAGCAATAATTACTTTGATTGTTTTAGGCAAAGCTTATAAAAAGTTTCCGCAACCAGAGAAGTTTGCAAGTAAACCACAATTTAAATCTTTGAATCAGCCAAACAAAGCACTTTTGGTCTATGCATTTGGAATTTCGATGTTTGCCCTGGGCTTTATTGATTTTCCAATAATCACAATGCATATTGCTCAACTAGGATTAGTTAGTACTGCTGATTTGCCGTTACTCTATGCCTATTCAATGCTGATTGGCGCCTTTTCAACCTTAATTTTTGGCTATCTGTATGATTGGTTAGGATTAAAGACACTTGTTATCCCGGCACTATTGTCTGCGGGTTTTAGCTATTTCGTATTCGGTAACCGAAGTTTGGGGTTGATTATGCTTGGAATTACACTTTGGGGAATTGGGATGGGAGCTCAGGAGTCATTGATGGAATCGGTTATTGGGACAATAGTTCCTTCAGAAAATCGAGCTTTTGGTTTCGGAATATTTGACATGATTTTTGGAATTTCTTGGTTCTTAGGTAGCTGGATTTCAGGAATTTTGTATGATCATTCGACTACTTTAATGATTGTTTTTTCTATTGGAACACAGTTGTTAGCAATACCATGCTATTTATTTGTCGCTTGGAAAAATAAAATTTAATAAACAAAACTATTTTTAGGCAATTGGAGATGAGAATTTTGAAACAAGAAAAAGTATTAACAAAAGGGATGAAATTTAAAAAGATTTCAACTGCTAAAAGTTTGAGTGAAGTAAATGGAACAATTCGGGTTCCACGAAATGCTAGTTTTTTCAAGACACTATTAGCGTATACAGGACCTGGGATCTTGATTGCGGTCGGATATATGGATCCAGGAAACTGGATTACTTCTATTTCTAGTGGTTCACAGTACAAATATCGTCTGCTATCGGTGATCTTAATTTCAAGTTTGATTGCGATGTTGCTGCAAGAAATGTGTGCTCGCTTGGGAATTGTAACCGGAAAAGATTTAGCTCAACTGACACGAGAACATACTTCTAAATGGGGGGGATTTTTTCTTTGGATTATCGCTGAACTGGCAATTATGGCAACCGATATTGCTGAAGTAATCGGCTCCGGAATTGCGCTTAAGCTACTATTTAAAATACCATTAATTGCAGGTATTTTAATTACAACAGCGGATGTTTTACTGTTGCTATTCTTATTGAAACTTGGTTTTCGTAAAATTGAAGCAATTATTGCTGCTTTGGTCATTACGATTTTAGGTGTTTTTTCCTATGAAGTGTTGTTGGCTGGACCAAATGTGGCTGAAATTTTTAAGGGCTATGTTCCAAGCAAACAAATTGTTCTTAATAACTCAATGCTTTATTTAACTTTAGGAATTGTGGGGGCCACTGTCATGCCACATGATTTGTACTTAGGCTCATCGATTTCACAAACACGATCAGTTGATCGGCATGATCCACAAATGGTAGCGAAAGCTTTACGTTTTAGTAAGTTGGATTCAAATATTCAATTAATAGTCGCTTTTGTTGTTAATAGTTTATTGTTGATTCTTGGCGCTGCTTTATTTTATGGGACAACTAGTAAAACGGGACAATTTGCTGATTTGTTTTATTCACTTGATAATTCAAAAATTATCGGGGGGATTGCTAGTCCTTTATTAAGCATTTTGTTTGCCGTTGCTTTACTAGCCTCGGGTCAAAGTTCAACTATTACAGGGACTTTGGCTGGACAAGTTGTAATGGAAGGCTTTATCCACTTGAAGGTTTCGCCTTGGATTCAGCGCTTGGTGACACGTTTGTTTTCGGTGACTCCGGTATTAATCTTTGCAATTTACTATCAAGGAAATGAAGTGGAGTTAGAAAAACTACTAACCTTTTCACAGGTCTTTTTAAGTATTGCTTTGCCATTTGCAGCAATCCCACTAGTTATTTTTACGAGCAGTACAAAAATTATGGGAAGGTTTGCTAATCGAAAATTGACGAATATTCTAGCTTGGCTGGCAACACTGGTTTTGGTTATTTTAAATGTCTATTTGATTTTTAACACGCTTTGATTGAAGCTTGTGCCGCTTGACTTGATTTGGTATACTGAAAAAAATTAATAAGCGATGACGTTCGCTAATGGAGTTCCTGATGACGTCTACAATGACTTTCTGGTAAAAGAAGGTTTTTGTAGACTTTTTTTATGAGAAAAAATTTTATACGAGGTGATTAATATGAAACCAGCAAGAAAAATAGTTCCAGCGTTGAATTCTGAATTAAGGACAGAAATTGTTAAAGCTCCAGAAATTATTAAAAATGCAACGGGAATTAATTTATATGGTAAGCGAATCAAAAGCATTATTTATACAATGGATGTGGCCGTAATCGCTAATTGTAATGCCGATGCTGTTCTAGCGGTTTATCCGTGGACACCAAATACTAAGATTATTGATGCAATTGCTACAATTTCACATGTACCTATTCTTGCTGGGATCGGCGGCGGCTTAACTAAAGGGTTACGATCGGCAACAATTGGCCTTTTTGCTGAAGAACATGGTGTTCAAGCAGTTGTGCTAAATGCCCCAACAACCATTGAAACAATAAAATCTGTTCATAAAGTTGTTGATGTCCCGCTGATCTATACAGTTGTTAATCAAAATGTTGATCTACGTGAGCGGATTCAGGCTGGAGTTAAGGCTTTTAATATCGCCGGTGGTAAAAAAACAGCTGAATTAGTTGCTTGGGTGCGCCATCAAATTGCAGTGGAAGCACCAAATTTTCCATTAATAGCATCAGGCGGCAGGACTACAGCTGAAATTCAAGCAACGATCGATGCTGGAGCAAATGCAATTAGCTTTACTGCCTATGGAATGACAGAAGCAATTTTTCAACACAAAATGGAACAGTATCGAGAAAGGTAAGGTTGTAATATGAAAAAAATTTATTTTGTGAGACATGGAGAAACTTACTTTAACAGGTTAAATCGCATGCAGGGGTGGTCGGATACACCGTTGACAGCTTTAGGAAAAACAACTGCTGTGAATTTTGGCAAAAAATTAATTGAAACAGCACCAAATATTTCTAAAAACATTTATTGCAGTGATACAGGACGGGCTAGTAAAACAGCTGCTAAAATCATTGAAGGTTTAAAAAATCAAAACAATCATAAATTTCAAATTGTATCTTTGAGTAATTTAAGAGAACAGTTTTATGGTAGCTATGAGGGTGTCTTGAAAACAAAAGTTTATCAAGATCTGGGATATCAAAATCTAGCTAAGCTTCTGGATGCACTGACACCCGATCAATTTCAAGATCAGTTAGCTCAAAAAGATCCATTAGGGTTAGCTGAAACCAGTGCGCAGTTTTGGCAAAGATTTTTATTAGGAATTGAACAAATTATCGAGTGGGAAAATCAACCAGTAGTAGTTATTTGTCATAGCGCTATTTTATTAACCTTGATGGCGCGATTTGGAACAGCAACAGAATCCATAGTAGAACCAGCTAATCTTTCACTAACAACTGTCGATTTTGAAAATGTTTATCATCCTCAAATTTTGACATATAACAAAATACTATAAACGATGAATTTAAAAATGAAAAGCGTGGGCTTAAGCAAAGCTGAAGCTCATTTTTTTATGGTTTGAAGAATAGCTAAATCAAACATTTTTAATTTTATCTGAGTTAGTGCTTGCCATTAAGTTGAATTAGTTTGAGTCTATTCTCGATTAATTTGCTAATTTCAGGAAGCTTTACATGATAGAAGTTTTCTTGTGATGAAAGCCTTAAATAAATGATTTGAACTCGCAAATTTTGAAAGCGTATTATTTAAAAGCGACAATTACAAAATATAGTTTGTTTTTACAAGAATGTTAACCGCTTACAGGATATCCTTAACTTGTGAGAACGTTTTCTAAAGTTTAAGAGGATTGGCCAGTTCGCTTAAATAATAATTTTGTTTTTTGCAAAAGCTTTTATTGAGCAGGAGGGAAACACTATGAAAGAAACAGCTAAAGCAGGATTTTTTCATAAAAAAGATCTTGGTGTTGATAGTCAAGGAATTCAAAAAACAATGCGATTTAGTGACTATTTTGCTGATGGTAGTGGACAATTAGTTTTAAATATTATTTCAGGTTTAGTTGGACAAATAACTTATTTTTATACGGATAAAATTGGTGTGGCTGCTGGAGCAGTTGCAACCGTGTTATTTATTGCCAAGATTGTCGATGCTTTTGCCCAGTTAGTCATGGGTCATATTATGGACAAAGGTAAGTCTAAAAAAGGAATTTGTCGTCCTTGGTTTTTAAGAATGGCCATTCCAGCTATGTTTGTGACAATACTTTTATTCTATGTACCGCAATCTTTTAATGAAACGGGAAAATTAGGTTATATGTTGCTTACCAATATTTTGTTAACAGCAGTAATTTATACAGCGATTGCAATTCCATATACTTCAATTATGTTTTTACGGACAAAAAGCCAAGAAGAACGTTCTATCATGGGAACTTGGCGGGCAGCTTTAGGATATATTGCTGGATCTTTTATATCAATGTTAGTTATTCCAATTACTAACTTACTGGGCGGTACTGCAGCTGCTTGGTTGAAATTAGCAATTATTCTTGGTGTTATTGAATTTCTATGTTTAATCTTTTTATATCGTCATTCTCGTGAAAATAGTGATGTTAATTCAACTGTTGTAGCTGCGAAAAATGTTGATGAGCATGTTTCGTTAGGTGAAGGTGCAAAAATCTTATTTAAAAATAAATATTGGATTATCATGTTAATTGTTCAGTTTTGTTTCCAGACAACTTATGGAATCAGCGGTGCTAGTGGAGCCTATTATGCAAAATGGGTGCTAGGCAGTGATAACTATGTTGCATTGATGGGATTAGCAGGCTTAATCCCCACTATATTAGGCTTTTTTATCATTTCGCCGATGGTAAAAAAATTCGGTGTCACCAAAACAATGAAAATTTCAGCCTGGGTTGTTTTAATTAGTAATGCAATTCGTGTGTTTATGCCATCAAGTTTAATTGCTACTTTGGTTTTTGGTGCAACAGCAACTTTAGGAACGGTTCCCCCAATGGCTTTAATCTCAGTTATGACTAACAATTGTGTTGATTATAATGAGTGGAAAACGGGCAAACGTTTATTAGGGATGACAAATAGTGCAACTGGTTTTGGTGGTCAGGTTGGTTCTGGTTTAGGAGCATCAGTTATTGGATGGTTGTTAGCTTTAGGAGCATATAATGATGCTGCCGCAACTCAACCGACAAGTGCGATTTATGCAATTTACAGTTTTTCAATCTATATTCCAATCATTATTCAGGTAATTATTTTACTTTGCCTCAGCCGTTATGATTTGGAAAGTAAAATGGGTGTGATTGTTAAAGACTTAAAAGAAAGAAAGAATAAAGCAAAATAGGCAATTATGAGATTAAGTCAGGAGAGAGAGAAATGGATTCAAAAAAAATAACTGAAATTATTGATAAAATGTCAGTGGAAGAAAAAGCGAGTTTTTGTTCAGGGGAAAATTTCTGGTTTTTAAAGAAAAATGAAAAATTTGGCATTCCACAAGTTATGGTTTCTGATGGACCACATGGACTACGTAAACAAGAGTCTAAAGCAGATCATTTAGGAATTGAAAAAAGTGTAGCAGCAGTTTGTTTTCCGGCAGGCTGTTTGAGCGCAGCTAGTTTCGATCCCGAAATAACTGAAATGTTAGGTGATAGTCTTGGACAAGAATGCCAACATTTTGATGTTGCAACCATCTTAGGCCCCTCGGTTAACATCAAACGTTCTCCATTAGGTGGAAGAAATTTTGAATATTATTCAGAAGATCCGCTAGTTGCTAGCAAAATGGCTACTGGTTTTATTAAGGGTGTACAAAGACATCATGTTGGAACCAGTATTAAACATTTTTTAGCTAACAACCAAGAAACTCGCCGAATGACCAGTTCTTCTAATATTGATGAACGGACTTTACGAGAACTTTATCTATCAGCTTTTGAGGGTGCAATTAAGAAAGCTAAACCTTGGACTGTCATGAGTTCTTATAATAGGGTAAATGGCGAGTATGTTGGTGATAGCAAGCACTTTTTAACAGATATTTTACGTAAAGAGTGGGGCTTTGACGGTATGGTCATGAGCGATTGGGGCGGAGTTAATGACCGTGTCAAGTCATTAAAAGCTGGTCTTGACTTAGAGATGCCAGGAACCGGTGAGGAAACAACCCAACAAATTATTGCTGCGGTTGAGAATGGTAGCTTAAGCAATAAAGAGTTAGATCAAGCTGTTAAACGGATTTTGACTTTTATTTTTAAATATGTCGATCAGCATAATTCAAAAGATCCACTTGACCTAGAACATGATCATCGCGTCGCTCAAACAGTAGCTGAGGAATCAATTATTTTATTAAAGAATGCAGATCAGGTGCTACCATTGAATTCAACTCAAAAAGTTGCGTTAATTGGTGAATATGCGGTAACCCCCCGTTATCAAGGTGGTGGTAGTTCCCACATTAACAGCTTTAAGGTTGTTTCAGCAGTTGCAGCAGCCGAGAAAATGGGACTTGATTTTGATTATGCGGCTGGTTTTAATGATCAAGATCAATCAGAAGGCGAAAAACTATTACAACAAGCGGTCGCAGTGGCTAAAAAAAGTCAAGTTGCAGTTGTTTTTGCCGGGTTACCTGATAGTTTTGAATCTGAGGGATACGATCGGACTAAAATGCAGTTACCAGAATATCAAAATAAATTGATTACTGCAGTAGCTGAAGTACAACCAAATACAATTGTTATTTTGCATAACGGTTCACCAGTAGAAATGCCATGGATTAATGAAGTTAAAGGTGTGATTGAAACATATTTGGGCGGTCAAGCTGTAGGCCAAGCTGTGGTTAATATTTTAACAGGAAAAGTTAATCCATCGGGAAAACTAGCTGAGACATTTCCAGTTCATTTAGAAGATAATCCATCATATTTATTCTATGGTGGTCAAGGTGATCAGGTTGATTATCGGGAAGGGGTGTTTGTTGGATATCGCTATTACACCTCTAAAAAACAACCGGTTCTTTTCCCATTTGGTCATGGTTTGTCTTATACAAGTTTTGCCTATAGCAATTTAATTTTAGATCAAGAACAAATTGATGATACTGACCGCTTAACTGTAAATGTGGACATCACTAATACCGGTAAAGTTGCTGGAAAAGAAGTTGTTGAATTATATGTTGCCTCAGAAAAAGGAAAGATAATTCGTCCAGTTATTGAATTAAAAGCTTTCCAAAAAATATTGTTGCAACCTGGCGAAACACAGACAGTATCATTTGAACTAGATAAGAAGGCATTTGCCTATTGGGAAACTAAATTACATGATTGGCATGTTGAAACTGGAAAATATACAATAAAAATTGGTAGTTCAGTGAATGATATTCGTTTAGAAAAACAAGTTAAGGTTTTAACAACAACGAGAATTCCAGTTGAGTATAATTTGAACTCGACAATGGGAGATATTCTTGCAGATCCAGTAGCAGGGCCTAAGTTACAAGCGATGATGCAACAGTCTGCACCAACTGATGTTAAACAAGATGATCCTGATGCTGCAGTTTCACAGGAAATGATGGTAGCAATGGTGCAATCAATGCCGTTAAGACAGTTATTGAGTTTTGTTCCTGGAGTAACACTAACTCAACTAAATCAAATGCTAACCGTTTTGAATCAAAAATAGCATTATATTAGGAGGAAATATACGATGGAGATTATTGAAATTTTAGTTGATTCTTTAATAAAACCAATCGGAATTGATACACAACAACCAACTTTTTCATGGAAGTTAGCTTCAGAGCAACAAAACACTGTGCAGACGGCTTTTGAGCTAAAGGTTTTTTCAGATAAGACTTTAATTTGGGACAGTAAAAAAGAAGTAAGTAGTCAATCAACATTTAATGTATATCAAGGGCCAAAATTGCAAGCACAGACTAAATATTTAGTTGAAGTGACTGTTTGGGATAATCATCATCAACAAGCACAGGCAGAAACAGAATTTGAAACGGGGTTATTTGGTGGCGATCATTTCAAAGCTGATTGGATAAGTACAAGTAAAGAAAGTCGAATAACAGGGTGCCCCGTGTTTTTTACCAATTTCTCAATTAAAGAAGAATTAGTAAGAGCTAGACTTTATGTTTCATCATTAGGAATTTATCAAGCTGAAATAAATCAGCAAAAAGTAGGAGATGCCTATTTTACTC
Source organism: Liquorilactobacillus nagelii DSM 13675 (assembly GCF_019444005.1). Lineage (NCBI taxonomy): Bacteria > Bacillati > Bacillota > Bacilli > Lactobacillales > Lactobacillaceae > Liquorilactobacillus > Liquorilactobacillus nagelii. The sequence goes on from NZ_CP049304.1 coordinate 2,379,745, forward strand.
CTGGTTGGACAAATTATAATCAGCGAATTCAGTATCAAACTTATGACGTAACAGAACAATTGAAAACAAACAACATATTGGCAATTACAGTGGCAAATGGTTGGTATAAGGGAACATTAGGCTTTATGCCTCAAGCAGAACGTTATGGAAAAAAAGTGGCAGTTATAGCGCAAGTCAAATTAGATTATGAAGATGGCACATCACAAATAATTGCAACAGATGAAACTGATTGGCAAGTTACTGAAGGTGCACTTAGAATGGCTGAATTTTATAACGGTGAAAACTATGATAGCACTTATAGCAAAGCCGTTGTTGAACCAGTTAAAGTTATTGATAAAGATAAGTCTTTGTTGGTTGCACAGGAAGATGAATTTGTTAAGGTTATAAAGCATTTTTCAGCTAAAAAGCTAATTCAAACACCTGCGGGAGAAACAGTAATTGATTTTGGACAAAATATTGCTGGCTTCGTGAATTTCAAAATTCAAGGAAAAACAGGTCAAAAAATAACATTGCGACATGCGGAAGCGTTAGATCAAGATGGTAATTTTTATACTGGAAATCTGAGTTTTGCTAAAGCAGAGGATACTTATATTTGTGATGGGAGTAAACAAGAATTTCATCCAAACTTTACGTATCATGGATTCAGATATATATCTTTAATAGGTTTTGAAGCTGATCAAATCGAGTTAGTGAATTTTACTGCATGGGCATTGTCTAGTGAATTAGCTAAGACTGGTTTATTTACAACTTCAAATAAATTAATTAATCAACTACAAAACAATATTGTATGGGGCCAATTGGATAATTTTGTGGATATTCCTACAGATTGTCCGCAACGGTCTGAGAGATTAGGTTGGACAGGAGATGTGAGTGCCTTTTGTCATACAGCTGTTTTTAATCGTAAAGCAGATAGTTTTTTCAAAAAATGGTTACGTGATTTGGCTAGCGAGCAAAGTGTAAAGCATGGAGTACCTCAAGTTGTTCCCGATATTGTTAATCAAGAAGGAACGGCTTTTTGGGGGGATGTTGCAACAATTCTTCCTTGGCGCCTTTATCAGACATATGGTAATCTAACCCAATTACGGGAAAATTATCCAATTATGCAACAATGGATTGAGTATATACAGAAACATACCAATGAAAAAGGACTTTGGCAAAGTGGCTATCAGTATGGTGATTGGTTGGCACTGGATGCTGAGCTACAAGGCCTGACTGATGAACGTGTTGGTGCAACTGATCGTTATTTAATTGCTAATATATTCTATGCTAATTCACTTAATTTAACTGCCAAGGCAGCTAATGAACTAGGGGAAGCTGAAGCAGCCGCCGCTTATCATGCGCGCTATCAAGACTTAATGACGGCCATACGTCAAGAGTACGTTACAGCGAATGGACGTTTGGTTAGCGAGACGCAAACAGCATGTGTTTTAGCGCTACATTTTAATTTAGTTCCAGAAAAAAATCGATCGCAGGTACTAGAAAGATTGATTAACAATTTAGCAGAACATAAAAATCATTTGACGACAGGTTTTGTTGGGACACCATTTGTTTGTCACGTGCTATCTGAAAATGGTGCACACGATTTAGCGCGTAAAATTTTACTAGCTGAGGATTGTCCGTCATGGTTATATGAAATCAGTATGGGAGCAACCACAATTTGGGAACGTTGGGATTCGATTTTACCTGATGGCAGTTTTAATCCTAAGAATATGAATAGTTTAAATCATTATGCGTACGGGTCAATTGGAGATTGGATGTATCGTGAAATTGGTGGTTTGAAGGAATTAGCTCCGGGTTATCGGAAATTTATGTTAAGACCACGGTTAACTAAGGGATTTACAGATGTTAATTTGAAATTCGAATCTGTTTACGGTGCAATTATTTGCAACTGGGAATGTAAAAATCAGCAAATTAAAGTAGTAATTGAAATTCCAGCAAATACCACAGCAGAAGTTTGGTTGCCAGAAAAAGATGAAAAAATAGAATTAGGATCGGGAAAATATAGTTATCAATATGCAACACAAACAAAGCTGGAAATTCCTAAATATTCAATGGAAACGCCCCTCCACGTGGTGCTGGAAAATGATGCAGCACGTGAGTTTTTAAATCAAGCAGTTCCTGGAATGCTGGATAACCAAATGTTGCAATACGTTCAAAATGAACCGGTAAATACAGTTGCTTCGTATTCTGCAGAAGCAAGACCACTTTTTGAAAAAGTTATTGAGGTTATGAACCAAGATTTTCAAGCTCACAATAATTAAACTTAAAAACTTCAGCAATAAAGCTATGATAAAGTTTAAGAGAAAGGGGGGAGCAAAATTGAAGGAGCTACTGATTGATACTGCCAAAGAAGCTCATGATGTTAGTCAAAAATTATATGGAATTTTTATTGAAGATATAAATTTTGCATGTGATGGCGGATTAAATGCTAATAAAATAAATAATTATAGCTTTGATGGCTATTATTTTGATCGACAGACAAAAAAAGGAATTACAGATTACTTAAGATACTGGAATTTAAGTACCGGTAAAATAACTAGCGAAAGCAGTTCACCATTGAATAAGAATAGCAGGTATGCGCGAATTAATGTTTCAAACAGTGCTACTTTGGAGAACCTAGGCTATAACGGTGGTAAAAAATGGTCAGCTTATGGTGCTTATGCAATTGACGTCAATAAAACTTATCAATTTTCTGGTTATTTTCGCAGTAAGAATTTTCAAGGAGATGTATTTGTTGAAATAGTTGATCAAAAGGGGAAGGCATTAACAACTAGGCAAAAATTGCTGCCATTTAAAGAAAACTGGCAGTTTCAAAAAATTGAATTAAATGGAATTGGTAGACAATACGGAAAATTGAAAATTTATTTTATTGGTAATGGTGTACTAGATTTAGATTGTTTGTCTTTTTTTGATTTGGATTATTGGAATAATCAAGATCCTAAATGGCGTTACGGTCGATTACGCAAAGACTTAGTTATGGCTTTGCAGGCATTAAAGCCGAAATTTGTACGTTTCCCCGGTGGATGCATTGTTGAAGGTAATGCACAGGGAAATGAATATAATTGGAAAAACACAGTAGGCCCACTTTATTCACGCAAAGCAGATTATAGTCTGTGGGGCGAAAAGATACCAGATGGTGGTTATAATCAATCCTTCCAAATTGGTTTTTATGAATATTTTTGTCTTTGTGAGGATTTAAAGGCTCAGCCGTTACCTACATTATATGCAGGTCTTAATTGTCAATTGCGTAGCAAAAATAGCTTAGCAATCGACAGCAATGAATTCAAAGAAAATGTAATTCAAAATTATTTGGATTTAATTGAATTTGCTAATGGAAATCCTGAGCTTAATAAATGGGCGGCTTTAAGGGCCAGAATGGGGCATCCAGCTGCATTTGGACTAAAAATGATTGGGATTGGGAACGAAAACTATGGCAAGGACTATCTAGAGAAGTTTGAGAGGATAAAGCAGGCAATTCAATTACATTACCCACAAATGGTTTGTATACTATCGGCTGGCTTTTTGCCTTTTAAGCATACAATGCGACCAGCTTGGAAATTAGCACGTAACAAATATCCAGATTTGATTGTTGATGAACATAGTTATCATTCACCGGGTTGGTTTCAAAGACAAGCACACCGTTTTGATAAATATCAACGAAATAGTGCTAAGGCTTATTTTGGAGAATATGCAGCAAATGGATTAATGGCTGGAAGAAAGCAGACACCACAGCGAGCTAATACATTTTGGTCTGCTTTATCGGAAGCTGCTTTTTTGACAGGAATTGAACGTAACAGCGATGTAGTTGAAATGGCATCCTATGCTCCATTGTTCAATCTCGTAAGTAGTGAACAATGGAATCATAATTTGATTGATTTTAATCCGCAATGTTATTGCCCTACAGCCAATTATTTAGTTCAAAAACTATTTTCAAATAATTTAGGAACTAAAACTGTTATTACAAAGGGGAAAGTTCCACTTAAGATTTACTATTCAGTAACGAGAGATGACAAAAAACTATTTATTAAATTGGTAAATTGTTCTTGTATTTCAAAAAAAATTAAATTAGTTATCAAAAATATAGGTGATACAAAAATTAAACAAGAATTTTTAGGTGACACTGTCAGACAAGCAAAAAATGGATTGAATTTCTTTGGTCAAGCAAATGAAAATTTGCGGATTAGGCGAAAAGAGATCCCAATAACTGATGGCAATTTGGTAATTATCTTGCCAGCCAGCTCGTTACAGGTTCTAACAGTGAAACTTAATTAGAAAATGTTAGCATATTAAGACGTAACTTAAGGAGAATTTTTATGGATGAAAAAGTAAAAATTAATGAGGATGTTTTCGCAGCAGCAGTCGTTGAAAAGCACCAATTGACTCAGTCAGATGATTTAAAAAAATTTTCTAAGGAGTGTTTGCGTGTTTACTTGGAAGCTTTTATTTTAGCGCAGGATTTTAATGAATATGAAGATTTTAACTATAAGAAGAGTGATAAAAGTCTATTTGAATCATTTATGGAATCAATGACTTCAGCCCAAAAAAGTTTAAACAATAATTTTGATAAACATTGAATAAGCGTTTCCTAGAATGGTCAAGTGCAGTACTTCATAATTGTTAGACCAAAAGTCTAACGGTTGTGAAGTGCTTTTTGTTTAAAAGAATTACGCGTGAGGCTCGGTTTTGCCTTGTTGTCGGAAGTGATATGGTGTAATCTCAAATTCCTTTTTAAAAACATTTTGAAAGTAGCTTTGAGTTGAGAAATTCAGGAAAGTACTGATTTCGTTAATTGATTTGTCGGTAAATAGCAACAAGTCTTGTGCTTCTTGCAGTCGTTGCTTTTGAATATATTGATGCAACGGAATTCCAACCTCTTTTTTAAAAGTTAATGATAAGTAAGAATGACTGTAACCAAGTTTTTGAGCTAAATAATCAATCGTCAAAGGTTCGTCGGTATGAGTGGTAATATAGTTTAGTGCTTGTTTAACCATTCTTGAAACGACATGAGGAATCTTTTGAGCTCTAACACGCTCAGCAAATTGTAAGATAGTATTTAGCTCTAATCTTGAGATGGATTCACGCGAAGAAAGCCGCTCCATTTCCATAATAGCTGTATCACTTAATTGATAGGCAGTTTCTGTGTTTAAGCCACCTTCAATCGCTGCTCGAGTTGCTAAGGTAATTGATGAAATAAAAAGATTTTTTTCTTGACGAATATTATTTTCAGCTACGTAACCAATTCGCAAATCGGCCGCGGCAAAAATGAAGTTACGCAGTTTTTCAACCGCACCAGCTTTAACATAGTTTAAATAACGTTTTTCAAATTCATAAGTATTATGTAAATCCTGATTTTCCTTAGAATTATAGGCGGCTTCGGTTTGCAACTGTTTTAACGCCAAATCTTTTTCATGATCATCAACAACTGTAATCAGTGAACTAGGTTTAATGTTCGTTTGATTAAGGCTGTAATTAATTAGACACAAAATATCGACAAATTGGTTGAAAGAATAAATTTTTAAGCGTTTAAAGTAATCATTAAAGGCGGCTAAATAGTTTCTGGGGATTGACAGGTCGTGAGCAATGCGCCGAATGCTTTCATCTGAACAAGGGGTATTTGAAATCGGGCCAATAATTATTTTTTGAGCGTTATTTTTGAGTGAAATGATACCAAAGTCTAAAAATTCCTTAGTGACAACAAAATCAACGGCTCTTTTCTGAGTTAATAATTCACTTTTGTAACGTCCAAAAGGGTCAAAAGTAGTATTTTTCGGCAAACTTAAGGCAGTTTGTAATCCGTCAGTCGATATTAAGTGTAGGGGGATATTCAATGTACGGTAAAGATAGGTTAAATAAGCAACTGGATCAATCATTTCTGTATTCCTTTCATCAAAACGTTTTAGATGATTCTACAATATAGTAATAAAAATTACAAGACACAATCAGACGTTAAGGATAAAATGAAATTAGTTTAAAATACATTTTAATGTAAGCGCTAACTGGAGGAAAAATGCAAATACTAAGGTACAAATTGACTAAAAAATCAGTGGCTGAATTAACGGTGTATTTATTGGATCAGAGTGTAGAAATGCAAAGTGCTACTGAGCGGCCTGGAGTCTTAATTTTTCCAGGTGGGGCATATCAAACTTGTAGTGATCGAGAAGCTGAACCAATTGCGACAGCTTTTCTAGCTGAGGGCTATCAAGCATTTGTATTACGATACACGGTAGGCACCGGGACTGATTTTTCTCAAGCATTAAATGATGCACAAGAGGCATTGAAGTTAATCAAGGATCACTCAAAACAATGGCATTTGTTAGCTGACAAAATAGTTGCTTGTGGTTTTTCTGCTGGAGGACATTTAGCTGCGATGTTGGCAACGACTGGAGAGCTTCGACCTAATGCACTGGTCTTAGGATATCCGTGTGTTTTAGCAGAGATGGGGGAAACTTTAAATTATCCAATTCCAAGTGTTGAGCAAGCGGTTGATCAGAAGACACCGCCAACTTTTATTTTTGCTTCACGCGATGATGAAATTGTGCCAATCAAAAATAGCTTAGCGTTAGTTCATGCTTTAGAAAGAGCTCAAGTTGCTTTTGAGTTGCATATTTATGCTCATGGACGGCACGGTTTGTCATTGGCTAAACCAATGACGGCTAATGGCTTACGATACTATGTTAATCCGCGAGTTGCAACTTGGTTTCAACAGACTATTTCATGGTTGAATCAATTATGGCAGCCGTTCCCAGCCGAAAATGACTACCAACTAATTCCTAACGGTACGGTTTTAGATCAACCGTTAGGATATTTGTGGCAAATTAGCTCTAATCAGTCAGAATTATTGCATTTTTTGCCGTTTATGGCAGACAAAAACCAACGAACTAAAGTTGCTAATGTATCATTAAACATCATGGCTGCTTATGCTAAAGAATTATTGCCAGCAGAGACACTAAGCAAATTAAAAGAAAAATTAATCCAAGATAACTAGAGATTGAATGGCGGTGAAATAATTGAGTAATAGTTTAAATCAGACCATTGAACATATTATGCAACAGTTAACTTTAACAGAAAAAGTCGCTTTGATTAGTGGCACTGAGTTTTGGAAAACAAATCCGATACCGCGTTTAAATTTAAAATCACTCTACCTAACTGATGGACCGAATGGTTTACGCAAGCAGGGGGAAGAAACTGACCATTTAGGATTGAACGAAAGCATTCCAGCAACTTGTTTTCCCACTGGAAGTGCACTAGGCTCCAGCTGGGATCCTGAATTGCTCAAGAAAATCGGCGTTGCACTGGCACAAGAAGCTCGAATGGCTGGGGTTGATTTACTTTTAGGACCGGCGATTAATATCAAAAGAAATCCGAAATGTGGACGTAATTTTGAATATTTTACAGAAGACCCATTCCTCGCTGGAGTTTTAGGAACGGAATATGTTAAAGGAGTACAATCTCAGGGTGTTGGTGCTGTTGTAAAGCATTTTGCAGCTAATAACAATGAGAATTACCGATTTATGGGTAATTCAGTAATTGATTTGCGTGCTTTAAATGAAATCTATCTGCGAGCATTTAAAATGGTGGTTAAGAATGCGCATCCTCGTGGAATAATGAGTGCTTATAATCGTCTTAATGGAGAATTTTGTTCTGAAAATCAATACTTATTGAAGCAGTTGTTACGAAATAAATGGAGCTTTAAGGGAATTGTTGTTAGCGATTGGGGCGGGATTGATGATCGAGTTCGCAGTTTAGCTGCTGGATGTGACTTAGAAATGCCTGGTGATTGTGATTACTTTCGAGCACAAGTGACCAAATCAATCAAAAATGGTCAATTATCAAAAAAAGTATTAGACAAATCAGTTAAACGAATTCTAGAAACAATCTTTTGGTCAGAAAATCAGCTAACTTTAACAGACAATCAAAAAAATTTAGTAGATAAACATCTAAAATTGGCAATTGAAGCTGCAGTAGATGGGGCTGTTTTATTAAAAAACGCAGATAAAGTTTTACCACTACAAAAAAATGCTCATTTAATAGTTGTTGGAGACTTGTTTCAGCAGATGCGGTATCAAGGAGCTGGCAGTTCTCTGGTCAATCCAACTGAATTAGTCACACCAGCTCATGCTTTTGCCGAACGACAAATAGATTTTGATTATCTACAGGGATATCGCCAGTTTGACCAGACACCAGATGATTACCTTGAGCAGCAAACACTCGAAAAATGTCAGTCTGGAGCGACGGTACTCTTTTTTGGAGGCCAAACGGATTTAACTGAATCTGAAGGCTATGACCGTGATACTTTGAAATTACCATCAAATCAGCAATCATTATTGCGGAAACTAATCAAAAATGGTTGCCAAGTGATTTTAGTCTTATTCGGTGGCTCAGCGGTAGTTATTCCTGAACTAGATAAAATAAAAGCTGTTTTGAACATGAATCTTCCCGGACAAGGCGGTGGCGAAGCGACGGCCCAATTGCTTTTTGGTGAAGTCAACCCCAGCGGGAAATTAGCTGAAACTTGGTTGAACTCATACGATACAGTTCCTTTTGGTGCAGAGTATACGACTGGTGAAAATGAACTGTATACTGAATCTGTGTTTGTCGGTTATCGGTATTATGATAATTTGTCTGCAAATAAGATTGAGTTTCCGTTTGGATTTGGTCTGAGTTATACCAGTTTTGATTATCATAATTTTCATTTTACGCAAGATTCAAAAAAAATTACGGCAACTTTTGAATTATCTAATGAGGGTGAGATGGCTGGTGCAGAAATTGCGCAATTGTATGTGGGGGGACCAAATTCACAGGTCTTTAAACCTGTCAAAGAGTTACGGGCTTTTAAGAAGATCTTTTTAAAAAAAGGTCAATCCCAATTAGTTGAAATGTCCGTTAAACTGCAAGATTTAGCATACTTTAATCCCCAAACGTCTACCTGGATAGTTGAAAACGGTAAATACCATTTTTATTTAGCTTCCTCAAGCCGCACAATTGAAGCAACAAAAACATTGAAAATTGAGAACCAAACAAACTTTCCATCTCCTTATCAGAAAGAAAGATTGCCACATTATTTTGATGCTGTTAATTTAATGGATGTTAATTCAACTGAATTCGGTCAGCTATTTACGGGACCAATACCATTGATGAAAAATGAAACAAAGATTACACTGAATACTCGACTTGATCAGATTCAACATTCATTTTTAGGGAAGATGTTCTACAAAGCAGTTATCAACGTTGGAAAAAAAGAATATCAGCAGGCTCTAAAAAAGCCACAGGGAAAAGATCGCGAAACATCATTGAAAAACGGAATGTTCTTAGTCAAAATGTTGCCAAATAATAGTTTGCGTTCAATGTCAGTTAGCAGTGCTGGACAGTTTAAGTTACATTTGGCCCAAGGACTAGTCTTAATGATGAATCATCACTATTTGGCTGGATTAAGAAAAATTGTTTTTGCTCCGCGAGTAGCATCTTTACCAAAAAAGCAAAATCCAGGAGGAATTTAAAAGCCATGAAAAAAGTCTTAATTACCGGGGCCTCAGGAGCAATGGGGCAAGAGTGTTTAAAGCAAATGGTTGTTGATCTGGCTTCATATGAGTTAACTATTTTTTGTTTAGATAATCAAAAAGATCGAGCTGCTGTTGCACCATATGAAAAAAATACTCAAATTAATATCATCTATGGTGATTTGCTAGATTATCAGTTAGTTAAAAGAATACTTAAAGGAATTGACTTGGTTATCCATATTGCTGCTTTTGTATCTCCAGCTGCCGATTATTATCCTAAAAAGGCAATGCAAGTTAATTATGGTTCAATGCGGAATATTATTTGGGCTCTAAGGGAGTTAAAACAGGATCAGGCTACAAAGGTTGTATCAATTGGAACTGTCGCTGAAACTGGCGATCGGATGCCTCCACTTCATTGGGGGCGGATTGGTGATCCAATTAAGCCTAGCATGTTTGATTATTATGCAGTTTCTAAAGTGGCAGCAGAAAGATTGTTAATAGAGTCAGGTTTGAAGTATTGGGTTAGTTTGCGTCAAACAGGTATTATGGGACCGAATATGGCTAAAATTCACGATGCAATCATGTTTCATAATTGTTTGAATAATGTTTTGGAATATGTGTCAGATCGTGACTCTGGTCGCTTGATTAGTCATCTCTGTCGTTTTGAAACACAAGACTCATTGCCAAAAATGTTTTGGAATCATGTTTACAATATCGGTGGTGGACCTGGTTGTCGGGTTAGTACGCTTGAAATGTATCGTGTACTTTATAGTCGCTTAGGAATCAAGAATTTAAGTACAATGATTGATCCACGGATGTATGCCACCCGCAATTTTCATGGTCAATACTATTTGGATTCTGATAAATTAGAAAATTATTTACATTTTCAACATGACACAATGGAATATTTTTACCAAGCATTTATCGTTGAGATGGGCAGCAAAGCAACAGCTGCGAAGATTCTTACTAAAATTCCTGGTGGTGAAAAATTATTGGGAATTATCAGTAAAAAACAATTTCAAAAATTGGCTCGCAGCCAGCACGGAACGGTGCATTTTATCGAGGACCATGTTGATGATCATATTGCTGCTTTTTGGGGCAGTCAATCAGCTTGGAAAAAAATTCCCAAAAGAATTCAGAATTTCAAAGAATTCAAAGATTGGAATCAAGTAATTAAGATTGATCATGGTTATGATGAAAGCAAACCTGTCGAAAATTTGAATCTGACAGATTTACAGCAAGCTGCTATGTTCCGTGGTGGGGAATGTCTTTCAAATCAGTCAAAACAAGGAGACTGGACAGAAAAATTGATTTTCCGCTGTGCATTTGGACATGAATTTAAGGCGAGCCCTAAATTAGTTCTTGAAGGTGGGCATTGGTGCCCAGTCTGTGAACGTACAAGTTGGAATTATAGCAAACGTGCTCAAGTTGATCCATTTTTTGCACAAGTTTGGCAGCCACTACATGCTGATTCAGAAGTACGAGAATATCCTAAAGTTGTTAGTGAATTGGACGTTTAACAAAATTTGTTGATTAAATTGTTTTTTGAGTCACGTCTTAAATTATTCTTTCACAACATCGATCCAAGCAGTCGGGTGAGTGTATTTTTCCAATTCATTAACTGTTAATTTGACAGCAGTATTAGCGGTTCCAGCTGCTGGATAAATAATTTCGTGATTTTTTAATGATTCATCTAAATAAACGGCAACATTTGGTTTCAAGGCAAAAGGGCAGATGCCACCTAATGGATGACCGATTAATTCTTCTAACTCAGTTGGTTTGACCATTCGAGCACGTTGGTTAAAAAGGGCCTTGAATTTAGGATTGGAGACTTTAGCCGTTCCCTCAATAACGATGATAATAGGTTGCTCTTTTAATGAGAAGGCCAAGGATTTAGCAATTTGTGCTGGCTTAACGCCCAGAACAGCAGCTGCTTCAGCGACAGTGGCAGTTGATTTGTCAAAGGTATGAATTCGATTTTCTAAATGAAATTTAGCCAAATAGTTTTGAACATTTGCAAGTGACATGATGATTCCCCCTATGAATGAAAATTAAATTAATTATCAGCTATTTTTAATCAGAAGTAAATAGTAAATCAAAAAGAACAGTTAGTGACAAAATTGTCGTTAACTGTTCTTTAATTAATTTGGAAGCAAAAATTCAATTATTTAATGCTGGCATTTCGATAGAATAAAACAGTTCCATAAGGTGAGATTTGTAATCCCTTAACCTTACTCTTCAATAGATAAGACATGCCGCCTTGATAAACAGGTGCAGTAAAGGCATCTTTTTGAATTAATTGTTTTTCAGCTTGAATCAAAACATTCCAACGTTTGATGGGGTTAGTTGCATAGGTTGTGGCAGCTTCATTCAGCAGATTACGGAAATTACTGTTATTATAGTCATCATCTAAATGATACTGACCACCATCACTGATAAAGTTAACCGGGTCAGCAAAGTCAGGTTGCCACGTGCCATAAACAATATCAAAATTATATGCACTAGTAGCAGCTAAACGTGATTTCAGAGGAATTGAACTCAAATTAACCGTCAATCCAGGTAGGTTAGTTTCTAACTGGCTTTGGAGGTATTCGCCGATTTGTTTGGAGTCGGTAGTATCTGAAGTCAGCAACTGGATAGTAATTTTATCTTTACCTAGTTCTTTCTTAGCTTCAGCCCATTCTTGACGAGCTTTCTTTAGATTATAAGTTAACATGTTGCCAGCATCTTGACGATAATCATCACCAGTCTTAGAGTTGTAAGCAAAATTCTTTGGTACAATTCCATTCAAGGGTGAGCCGACATGTAAGATATTGTTAACCAATGATTTCTTATTGAAAGCCATCGCAATTGCTTTGCGAAAATGCACATTTCCAGTTGCCTTTCGATGAACATTGAAAGCCATATAACCAATCAATGGGATGGCTTTTGAATGATAGCCAGCGGTATTCTCATATTGCTTAATATAATCAGTTGTTAGCATTGCATAGTCAAGTTTGTTCGTCTTATAAAGATTACCAGCAGTTGCGGCATCCTTAACTACTTGAACATTAACTTTTTGCAGTTTAACAGTTTTTTTATCCCAGTAATGACTATTCTTGACGTAATTCCATTTTAAATTAGTCCCTGTCCAATTTTTGACGACAAATGGGCCATTGTAAACAGTTTTTGCCGAAGATGTTCCATAACTGTTACCATATTTTTCGACGGCTTTTTGATCTTGCGGATAAAATGGTGCGCCAGTCATCAATTCAGAGAAATAACTAATTGGTGATTCTAAAGTAACTTGCAATTTGTATTTTCCGAGCGCTTTAATTCCGAGATCTTTAACAGGCAGCTTACCAGCTGCAATTTGGGTACCATTTTTAATTGGTTGAAATTGCTGGGAATTTGGGGATGCTTGTTTTGGATCAACCATTTTTTGCCAGGCGTAAACATAGTTTTCAGCTGTGACAGCATCACCGTTTGACCATTTAGCGTTTTTTCGCAGATTAAAAGTATAGGTTTTTTGATCTTTGCTGATTGTCACACTTGAAGCTCCAGCTAAAACTGGTTTGTTTTTGGCATTAATCCGATACAAACCTTCAAACGTATTTTCTAAGGCTTCCAAACTAGTTGTATCGCTGTACTTGGTACTATTAAGTGTTGCCATTTCAGCATTAGTTGCGACTGTTAAAATTTGTTTGGAATTACTTGATGAATTGCTTTTGCCACAAGCTGCCAAGATTAATACGCTGGCTAGAGCTACCCCCGCTAATGTTAACAACTTTTTTCTCATACAAATGCCCCCTCTAAAAATTAGCTTTTTCTCATCAAAAGAAATGAAAAAAAGAGCCTCCAGTCCGTTCGTGACTGGAGGCTCTTCATTCGCTAAAAAATTCGTAGCGAATCGAGTTGCGGCTGCTTCACGATCGGCATCTCAAAAAGCATGCTGTAGTTGATACAACATGGACAGGTTGAGCACATTAATGATTGTGAATTGCCGAACATAAGCGAACTCCTCTCGCACACTTTGATGATACTTAAAGAATAAGGGTTTGAAAGACAACTGTCAACTAATAATATTTTTCTTTGTAAACAAAACTAACATCCTGATAAAAAGTTGATTAATTTAACAAAACAGTTGAAAAACTTTTGAAAACTTTTACTTAGTGACTTGTTTAAGGAGCAAAAGCTTGTTATTATCAACTTTAATTGAAATTAAATTTTGTAAAGAACGGATGATGACTTTTAATGAGTAAAAAAATGATTGTAGGGATACCCGGAGGCATAACGACGGCCAATGGGGCTCGTCGCTATTATGTCAATGAAGCAGATGTGCGTGGAATTGTTAAGGCTGGGGCAACACCCATCATGATTCCAAGCGAATCAGTTATTGATTTGGATTATTATGTTACTATTTGCGACGGTTTCTTTTTTACAGGCGGTCCGGATGTTTTACCAATTTTTTATGGTGAAGAGCCACACGTTAAAATGGGCTACAGTGAGATTCAGCGGGATCAGTTGGAGATTGCTTTGGTAAAAAAAGCTTTGGCGGCGGGAAAGAAAATTTTTGGTATTTGTCGGGGAATGCAAGTGATCAATGTTGCGTTAGGTGGGGATCTCTACCAAGATCTTGAAAGTGAATATCCAGTGGCAGAAAAGCAATCATTGATTAGACACTTTCAAGCAGCACCTCGGACTGAAGCAACGCACTATGTGAAGATTGCTGCCGATAATCGTTTACATGATTTATATGGTGACCAATGGTTGGTTAACAGCCATCATCATCAGGCAGTGCGTAAAATTGCACCATCACTAAAAGTTACGGCAGTGGCTAGTGATGGTGTGATCGAAGGTTTAGAGAGTAAAAATAATCATCAGGTATTTGCTGTTCAATGGCATCCGGAAGTTCTGGTGGCAACGGATGAAAAAATGCAACTGATCTTTAATGATTTTGTCAATAGACTGGCAGAGTAATTCAATATGATAAAAATGAAAAGAGCTCTTTAAATGCTAAGCTAAATTTGCTTATGTTTGAAGAACTTTTTTGTTTGCCTAAATTTTAAAGAAAATGAAAACGCTACTAAAAAATAAAGTACGTTTTTAATGAAAAAGTTATGGAAATTATAAAGCTAATAGACTATTATTGTTATTATTAATGAACGTTAACTAATTATAATAATAAATAATTCGTTTTTTTGGAGGACTTATGCATTGGTTGGCAGACTTTTTAGCAGCAGTTGGAGTAGTTTTAAATGGCATTCCACAAGGAATTATGGCAATGACTTTGGGCTTTGCAGTTTTTCCGACAATGTTTTCATTTATTTTTGCAGCAGGCGTTAATGGTTTGTTTGGTTCCGTAGCGCCGATTTCTTTTCAGGCAGAGTCATTGGCTTTAACTGGAAATTTGGGGAAGAATCCTCGAGAACGAACTTCAATTATCTTTGGTGGTTCCTTAATTATGGCTTTCATTGGGGTCAGCGGAATGCTGACGAAAATTGTTGCCATTTTAGGGAATAGTATCATGGCGGCAATGATGGCTGGAGTTGGGATCATGCTTGCTAAAATTGCGCTTGGTATGTATCAGGATGAAAAGACTGTTGGAGCTTCATCAATAGCCATAGCAATTCTAGTTTATTTATTTACTAAAGATTTAGTTTGGACGATTACTTTGTCGGTGATTGGTTCAAGTTTGGTTGCGGCTTTTGGAATTCATTATCGGGCTGAATTACCAGCAAATGTTGTTGAACGAAAGTTTCATTTTTTAAAACCAGTTTTCAGTTGGCGTGTAGTTCGGGGTGCTTTAAGTCTGGCTTGTTTGAATGTGGGAGCTAACATTTCTTATGGTTTAATTACCGGACAAATGACTGGCATTAAACCCAACCCGGTCAATTTGAATCTTTTGACCAGTACGCAAGCGTTTGCCGATATGGGGACGAGTTTATTAGGTGGCGCCCCAGTCGAAACAATTATTTCCGCTACGGCAAGCGCCCCAGAACCAGTAGTTGCTGGCATAATAATGATGTTATTAATGGCTGTGATTTTGCTAGTTGGTTGGTTACCTAAGATTGGCAAATACGTTCCGACTGCCTCAATTGCTGGTTTCTTACTGATTTTAGGAGCAGTTGTAATTTTCCCAGAAAATGCGGCAGCAGCGATGGCTGGCAAAAATAGTGTGATTCCAGCGCTAACTTTAGTTGTTACAGCAATAATTGATCCATTCGCTGGTTTGCTGACAGGAGCTGTTTTGAAATTTATTTTGCCATTAATTGGTTTGGGGGTCTGAAAATGCAACAAAATTATGAATTGCAAATTGGAAAGCTTAAACGCAATCTGCCAATTATGCCAATTAGTGAAACAACAGCAATTGCTTCGTTTGTACTATTAGGTGACTCTGAGTTGGCACATTATGCTGCGAGTGAATTGGCTGCCAAGCTGCTTGAACCATTTGATTATTTTGTAACGTTGGAAAGTAAAGGAATTCCATTAGCTGAAGAGTTAAGCCAGATCAGCCAGCATCCAGAGTTTATTGTTTTACGCAAAAGCGTTAAAGCTTATATGGATGAGCCAATCAAAGTCCCGGTTAACTCAATTACGACAACTAAGCAACAACAATTAGTTTTGGATGGAAAAGATGCTGCCAAATTGTCTGGTAAACGAGTTGTTTTAGTTGATGATGTTATTTCAACTGGCGGATCACTAGCAGCAGCTGAAAAATTATTAGAACAAGCAGGAGCAACTGTGATTAATAAGTGTGCTATCTTAGCTGAAGGAGCAGCAGCTAAACGTAAAGATATTTTGTATCTGGCAGAATTACCATTATTTCCAATCCAGCATTAATTTTTTAAAAGCGATTTTTTAAGCTGAGTTAAAATTGATATTTTACTCAGCTTTTTTGTGGTCAATTATCAAAATATTATAGTGAATATATGTTATATTATTTGATATAAGTTGTTAAAATCTGCAAGATGAATGTTAATTTCAAACAAGAGACTGATTGGAGGGCTTAAGAAAATGGCTGAGGATCAATATTTACATGAGATTGTTACACCAACGGAACCGTTATCTGCTTGGATTTATTTACATCATGAAAAGGGGGTAACTTATATTGCTCCTCACTGGCACCAAGGAATTGAACTTTCCTTTACCATAGCCGGTTCAATTGATGACTTTGTCATTAATGAACATCATTATCGAACTCAATCAGGGACAATTCTAGTGGTTAATTCACAAGTTGTTCATAGTGTACGATCAGTATTAAAGGTAGCCGATGAGGCAATTTCTATTATTTATCCTTACGACTATGTTAATCGCTTATACCCAGAGATTCAAAATGAAGTAATTGACTTAAATCAACCAGCAAAGTTTAATCGATTTCAAAAAGAAATTTATATAGAGGTTCAAACAACGTTATTTAAAATTTATAAAAGCTTACAAAACCAAAATAAATTTAGCAATCTTAAATTAGAAACGCTAGCAGATCAAACATTACAACTGCTATTAGAGTATTTTACTAAACCTAAAACTGAATATGATATTATTTATGGTACCAAAGAATTTGAAGTAGCCAGAATTCAAGCAATTACAAAGTATATAAGTGAGCACTATGCTAACAAAATAAAATTAGTAGATATTGCCACGCAAGTTAACTTGTCTAAAGAATACTTAGCAAAATTTTTCAAAAATCATATGGAATTGACTATTGGTAGCTATATCAACAATGTTCGTGCTCAAAAAGCGTACTATGATCTTTTAGGTGGTAAATATAATTTAACAGAAATTGCAGTTAAAAATGGGTTTTCTAGTATTCGGGCAATGAATAAGGTTTTTCAATCAATTTATGGCAAAACAGCATCAAACATTTATCGAAATCAAAAAAGTTAATATTTGACAATAAATAAGCTGATTAAATTATATTAATCAGTTTATTTTTTAGTTAAAGTGTAAGCGTAACCAAAGGAGGACTTCAAATGATTGATGAAAAAACAAAACAAGCAATTCAACAAATTCGTACTGAATGGAAAAAAGGTGATGATCAACGTGATGCAGGATTGCCATTAGAAGTTCCTGAAGTAACTCGGATAAATGATATTGCATATGGACCGGATCCTAAATGGAACTTATTGGATATTTATTTGCCACAAAAGTTAGAAGGAAAAATACCAATTATTATTAACATTCATGGTGGTGGTTGGTGTTATGGAACTAAAGAAACTTATCAATTTTACGGATTAGGGTTGGCTAGACGCGGTTTTGCATTTATCAATGCTAATTATCGTTTGGCGCCGGAAGTTGTTTTTCCAGCGGAGTTAGATGATGTTAATCGCTATATTCACTGGGTTGCTGAACATGCAGCTGAATATCATTTAGACACTAACAACGTATTTTTAGTTGGAGATAGCGCCGGTGGACAAATGGCAGAACAGTATACTGCAATTTTGAAAAACTCAAGTTATCGCAAGAAGTTTGGTTATAAAATGCCACAACTTGAGTTTCGGGCGGTAGCTTTAAATAGTGCTGCTGTTTTCTTATTAGATCCGGGAATGATTGGTGATGCGGTAAAAGGTTATTTTACAGATGAAATTTTAGCTAATAAACGTGAACTGTTGGATACAGAAAAATATATTACCACAGATTATTTGCCAACTTTTATTTCTACAGCGACAGAAGATTTTATTCGTGATAGCTCAATCAAGTTTGATGGATTTTTGACCGGTAAAGGAATTCAGCATATTTTCAAGGAGTATGGTGATCAGGAACATCCACGACCACACGTTTTTTTAATAAATCAAAAAGATACGATTGCTGATCAGGCAAATGATGATGAGATCGCCTTTTTCAAGCAATTTATTGTTAAATGATAAAAAATTGAACGGAGGAAGTATTATGAAGGAAACTAAGGATAAGCTGATTTTCAAAGTTTCATTATTGTCAATTTCGTTATTTTTAATGATGGCTCCCCAAATTTCTTCAGCTTTACCGTTAATGTATCGTGCTTTTCCAGGGGTTGATAAAGCAGGGGTGGAAACTTTATCTACTGTTCCAAATTTTGGAATTGTAATTGGACTTTTAGTTAGTCCATTTTTAGTTAGATGGTTTGGTCAAAAACCGACAATTATTTTAGGATTATTAGTGACGTTGGTAACAGGGACTTTTCCAATGTATTCAAGTGCCTATGTGCCAATTCTAATTTCGCGTTTCTTGATTGGTTTAGGGATTGGCCTATTCAATTCTTTAGCTGTAAGCTTAATTCCGCAATTCTATAAGAGTGATGAGCAAAAATTAGCATCAATGATCGGTTATCAAAATGTTATGGGCAGCGTCGGGGCTGCTTTAGCATCATTTCTATTGAGTTATTTAGTTACCATTAGTTGGCATGCAGCTTTTGCAATCTATTTTTTGGTTATTCCAGCTTTGCTCTTATTTGCAATCTTTGTGCCGTTATCGAAGGAAAAAGTTAATGAACAAGCCAATTCAGCGCCGGTAAAAAAAGAGACAATAAATGGCAAGGTAGTTTTGATTTCAATTTTAATGTTTTTTATTTTTATGTTTTATATGCCGGTTGCATTTTCTTTACCTAGTTTGATTGTTAATGAAGGAATTGGGACTACCAGTACAGCAGCTTTAGTTGCCGGTTTGTCGACCTTAGTTGGAATTCCAATTGGTGCTAGTTTTGGCTTTTTCTTTAAACATTTGCATGATAAGGTGTTTCCATTAGGATTTGCCTTTGTAGCATTGGGCTTTATACTACTGGCAATAGCTAATAATATTATCTTTTTGTTTATTTCGGTAGTGGTATTAGGTTTTGGTTTTGGAATTGGTGTGCCATATATGTACAATTGGTTAGATTGGGCAGCACCACAGGACTCAATTAACTTAGGAACAACAATTGTTTTAGTATTAGTTAATATTGGCTGTTTTATATCGCCAACCGTCATTAATTTAATTGGTAGTTTGGTTGGGAATACTTCACCGCGAGGAATTATGATTTTGAGCGCAGCAGCTTTTGCGATAATCTTTGTTTTTGCACTGGTCCACTATTTAAAGGTGCATAAAGATCAAGTGAACATTAACAAAGTTTAGATCAAGAGGTGATGCAATTTATCTTTTACTACAGCGATTGATACTTTGGCATAGTTGTAGTTTTTACTATATTTAAACAATGGGATATCAATGAGGTTGATATCTCATCTTTGTTTATTTTTTAGATTATTTGATTAATTTTTTCTAAAATAATGATATTTTTTGCTAAATTTTCATGGACCTTATGTTATTTTAGAAAAATTGAGGGGATGATTTGTCAGTGCTGAATAAAAGAGTTTTAAATATGCTGGATACTTTGAATTCACTTGAACTACAGCAAAAGGAAAGTGATCAATATTTGGAGGAAATGCCAGCCAAAGCAATTAATCATGAATTGTCAAAGAAAACAAGAGTCAAGGTACTTAATAATTATTTTTTTAAAAATAAAGATATTTATATCAGCAAACATAATCGTTTTGCTCCTTATCCAACGCATTCACATACTTTTTTAGAAATTAATTATATGTTGAAAGGACGAGCTGAACAGGTCGTAAATGGGAAAGCACTCACTTTGAATAAAGGCGATTTATTGTTGTTGGATGTTGGTGCAGAGCATTCAATCAAATCTCTGGGCAAAAATGATCTCTTAGTCAATATTTTATTTCGCAATAGTAATATTAATATAGATTTGTTGAAAGATTTGCGTCGTAGTCGGAGTGTCTTATATGATTTCTTGTTGCGCAGTTCAGTAAAATCAAGTCAGCAACAAAATTTTTTGATTTTTCGAACAGCAAAAAATAAAAAAATCGCTCAAATTATGAATGAAATTATTGATGAATATTTTTTGAAGCGAGAATTTTCAGATACAGTGATTAAAGCCTATCTGCAAGTCTTAATTACTAATTTAGTCCGAGATTATCGTGTTTTAGATAATCAACCACAAAGTAAATCACGCAAATTAATTATCGAAATTTTGGATGAGATTGATAAGCAGTATATGGACATTAATTTAGACAAATTGGCCGCAAAGCATAATTATAATAAAAACTACCTCAGCAATTTATTTAAAAAAGAAGTTGGAGAACCGTTTTCAGCTGTTGTTTTAAAGAAAAGATTGACGCAAGCCAATATTTTGATTACTTCAACAGAGTTGCCAATTAGCCAAATTATTCAGGCAGTAGGGATTTCTAATTACAGCTATTTCTATAAAAAATATTATAATTTTTATCACAAATTACCATTAGAACAGCGCAAGGCAAATAATCAATTATATTAATCGTAGTAATACAAAGTAACCGTTAACTCTAATTTTATTTGGGTCACGGTTTTTTATTTTTAAATTGAGTAGTATGTAATCTTTTCGATAATGTCAGTAATTGGAAACAGTTACTGCTGGCCACCTATGATATTTAGTAAAGTGATCATTAGCTGAAGTGGAAAAAAATAAGCTAATTTATGTTATATTACATTTGAAAGCACTTACTTTTGGAGGCGAGCTTATGAATCAAAGAGTTTTGAATATGCTGTATACTTTAAATTCGCTCGAAAAGAAGCAGCAAAAAGATGCATGCTATTTAGAGGAGTTACCATTAAAAGCTATTAATAAAAACATTTCTAAAAAAAACAAAATAAAAGTAGTTAATAATTATTTTTTCCGAAACAAAGATATTTATGTTAGTAAGCATAACCGTTTTGCACCATATCCGTTGCATTCACATACTTTTCTAGAAATTAACTATATGCTTGAAGGAAGTGCTAAACAAATCGTAAATGGGAAGTCAATTACTTTACATCGTGGCGATTTGTTGCTGTTAGATGTGGGGGCAGAGCATTCAATTAGCACATTAGGGGAAAAAGACTTATTAATTAATATCTTATTTCGGAATAGCAATATAAATATTGACTTTTTAAAAGATTTACGACGCAGCAGAAGTGTTCTATATGACTTTTTGTTAAAGAGCCCAATTAAAGCTAATGAAAAACAAAATTTTTTAATTTTTCGAACGGGAAAAAGTAAAAAAATAGCTCGAATTATGGATGAGATTATTGAAGAATATTTCTTAAAGAAAGAGTTTTCTGACACAATTATAAAATCCTATCTGCATATTTTGGTTACAAATCTTGTACGTGACTATCAATTTGTAGAGCAGGAACCACAGAGTAAAACAAGAAAAATAGTTATTGAGATATTGGATGAAATTGACAAGGAATTCAATACAATAACCTTACAAAAAATTGCTAGTAAGTATGGCTATAACAAAAATTATTTGAGTAATTTGTTTAAAAAAGAGGTTGGAAAGCCGTTTTCAGAAGTAGTTATTCAAAAGAAAATGACGCAAGCTCATACCTTGATAATGTCAACCTCACTTCCAATTAGTAAGATAATCGAGGCAGTCGGAATTTCTAACAAGAGTTTCTTTTATAAGAAATATTATGATTTTTATAAAGAAAAGCCATTGGCTGATCGTCACCGAAATTTAATTAATATTTGACAAAGAAGCTTACTGTAATTAGTTGATTACAGTAAGCTTTTTTGAGATCTATATGTAGATATGTTAATAAAATTCTGTTTTTTTGCCATTGAAAGCGGATACATAAAATGGTGTAATCTTAATGTATACAAAAAGGATATCCGCAAAATTATTAAGGAGTGGCGAAATGACAGAAAAGAGTTCAAATGGCTCGACTTGGGCAGTATCATTAACCAACTTTTTAGATTCTGGTTCTATTGTTGCTGGAGCATCAGGATTAACGTTATGGCAGAAATCTTTTGGATTATCGACTTTTGAAGTGGGGTTATTAGGAGCTTTAAGTGCAAATGCTTTTGGATCAGCGTTAGGAGCAATTATTGGTGGACGTCTTTCAGATAAATTTGGCCGCAAAATGATTTATACGTACGATATGTTAATTTATATGCTTGGAACTTTAATAGTCGTTTTTTCAGTGAATTTTGCAATGCTACTTTTAGGCTTTTTAGTTACCGGAATTGCAGTTGGGGCTGGGGTGCCTGCATCTTGGACGTATATTGGAGAAACTTCTGGTGATACTAATCGAGCACATAATATTGGAATTTCGCAATTTGCTTGGTCGATGGGACCAGTTATCATTTTTGTCGCTGGGACACTTTTGGCACCAATTGGTTTATTAGGTAGTCGAATCTTGTTTGCCTTTTTGACCGTGGTAGCTTTCATTGCCTGGAACTTACAAAGAAAGTTGCCGGAGTCAAAAGATTGGCTTGAACAAAAACAAAAGGAAAAAGACTCAACAGTTGAAACACATCCATATCGTGAGTTGTTCTCTAATCTTATTTCGATAAAAAGTATTTTATTTCTCTGTGGAGTTTATGTATTTTGGAATTTAGTTGCTGGAGCAATGGGCTTTTTCATGCCATTTGTTTATGAAACAGTTGGTGGACTTAATAACACTCAAGCTAATATGTTACAAGCAGTTTTGTGGGTATTTACAGCATTGGCCGGTTATTTTGGCTTTGCATTATTGGGCGACAAATTAAATCATCGAACCTTTTTCTTTGTTGGAGCTGCCATGGCAGTTATTTCATGGTTGATTCTAACTTACATCGGTTTTGGTTGGGCAGCCTTATGGGCATTTGTAATTATTTGGGGCATTTCAGCTGGAATTGGTGCGCAAGCATGGTATGCACTATGGGCAGTTGAATTGTTTCCAACTAAGTATCGTGCGGGTTCACAAGGATTTATGTTTTTCATTGTCCGTGGAACAGCTGGAATTTGGTCGATTATTTTCCCGATGATTTTATCAAGCTTAGGATTTAAGATTGCTGGAACAGCAATGATAATCTTACTAATTGTATCACTATTAGTTGGAACAATCTGGACACCTAAGACTCGTGGCAAGACACTATCGCAGATTACTAAGGAACGCTACGGCGATCAACAAGATTGAAAATGAAGGGATTTGAGTGATTTATGGCTAAGACATATGTTGCAGTTGATATTGGAGCTTCTAGTGGACGACTGATGTTGGCTAAATTAGTTGATTCTAAATTAGTAATGAAAGAAGTTCATCGCTTTAAAAATGGATTTGTTCATGAGAAAGGGCATGATCGCTGGAATATTGACGCTTTAATCAAAGAAATCTTGCTTGGTTTGAGCAAAATTAAAAAAGCTGGTTATCAAAATGTTGTTCTTGGGATTGATACTTGGGCAGTTGATTATGTCTTAGTCGATAATCACGGTGAAAAATTACAGGATCCAATATCATATCGTGATACAAGAACTCAAGGCAGTATTGAACGGTTAACTACTGATCTTTCTAAGGAATACATTTATCAGAAAACTGGTATTCAATTCTTGGATTTTAACACTTTATATCAGCTCTTTGAAGAAGATAAAGAACTATTAGCAAAAACAGCTAAAATTATGATGATTCCAGATTATATTGGTTATGCGCTGACTGGTAAGGCAGTCACCGAAGTAACCAATGCATCTACGACACAAATGCTTAGTTTACGTGAGGGATTGTTTGATGATCACTTGTTGGAAAAAGTTAATGTTAAGCAAACCCAATTTCCTAAATTAGTAGAGGCTGGAACAATTTTGGGTGAGATTAAGGCTGATTTGGCAGAAAAGTATGATTTACCCCAAACTGAAGTAATAACCGTGGCAACTCATGACACGGCTTCTGCAGTTATCGGAGCGCCAGGAATTGGTCAAAAATGGGCCTACTTAAGTTCCGGTACTTGGTCATTAATTGGAGCAGAACTCAATACACCGGAAAATGGTGAAGAGGCGTTTGAACAAAACTATACCAATGAATGGGGAGCATATGGAACTTATCGCTTTTTGAAAAACATCATGGGTCTTTGGATTATTCAAAACATTAAACATGAACTTGGAGATCGTTACAGTTTTGTGGAACTGGCAAAATTAGCCGAAAAAGAACCACCATTTCAACAGTTGATTGATGTCAATGCAGAAAGATTTCAAAATCCCGCAAATATGATTGCGGAAATTCAAAAATATTGTCAGGAGACAAAACAAAAGGTTCCTCAAACTCCAGGCGAATTAGCAATGGCGGTTTATTCAAATCTTTCGCTATATTATGCTAATGAGTTATCAATTTTAGACCATATTTTAGGATATCACATTGACAGTTTGAATATTGTTGGTGGTGGATCGAATGTTGGTTTGATGAATCAGCTGACAGCTACGATTAGCGGTATTAATGTTTACGCTGGTCCAAGTGAGGCAACAGCAATTGGTAATATTATGGTTCAAATGATTACGAAAGGCGACATTTTAAATGTTTATCTTGCTAGAAGAATAATAGCTAACTCATTTAAAATCAAAGAGTTTAAGCCAGAGAATGATAAATATCCAGAAATTTTACAAGCGTATCAAAGATTTTTAAAAAGATAGTTTTGAAAGGAGAAAAAAATGACAGTTCGAATGGGACAATTAATGCATGTTTATCCGGATCAGTATGATGAATATGAGCGGCGTCATAATAATCTTTTTCCCGAAATGAGGAAAGCTTTGAAAGAAGCCGGGGCACACAATTATTCGATTTTTCTTGATAAAAAGACTGGTAACTTATTTGCCTATCTAGAAGTTGATAATATTGAAAAATATAATGCCATCGCAGGTTCAGCGGCCTGTAAAAAATGGTGGGCTTATATGGAACCAATTATGGATACGAATGCTGATCAAAGCCCAGTAACATTAGACTTACACGAAGTATTTCATTTAGATTAAAGGAGGAATTTAAAATGGTTAAATCAGAAAATGTTGAAAAAGCCTATGCAGTAGCTAAAGAAAGATATGCGGAGTTAGGTGTCGATACTGATGCTGTTATGGAGCAGTTAAAGAAAGTTAAACTTTCAATGCATTGCTGGCAAGGCGATGACATTCATGGCTTTTTGAATCCAGAGCAGGAATTAACTGGTGGAATTGGGGTTAGTGGCAACTATCCTGGAATTGCTAGAACACCGGATGAATTAACCGCCGACTTGCATGAAGCCTTAACCTTGATTCCGGGTCAACACAAAGTCCAATTGCATACATTATATGCTGTGACTGATCAGAAAAAAGATTTTAATGAGGTTGGACCAGAAGACTTTAAATATTGGGTTGATTGGGCCAAAAAAGAAGGCGTTGGTCTCGATATGAACCCAACTTTCTTCTCACATCCTAAAGTAAAACATAATTTCACTTTAGCTAGCCCAGAAAAGGAAATCCGTGATTACTGGATTGAAGTTGGCAAGAAATCACGTGAAATTTCTAATTACTTTGGTAAAGAGCTTGGTCAAAAATCAGTTAATAATTTCTGGATTCCTGATGGTTTTAAAGATAACCCAATTGACAAGCAAAGCCCGCGGGAACGTTTAATTGCCTCCCTAGATGAAATCTTTGCTAAGAAATATGATGAAAAGAACACAATTGAAGCAGTTGAAGGGAAATTGTTTGGAACAGGGATCGAATCATATACGGTTGGTTCACATTTATTCTATAACAATTATGCAATCAGTCGTGGCAAGCTTTGGACAATTGATGCTGGTCATTGGCATCCAACTGAAGATGTATCAGATAAGTTTTCTGCATTCATGCCATTTGGTAAAGGTTTGATGTTGCATGTATCACGTCCGGTACGTTGGGATAGTGATCATGTTGTAATTATGGATGATGCTTTGTTACGAATTACTCGTTCCTTAGTTCGTGATAACCAATTAGATCGCACTAATATTGGTTTGGACTTCTTTGACGCAACCATTGATCGAGTAGCAGCATGGGTAGTTGGTGCGCGGGCAACACAAAAGGCTTTATTACAGGCAATGTTAGCCCCAATTGATCAACTGAAAAAAGCTGAGTTGAACTATGACTTTACAACCCGTTTGGCAGTTACTGAGGAATTGAAATCCTATCCATTTGGTGCTGTTTGGGATGAATTTTGTTTGCAAAATAATACACCAGTTGGAGCGGATTGGTTAAACAGTATTCACCAGTATGAAAAAGACGTTTTGTTCAAACGCAATTAATTAATGAAATAGGTACTCGGGAGGAAATATAATGACAGAATTTGTCGATTCAAAATTTGTAAAAAAGATTAGTGAAATCACGCATGAATCCTATGCGCACGGATGGGATGAACGTAACGGTGGCAATGTTTCATTAAGAATTGATGCTGCAGATTTAAAAGATTTTGAAGATGTTAAGGAAGTTAAAAAGACACTGGAACTTGGTTTTGATGCTGCCTCATTAGCTGGTGAATACTTTTTAGTAACTGGGACAGGTCGTTATTTTCGCAATGTAATTAATCAACCAAAATTGGACTTAGGTTTGGTTCAGATTACTCCAGACGGCCAAAAGGCAGACTTACTGTGGGGGTTTGAAGATGGCGGTTTACCAACATCTGAATTTCCTAGTCATTTAATGACACATATTGAACGTTTGAAGATCGATTCAACACAGCGAGTAGTCATGCATTGTCATCCGACTAATACGATTGCTTTGTCATTTACCCAAGATTTGGATGAAGCGCATATTTCTCGTTTACTTTGGAAAATGCAGGCTGAATCATTGGTTGTTTTCCCTGAAGGAATTGGTGTTATTCCGTATATGACACCCGGCACTAATGAAATTGGTCGCGCAACTGCGGCTAAAATGCAGAATTTCCGTGTAGTTATGTGGCCACACCATGGTATTTTTGGAGTAGGTGCAGATTTAGATGAAACTTTTGGTTTAATTGAGACGGTTGAAAAAGCAGCTACTATTTATTCACAAATTGGAGCACAAGGCGGCAAGATGAAACAATCGATTACCGATGATCAATTACGTGAACTAGCTGCAGCTTTTAAAGTAACTGCTAATCCAAAGTTCCTTTAACTAAATGTATAAATAGTATAAAAAATAAAGTCAATTGTCAAAGTTGGCTTTATTTTTTTTAATAGTGAGATGATAAAAGTGAGTATTTTTGAGCATGTTATGCTACCAGTTCTTTTAATCTTTTTCTGCGGGTTTATTTTCCAAAAAATTTTCAAATTAGATATAAAGCCACTTTCGACGGTTGCAATTTATCTTCTGTTGCCATTTCTGGTGTTTCAAACTTTTTATAAGGAAGCGATTGATAGTAACTTTTTTTATGTAATTTTGACATCAAGTTTACTTTTGTTAATGTTGATCTTACTGGGAATAATCATTAGTAAAGTCGGCAAATTTGGACGCAATCAATTAGATGCGCTATTATTGTCAATTGTTTTTCCTAACAGTGGGAATTATGGTATTCCAATTGTAATGTTTGCTTTCGGCAACAAGGGACTTTTGTATGGAATGCCGATTATGGTTTTTCACAATATTTTGATGGGAACTATTGGTGTATATATTGCTGCAGATAATCAAGGAGGAATAAAAACAGCGGGTAAAATGATTTTCAAGCAACCAATGAATTATGTTATTCTTCCAGCTATATTATTAGCTAAATATCATATTAAAATTCCGAGTAATTTTATGAAAAGCATCAACTTAGTAGGAAATACAACAATTCCAGTTATTATGCTGATTTTAGGAATGCAACTGGCAGAAGTTCATTTAAGCCAAGTCAATTGGTATCAGGTGAATTTAGCTTGGTTGTTAAGATTGGTAGTGTCTCCGTTATTAGCTTATTTATTATGCTTATTATTGCCAATTGATCCAATTATGAAAATGGTAATAATAACCATGGCAGCTATGCCAAGTGCCACGAATACTACTTTATATGCCATTCAATTTAATGCTGAGCCACAATTTGTTTCAACCTGTACTTTAGTTAGTACGATAACTAGTGTTATAACTTTAACAGTTATTCTTAACTTGCTTATTTAATAAGGTGTACATTTGTTACTTTCTAAATGTAATTATGATATTGAAAACGGTTGCTTAATTACAGATAATATAAACGGATAGTTAATTAATTCACAATTACTAGGAGGAAATTGATATGAAAATTAGTGCAGCGGTAGTTGAAAAAATGGGTGATCCATTTGTTATTGAAAATGATATTGAATTAGCAGATATGGGACCAACAGATTTGCAAATTAAGATGGTTGCCAGTGGTATTTGTCATTCCGATGAAGCAATCCGTAAAGGTGATGCGTCACTTGGCTACCCAGTAATTCTAGGCCATGAAGGTTCAGGAATTGTAGAAAAAATCGGACCACAAGTTACAGATTTCACAGTTGGTGATCATGTTGTTTTATCATTCTATGCTGACGGAACTTGTGACAATTGTTTAAAGGGTGTTCCGACCCAGTGCCGCAGCTATGCAAAATATAATTTGAGTGGTGTTCGGGCAAATGGAACTGACCATTTTACCGAGGACGGCAAGCATATTAGCGATATGTTTAATCAATCATCGTTTACAACCCATACAGTTGTTAATCAACGCAATGCAGTAAAAGTTGATAAGTCACTGGACTTACGGAAATTAGGGCCTTTAGGTTGTGGCTATGTTACTGGTAGTGGAACCGTTTTTAATACTTTACAGCCAAAACCAGGTCAAACAATTGCTGTCTTTGGTACCGGAGCAGTTGGTTTGGCAGCAATGATGGCTGGTAAGATTTCAGGCTGTACAAAAGTTATTGCTATTGATGTTGTTCCTGAAAGATTGGCTTTAGCCAAAGAACTTGGGGCAACGCAAACAATTAATAGTAAGGAAGAAGATCCGGTCGCAGCTATTCAAAAATTAACGAATGGTTATGGAGTTGATTTCACAGTTGATACAACCGGAATTGAACCAGTAATGCTGCAAGCGATCAATGCCTTAGCTCAGGGTGGAACGGCAGCTTTAATTGCTGTTACTGCTCAAAATATTACTATGAGTTCTTGGAATGACCTTTGCACCTCTGACCGGAAAGTTGTCGGAGTTAATATGGGCGATGCTATTCCACAGATTGATGTGCCTCGATTGATTGAATTTTATAAATTAGGTATGTTTGATTTTGATAAAACTGAAAAGTTCTACAAGTTTGCTGATATTAATCAAGCTAACCAAGACTCAGTCAGTGGTAAAACGATTAAACCGGTTTTGGTAATCGACGAAGATTATCAACCAGAATAAGTTAATTGATTTTAATATGTTGAAAAGGATAGTTCTGAATCGCCTTTCAAAAGTTAGACCAAGAATCTAACTTTTGAGAGGCGATTCGTTTTTTCGCAAAAAATGCGACTGCCCGTTTTTAGAGATGATATTTTTTTCGAAATTGGGTAGGGGTTGTGTTTAAGTATTTTTTAAAAAGTTTAGTTAGATAACTTTGATCGTAAAAACCTAACATGTTAGCTATTTCGGTAACTGTTTTATTTGAAAAAACTAATTGGCTCTGAATTTCACGAATTTTTTGTTCGTTGGCATATTCAACGATTGTTTGTTTAGTTGCTTGTTTAAATGATCGACAAAGATAATTTTTGGAATAACCAAGCTGGTTTGCCATTAAGGTTAAATTAACTGGTTCAGTTAGATGCTTAAAAATGTAATCTTGAATTAAAAAAATCAAACTTGAATTAGAAAAGTTTTGCGTAGCACGAACCCGTTTCACAAATATTTCACCAATTTCTTGAGTTAAGTCAACGATACTGTCAATTTTTCGTAATCGTTCAATCCGTTGAACACAGCGATCACTTAGTTGATATGCAGATTCTGGGTGCATTCCACCCTTGATTGCTGCCCGCGTAAAAAGCGTTGTTGCTGCAATTAGTAAATTTTTACTGTTTCTTAATTCATTGCCAATAGCCATTTTGCCAAAGTTTCCACTGTTAATAAAATCAGCTAATCGGGGACGAAACTCCACTAGAATGCCCTTTTCTAAAGCTTGGAGCATTAATTTTTCTTTATAATAACTATTATGATAAAGGTTAATGTCATCATCGTTTAGTTTTTCTGCTTTTTCTTCGGCTGTAAAAGATAAATCACTAATAAAATCAGGTTGTTTAATTACTGGTAATTTTTGAAAAAGACTAAAATACAAAATTTTTGTGTACGAAACCAGTCTTTCAAGACTGATACTTGGAAAACTATCACGAAAATAACCTAAGGCAGCGATGGTTTGAATATTACACCAAAGAATAATGGTTTTAGGGGAATTCTTAGTAATAGTGATAACACTAAAACATTCATTATGGCTGGTATTAAATATTTTTACAACGCCCTCGGGTAAGGAAAAATCAATCTTAGCGAGAAACTTTTCTGGGAAATTCGGTGAAACGGTTTGCTTGAATTGATTAACTAATTTTTTGTGTTGATCATAAATAAAAACGGAGATATTCGAAGCTAAGTGAAATTCCTTTAGTAATATAGCTAGTTTGCCCATCCCAGTAAGCCCTTTCGAAATAGATAATATAGAACTAATTTAAATAATATTATACAATTAAAAGCGCTTTATTCAAGTAAAATGGGATTATAGATGATCATCTTAAAAAATAAAAGGAGAATGAAATTATGACAACTTCTAATCATTCATTCAAAAATGCGTTAATTATTATTGCTTTGCTATCATTAAACATTGTTGAACAAGCTGCAAGTGTAATTACAGGAACAATTCCCGGGATGGCCAAAACATTCTCAAGTGAATCGTTAGTTAATATTGAATTAATTACCACCGTTGTTTCAGTTTTTGTAACCGTTTTTGTTTTAGTCAGTGGCTTTGTAGTTCGAAAAATTGGTCAGAAACAAACGGCAGTTTTAGGATTAGCAATTGCAACTGTCAGTTCAATTGTTCCAGCTTTTTCCACTAATTTTACAGTGATTTTAGTATCACGAGCAATTTTAGGGGTAGGGATTGGCTTGGCAAATCCGTTAGCAATTAGTTTAATCGGTGTATTCTTTTTTGGAGATGAAAGAGCAAAATTAATGGGATGGCGTTCAGCAATTGCTGGTGTCGGAACATCTTTAATGACATATTTTGCTGGCCAACTTCTCAATATTAGTTGGCACGCAGCTTATTGGGTATATTTACTATTTGTTCCGACATTGTTATTATTCATCTTTTTTGTTCCAGATCCAGAAAAAACTGGGGCTGTTGAACGCCAAGAAGCGGAACAACAAAAGGAATTGGCTCAAGCCCAAGATAAGGGTGAAAGTGTTCAAAAAGACTCTAAGACGCTGATTGCAACGTTAGCAATTTTAACATTCTTGATTTTAATTGCAATTATGGTTTTGGCAATCAAGTTGCCGACATTCTTCGTGGAAGATAAAATTGGAACCGCTACCCAAGCAAGTAATGCTTGGAGCATTTACAATTTTGCTAGTGTTGCTGGAGGAATTTTGTTTGGTTATTGCTATAAACTATTGCGTAAATATTTATTACCATCAGGTTTGATTTTATCAGGAATTGGTATGGCATTAATCAGTATGGCCCACAGCGTTGAAATGATATATGTTTTATGTGTAGTAATGGGAATTGTTAGTGCAATGATTATTCCTTATATCTTCAACCGCATTAGTGAAACTTCTTCACCAAAAAAAGCACCATTATATACCTCGATTGCCTTAGTTGGTTCCAACTTAGGAGCATTTCTTTCGCCATATGCTGGTAAGATATTAGGAACTTCGAGTAAAATTGCGATTTTGAATGCGGGATTCTTAATGATGGTATTAGCCGTTGTATCACTAATTGTAATTATTAAAATTAATTCAAATAAGAGAAATGCTGCATAATTAAAGAAAGGATTGGTGGCAAATCATGGAATTCCAAATGAATTCGACGGTAAAATTCAAGCACGATACTAAGTTGCTTAAAAAAGCTCAACAAGCTAAACCACAATTGTTATCCCAACAAATTGCTCCAAAAAGGTTAGTTAAGATAATTTCTGATCAGCATGAATTATTCGGTTATCGAGCAGTTCCCCAATCGCAAGAAGTTGCAGAACTGGATCAATTGTCATTTGGCAAAGGCGACCAGATTGTGTTGGATTTGGGGGATCATCAAGTAGGACATTTCCAAGTGAAAATTAATTCACAAGGTTCCCCAATGGATGCACCACTTTGGTTGCATATTGTGTTTGCTGAATCACCAGCGGAATTAGGCACAATTCATGAAGAATATCATGGTTTGCTAAGTAGCTCTTGGTTAGCCGAAGAATATTTGCATTTGGATGTCTTGCCTTCAGTATTAAAACTGCCACGTCGTTATGCTTGCCGGTACATTATGCTTGAAGTAATGGATACCTCACCAAAATGGAAAGCCGTTTTCAGTGAGCCTTTGTTTATAGCGGAAAGTGCGGTTGCTTTAAAACAAGTCACTAGTTTGAACTCCGGCGACGTGTTATTGGATAGAATTGATCAGGTTAGCTGTAAGACTTTGCATGATTGCATGCAAGATGTATTTGAGGATGGTCCAAAACGTGATCGTCGCTTGTGGTTGGGTGATTTGAGATTACAAGCTTTGGCAAATTACGCTACTTTCGATAACCAACAATTAGTTAAACGCTGCTTATATTTATTTGGGGGTTTAACTACAGAAGATGGTCGAATTTCTGCGAATATATTTACTCAAACTGATCCAATTCCTGATGATACTTTTTTATATGATTATAGTTTGTTTTTCATTTCGACCTTAGCTGACTATTTTGCTCATTATCATGATAATGAAACGTTACAAGATTTATTTCCAATTGCGCAGCAACAGATTGATCAGGCTTTAAGATTGGTAAATCAACAAGGGCAGGTAGTTTTAGATTCTAAATGGCCGATCTTTATTGATTGGTCACAAGAGTTTGACAAAACAACATGTGCGCAGGCAGTTACTATCTATGCCTTAAAGCAGTTCATTGAATTAGCCAAGAAAATGGGGCTTACTACAGCATCTTATCAAACAATTCTGGTTAAACTAACTAAATTTGCAATTGAAAAATTATATAATCAACAGCGAGGGTTATTTGTCAGCGGAGATAAGCAAGAAATTAATATTGCCAGCCAGGTTTGGATGGCACTTGCCCATGTATTGCCAACAACAGAAAATCATGCATTAATGGAAACAACAATAAATGATTTATTTCCGGTAACGGGAATTGCCACTCCATACATGTATCATCATATATGTGCAGCATTATTTGAAACTCAGCATGAAACAGCAGCAATTAAGCTAATTAAAAGTTATTGGGGCAAGATGCTTGAGTATGGTGCAGATACATTTTGGGAAGCATTTCAACCAGAAAAACCAGCTTTTTCACCATACAATAGTATGGCGATTAACAGTTATTGTCATGCTTGGAGCTGTACACCCGCCTATCTGCTTAGAAAATATTTGTCAATTGAAAAAGATAACTAAAGGTTGTAAGAGGCTCAGAGGAGAGATTTTATGCGTAATTACTTGAGTATTGATATTGGTGGAACCAATTTGAAATACGGTTTGATTGACCATTCTGGTAATTTATTATTTAAACGACAAGTTACCACCCCTAATGAAAAGACAGCGTTTCTGGCTGAATTAAGAAAAATAATTCTAGCCTATCGTTCGAAAATATTTGGAGTAGCAATCAGTGTTCCTGGTCAAGTGGACTCACAAACAGGAATTGTCTATCACGGTGGGTCATTGCCTTTTCTTGATCGATTGAATTTTCAGCAGTTGATTCAGTCAGAGTTTGGTGAGCTGCCGGTTGGAGTTGAAAATGATGGCAAAGCTGGGGCCTTAGCCGAATTGTGGCTCGGAGTCTTACAAGATCATCCGAATTCGGCTGCAATTATCCTTGGTACGGGAGTTGGCGGGGGAATTATCCTGAATAATCAGTTACTGCCAGGAAGTCATTTTCAGGCTGGAGAGTTAAGCTTTATGGTCAATAACTATCAAGCAGCTGGTTATGATAAATTAGTTGGGATGAGCTGTTCAGCGGTTGAAATGATTGAAAAGATTGCGACAGAACTGAATTTACCTGACAAAAAGGATGGATTAGCAGTTTTTGAAAAGTTAAGTCAACAGAATTCAATTGCTTGGAAAACTTTTCGTGCTTATTGTCAACGACTGGCTTATTTGATTTTAAATGTTCAAAGTGTTGTTGATTTAACAACTTATGCAATTGGTGGTGGCATCAGTAGTCAACCGCTGTTGGTCAAAACAATCAATGAAGAATATGATAAAATGTTACTAGAATTACCATTAGTTAAAGAAACTTTAACACGACCACAGATTAAAAAAGCTAAATTTGAAAATAGTGCCAATCTTTACGGCGCACTTTATGGCTTATTGCAAAAGTTAGATCAGAATACACTTGTTGATTAAGGGAGGAGAGCTTTAATGTTTGACTTTGAATCGTTAACAACAGCAGGATTTTCAAAAGATTTCTTGTGGGGCGGAGCAACTGCAGCCAACCAATTAGAGGGAGCTTGGAATCAAGCTGGCAAGGGACCATCAATTGCGGATGCTTTACCAGGCGGTAAGCAACGTTTTGCTATTGCTAGCCAAGCGGATTTTGCTTGGCAGATTGACGAAAATAAATATCGTTATCCCAATCATCGCGGAATTGAACATTACCAACACTATAAAGAAGATATCAAACTCTTTGCAGAGATGGGGTTTAAGTGTTATCGCTTTTCAATCGCTTGGTCGCGAATTTTCCCACAGGGTGATGAAACTGAACCGAATGAAGCTGGATTGGAATTTTATGATCACTTAATTGATGAATGTTTGAAATATCAAATTAAGCCAGTGATTACCATTTCGCATTATGAACTACCATTAAATTTAGCCAAAAAATATGGTGGTTGGAAGAATCGCCAATTAATTAAATTTTATGAACGTTTCGCTCAAGTTGTGTTGGAACGTTATTATCAAAAAGTTCATTATTGGATGACTTTTAATGAGATTAATTCAGCCTTTCATTTTCCAGTCATGAGTCAAGGATTGGTCCCAAGTAACGGTGCCCAAGACTTCACTAATATTGTTCAAGCTTGGCACAATCAATTTGTTGCCAGTGCGTTGGCAGTTAAAATTGGGCATCAATTGGATCCAGATTTGCAAATTGGTTGTATGATTTTATATGCGACGAGTTATGCCTATGATGCAGATCCTAAGAATCAATTAGCTAATTTGCAACAAATGCAAGATTTCAACTTTTTCTGTGCTGATGTCCAAGTTAGAGGTGAGTATCCGGCATCAACCGGTAGGATGTTGCGTGATCATCAGGTTGATCCACAAAAGTTGGAGATTACAGCAGAGGATTTGCAATTATTGAAAAAATATCCGGTTGATTATATTGGCTTTAGCTACTATATGTCGACAGTAACGGATATTACACATCAAGATGCAGCTAAGTCGGCTGGTAACTTGATTGGTGGTGTTAGCAATCCGTTCCTGCAAACCAGTGATTGGGGTTGGCAAATTGATCCGACTGGTCTGCGAATTGCTTTAAATCAATTATATGATCGCTACCAAAAACCATTATTTGTAGTTGAAAATGGTTTAGGAGCGGTTGATCAATTAACAGCTGATGGTCAGATTCATGATGATTATCGAATAGATTATTTG
The DNA here is from genome assembly GCF_019444005.1 of Liquorilactobacillus nagelii DSM 13675. Classification (NCBI taxonomy): domain Bacteria; kingdom Bacillati; phylum Bacillota; class Bacilli; order Lactobacillales; family Lactobacillaceae; genus Liquorilactobacillus; species Liquorilactobacillus nagelii. The sequence goes on from NZ_CP049304.1 coordinate 2,415,712, forward strand.
CGGCAACATATTCAGGCGATGACTGGTGCAGTGGATGATGGAGTTGATTTATTGGGCTATACCCCTTGGGGCTGTATTGATTTGGTTAGTGCTTCAACCGGTCAAATGAGTAAACGTTATGGCTTTATTTATGTTGATCTTGACGACCAAGGTAATGGTAGCTTGAAACGGATCCCTAAGGATTCATTTTACTGGTATCAAAAAGTTATTCAAAGTAACGGAAGCAAATTATAAATAAATTCCACTAGTGCTGATTTTAACCAAGTACTGGTGGTTTTTTAATTGATTAGCTGGGTAGAATTGATTCTTTTGAAAAAGCCAAAAAAATTTTCTTTTTAACAGTTATCTCTTTGTGCTAAATTATAAATACCAGGCTTATTTGGGGGATATTAATTCAAAGGTGGTCTATGGCAGGTATGAAAAACATTGATTCACACAAGTTAAAAACAATTGGTTGGAGCGCATTAATCGGTTTAATTGTCGGTTTAATCGTTAGTTGCTTTAGATGGTTGATTGAACATGCTCTAATTGGTTGGAAGCAGCTTTATCATCTAGCTGGCAGTTCATGGAGCTGGTTGTTACTGGTTTTAGTTATTTTTGGAATTATGACTTGGTTGATAGGTTGGATTATTGGTCCAGAACCACATGTTAAAGGATCAGGGATTCCAGAAGTTGAACTGCAACTAGCGGATGAATTGGAATTAAAACATCCTTTTTCAATTATTTGGCGTAAATTTACAGCGGGAGTTATGGCGATTGGTTCAGGGGGGTTACTTGGTCGAGAGGGTCCTTCTGTTCAATTAGGTGCAGCGGTTGGTCAGTCTTTGGCCGAAAAACTAAAATTAGATCTGCCAGACTGGCGCATGTTTGTTGCAGCAGGAGCTGCTTCCGGATTATCGGCTGCTTTTAGTGCACCTTTGGCAGGGACAATGTTTATTCTAGAAGAGGTTTCACACAGCTTTTCGCCCCTTTTATGGCTAGGATCATTAAGTGGAGCATTAATGGCAGATATAGTTACAGAACGAGTTTTTGGCTTGAATCCAGTTTTACATATTACTTACACTCAAAGCATGCCATTAAAGTACTATTGGATTTTATTGTTTTTAGGCTTAATTTTGGGCCTACTTGGCTTTCTTTATCAAGAAGCAACTTTAAAAAGTGGCTTGCTTTACATTCCTTTTAGCAAAATACCAACGAAATATCATGCTTTAGTCATGTTTGTGTGTGTGTTACCATTTGGCATTTGGTTTCCAGAAATAATTGGTGGGGGAAATTCATTAATTATTTTATTGACACATGTTCAGTGGGGAGTGGGCATGTTGTTATTGGTGTTAATTATTCGCTTTGTTTTATCAGCACTTTCCTTTGGTTCAGGTGTTCCAGGAGGAATCTTCTTGCCGATTTTGACTTTAGGTGCAGTAATTGGGGCTTTATATGGCATGGTCTTGCATGTTTGCGGTTTATTACCGTTAGTTTATATTCCAAATTTAATTATTTTTGCCATGGCAGGTTATTTTGCTGGAATTAGTAAAGCACCTTTTACCGCAATCATTTTAATCACTGAAATGGTTGGTTCACTGTCGCATTTAATGCCCTTAGCAGTTGTATCATTACTAGCCTATTTGGTAATTGACTTATTAGGTGGTGCTCCAATTTACGAATCATTAGCAGCTCGAATTCGTTTGGGACAACAGCTTTCAAATTTAACTGGTCACTTGGATCAATTTACATTTATGGTTTCACCAATCAGTGATTTAACTGGAAAAGAGGTTCGGGCAGTTAATTGGCCAGCTGAAGCTATTTTGACACGGGTAACCCGTGATCGACGGCAAACGATTGCTAAAGGGGACTTCATTATTCAGCCGGGAGATCAATTGACAATTTTGGTTGACAGCTGTCGGATGGGTGAAGTTAAGGAGTTTTTGTTGAAGCAAAATTAGTTTTATAATTAAAAAAATGAACTGGATATAAAAACTGGCTGCAGACAATTTTTTTCCTGCAGCCATTTTTTTTACCAAGGTCGAATAAAAAAAGCAGTCCAAAAATAACTTAAAATTAAAATTCCAGCAATAATCCACTGCCAAGATGGTAATGGCTCATGGTGCATTCTTGTTCGTTGCTCGCCTTCTGAAAAGCCTTGTGAGGTCATTGCTTCTGCTAAGTCGCCTGACCAGTTGAGTGCTGTTAAAATGATTCGCAAGTATATTCCCGGCTGCCATAAATGGTAAACTTGTCCACGAATTAAGGCTGAATATTGAATTTGCCGATATGCTTGTTTAATTCGACTAAGTAAGTTGAAGGCCGCTAACAAGCCGTAAACAAAAGTCGTTGATAGATGCAAGTGTTCTTCTAAGCTAAGCAAGAGCTCTTTTACACTAGTTGTCATAGTGACAGTCATTCCTAATAGCAGGTAGGCGTAAACACGTGTGCCATAGATCCAAGCGGTGTGCCAGCGGTCACCCGTACCAAAAACTAAGAATGACCACCAACTACCCAAAGCTAATGGAAAGGCTGCTAATAAGACGATGATGGCCGTTTTCAAAGAGACTCGGCAGCCAGCCAAATATAGGATAGCGATCAAGCAGATTAAAAGATTGAGTTTAACGCTAAGCGAAAAAGATAATGGCAGGCCAATTCCAAGCATGGTGACAGTCATTACCGCAGGATTTAATAACGAGTGCTTTTTAATCACTAGCTGTTACACCACCTTTGCCCAATAAAGTTAACCGCTGTTGTTCCAGACGCAATTCATAGTCAATTGAACCGATGACTCCCAATCGTTGATGTGAAATGAGCAAAACGCTTAGTTGCAATGACTGGACTGTTTCTTTGATTAAAGCTAAAGCAGCAGCTAATGAGTCAGCATCTAGGCCAGCAAAAGGTTCGTCCAAGAGTAAAACGGAAGGTGACATGATTAACATACTTAGTAACTGCAACTTTTTTTGTTGACCACCAGATAGTTGATAACAGACTTGGTCTAAAACGTTTGTTAAGTTCAAACTTGCGATGGCTTGTTTAACTTTTACCGCTGTCCAATATTCAGGATGTTGGGAGAATTTGGCTGATAACGCAATTTCATCAGCTGCTTTGAGCGTAATAAATTGATCACTGCTATTTTGAAATACAATTCCAACTATCTTAGCCCATTTTTTTAGTTTGAACTTTTCAGCATCTTTTTTTTGGAAAGTAAGTGTTCCTTGAGAGGGATGTTGGCGACATAAAGCGGCAAATAAGGTTGATTTGCCAGTTCCGTTTGCGCCTGAAAGTAATCCTAATTGACCGATTGGCAAATCAAAGTCGCTGTTAGCTAACAACTTTCGAGAATTGACAGCTACCTCAAGTTGGTGCCAAGTTAATTTTCCAAGATTTAATGACTTTGGTTTGACGGCAGTCATTGAAATGTTTTTTAGTGGTAACTTGGTTAAAGAAAGTTCCTCAACTTGATGAGCATGAGGCTCTAAGTGATAGAGTCGATCAGCAATTTTGGCATAGCCTGACGGATCATGATCAGCAATTAAAATTGTTTTTTGATGATACTGCTGCAGTCGTTTTAAATCAAGCAGTAATTGCTGCCTGCCAGCTGGATCAACGTTGGCAAAGGGTTCATCTAATAAAATAATGTCACTATCCATCGCTAAAACGGTGGCTAGAGCAATTCGCTGTTGTTCACCGCCAGATAATGTTGATAAATTTCTTGAACGAAAATTTTCCAGTCCAAGTTCAACTAAGGTAGCAGTAATTCGTTGCTTTATTTCTAGTGGATTAAGTTGCAAGTTTTCGAGAGCAAACTGCAATTGTTCTTGAACAGTGCGCATCGCAAATTGACGACTAGGATTTTGAAACAGCATAGCAACTTTACGAGCTCGAGCAAACGGAACAATTTCTGCAATGTTTTGGTCATTAAGTGTAACTTGCCCGGATAACAGTTGCCCACCATACTGTGGATAGAGTCCAGCAAGCAGTTTGAATAAGGTTGATTTACCGCATCCTGAAGCACCAGTTAATAATCCAAAAGTTCCATTTTCAATTTTAAAATCAAGTTTTTCAAAAACAGCCGGCTTTTGGTCATCATAACTAAAAGTCAGCTGTTGTGCATTTAGTACAGTCATTTATTTGATCAATCCTGTCTTAGCTGTTAGTTGTTGAATCCAATAAACTAAAACGCCCGCAAAAAAGCCAATTGAAATTAAACGAATAATAAAGAGGGTTATCAGTAATCCTAAGCTATACTGGCTATAGCCGCTTTGAAAAAGGTCCCAAATGAAAGTAATTATGGTAGCACCAATGGTAGAAAAAGTTAGGCCAACTTTTTCCCAGTTACGATAGCCAGTACAAGCAAAGCCGAGTTCGTTGCCAATTCCTTGAATGAACCCAGAGATTAAGGTTGAGGCGCCCCAACTTGAAAACAATAACATCTCGACAGCAGCCGCCAGCATTTCGCCAACGACTGATGATCCAGCTTTTCGTAAGAGAACTCCTGCTAATGGCCCGGCCATAATCCAAACTCCTAAAGTTAAATCATTGGCGTACGGTTTCAATGGTGTAGCAGCTAGTGCATAATAAGCATAACTCCATAGTTGATAAATAATTCCAAAGAAAATTGCGATAATTGCTAGAAAAATAACATCTCTTAGTGACCAACGTTTAGTGTTTTTAACAGTTTGCATAAAAAAACTCTCCCTTTGATTGAACAAACCGAGAGTCTAGCAATAAAAAATGGCATACTCTAAAAAGAGTATACCAGTAGATTGCTTTACGGTTGTAATGAAAATTAAAGCTCCCTCCGCTGGCATTATCCAGATCAGGTTCATGGGTATTTCTCAGCCCGCAGGCACCCCAGCTTGTTCATATGATGATTAAAGTCTATCAAAAAAAATGCTTAAAGTAAATCATTAAGTTTCTGAGATTTCATCAGGCACTCATTCAAAGGTAAAATGCGGTATAATAAATAGTAGTTTCTAAAAATAATAATTTGCAACACTTCTTTTATAATTATTATTTAGTATAGAATTTATTTTTAAGGTTTGTTAAGTGGAACAGAAAAAGGACTAAACAAAGCATCTGGTTTATCACAGCTTTTTTAGTCGGAGATGTTTTAGCAGACTGTCGTTGAGATAATTTGCTACTGCTAGAAGGAGGTATTAGCATGGGTGATGCAGCTAAGAAGAGTAATGGCAAAAATAGTATCATTGAAGTAAGCAAGCTGGGGGAACCTTTTAAAAAGAACTGTCATGTATCTTTTGTTTTCCATCGACATCATTTTCAAGGAGTCATTGAAAAGCAACTAAAAAATTCCGCTATCATTGATTTTGATTCTGAGTTTAGTCAATCAAGTACAGCTCAGGAACTAAAGCAAAAAGTTGTTATCAGCTACGCTAAGTTAAAACTGATCAATTAGACATGTAGAAGGTGAGTAGTGATCATGAATTATTTAAGCAGATTGAAGACTAAGGTAAGGACGGAAGCAACACCAATTCAACTAGTCGTCAGTGCTTATCTAATTTTGATTCTATTGACCTTTTTTTTACTCAATTTACCAATTTTTTTAAAGCCTGGAGTACATGTTAGTTTGCTCAATTCTTTTTTTATGGCGGTTTCAACCATTAGTGTCACGGGATTAACAACTTTTCCATTGAGTCAGGTTTACAATCATGCTGGAATAATTTTGCTGGAGTTTTTATTTCAAATTGGTGGATTTGGAGTAACGATGTTGGCAACAGTCGTGATGGTTCTTAGCGGTCGAAAAATTACTTTGCAGCAACGTCAGCTAATTCAGGTTGATATGAATCAACCGCGATTAAGCGGAACAGTTCGACTATCTTATTCAGTATTCATTTTAATGCTAGTGTTGCAATTATTTTTTGGCATGCTATTTTCACTTTATTTTACTTGGCAAAACGGCTTAGCTCATTTAAAATCGGCGATCTTTAATGGTTTTTATATTTCGGTTTCAGCAGTAACCAATGCAGGATTTGCTATTACCGGAAGCTCATTAGCACCATTTCGACATAATTATTTATTTTTATTAACGATTATGTTCTTGATTATGCTTGGTGGGATTGGCTTTCCCGTGTTAGTCGAATTTCAACAATGGCTGTCTTTTAAGTATCATCACCCACAACAATATCACTTTAGATTTTCTTTATTTTCCAAATTAGCCCTGTTTTTTGCAGTCATATTTTTTATCGCTGGAACGGTTTTAATTTTTCTGACAGAATTCAAAGGGCAGTTAGCCGACGAGTCTTGGCCGGGGAAATTAATGACAGCGATGTTTTATAGCGCTTCAACCCGAAATGCTGGTCTACAATTAGAATCTTTGAAAACTTTTCAAACTAGTACTTTATTGATTTTTTCGTTGTTAATGTTTATTGGTGCTAGTCCGAGTTCTGTTGGTGGTGGTGTTCGAACAACAACGGTTGGAATTTTGTTGCTTTATCTGGCAGCTTTCATTCGTGGACGCCGGAATGTTAATATTTTTGGCCGTCGAATCAGTCAAAGTGATATTCAAAAAGCGATCGTTGTGACGAATTTATCAATGTTGTTGTGCTTAGGAGCAGTTTTAATTTTATCAATTACGGAGAACTATTCTTTGACATCGTTGATATTTGAAGTTGCAGCAGCTTTTGGTACTACAGGGTTATCGTTAGGTATAACAGCTGGATTAAGTATTATTGGCAAGTGGGTAATCATTATTTTGATGTTTGTTGGTCGAGTAGGGATGCTATACATGTTATTATTATTTGTTTCAAAAAAGGAACAAGATTTCAATTATAAATATCCAACTGAACAAGTAATAATTGGTTAAATTTTAAAGAGATAAGCCGAATATTATTATCGATAATTTTTATCTTTTAACAGCCATTCGAGTGAAAAGCTTTTCATTTTTTTTGAAAGTTCGTAATTTAATCATAAAAGGATAGTTTAGTTGGCTTTTTAGAATTTTTTCTTTAATAATAAAGAGCAAAATAGGAGTTCAAAAGCAAATTAAGAACTTAAAAATTTCTTTGAACAGCACTCGGGTATGTTATAATCGACTTTGCGAGAACTTTTAAATACTTTTTGGAGGCTTTTTCGTGAAAAAAGATGAACCACGTTGGTTAGAGGTTTTAAAAATTGCGTTACCATTATGTTTAAGTTATGTACCAATTGGTTTAGCCTGTGGAATTTTACTAAATGTCGCTGGATTTAATACAATTTTGACAGGTTTAGCTTCAGTTTTGGTATTTTCTGGTGGTGCACAGTTTTTAATTGCTTCAATGTTGACCGTTAATGCACCGTTGCACACGATTTTGATTATGTTGTTTTTCCTTGAATTACGTTATGCTTTGTTAGGATCGAGTATCTCGCAGTACCTACACCATACTAGTAAAAAATTCTTATATTTTTTTGCTGTTTCATTAAATGATGAAAATTATGCTGTTAATTATTTAAAATTTGCAACAGATAAGGCTTGGACTCCGCAAGACGCTTTAATGGTTGAACATTATTCACTACTTTTTTGGACCATGGCAAATATTGTGGGAAGTTTAATTGGTAATATGTTGACTGTTGATTTAAAAATTGTTGATTTTGCTTTAACGTCACTTTTTATATATATGATTGTAATGCAAGTGGCAAATCGTTTAACTATTCTGGTCAGTTTTGTTGCGGGAATTTTAGCAATTATTTTCATGGGATTATTGAAGAGTACTATGGGATTAGTAGTATCAACAATTATTGCGTCTTTGTTTGGTTTTGCCATAGAAGATTATTTGGTGAAACATGGGTATCAAAAAGGGTTTTTGTTACATAAAATTAAACCGAAAGCCAGTCGAAAAGTCATTAGCAAGTCAGGAGATAATTAGTTATGGCAGCAAAAACTACGGAACATTTAGTTTTGATTCTTTTATCGATGCTAGTGGCTTTTGGACCACGATTTATTCCACTTAGAATTTTTTCAACTCGTAAAATACCATTATGGTTTAATGAGTGGATGAAGTATGTACCGGTTTCGCTATTTACTGCCTTGGTGGTTAAAGATATTTTTATTGATGCAAATCACGGTTATGTCTTTACTGGAACTGAGAACTTGGCTAAAATCTTGGCAGCAATAATAGTCATTGCAGTAGCTTACCGGACCCGTTCAATGGGATTAGCAGTGGTTTTGGGGTTAGCGGCAGTGGCACTATTAACATTTGCTCTTGCACTTTGAGAATTACTAAAGTAGAACACCATTGTTAAGGCTGACGATGGTGTTTTTTTATAGAATATTAGCTAGAACTTCAGACAGGATAACATAAAAGTGCTAGAATACTTTTATATCCAAAATGAAAGTAAAGGACGGATGAATAATGATCGATAAGTTATTTTATAAGACACTTTTGAGCAAATCGTTTAATATTCCCGTAAAAGTAATTTATTGGGATGGGAAAACCGAACAGTATGGTGACGGAAAACCTGAAGTTACAATTACTTTCAAGGAAGCTGTGCCAGTTAAAGAAATTACTCGAAATGCCTCGATTGCTTTGGGTGAGGCTTATATGGATGGACGGATTGAGATTGATGGTTCAATCCAAAAATTAATCAATGCGGCCTATGCGTCAGCTGACAGTTTCTTTCATGACAGCAAATTAAAACGTTTCTTACCGAAACAGTCACATTCTGAAAAGCATAGTAAGTATGATGTTCAAAAACACTATGATTTGGGCAATGACTTTTATAAATTATGGTTAGATTCGACGATGACGTATTCGTGTGCCTATTTTGAACATCCAGATGATACTTTAGAACAAGCCCAGCTGAATAAGGTGCATCATATTATTAAGAAATTAGATCCACAACCAGGAAAACGATTCTTAGATATTGGGTGTGGCTGGGGAACTTTGATGCTGACAGCTGCGAAAGAATACAACTTAGATGTGAGTGGTATAACCTTAAGTGAAGAACAGTATAAATTTGTTCAGCAGAGAATTAAAGATGAAGGCTTGGAAGATCATGCACGGGTTTATCTGGAAGATTATCGTGAGTTAAAAACAGGGCCATATGATTACATTACTAGTGTTGGAATGTTTGAACATGTTGGCTCGGAGAATTTGGCAGCCTATTTTGACACGATTGCTAAATATTTAAGCAATGATGGCGTAGCTTTGATTCACGGAATTACTCGTCAACAAGGTGGTGCCTATAACGGTTGGATTAATCAATATATTTTCCCAGGTGGCTATATTCCTGGATTAACAGAAAATTTGCAGCATATTATCGAATCTGGAATGCAGGTTTTTGATTTAGAAACGTTGCGGCGTCACTACCAGCACACACTGGAACACTGGGATCAGAACTTTAATCAACATCGGACAGAAATTCAGGAACAGATGGGTGAAAGATTTACTCGAATGTGGGATTTATATTTGCAAGCTTGTGCAGCATCATTTGAATCTGGCAATATTGATTGCATTCAGTTCTTAATTTCTAAGGGACCGAGTGGCAAGAACTTACCAATGACGCGAGACTATATTTATTCCAATGATGCAAAATAATTTAAAATTAATAAACTAACTTAAGAACTTCCCTCAGTTAATATCCACTGAGGGAAGTTCTTTAAGATATAACAAGCTTATTTTTTCTGCGAGCGTCTAAATAGCCAGTAAAGTAATAGGATCGCGGCGACTAGCAAAAGCGCGAATTTACCATAAGTTTCAAACAAACTCACAAAATGTGGCCAAGCGTGACCAGCGAGCCGGCCTAACCAAATTAAAACGGTGTTCCAAATTAAGGTACCAATAGTTGTAAAAATAATAAAGCGACTAAAAGAATATTCGGCCATACCTGCCGGCAAGGAAATTAAGCTACGAACAACTGGGACGAAACGACCGAAGAAAACAGCTTGACCACCATGACGATTAAAAAAGGCAGCGGCTTTTTCTAGATCAGCTGGCTTTAAATGTAATAATTTTCCCCAGCGCCCGGTGAGAAATTTTTCTAGTCGCTGAACTGATAATAAGCGACCAAGAGCATAAAGGACAAGTGCCCCGATTACAGCGCCCAGGGTGGCGGCTAAGATGCTTGGGAGAATTTTTAAAGAAGTTGTGATAGTTGCAAAACCAGTGAAGGCTAAAACTACTTCAGAAGGAATTGGTGGGAAAATGTTTTCAATAGCGATTAAAAAGATTATTCCTAGATAGCCGAATTGGTTGATGATATCGGTTAAAGTTGCGGTATTCATTGGTTGGCTCCTTATGTTATAGGTTATATATAATGAATCTATTTATTTTTTGAATATCACATGTTGGTTTCTAAGTGTCGCGGGTCAACTAATAGAGTTTTTTTGTTCCGCTAGTACAATGCCTCGTAAGGAATATCCTCCAGATGATCACTTGAAGCTCACATCACATGCTGTGTTGAATAAAATCGTATTTCTTAGTTTAACTTTTTTTAGTAAGATAGGTCAACTGATAATGGTTTGTCAGATGAAATTTTTATTGTAAAAAATGCTATAATACTAACTGAAAGCCAGCACGGAGGGATGAATTATGAGAAAACGTACTTGGTTTATGATTACATTAATCATTGCCGTAATTTTCATCGGTTATGGGTACACGAAGCATGTTGAAAATAATCAATATTATCAAGAATTACTTAGCCAAGCGGAATCGGCAATTAATGATCAAGCTTATCAAACGGCGCAGGTCGATTTGGAAAATGCATTAAAGAAAAAGAAAGACGGAGAAACTGCTCAAATTTATTTAAAGCAAGTTAAATTTTATCGCCAAGGATTGCATGCCATCCAGAAAAAAAATTATCAAAGGGCACAAGTGAAATTTCAAAAAGCAGCTCAACAGCAAGATGGAATGCAGGTTTTAGTTAGTCGAGCTACTGCTAAACAAACTGAACTGCAAGAAGTTTTAAGAGAATTGCCAATTTTTGAACGAGCTTATCGACGAGCCAAAATTTTATCAACTAATTATGAATATACAGCTTCTAATACTAAATTAGCCGTAATTTTGGGCTATGGTAATATTAAACAGGCTTATTATAGTGAGATTTATCAAAAGGCTCAAAAATTACAAACATATAACAATCGAATTTTAACCAAACTAGGCTATCATGTTGATAGTGGTGTTTCGGCAACAGATTCATCAGCTACTGATTTTTTGCCGGGAAGCAGCAGTAGCAAAACTGATGCGGCAAGTCTGAAAAAGATAACCGCCAAACAAGTTAAACAAGCTCGACGTGATTTAACAAAAGAAGGTGTCGATGCTGACTTATTTAGTGATACGCAAGTTAAACAAGTAATACAAGAGGCCAATAACCAAGGGGTTTCAGTCCGCCAGATAGCTCGAGAATTTAAGTGAATTAAAAAAGTTGCGACAAAAGTAGTTATTTTGCCGCAGCTTTTTTTAGACTAAGGTTGGACTCAAAATGGTTAGTTAGCTGTTGTTAAATCACGATTAAAATAATATACGGTTTGGGTTTGTGAAGTTAACTCAATTTTAGTTAACCCAGCATTTGTTGGTTCATTTAAACTTGACAGCCGATTGATTCCCAAAACGGCGTTCAGCATTAATTTGATGGTAAAACCATGGCTAGCAATCAAAATTTTCTTAGTTGGATAATGTTCGACTAATTCAGCAAACAATTGCTGCAATCTAAAGGTGACTTGCGCAAAATTTTCACCATGATTAATTTCGGCAGTTCCAGGTAACAAGTTGTGGCGTAAGTCAAAACAATCAGGAAATTTTTGCCAAATTATTTTTTTAAGTTCACCATCCCAAGAACCATAGTCAAATTCTTTTAGACGATTATCAAAGACAGTGGTCAATTTTGGAGCAATGATTGCCGCTGTTTGAGCAGCTCGTAATAGTGGACTAGCATATACAAGATCAAAATTAATTTTCTGTTGCTTCAACTGGACACCAACTGTTTCAGCTTGTTTTTTTCCTTTGCTCGTCAGTGGTGTATCAATTTGACTTCCTTGCAAGATCCCCTTAGCATTAGCCTGACTTTGCCCGTGACGAATTATATATAAGATAGTAATGATATTTTCCCCCAGTATTTTAAAAGTAATAGTAACTTCAGAATACGCAATTGACCAAAGAAAAGCAATCTGTTAATTACTTTTTAGAGGGAACGTTGGTGAAATATTCAGGAAAAGTCCGTAATAATGCATCTTTTTCGTCGAGCATCAAATGAAGATGGTTAGCTATCAAACGTTCCGCTTCATCGGGATCATGAGTTTCAACTGCTTTTAAAATTTTGGCATGTTCACTAATCAAATTTTCCCAAGCCAATTCTTTTACCTTTAATCGCAGCATTCGAAAACGATTTAACTGCATATTAGTGGTTTGCAGCCATTCCCAAACTTGTTGGTGATTAGTCATTAAATAAAATTCGCGATGAAAAGCTTCATCTTCACCAAAAAATTTTTCAAATTCTTTTTGGTGAGAGAAAAACTTCTGATTAGCAATAATCGTATTGAGATTTTTGATGTAAGCTGGATCATTTAGCGCAGCAGCTTCTTTAACAATTCGTGTTTCAATACTTTCACGAATAAACCGGGCACTGATTGCGACTTGCAAGTCAATCTTGGTGATATAGGTGCCTGATTGAGGAATAACATTGATTAATCCCTCTTGCCGCAGTTGGAGTACTGCTTCACGAATCGGGGTTCGACCGATATTTAAATCTTGACTTAATTCTTTTTCAGAAATTCGTTGTCCAGGTTGATATTCAGTGTTGACAATTCTTTTTAGAATTTCTGCGTAAGCTTGTAATTTTAGGTTCATTGCTGGATTCAACAAAAAAATCACTCTCTTCTTAAAATAATGTAACTTGTAAAGTACATTAAGTTTATTACTTGATTACAAGTATATACATTATTTATGGGGCATGCAATTTGATTCAAGGTTTACTTTTATAGATGCTCATCAAGAAAATATTTTAATTCGAGTTGATCAGGATAATTATCATTGTCACCAGCTGTTTGAACTGCTAAAGCACCAATTGCATTTCCTCGTTGAATAGTTTCTTTTAAAGTTAACTGATCAAGTAGCCCCGAAATTATGCCTGCTGCAAAGCCATCTCCAGCACCAACGGTATCGATTACTTGATTAACTTTGAAGCTCGGTACAAATCTAGTTTTTCCTTGATAACTTTTAAAATAACTTCCTTTGGAGCCAATTTTAATAACGACGATTTTACTTCCATGCTGTAGATAAAAATCGGCTACTTCTTCTGGTTTTTCTAATCCACTTAAAGTTTTACCTTCTTTTATTCCCGGTAAAACAATATCAGCTTGAAATGCCAATTCATTGAGAGTGGTTATCATTTTTTGACTGGAACTCCAAAGAGCTGGTCTTAAATTGGGATCAAAAACAACCAACACCTTGTTTTGGTGTGCTTTTTTAATTAATTTCTCCGCTATTAAGAGGGTTTTATCTGAGAGCGCGGCAAAAATACCCGTTAAATGCAGTATTCTAATGTTTTCAAAATTAATTTGTTCGACAATTTTGGGACTTAGCTCTGTTATAGCTGAGTTTCTGCGAAAATAAAAAGTGTGCGGATCGCCTTGAGTTACTTTTTCTTTTAATTCAAAGCCTGTCCAGACATGTTGACTGGTAGATAGATAGCTAGTGCCAATTTTAGCTTGAACCAATTGTTTTTTAATAAAACTACCAAATGGATCGTTGCCGACGCATGAAATATATTCTGTTGAAAATCCGAGCTTTGAAACACCAATAGCAACATTCAATTCTGCACCAGCTAAATGTTTCTGAAAATTTGTTGCATCAATTAAGTTTTGATTATCTTCAGTGGCTGCGAAAACGACTAAGGGTTCACCAACTGTTAGTAAATCAAGCATATTTTTCCTCCACCTAGGTTAGTTTTGGCGAATTTCTTTTAATTTTTCAGCGTACTTTTGGGCATTTACAGTAACTCCAGCTAAATCACCATTTTCTGCTGGTTTTAATAAATTGCTGCCAGCGCCTACGGCGATTACACCTGCTTTAAACCACTCAGCCATATTGTCTAAACTAACTCCACCAGTTGGCATAATGTTGAGTTGTGGTAATGGAGCAAGAGCAGCTTTAACCATTTGGGGACCAGCAACTGAACCGGGAAAGAGTTTAATGATATCAACACCTGCAGTCAAAGCAGTTTGCATTTCGGTAAGAGTTTGACATCCGGGAGTATAGGGAATTTGATAGAGGTTGCAGATTTTTGCAACTTCAATATTAAAACTTGGACTAACAATAAACTGAGCACCAGCTAAAATTGCCAATCGAGCAGAGATCGGATCAAGAACAGTTCCAGCACCGATAACTACATCAGTGTTTTGATATTTGTTAGTCAAATTTTCGATTACTTGGTCGACTTGTGGGACAGTAAAGGTTAGTTCGATACCTTTCAGACCACCTGCAATAACGGCTTCTGAAATTTCAAGTGCTTGTTTTGGAGTTTGTGCGCGAATTACGGCGATTACTCCAGCATCAACAACTTTATTTGTATAAGTGTTTTTTTGTAACATTTGAATTCCTCCTAAACATTTGTGAAAATAAAATCAAACTTGGACTTGACATTCAAATCGAAAGCGTATACATTAAAAGTGTCAATTGATATATTAGTACACTAGTATAGTAAAACAGTCTGTTTGATTTTACAAGAGGTTTGAAAAATTTGAAATATTTCAAGATATTTGGAGGCTGAGATTATGGTTAAACTAACGGATAATTACGTTACAAAGCAAGCTGAGTTTAAAGCAGCTGGAATTGAAGTACCTAATTATTTACAAGAAGAAGTCATCAAAGAAACCGAAAAAAATCCAATTTGGGTTCATTTTGGTGGGGGTAATTTATTTCGTTGTTTTCATTCGGTGATTGCTCAACAATTATTAAATCAAGGTAAATTAAAGAGTGGCATCATCGTAGCTGAAACCTATGATCAGCAAGTTATTGATGATATTTATCATGCTTACAATAATCGGATTTTGAGTGTCACGATGGGGAGTGACGGTAGTTTAAAGAAAGAATTAATTGCTAGTGTGGGCCGCAGTACTTACTATAATGCTGATTACCCAACTGGTTGGGAGTATTTAACTGAAGTTTTTGAAAATCCAACACTTCAATTTGCAACTTTCTCAATTACAGAGAAAGGCTATGCTTTACGAGACATTAATGGCAAGTTAACTGCGTCAGCTCAAGCAGACATTACTGATGGAACTAAACATCCGAAAACTAACATGGGAGCAGTTGCCCACTTACTATATGCTCGTTATTTGAGAAATCAAGCACCAATTGCCATGGTTAGCACGGATAATTTTTCAGAAAATGGCGCGCGTTTAGAGGCAGCGATTTTAACCATTGCCAAAGGTTGGTTAGAAAAAGGATTTGTGGAAAAAGGCTTTATTGATTATTTAACCAATCCAAAGAAGGTCACTTTCCCTTGGAGTATGATTGATCGCATTACGCCTAATCCAGCTGAAAGTGTTGCGACTAGATTAAAAGCGGATGGTTTTGAAGATTATCAAATTGTTCATACTGAAAAACATACTAATATTGCTCCATTCGGTAATACTGAAGAGACTCATTACTTGGTTATTGAAGATAATTTTCCTAATGGAAGACCACCATTAGAAGAGGCAGGGGTTTTATTGGCTGATCGTGAAACAGTTAATGATGCTGATCAAATGAAAGTTACGGCCTGCTTAAATCCATTACACACAGCACTAGCTATTTTTGGTAATTTGCTCGGTTATACTTCAATCTGGAAAGAAGTGGAGAATCCGGATTTATTAGCTCTGATTAAAAATTTAGGCTATCGTGAAGATTTGCCAGTTGTTAAAGATCCAAAGATTTTGAATCCACGTAAATTTATTGATCAATTAGTTAATAAACGGTTACCAAACAAAAATATTCCAGATACTCCGCAAAGAATTGCCAGCGATACTTCACAAAAAATTCCAGTACGCTATGGTGTAACAATCCAGCACTATTTAGATGATGATAGTCGCAATGTTCATGACTTGGAATTTATTCCTCTAATTTTGGCTGGTTGGTGCCGTTATTTAATGGGGATTGATGATGACGGTAATGACTTTGAGTTAAGCCGTGATCCGATGTTGTCAGAGCTGCAGCCATATGTAAAAGAGATTGAATTAGGAACTGAAGTTGATGTTCATCAACATTTACAACCGATTTTGAGCAATCAGGAAATTTTTGGCAATGATTTATATGAAATTGGTTTGGCTGGTAAAGTTGAGAATTACTTTGCACAGATGATTACTGGACCAGAAGCAGTTATTAAAACAATTCGGCAAGCAGTTGCTGAAAAGGGATTTGAATTTTCCGAATAAAAAGAGGCAGGAGAGATTATTTATGAAAAACATGGGTTTTAGATGGTATGGATCAAATGATGATGCAATTAAATTAAAGGATATTCGTCAGATTCCCGGCACAACACAAGTTGTCGGTGCTTTATTCGATGTTCCAGTGGGTGAAGTATGGCCAAAGGAAAAAATTGCCGTTTTAAAGCATGAAGTTGAAGCAGCCAAATTGAAGTTAGAAGTTATTGAATCTGTTAACATTCATGATGATATTAAAATTGGCTTACCAAGCCGGGATCAATATATTGAAAACTACAAAGAAACAATTCGTAATTTAGCTGAATACGGAATTAAAGTAATTTGTTATAATTTTATGCCAATTTTCGACTGGGTCAGGACCGAATTACATTACAAATTAGCTGATGGCTCAACTGATATGGCATTTCAGCATGAAAAAGTTGAAGGCGATCCAGAAGATATTTTGAAATCAATTCAAGATAATTCTAATGGGTATGTATTACCTGGCTGGGAACCGGAACGTTTAGCTGAAGTTAAACGCTTGTTTGCAGCCTACAGCGAAGTTGATACCAAAAAATTAACAGAAAATTTGAAGTATTTCTTGGACGAAATTATTCCTGTTTGTGAAGAATGTGACGTTCGGATGGCAATGCATCCAGATGATCCGCCACGCCCATTGTTTGGATTACCAAGAATTTATAAAAACCGCGAGGATATGTTAGCAATTGAACAACTGCATGAATCTAAATATAACGGATTTACAATTTGTACCGGCAGTCTAGGTGAGAATCCAGCCAATGATGTGCCAGCCATTATTCGTGAATTTGTAGCAAAAGATCGAGCACCGTTTATTCATGCGCGGAACATCAAATTTATGGGGAATGAAGGTGACTTCCATGAATCAGCGCATCTTTCATCAGAAGGATCGCTGGATATGTACGAAATAATGAAAGCCCTTTATGATACTGGCTTTGATGGTTATATTCGACCAGATCATGGTCGTGATATTTGGGGTGAAGAAGGCCGACCAGGCTATGGCTTATATGATCGAGCATTAGGTATTACGTATTTGAACGGATTGTGGGAAGCAATTGAAAAAGAAAATAGATAAAATCGAGGAGGAATAAAAATGTCTTTTCTAGATAAGGATTTTTTATTAACAAGTGAACCGGCTAAAAAATTGTTTCATGAGCACGCTGAAAAAATGCCAATTATTGATTATCATTGTCATCTAGATCCTAAAGATATTTATGAGAACAAGAACTATCCTAATTTAACCCGAATTTGGCTGAATGATGGGATTTTCGGTGATCATTATAAATGGCGGTTGGAGCGAGCCAATGGTGTAACAGAAGATTTAATTACTGGTGGTGGTGATGAATATCAGAAGCTTGTCGAATGGGCTAAAACGATTGAAAAAGCAATCGGTAATCCATTATATGAGTGGACAAATCTAGAATTAAAACGCTTCTTCAAGATTGACAAACCTTTTACAGTAGCTAATGTTCCTGAAATTTGGGAAAAAGCTAATGAGTTATTGCAAACTGAAAATTTTAAACCACGTAATTTAATTAAAAATGCCAATGTAAAAGTTGTTTGTACGACGGACGACCCAGCTTCAGATTTACATTACCATAAATTATTAGCTGCAGAAGAAAAACAAAATGGTTTCAAAGTTTTACCTGCAATGCGTCCAGATAATGCTATTAGAATTAATCAAGGAAATTTCGGTGAGTATCTTAAGCAATTAGCGGAAGTTTCGGGGGTTGAAATTCATGATTTTGCTTCACTAGTGTCAGCATTGGATCAACGATTTGAGTATTTTGCATCAATGGGTGGGCATTTATCTGATCATGGCTTGAACACTTATCATTTTGAAAAACTTTCAATTGCAGAAGTTGATGAAATCATTACTAAAGCACAAACAGATAATCAACATCTATCTGATAAAGAAATTAATGGTTATCAAACAATGTTGCTGGAAGCATTGATGAAATTAAACAAAAAATATAACTGGACAATGCAATACCATATTAATGTTTTACGGAATGCAAATCCAAGAATGTCAACCAAGTTAGGACCAGATACTGGTTTTGATTCAATGGGTTCTCAAAGTGGAATTGCCGGAGAAATGATGAAGTTATTAGCAGATGCAGAGGAAAATTTGCCAAAAACAATGTTATATTCAACTAACCCTAACGACTGGATGGAATTAGCGACCGGAATGCAGAGTTTTCAGGGAGAAGGAGTTCAAAAATTACAGTTAGGTTGTGCTTGGTGGTTTAATGATACTCGTGAAGGAATGCACGATCAATTAACTGTGATGGCACAGCAAAGCTTACTCGCTAACTTCGTAGGAATGTTAACAGATTCACGTAGTTTTCTATCTTATCCACGTCATGAATATTTCAGACGAGTTTTATGTGACTTAATTGGAGAATGGGTTGAACGCGGACAAGTTGTTGAAGACTACGACTATCTGGGCAAAATTGTAGAAGATATTTCTTATAACAATGCTTATCATTATTTCGGATTCTTTGATTAGTTAAAGAAAGTAAGGGTGTTTAAATTATGGAAAAGAAAACTAACTGGGTTTACACTCCCAAAGAGATTACAGTAAAACGTGGTATAGGTTTCGGATTAACTGATTTAATGGGCGGCGGTTGGAATAATATAGTTTCTGGTGTTATTTTCGTGTTTGTTATGAGTCAAGGAATCAGTCCTGCTTTAGCGGGGGCAATTACAGGAATTGGTAGGATATTCGATGCATTATTCTCTTTGTTTTTTGGCGCTATTACAGATGGCTTTTATCGAACTAAATTAGGCAGAAAATTTGGTAGAAGGCATTTCTTCATTTTATTAGGTGGAATATTATTTATGGTCGTGTTTCCACTATTTTGGGTAAAAGCAACTAATTGGATTTATTATTTGATTGTTTATATTGCGATTGAATTGATTATCGCGATGATTTTAATTCCATGGGAAACACTTCCAACAGAAATGACTACTGATTATCGTTTGAGAACAGTTCTTTCGGGATCAAGGATGTTTATTTCGGCTACTGGGACAGCAATTGTTTTTCTTGTGTTGGCAGCTTTGAAACACACCAATAACCCGAATGCTTATCTGATTACAGGGATCATTTGGACGATTATCTTTGTTTTAGCAATTTTTATTTCATATCGAAGTACTTGGGAACGTCCTTTGACGCCTGAATTTATTAAAGAGTTGGAAAGTCGGCCTAAGTTGAGTATTACCGAGTTTATGAGTAAAACTGTTAAAGATTATTTTTCAACTTTTAAGAATAAATCATTTAGAAAACATTTAGCAATCTATTTACTTTCATTTACTGGTAAAGATTTCTATTCAACATTATTACCAACTTTTATTGTATGTGCATTTCAAGGTGTTAGTGCAGATTTGCCATGGACCTTACAAGCATTATCAATTTTTGGAATATTATCAACTTTAGCAGCAGCCAAATTAATGATTACTCACGGACCGAGATTCTTATATTCATTAAGCTATATCACAATTTTGATTACTATGATTGGATATACCCTAACATGGTTTTTACACATTAAAAATCCTATTGTAATTTTAATTGTTATTTCAGTGTTTTATCAATTGGCACGTGGAATTTTGGAATTTACCCCATGGAATGTTTTCCCATTCATTCCTGACGTTGATCGGATTATGACACGTGGTGATCGAGCTGGAATTTATGCTGCAGTTATGACTTTCTTTAGAAAATCTACTGGTGCGGTTGCTTCTTGGATTGCCGGAATCTTATTAGCAGAGATTGGTTTTAATTCAAAAACAATGTTGGCATTTGGATCAACGCCTCACGGGATTCAAGCTGGAATTACAGTTATTTTCTTTATCGGACCAGTTGCTTTGATTGTATGGGCATTAATCTTGGCTGGTAAATTTAAATTAAATAAACAAACACATGCTGTATTGAAAGCTGAAATTGAGCGCCTTGAAAATGGTGGCAGTAAAAAGGATGTAACTCCTGAGACAAAAGCTGTAGTTGAAGAGTTGACAGGTCACCCTTACGAAAAGTTATGGCCAGATGAACCGGAAATATAGAGGTGCAGCGATGATAACAATTGAAAATAATTATTACCGAATAAACATTGATGAAAAAGGCAGCCAATTAACAAATATTTTAAACAAAAAAACAAATTCTGAATATCTTTGGAATGGTCAGGAATGGCCAAAACATGCTCCATTACTCTTCCCAGCGATTGGGCGTTCAAATAAGGATAGTTATTTAATTGATGATCAACCGTTTGATATGCCGCAACATGGATTTGCTGCGGATGAGGAGTTTGAAGTTATTCAAAAAAGTGATACTGCAGTAACTTTTGAATTGAAAAGTAACGCAACAACAAAACTCATGTATCCTTTTGATTTTTCGCTAAAGATTAAATACCAATTGTTGAGTACAGGACTTTCGATCAGTTTTAAGGTAACTAATCTTAGTTCAAAAACAATGCCATTTGCATTAGGCTCACATCCAGCATTTAATGTGCCTTTGGTTGGGGGAAAAGATAGTTTTGATGATTATTATCTAGAATTTACTGGAAATCAGGATAAATTACAAGTATATGAGATAGTGATGAAACCATTTCCGTATCGTACTGGGAAATTAGAACTTTTACCAACAGAGCACAAACATCAGGTTAAACTATCACGAGGGTTGTTTAGTAAAGGATTAAGAATAATTGCTAACCAAGATGTAAGAGAAGTTAAACTTGCTTCAAACAAATCAAATCAGAGTATCTCATTAAAATTGAAAGATTTTCGAAATGTTTGTCTTTGGACCAAGGAGGACCAGCCATTACCGTTTTTATGCATTGAGCCTTTTAATGGTTTGCCAGATATCACTGGTGAACCAATCGATTGGATGAAAAAAGATGGAAACTTGTTTTTGAAACCTGCTCAAAGTAAGTTGATGCAGTATGAAATACTTTTTGATTAATAAAACGAGGAGAGATGAATAATGGCAGAATTGATTACTGCTGGTGAACCTATGGGATTATTTATTGCCCAAGATAAAGGGTCACTGAAACAAGTTAAGCATTTTACAAGTCGAATTGCCGGTGCAGATTTGAATGTAGCGATTGGGGTAGCCCGATTGGAACATTCGGTTAAGTTTATTTCTCAAGTTGGCAGCGACACGTTTGGCGAACAGATTAAAGATTTGTTGAGATCAGAAAAAATAGATCTAAAGGATCTGCAAACTAGTTCAACTTGGAAAACTGGTTTTATGCTAAAAGGCCTGGCGGATGATGGTCGACCTGAAACGGACTATTATCGTAAAGGGAGTGCTGCAGCTCATATTAATTTGAAAAAACTAGAGTTTTTAGATTTTAGTGAGACTAAGATTCTACACCTAGGCGGAATCTTGGCTGGCTTAAGTGATGAAGGTTATCAAGCTACTTTGAAGTTAATCGAATTGGCACGGAAGCAGGACATTCAAATTACTTTCGATCCAAACTTGCGACCGACAATTTGGGATTCGGAAGGTCTGATGATTAAACGGACTAATGAAATCGCTAACTTATGTGATGTAGTAATGCCGAATATTAAAGAAGGGCGGATTTTGACTGGTAAGACAGCAGTTGAAGACATTGCGGATTATTATTTAAAGAATTCAAATAGTAATGTACAGCAGGTCATTATCAACTTAGTGGATGATGGTTCGTATAGTAAACATCGTCAAGCAAATGGCAGTTATCAGATTGAAAGAGTTGCGGCAATTAAGATTCCAGAAATCATTGATCGTGTCGGAGCTGGAGATGGATTTGTAGCGGGAGTAGTTTCAGCGAAATTAGAAGACTTAAGTGATCGAGAATGTTTGCAGCGTGGAAGCGCAATTGGAGCGATTCAAATGCAAAATCTTGGTGATAATGAAGGATTGCCAGATAAAGAGCAGCTGGCGGAATTTATGATGACTAATTTGTTATAGAATATATTAATCAAGCAGAACAATTAAGGGAATTTGTTTGTAATGCAGATTGTAGCGATTTTCAAAAAGTTGAATTCTTAGTTTGATTTTTGGAGAAGTGGTACAAATACTACATATAATGAGTTCCTTTTTTTTTGCAAAGATTGTTCTTTTAATCACATATGTTTTTGATATGTGAATTTGCTTTGTCAAAGTAAGCGCCATGTAAAAATTCTATAAATTCTAATGTATCCAAAAATTTTTTAAATTCTGATGGTTAACGTTGTCATTAATTTTTATTTTTTCAAAAAAAGTGCTACACAAAACAGTATTATAGTGTTATCATTTAGACGTTGAGTTGATTATGTTCACGTGAACAGAAGGAGGGTTAAAATGTAATGCCTGAGTTTTTGTCAATTGGGGAACCATTAGTCGTATTTGCTGCTGAAAATGAGGATCAACCACTTGCTAAAGCTGAGACTTTTAAGAAATATGTGGCAGGAGCAGAATTAAATGTTTGTTTGGGCTTGAGCAAGTTGCAACATGTTGTGCATTATGTATCAAGACTAGGAAGAGATCCATTTGGTGATTTTATTGTTACTAGTATTCAAAAAAATCATATAAAAACTGATTATGTTTCATCGACAGATAAGTATAAGACTGGTTTTTATTTCAAAAACAAAGTTTCTACTGGGGATCCGGATACTTTCTATTTTCGAAAAGATTCAGCAGCTTCACATTTTGACGCTGCAAAAATTAGCAAAATTGATTTCAGCAATTTAAAAGTAATTCATTTGACTGGAATATTTGCCGCTTTGTCTCCAGAAAGCATGAAAGCGCTCTTAGAAATCGAGAACTTTGCTAACAATCGACAGATTATGATTACCTTTGATCCTAACTTGCGCCCAGCTCTATGGAAGAATCAATCGACAATGATTCGAACAACGAACCGTTTGGCTGCTAATGCAACGATTGTGATGCCTGGCGTCAATGAAGCTGAAATATTGATGGGAAGTCGGGATCCTAAAACAATTGCAGATTTTTACTTAAAAGGTAAAAAAACACAAGCAGTTGTTATCAAAATGGGTGCCAAGGGTGCCTATTTTCAAGATGTAAAAGGTAACTCTGGTTTTGTTCCAGGCTTTAAGGTGACTGAAGTTATCGACACAGTTGGAGCAGGTGATGGTTTTGCGGTTGGATTCATCCACGGGATTTTAAATGATTACTCTTTGAAAAAGTCAATTGATATTGCTAATGCAATTGGTGCGATGGCAGTGACTTCTGAAGGTGATAATGACGGTTATCCTGATTCAAAACAATTAAATGAGTTTTTAAAAGCTAATCAGTAGAGGAGATGGGTTTTTTGATAAAAAAAGTAACTATTCTAAATAAAATAGTCGATTCTGGAATTGTCGCGGTTATTCGCGGAGAAAGTCCTGAAAAAGCTACTAAAACTGCAGAAGCAGTCATTAAAGGTGGGGTTAAGGGAATTGAATTAACATTTACCGTTCCCAAAATTGATCGGGTAATCGCAGAACTCAGCCAAAAGTATCGGGATAGCAATGTTGCAATCGGAGCTGGAACAGTGTTAGATGCCACATCAGCCAGAATTGCAATTTTGGCAGGTGCAGAGTTTATTGTCAGTCCTAGTTTCAATGTTGAAGTGGCAAAGATTTGTAATTTGTACCAAATTCCATATGTACCTGGTTGCATGACAGTAACTGAAGTCCAAACAGCTTTATCATACGGTGTTGATATTATTAAGATGTTCCCTGGTAGCGTAACAGGACCGAAAATGATTAATGCAATTCATGGCCCATTGCCATATGTTAGCATTATGCCAACGGGTGGCGTGTCACTTGATAATATGGCTGATTGGTTTAAAGCAGGAGCAGTTGTTGTTGGGACAGGAAGCAACTTGACCGGAGCCGCAGATCATGATGACTTCGAAACAGTTACTGCAATGGCTGAAAAATATATTTCTAAATTAGCACAATTACGTAAAAATTATTAAATATAATTAGAGGAATTGCTTCTTTTCTGCCAAATTGTGGTAAATTAATATTATTGAAATCATTTATCATTTAACATAGTTTGAAACTATGAGGGGAAGAGAAGCATGGAAAAAGAATCTTTTAATCGAACAACCATTAAAACAATTGCAAAAGCAGCAGGTGTTTCGCATACGACAGTCTCTCGCGCTTTAAATGATAGTTCTTTAGTCAAACCACAAACAAAGCTAAAAATAAAAAGGCTGGCTGATGAGATGGGATATATACCGGATATCAATGCAAAAGGTCTTGTATCGAATAAAGCTTACGTAGTCGGAATTTACTTTTCACGTTTACAGTCGGGAACTTCTTCAAATTTTTTGGCAGAGTCCATTAGACAGGTAAAAAAGTCTTTAGCTGATTACACTTTAGCAATTAATGGTATTGATTTAATGCATGGTGAAAGTGATATGTTGAGAAATGGTAAGCCTGATGGGGCACTTTTTATAAGCCAATCTCAAGATGATGATTCTTATATTCAATATATGCATGATAATGGGGTACCGGTTGTGGTAATTAATCGAAAAACGGAAATTACTGGTGTGACAAATGTTGTCCCTGATGAATATCATGGAGTTTTTCAAGCAATTGAGTATGCAATTCGTTTAGGCCATAAAAAGTTTGGTTTAATTAAGGGAACACCGAGGTTTACTTCAACTTATTATCGTGAAAAAGGTTTTCGTGATGCGATTGCTAAACATTCGGATGCAGCTGTTATTGAAAAAGCTGTTGTAGATGGCAACTATTCCCGTGAAAGTGGCTTTCATGCGATGAATAAAATTTTGATGAGTGATGAGCTGCCGAGTTTAGTATTTTGTTCAAATGATGAAACAGCAGCTGGCGCAATCAAGTCGTGTCAGAAATTCGGATTGCGAGTGCCAGATGATATTTCGTTGATGGGCTTTGATAATGCTGATTATGCTCGTTTTATGGTTCCTGGGCTTACGACAATCTACAAACCAGTTGAAGAAATTACTCGCATCGGAGTTGAACAATTAAAGTCTTTAATGGAAAGTGGTTCTAAGGTTAAAGTTGAACAAACTCTAAAAGAAATTGTAACAACTGAATTAATAATTCGTGATTCAGTAGCTGATTTACGTTAATTGAAAATTTAATTTCAATTTTCTTTTTCAAATAATGTTAACGATAACATAATATAATGGAGGAATTTATTTATGAAACGTTTGGATGACAGTTTTAGAAAGCTAGAAAAATTTCCAACGAAAGTAATTCAATTTGGTGAAGGCAACTTCTTACGGGCTTTTATTGATTGGCAAATTCATCAGATGAACAAGCAAGGACTTTTTAAAGGTGGAGTAAAGATTGTTCAACCTTTAGCAAAAGGGATGACAAAGAATCTTGATCAACAGGATGATTTATACACCGTACTGCTCGAAGGGGTATTGAATGGTAAAAAATATCAAAGCCATGAAGTTATTGAAAGCGTTAACGGTACCGTTCGACCTTATGAAAACTATGCTGAATATTTGAAATTAGCTGAAGATGACAATATCGAGGTTATTTTCTCAAACACAACAGAAGCTGGAATTGCTTTTGATGAAAATGATAAATTGAGTGACCAGCCGCAAAATTCTTATCCTGGTAAGTTAACCGCCTTGTTGTATCATCGTTTTGAATTGGGCAAGAAGGGTTTTCATATCATTCCTTGTGAATTAATTAACCACAATGGTGATCAATTAAAGAAAATTGTTTTGCAGTATGCTGAGCTTTGGAAGCTGGGGGAAAAATTTGTTGACTGGATCAATAATGACAATAAATTCTATTCAACTTTAGTTGATCGAATTGTTCCCGGCTACCCACGTGATCGTGCCGCTGATTTAGAAAAAGAATGGGGCTACCTTGATCAAATGATGGTTAAAACGGAACCATTCTTGATCTTTGTTTTGGAAGGCAGTCAAGCGATTAATGATGTTCTACCATTGAAAGAGGCCGGAATTAATTTTGTTGTGACTGATGATATGCAGCCATACCGTAATCGAAAAGTTTCAATTTTAAACGGACCACATACCACAATGTCACCAATTGCTCGCTTAGCTGGAATTGAAACTGTTGGTGAAGTTATGAAAGACAAAGACTTTTACAAATTTGTTAACGATGAAATGTACCAAGAAATTATTCCAACGGTAGCATTGCCGGAAAAAGAGTTAGCTGACTATGCAGAAGGTATTAAAGAACGCTTTGAAAATCCATATGTTAAGCATCAGTTGAGTTCAATAGCTTTAAACAGTATTTCGAAATTCACTGCGCGCCTGTTACCGACTTTAAAACGTTATGTTGCTAAAAATCAAGAATTACCAAAGCGAATTGTTTTAGCTTTAGCAGCCTATTTGAAAATTTATCGTGGACAAGCTGATTTTGAACCGAGTGACACAGCTGAAGTTTTAGCTGCTTTCAAGGAAATTGCTGGTGATGAAAATTATGTCCATGAAGCTTTAAGTAACTCAGATTTTTGGGGTGAAGATTTAACACAAATTTCTGGTTTAGAAGCTCTAGTTAATAAGTATTTAACAGAAATTGATCAAAAAGGCACACGGGCAATTGTTGAAAGAATCAATGCTGAATAAGGAGGGGCAAGTATGAATCAATTTGTTATTCTAAATGATAACGATATGGTGGCAGTTGCTTTACAGGATATTCCAGCGGGAACGGTTTTAGAAACTCCTAAAGGCAAGCTTAAAACGACTGAAGATATTACCCGTGGACATAAAATTGCTTTACAAGATATTGCTGAAGGTGAAAGTGTTATTAAATATGGTTTTCCAATTGGTCACGCAACCCAAGCTATTAAGCAGGGAGAACATGTTCACGTTCATAATTTAGCAACTAACTTATCTGGTGAGCTTAGTTATACGTATGAACCTAAAAAATACGCTAATCCATATGAAAAACTACCCAAGGATCAACGGACATTTATGGGTTACAAACGAGCAAATGGCAAAGTTGGAATTCGCAATGATTTGTATATTATTCCAACAGTTGGTTGTATTAATCCATTATTAGATGCGATTGTTCAGCAATTCAAAGCTTATTATCCAGATAACGGTGCCTTTGATAATTTAGTTGTTTTAAAGCATCCCTATGGTTGTTCTCAGCTTGGTGATGATTTTGAACAAACACGTAAGATTCTGGTGGATGCAGCCATGCACCCGAATGCCGGTGGAGTTTTAATTTTCGGACTTGGGTGTGAAAATAATCAAATGACCGGAATGATTGAAGAATTAAAGCAACGGGGCGGTTACGATCCTGAGCGAATTAAGTTCTTGGTGGCTCAGGAAGTCGATGATGAAATCGGAACAGCAGTTGAGATGCTGAATGAGTTGAATGAAGTGGCTAAGCAGGATCAGCGAGTTGAATTGCCATTAAGTGAATTGAAGATAGGATTGAAATGTGGCGGTTCTGATGGCTTGTCAGGTGTTACTGGGAACCCGCTCTTAGGTCGGTTATCAGATTTTGTCAACCATCAAGGCGGTTCAACAGTTCTAACTGAAGTTCCAGAAATGTTTGGGGCAGAAAAAATCTTGATGTCACGAGCAAAGGATGAAGTTACCTTTGAGAAAATCGTTGATTTAATTAACAACTTTAAAGCTTACTTTGAAAGCTTTAATCAGCCGATTTATGAGAATCCGTCTCCGGGTAACAAAGCTGGAGGAATCTCAACTTTAGAGGATAAGTCATTAGGCTGTACGCAAAAGTCGGGAACGGCGCAAGTTAATGATGTTTTAAAATACGGGCAAAAGATTAAAAGTCATGGCCTATCATTATTACAGGCACCCGGTAATGATTTAGTTTCTTCTTCAGCATTGGCCTCAGCTGACTGTCAGATGGTTCTATTTACTACCGGACGTGGAACCCCATTTGCAACCTATGTTCCAACTGTTAAGGTTGCATCTAATTCCTATATTGCAGGCAAAAAGCCACGGTGGATTGATTTTAATGCCGGTAAATTAATGGATGAATCAATGGATCAGTTAGCCGATGAATTTATCCAGTATATTATTGATGTTGCTAGCGGCCGGAAAACAAATAATGAAAAATATGATATTCACGGCTTAGCGATTTTTAAAATTGGTGTAACAGAATAAAAATTAAAAGGAGTGTTGTTTTATGTTTCTAAATGATGATTTTTTATTAACCACAGATACAGCTAAGAAGCTCTTTCACAACTATGCAGAAAAAATGCCGATTATTGATTACCACTGCCATTTAAATCCAGTTGAAATTTATGAGAATAAGAATTTTGCTAATTTAACAGAGGCTTGGTTAGTTTCCGGTACTTATGGTGATCACTACAAGTGGCGCTTGGAAAGAGCAAATGGAATCCCAGAGCATTACATCACTGGTGATGCGGATCCATATGAGAAATTCATGGCTTGGGCGAAAACAATTGAACGATCAGTTGGCAATCCACTTTACGAGTGGACACATATTGAATTACGTCGTTTCTTTGGGATTACAAAATTGCTTAATATGAAAACAGCTCCAGAGATTTGGCGTAAATGTAATGAAATGCTAGCTCAGCCGGAATTTAAACGGCGTGAATTAATCAAACGCTTCAATGTTCGTGTGGTTTGCACAACGGATGATCCGATTGATGACCTCCGTTATCAGATTGCTTTGCAAAAAGAAGAAAAAGCTTTTAAAGTTTTACCAGCGTTTCGACCAGATAAAATTTTGAATATCCAAAAAAAGACCTATAGTGACTATGTAGCCAAATTAGCGGAAGTTGCTGAAACTCCAATTAAAACTTTTGCTGATGTCATGACTGCTTTGCAGAAACGAATTGATTTCTTTGATGAACATGGAAGCAAGTTAGCTGACCATGCCTTAGATACAGTTAGCTACGAAGATGCAACAGCCACTGAATTGGACAAAATTGTAGCTAAAGCAGTAGCTAATGAAGTATTATCTGATCATGAAATTGCCCAATATCAAACAGCGTTAATTAAAGGTTTGATGCGGATTTATCATGAGAAAGATTGGACGATGCAATTTCATATTCATGCTTTCCGTGATTTGAATGCGGGAATGTTTGAAAAAATCGGTCCAGATACTGGTTATGATGGAATGAATGATCGACCGATTATGGATAGCTTGGCAAGTTTGTTTGAATCAATGGAAAAAGAAGATGCAGTTCCACGAACAATTCTATATTCCCTGAATTCGAAAGATTGGTTGCCATTAATTACAATGATGAATTGTTACCAGAAAGATGTTCGTCAGAAGTTACAGTTAGGTGCCGGTTGGTGGTTCAATGATACTCGTACAAAGATGCGTGAACAACTTGATACCTTTGCGGATGAAAGCTGCTTGCCTAACTTTGTTGGTATGCTGACTGATTCACGAAGCTTCTTATCATATCCACGTCACGAATATTTCCGCCGGGTGCTTTGCGAATGGCTGGGTGAGATGGTTCAGCGGGGTCAGGTTCCAGATGATGAAGAAATGTTAGGCAAGATTGTCGAAGATATTTCATATAATAACGCCCATGATTGGTTCCATTTCTTTGATGGTGATTTCAAATAAATCAAATTTGACTAAAGAGGGTTGTTAAGTCGACCCTCTTTAATTTTAAGTAATTGAAAGAAGTGTAAAATGATGCTGAAAAAAATTGCTGGAGAGCCATTAAATATTTTGCACACAATTGGAATGGAACAGCTCTATCCAATTATTCGAATGGAACTGAGATTTTCTCAGACAATAAATTTGCCTAAATTAAAGCAAGCTATTAAATTAGTAACCCAAGTAATTCCGCAATTAAAATCAACTTACAATTTGAATGATAATTCATGGGAAGTTGATGATCAGTTAGCTGAACAGATTTTGGTTGAAATTGACCAAGGTATTAATCCAGATGCCATAAAATGGAATTTGTTTAAAGAACCCCAATTGAAAGTATATTATTGCCATTTAACTGATGGCGATTGTTTATATCTATACTTGAGCCATATTTTGTCTGACGGTGCTGGTTTCAAACAGTTAGTTTATTTGCTAGCAGATTGTTATAATCGCTCGGATGCAGCAATTAAAGATGTTCGCAATAATCAAAATGTTAATGAGATTATGAAGGCTATTGGAACTACTGCGAAAAAATCACCTGTGAGAACGGATCATCCTGATGAACATTATTATTTTCCTCAAATGACAGAAGATGGGCAACATATTGTAACTCAAGTTCATAATTTACGGATACCAGCTGACTTTTTTGAAACAATGCACCAAAAAACGAAACACGTTGGTGCAACAGTTAATGATTTGTTCTTAGCGGCTTTTTTGCGAACTTTAAGTAATTATCGCAAACAGGCACAATTGTCATTGGCTTGTCCAACCGATTTACGACAATTTTTAAGTAGTCAAGATAAGAAAACTTTGCGAGTGGCTAATTTTACTGCGCGCTATAATTTAATGGTCGAAATTGAGAAAAATGAACCTTTTGAAGTTAGTTTGAAAAAAATTCATCGGGAAATGCAGCAATTAAAGGATAGTAAGCAATTTCTAAATTCAATTAAGGAATTATTAGTTAAATATCAACAAGAATCGCCAGCCGATCTTAGAAAAGTTGCCGAAGCCAACTACCATATCCGCCCGATTTCTTACACCAATTTAGGGATTGTTGATCAAACAAAATTGAATTTTAATGGGAGCAAACTGGAAGAGTGCATTTTTTCAGGAGCTTTCAGACGATATCCGAACTATCAAGTTGCTTTTAGTTCATTCGGTGGTGCTGCACAATTAGTCTTTAATATGATCGGGTCACCGCAACAACAAATGGTAGGTCAACAATTGATGGCCAGCATGGCTGCTGATATGTTTAATTTTGCATATGGTTTGGAGGAAATTAAAAATGATAACAATTGAAAATGAAAAGTTTAAAGCAGAAATTGATTTGCAGGGAGCGCAACTGACACACTTGATTAACAAAGAGGCAGATTTTGATTATCTTTGGAATGGCTCTGAGTGGCCAAAGCATGCACCGATACTATTTCCGGCCATTGGACGTTCAAATAATGATGAATATAAATTAGGAAATCAAAAGTACTCGATGCCGCAACACGGTTTTGTAGGCGATCAGGAATTTAAGGTTGTAGAACAAAATGAAACTGAAGTTACTTTAGGATTGACAGCTAATGCCGTAACAAAGGTTCTATATCCGTTCAACTTTGAATTACAAGTAACGTTTGCATTGCAGAATAAGGGACTTGCTCTTTCTTTTTTGGTGATTAATCACTCAACAGAAACTTTACCATTTTCTTTGGGCTCACATCCAGCCTTTAATGTACCAGTAGCTGGCACTGGTGAGTTCAATGATTACCAACTAACAATTGATGGAGATTTTGATTTGCCGCTGCAAGCTGCTGAAATTATCAAAACACCAGCTCCTTATCGGACTGGCAAAGTCGAATTACTTTCAGCTACTAAAACGATTGATTTAAAGCATGATTTATTTAAGAATGGTTTACGAATTATTATGAATGAAGGCGTTAAGACGATTAGCTTGACTTCAGCGATATCTAAGCACGCAGTTACTGTTAAATTGGGTGATTTTAAGCGTGTTTGCTTATGGACAAAAGAAGATCAAACTTTGCCATTTTTATGTATTGAGCCCTTTAACGGCCTGCCTGACGTCTTAGGAGAACCAGTTGATTGGTCAGAAAAAGAGGCAGGTTGGAATTTAGCGGCTGGAAAGAGCCAAGTAATGAACTATAAAATTGAATTAGCTTAATTTGGGAGGAAAGATGATGACAGAATTATTGACAGTTGGAGAACCAATGGGATTATTTATTGCTCAAGAAAACGGGGCGTTGGAAGATGTTGAACACTATAGCAGCCGAATTGCTGGTGCAGATTTAAATGTTGCGATTGGAGTAGCCCGTTTTGGACATCAAGTTGCTTTTATTTCTCAAGTTGGAGATGACACTTTTGGTCGACAAATAAAACGTCGTCTCGAACAAGAGAAGATTGATTCCCAGTATTTGACTGTTTCCAAAGAATGGAAGACAGGCTTTATGCTAAAGGGGTTAGCAGCTAATGGACGACCAGCAACTGACTATTATCGCAAAGGCAGTGCCGCTGCACATATTTCTTTGGAGAAGCTAGACCAAGTCGATTTTAATGGTGTTAAAATTTTGCATTTAGGTGGTATCTTAGCCGGATTAAGTGAAGCTGGTTATCAAGCAACCTTACATTTAATAAAACGTGCACGTGAACATCAGGTGCAAATTACTTTTGATCCCAATTTGCGGCCAACAATTTGGGAATCAGAAGAGTTAATGATTGAAAGAACTAACGAAATTGCCAAGTTATGTGATGTTGTGATGCCGAATATCAAAGAAGGCGGAATCTTAACTGGAGAAAAAGATGTTCAGGCAATGGCTGATTTTTATTTGAAGCAAGGGGTTAAACAAGTTATTATCAATATGGTAGAAAATGGTTCTTACAGCAAACGAATGGATGAACAGCATCAAGTTCACGAAGAACGGATGCCAGAACTAAAACCAGATCAAATTGTTGATCGTGTTGGTGCCGGAGATGGTTTTGTAGCAGGAGTTGTTTCAGGAAAACTTGAAAGCTTAAATGATCTTGATTGCTTACGTCGTGGTAGTGCAGTCGGAGCAATTCAAATGGAAAACTTGGGTGACAATGAAGGCTTACCAACTAAAGCGGAAGTTACTAACTTTTTAAGCAGCAAAGGAGTTATTTAAAGACTTGAAGATGAGAAAAGTTGGGCACAAAACATGGTTAATTGATTTAGATTAACAAGGTGAGATGACTTGATTCAGTCAAGAAAATAGCTAAAAGATTAAGAAAACCTGTATATTTTGGGGTTTCTGTCAAATTAGATTGTTAGAACTATGAAGTCCTCTTGATAAGGGGGGCTTCTTTATTTTATAATTAAAAGAATTTTGACATAAAAATGATTCATATCTTTGAATCTGTAGCAGATACGTTTAAGTGCTTTGATCTTACGATGGATTCCTTGATAACTTATCTGAATTATATCTGTTGATTCATTTTGTATCTTCTTTTTAGCAAATTCTTGAAAAATGGATCATTTCCTGGGTTTTTGAATAATAAATATTCGAGTTTGTATTCTTTTAAAATGTCTTTTAATATTTGATTTACAGTAGTAGTATTTCTATCATTTTTTATTTTTTATAAAAACTTTTTATTGTTATTTGTTGTTCTAAAAAATACAACTGTATCTGGCTCTTCCCATATTAATTATCACCATTTCAATGTACGTCACTTGTGTTTTTTTATATATTTGATAGCTTTTTTATTTGCTTTAATATCTAGAATTTGTTGATATATGAGTATTATCAGAGTGTTGGCACTGCCGACCAGCAAATTTTTTGCACATCATTTTTCAATATTAATTAAAAAAATGTGTTTTTCTTCTTTTCTTGAGATATTAAAGCAGTTATGTTATTATTCTTTGTAAGGAAAAAGTAAGGGGATGGTGTTATGAGTGCGGGTAATGTAACTAAGGTTAGCTCGAAAATCACAAGTAAAAATCAGATTACAATTCCTAAAACAGTACGTGAGTTTTTAAAAGTTCAAGCTGCTGATACGATTGAGTGGCAAATTGAGCCAAATGGTAAAGTAATGATTGTACGCAGTAACCCGGATCTATGGCAACTTGTTGATGAACAAGAAAAAAAATTCGGAAATCTCAGCACAATAGAAGTTGATTGGGGTAAGGATGTAGAAAGTGAAGACTTTGATTAATGAAATTAAAACAAGGCGCTATTTTGTGGATTAATTTAGATCCAGCTAAAGGCACTGAAACTAAGAAGAAGCGACCATGTTTAATTGTGAGCAACGATCACTATAATCGCTATTTTAATACGATACTGGTTGTACCCATCAGTACGTCTGATAAATACCGCATCCTAGAAAAGTATGTTAAGTCACCCTTGTTTATTGGGATAGACAAGGGTGAAGTACATGGAACAGCGTTATTACAACATGTCCGCGCCGTCGATCCAACAAAACGATCAGATAGCGAAGTTGTGGTCACTTTATCTCAACAAGAAATTAGTTCAATTAGTACAAAAGTCCAACAATTCTTCTGAAAAACAGATGTTATTTATTGATAAGAGCAGTAAATAGGCCCTAATATCTATATTTATAGATATTAGGGCCTATTTTAACAATGTTTTTGAGGGATTATTTGACACCTCCATATGGAGAAGGTCATCATCCGAGAGTATAAAATAGTTTGTGTAAATGAATAAAAATCCTATTGAAAAGGGAATCCCTTCCCCATATGATTAAATCGTCAAACCAAACCAAAACGGAGGGATTCCCCATGGACCAGTTTACCAAAGATTTAACCAAAACTCTATTATCAAATGGCGATGTTAAAGAACTTTTTCGTCAACAACTCGAAACAGCTATTAATCGAATCTTGCAAGCTGAACTAACCGTTTTGCTTGGTTATGATCCTTATGACCGCTGCGGCTTTAATTCGGGCAATTCTTGCAATGGCCAGTATTATCGCTTAATTGACTCTGAATATGGTAAGTTGAAGATTGCTGTGCTGCGTGACCGTAAGGGCCATTTTCATAACCACCTGCTTCCAGCCTATTCTCGTCGTCAGGACGCTTTAGAAACAACAATCATTCAGCTTTATTCCAAGGGCGTTACGACCCGTGAAATTGCAGATTTGATTGAAAAAATGTATGGCTCTTATTATTCACCTACTACTGTTTCTAATATCACTGCTCAGGTAACAAAACAGATTGAAGCTTTTCATCAACGAGCTATTAAGGCAAACTATGTTTGTCTTTTCTTAGATGCAACTTACCTACCTCTACGTCGTGATTCAGTTCAAAGAGAGGCAGTCTATATTGCTTTAGGTATTACACCTGTCGGCATCAAAGAAGTTCTTGATTATCGAATCGCTCCAAGTGAAAACGCAGGAGTTTGGTCAGAAATGGCAGAAGATCTTAAACAACGAGGATTAAAGCAAGTCCAGTTGATCATCGCAGATGGAATGGTTAGTCTGCAGCCGCCATTATTGCACGCTTTCCCGAAAGCCAAATTCCAAAGATGCCTAGTACATGTTATGCGTAATATTGGTTCGCATGTGCATTTAAAAGATCGTGAAGCAATCTTAAATGATTTTAAAGAACTGCATTCAGCGACCGATGTAACTGCAGCACACAAGATTTTAAATGATTTTTATGGTGCTTGGGAGAAACTGTATTCTAATCTGATCCAGCAACTTAAATCCATTGAAAATGAACTCTTAGCTTTCTTGAGCTTTCCTCCTGCTATTCGACCAACAATTTATTCAACCAATATCTTAGAATCACTGAACAAAAGAATTAAACGCAAGACCAAACCCAAAGAACAGTTTCCAAACGAAAAATCTTTAGACAATTTTATTGGAGTTCAAGTCATAAGCTACAACGAAAAATACTTCAATCGTAGCCATCGTGGTTTTGGTCAAGTCAAAGACACGTTATAGAGAAATAATATAAGTAGGTTTAATTATAGAAAAGAAAAAATAAACTCAAAGAGAAAATCTCTGAGTTTATTTTGAAAAATTAGATGTAAACTATCTATGGTACTTAGATTTAATGGTTATCTTTGTCTCCGATTTTTCCTTTTTCCCATCTGCCTTCTTGCAGATCAGAAGCAATTATATCATAGTTGTTATCACTTAATTTATAAAGCTTAACAATGATGAAAGCAGCTACTATTAAGCAAATCCCAGGATAAAGGGTCATTGCTCCTTTGATTCCCTTTAAGGTTTCAGATGACTGATGAGCATTAGCAATATATCCGGTTAAAGCTAAAACAGAAGCAGTTACTAAAGCGGCAAGAGATTGGGCAATTTTACGTGAAAAGTTAAATGCAGCATAAGTGATCGCTTCTTTACGCATTCCAGTATGCCATTCGCCGTAATCAATACAATTTGAAACTAGAGCCCAAGTAATTCCATTTGGGATAGCTAAAGCAGTGTAGCCAATAGTTACAAGAATGATAAAGGTGACAACATTAGTTGGAATGAAGAAATTTAAAATGTTGGCAGTCGCTCCAACAATGAAACTAACCATCATCACCGGTTTTTGACCAAATCGCTTTGTTAGAGAAGGAATCATGAAAACACCAACAATTGATGTTCCCATCATAATAGCGTTAATAATAGGCTGTAATCCAATGTTATTTAAATTGTATTTAGCATAATAAATCATCATCTGATTATTAGTATTCATTGCAGAGATTGTAAATAACTGCATTAAAATTACGGCACCTAAAGGTCCATTAGTAAAGACAACTTTTAAATAGTCTTTAAAGCCTTCACGCTTAGCATTTGCATCTCGGTGCACGTTAACATTTTCTTTTGTTCCTAAATAACAAACAGCGAACATTAAAACTCCAGCAATTGCAAAAACTACACTAGCTAGCATGTAACCGTGAGTATCTGTTCGATCATTACCAAACATCAACATAAGCGGAATAAATCCAACACCAGCAATAAATTGAGCACCAACAGAGCCAACTTGACGAGTCATTGCCATAAAATTTCGATCATCATTATTACGTGACATGACAGAGGCCAGCGATCCATAAGGGTCATTGGTAAATGAGTAAATGAGTCCCCAGATCATATAGGCCGCATAAGCGTAAATAATTTTTTGAGTCATGGATAAGCCACTAGGCATCGTAAATGTAACGACTGTCATGATTCCTAAAAGAATGGCAGAAATCATCATGACAGGTCGAAACTTACCACGAGGACCAATCTTCTTTCGACCGTCAATAACAGAACCAGCAATTGGATCCATAAAGGCATCAAAGATTTTGGTGAATCCGAAAATTCCTCCCACAACTGCCGCTGGTAATCCAGCAGCATCAGTCCAGAAGTTTGTTAAATATGACTGACCTAAGTCAAACATGAAGCCGTTTCCAAAATCTCCGAAACCATAAGAGATTTTCTGCGACAAAGGAATGTGTTTATTTAATTCTGGATCGAGAATTTGTTTTCCAATAGATTCTTTTGTTGTAACTTTTTCTGGCGTATTGTTAATATGCCCTGAAACGTTGTTCATAATAATTCCTCCCAAATAAGCAAAAATGAATGCGTTAACAAAAAAACAAATATGAAAAAAACTTAAAAGCATAGATTAGTTGAGTTGATTATTCATAAATATGTTCCGTTTTATGAACACGTTAAAATACATCTTTAACGCTTACATTATAAAGCGGTTCCACCATCTTAGTCAATACTTTTTTGATAATTTGTGAATTAAATAACTTTATAAACTGCGAAAATTTATTTTTATTGTGTTATTATTGGTAGCTTTTCAAAGCGCTTTAAACGTTAAATAGGGGTTTTTTGATTGATTGTTGATAATAAATACTATATTAGAAAGTATATAATTTCTTCCTCGACTTTTAAGTTCAGTTATTAACACAGAACTGCAAACTGAAAATAAAATAATTTTTTTGGTTTATATATAGTTTTCTGTTAACGTGAACAGAAAATGACTTTTAATTTTTAAAAATTGAGTTTGCGTTTTTAAAATTTAATAAATACATTTAAGTAAAGAAAGTTGAGGAGGCAAAGAAAAGATTTTATTTCGATGGTGAGAAAGTAATTGATGTTTCTTTTAAGCTTTCTTTTAGTGAACCAAGTTATTTTTCAAAAATATTTAAAAAAATACAAGGTGAAACACCCGTCCAGTATAAAAAAAGTATTGTATTGGATAAAGAGAAGGCAGGTAGTAAAAAATGAAAAAGATTGCAGCTGAATCTGTTACAGAAGGTCATCCCGACAAGGTATGTGATCAATTGTCGGATTCTTTGCTGGATGCTTACTTAGAAAAGGACCCTAATGCGAAAGTGGCATTAGAGTGTATGATTTCTAAAAATCTTTTGTTAGTTTCTGGCGAAGTTAGCAGTAAGAAAACAATAAATTATGAGGAAGTAATTAGAGAAAAATTACTTAAAATTGGCTATGATGATGTGAATAAAGGGTTTGACGCGAAAAAGTGTATGATTGAAGTTAATGTTCGAACTCAATCACCAGATATAAGTATTGGCATAAAAAAAGATAATGGTCAGATCGGAGCAGGAGATCAAGGTACGGTTTATGGTTATGCTACATCTGAGACGCCAGATCTTGTTCCAATGCCAATTTATTTGGCCAATAAGCTGGCTAAGGTAATTGACAACTATCGACACGAAAATAAATTGCCATATTTAAGGCCTGATGAAAAAACACAGGTTGTAATATTATATGATAAAAATGACACTCCTATTGGGATTGATAGTATTACATTATCCGTTCAGCATGATCCTCTAGTTTCTGAAGC
This sequence comes from Liquorilactobacillus nagelii DSM 13675, assembly GCF_019444005.1. Lineage (NCBI taxonomy): Bacteria > Bacillati > Bacillota > Bacilli > Lactobacillales > Lactobacillaceae > Liquorilactobacillus > Liquorilactobacillus nagelii. Next base: position 2,454,382 of record NZ_CP049304.1, read on the forward strand.
CCAACTGCGTGACGATCTATTTAAAATGGTCATCCAACGAAATATTAACCAATTATTGTTAAAGAACACTAAAATTTTAATAAATCCGACTGGTCGATTTATAATTGGTGGACCTGAAGCTGATACGGGGGTCACTGGTAGAAAACTTTTGGTTGATACCTATGGTTGCGGCTTTCCTCATGGTTGCGGTGCATTCTCAGGTAAAGATCCAACAAAAGTTGATCGTTCAGCTGCATACATGGCAAGATTTGTTGCTAAAAACATTGTGGCTTCAAAATTAGCAGCAAAATGTTTGATATCTTTAACATACGTAATCGGTCTTGAAAAACCTGTTAACATTAGTTTGAATACTTTTGGAACTGAAAAAATATCTTTAGGATTATTGAGAGAATTTATTTGTAGAATATTTGATTTTTCACCGAGAGAAATAATCTCGGTTCTTCATTTAAAGCAGCCAATTTACAGTTCCACGGCTGTGTATGGACATTTTAAAGATGGTTATAATTATCCTTGGGAGTCGACAAAAATAGCAGAGCTTTTAAAAATTCTAATCAAGGTTGATAGGATTTAGAGAAGTTTGAAAGCGAAAAATGAAATTTCATTCTTTAAAATTGAATAGATGCTTGCATCTAAAGCCTAATTTAAGAATCGTATTGGTGAAGCCATGAAGTCCTCTGAATAGGGAGCTTCTTTATTTTACAATTAAAAGAATTCTGGCATAAAAATGATCCATGTTTTTGAATCCGTAACAGATTCGTTTAATAACTTTGATTTCATTATTGGTAACCTTCTACTGGACCATTTGAAAACGTGGTTTTGAAACCGTTAATGGTTTCAGCTTGATGTTTACGTAGCGTTCGGCTAGCTTTCTTTATTTGTTCAGGCATCTCAGAAGCTGAATCTAATAAACTATTTAAAGCTTCAGTATCTTGATGATGAATGACGTATAACAGTTGTTGGTAATAAGTGTGGGCGTTTTTCAATTCATCAGACATAGCTAACAGGCGATCGACAACATCTGCATCACATAGTTGTCGTTTTTGAAAATTGATCCGTTTGGAGTAATGTTGGTAGTCTATTTCAGCTGAATCCTTTACTAATAATTTCCAATATCGTTTAAGCGCACGCCAATCATGAGAACCACCACGGCTTGCTTCATGACTTGAAGTCGAACTGAATTTAAAGCTTGAAAAGTCTGCGCGAAAACATGAAAATGATCAGCGATAATAATTGCATTGGTGGAGAGTTCATTAATTAAAGGGCGATACGGAGAGTAAGAATCAACAGTTACTGTTTTAACCGCTTTTCGAGCCTTAAAAGTATATTTTTAAGAAATAATTTCTAATAAAGTTACTGGTTCTCGATCTGATAATATCAATTGCCCGGTGATGGACACTATCCATCACTAGAAGACTCATACCACTTTTAGCGAATCTTCCTTGACTTGAAATCATCGAAAGCAATGTCAGCAGGCAACCAGTGATAATTAGGCTGGATGTAACTTTTTAGTAAAGCGCATGACAGTCATGGAAAAGATAGCATATTTATCAGCAATATCTGTTTGAGAAATGTTTTTGCCTAACGCAACGATGGTCCGGTATTTAATTGCATCTGAAATATATTCTTTAGGCTAAATACCAGTAACTTTAGCAATTTTAGTGATAACTTTGGGACACTCTTTTGATTTAGGGCAGATAAACTTTTGTTTGCGAATATAAAGAATATTAGTATCACCGGCCGAGGGCAGGCCAACAGTTTTGGTTAGTTTAAAACCGTTTCGCAACATTTTTTGATGGCAAACGGGACAAAAACAAGAATAGGTTTGAAGCAGATGAACAAGGTGACCTTTTTGATGGTGATAAAATCCTTCAGAAATATAATGTTCAGCAAATTTAGGGTCAAAAATAAGGTTTGGATCTTTAATTCCAAGTAAAAGTCGGGTACAATAATCCATAAATTAAACATTTTTTCTATACCCGTGTAGTGACGAGTATATTTTGAAGATGAAGTTAGCGCTTCGTCTTTTTTTATAGCATAAAGCAAAAATTGGTACTAGGATAGAAAATATTTCTATCAGTACCAAATATTAATAGAACCAAATAAAAGAAGTCCCCCTATTCAGAGGACTGTACGTCTCCACCAATATGATTTAGTGGAGATCCGTTTTCTCAACCACGTTCCAGTCTTTTGAAGTAAAACGTTAAAGTTATTAAGTTGTCGTAGAAACTGCGATGGCCTGAAAGCCTGGTATCGTGGGTCCCAGCTACTTAAAATACTATTTATTTTTTGTCAATATTTTGTCTGGACGTTTGATCAAAAAGATTAAGGTCATAATTCCTAAGAAAATGAAGCCAATAATAACAGAAATGCGAGTTTCCGGATTAAAAAACATAAAAATTAAAGTTAAGAATAAGCCAAGTAGAGCAAAGTAATTGCTAAGTGGAGACATCGCTAGTTTAAAGGGATGCCCAGTTAATTCAGCATGCTTTATTTTTCGGAATCTCAGATGACTCAACAGAATTACAAACCACGGGACCATTCCTGGCAAGACACTGGAACTATACACCATTACAAAAATATTGGAACTTCCCTTGATTAAATGAGGTAAAACTGCATTTAAAATCATACCAATAAAAATACCACAAGAGATGGTTAAAACAGCTAAAACAGGTACACCACGATTAGAAAGCTTAGTAAATTTATCGCTGACCTCACGTTTTAAACCAAGGCTATATAACATTCGGCTGGAACTGAAAATTCCGGAATTACAACCAGACATAGCAGCGGTAACTAAAACGAAGTTTATAATGCCGGCAGCTGCAGTGATTCCAACTCGAGCAAATGTTTCAACGAACGGTGAACCGACTTGATCTAACTTGTCCCAAGGATAGATAGTTACAATTACGAATATTGATCCAATATAAAACAATAAGATACGACCGACAATTGATTTGATTGATTTTACAATAGTTGGTTGTGGATCTTTAGCTTCACCAGCAGTAATTCCAATGACTTCAATTCCCTGGTAGGAAGCAATTACGATTGATAAAGCAAAGATGAATCCTTTGAATCCTCCAGTAAAGAAACCACCATGTGACCAGAGATTAGAGAATCCCATTGGCTGCCAATGGTTGCCTAATCCTAACAGAATAACCATCGCCCCCAAAATTAGCATAAAGATAATTGTTATAACTTTAATTAGTGCAAACCAAAATTCTAATTCTCCATATGCTTTAACAGAAACTAAGTTGGCAATACAAAGGGTAATTACAATAACAGCCCCGGAAATCCAATCAGGCAAGTTGGGCCACCAATAATTTAAATACTGCCCGACAGCAATTACTTCACTAATTCCGACAACCAGATATTGGAAAACATTGCTCCAAGCAGTCAGGTAACCGACAACTGGATGTAAATATTCACTGCCAAATTTGGCAAAGGAACCGGTGGAAGGGTCTAAGTACAACATTTCCCCCAAAGCACGCATCACAATGTAAAGAATTAGACCAGCTAAAGCATAATCCAGTAAAACAGAAGGACCAGTCCATTTAATTGTTGAAGCCGAACCCATAAAAAGGCCGACACCGATTGTTCCACCAAGAGCAATCATCTGCATTTGGCGTGATGAAAGATCTCGGTTCAGATTTTGATTTTCTTCTTTCTTCATAAGCAACTCCCTGAATAATTTTTAATAACAAAAAAGCGCTCCTGGAAAAATCCAGGGGCGCTTAATCTAAGCGTGGTACCACCCATTTTCGAACAATAATTTTATTGCTCACACTCAATTTCTGATAACGGCTGCAGCCGGCATTTATTTCAGTAATATTCCTAATCAAAATGCATTTTGAAAGGAGTATCTTGAAATGATTTTTAATCAGCTTACACCAAATCTGATCTCGCTAGAAAAATACTTTTTCAAAACATGTCTTTCAATAAAGCTTATTCTCTAATTGTAATCAAACAACTATTAAAAAACAAGTAGGATTATAAAAAAATCATAATTTAATTTGTTAAATGATGATAAAAGTTTAATAAACATAGTGATTGAACTAAAGAAAAATACGAACAACTAAATTGTTCGTATTTTTAAGTTGCTGCAGTTTATCGCAATTTATTTAATAGCTTCCCAGTGCCAATTCTCAATTTCTGGTAAATCAGTACCCTCATCACGGATATATTGATGATGTTCAGCAATTTTAGCATTCATCTTTGTAACTAACTGACCATAAGCTGCGGCGTTAGGCAGCATTGTAATGGCAGCTTTAACTAAATCAAAACGATCTAATTGATTTAGTACCCGCATATCAAATGGTGTGGTAATATCACCATTTTCACGATAACCATGAATTGATAAGTTATGATTGTGTCGGTCAAAGAATAAATCCCGAATCAAACCTTCATAGCCATGGAAGGCAAAGACAATTGGTTTGTTAGTGGTAAAGTAACTATCAAATTCAGCATCACTCAAGCCACGTGGATCAAGTCGTTGACTGCGTAATTTCAGCAAATCAACTACATTAATAAAGCGGATTTTTAACTCAGGAGCTGCTTGATGCAGGATCGAAATAGCAGCTAAGCTTTCAAGGTTAGGCTCTGTTCCAGCAGCAGCGATTACCAGATCTGGCTCGGTATGATCATCGTTTGAAGCCCAGTCAATGATTTTTAGTCCATTAGCAACTAATTCTTGTGCCTCAGCAGCTGAATAAAATTGTGGTCGTGGGTGTTTGGAAGCAACAATCAAATTAATTTTTTCGCGATCATTCAATGTTTTAGCCATAACTGCTAATAAACTGTTAGCATCAGCTGGGAGATACTCACGAATGAACTCAGGTTTTTTATCCGCTAAATGACCTAAGATACCGGGATCTTGGTGAGTATAGCCATTATGATCTTGCTGGAAAACGGTTGAAGCCGAAATAATATTTAATGATGGAATATCAGAACGCCATGGCTGTTCCTTGGCTTTGCGCAACCATTTGAAATGTTGCGTCAACATGGAGTCAACAACGCGCAAGAAAGCCTCATAACTGGCAAAAATACCATGACGACCGGTCAAAACATAGCCTTCAAGCCAACCCTCAGCTTGATGTTCTGATAACTGAGAATCAATTACGCGACCAGCCGGAGCCAAAAATTCATCATTAGGTTCTTTGATTTGTTCCATCCATTGCCGATTGGTTGATTCAAAAATCGGAGCTAAACGGTTTGACATCGTTTCATCAGGCCCAAATAGACGGAAGTTTTTATTGTTGTCATTTAGTTTGAAGATGTCACGCAGGTAAGCCCCTAAGACGGTCATGTCTTGTGCTTCAACTTTTCCCGGCGTAGTTGTATCAACAGCATATTTGCGGTAATCAGGCAAAATCAGATCTTTAATTAATTTACCTGGATTAGTGTGCGGATTAGCTGCCATTCGTTGATCACCTTGAGGTGCAATCGCTGCAATTTCAGATTTCAAAGTTCCATTATCATCGAAAAGTTCTTCTGGATGGTAACTCTTCAGCCAAGAAGTTAATGCATCGGCATGTTGCATGTCATTAGCATCAACTGGGATTGGAATCTGGTGAGCCCGGAAAGATTTTTCAATTGGTTGGCCGTCCCATTCTTTAGGACCAGTCCAACCTTTAGGTGCCCGCAAAACAATCATCGGCCAGACTGGCAGTGAACTATCTTGGTTGTCGCGAGCATTTTTTTGAATTTTTTGAATTTTTTCAATGGCTTGATCAACCGCCTTGGCCATTGCTGGGTGCATTTTGGCTGGGTCATCACCTTCAACAAATAACGGTTCCCAACCCAAGCCTTCAAAATATTTTTGTAGCTGTTCATCAGTTTCACGCGATAAAATGGTTGGATTTGAAATTTTGAATCCATTCAAATTCAAAATTGGTAAAACAGCACCATCATTGATTGGATTAATAAATTTATTTGATTGCCAAGAAGTAGCCAGTGGACCAGTTTCAGCTTCACCATCTCCCACAACAGCTGCTGCAATTAGGTCTGGATTATCAAAAATTGCTCCTGTTGCATGCGAGATCGAATAGCCAAGTTCACCACCTTCATGGATTGAACCTGGAGTCTCTGGAGCAGCATGAGAGGCAACTCCACCAGGGAATGAAAATTGTTTGAACAGTTTTTGCATGCCAACTTCATCTTGCGTAATTTCAGGATAAATTTCGGTATAACTGCCATCCAGATAAGAGTTTGAAACCATCACTTGGCCACCATGACCAGGGCCCTCAACGTAAAACATATTCAAGTTGTATTTATTGATTGCACGATTCAAGTGGGCATAGATAAAGTTTTGTCCAGCAATTGTGCCCCAGTGACCAATCGGTTTGACTTTGACATCATCAGCCTTGAGTGGTCGTTTGAGCAACGGATTATTCTTTAAATAGAGCTGGCCAACAGAAACATAGTTGGCAGCTCGCCAAAAAGCATCGACTTTTTTCAAATAATCTGGGGATGAATAATCTTGGGTCATAATTGATTGCCTCCTTAGCAATGCTTACAAGTTAATTTTTCTTCAATTCCATCATACCTAATCAGTAGTAAAAGTCAACTTATTTTTATTTTGGGACGTACCAATTTAAAAGAAATAAAAAAACTCTTTTTCAAAAATAAAAAAGAGTCTAAAAAACAGTTTAATTAACGGTTACAAAAGAGTTGAATTTCAAATATTTATAATGAAACCGCATAGTAGAAAATTCAAAAGGGGTTCCATTATCTAGGAAGAAAATTCCTTCCATGATTCCAGCCGGTTCAGTTGGTTTTAATTGCAATAATTTCTGATCTTGGGCGGTTGAAGGTTCCGCGAAAACTGATAAGAAAGATTTAGTGACAGCCAAGTTATGTTCAGCCTGTAAATAATTGAAAATAGAACCCGAAATAATTTTTTTTGACAATTCTGGAACAATTTTAATTGGAATATAACCAGTTTCAATCATAAAAGGTTGTTGTCCAAATGAACGTAAGCGCACAATTTGGTAGACAAAATCTTCTTTTGTTAAAAACAGATCACGTTGCAATTCAGGGGTAGCTTTGATTACTTGAAAATCCAAGACTTTAATTTTAGGATGCTTACCATTCATTTTAAAATTATCGGTGACACCTAGATTAGAACTTTCTTCGTAATTAAAAACTGATTCATTTTTCAAATAGAGTGGATTAATAAAAGTACCGGAACCACGTTTTTTAAAGATGATTCCATCATTAGCCATTCTACTCAGAGCACGCTTAACTGAGCTACGGCTAACCTGATAGGTCTCACTGAGACTGCGTTCGTCAGGTAAGCGCAGGCCTGGAAATTCACCTGAAAAAATTCGTTGTTTTAAATCAGTAATAATACGTTTATATACCAATTGCGCCATAGAAATACCCCTTAATTTTAAGCTAATCTAAGTACTAGTTAACCACAATGCTTAGAAAACAACAAGCAGTTAGAAGATTTAGTAAATAAATTGGCCAAATTTACCAAGTTTTAGTTTATTTAGTGTTAAAATAATATTGCATATACAGGAAGGGGACCTTAGATGGCGACGATTAAGGATATTGCAGAACAAGCTCAAGTTTCATCTGCTACTGTTTCACGGGTACTCAATCAGGATAGTACTTTAGCAGTTAGTGAAAATACTCGAAAAAAAATCTTTGAAATTGCTAAAAAATTAAATTATCAAAAAAGCAAAAGAAATGTTCAAGAAAAAAAGAAAAAAATTGCCTTAATAGAATGGTACTCACAAAAAGAAGAACTTGATGATCTTTACTACTACTCTATCAGATTGGGGATTGAAAAAGCGGCGCATAGTTTAGGTTATCGAATCATTCGTTATTTTCAAAGTGAAGTTAGCGATAATTTGCGGGATGTAGCAGGTGTTTTGGCAATTGGCAAATACAGCAAAAATCAGCAGGACAAAATGCATTCATATAACCAAAATATTGTTTTTATTGATTGTGATACCTTAGTGAACGGCTATAATTGTGTAGTAACAGATTTTTACAACTCAGTTATAGCTGTTCTAAAAAGTTTCATGTCGTTTAATCAAAATGATATTGGAATGTTGGCCGGAGAAGAACACACGATGGATTTAGCAGAAAATCTGATTGATCCACGATTAATAACTTTTAAAAATTATCTGATTAACTACAATTTATACAAATCAAAGTATGTTTATGTCGGTAAATTTTCGGTTGAATCGGGTTACCAGATGATGAAACAAGCAATTAAAGATCTGCAAGAAAAATTACCTCATGCTTTTTTTGCCGCTAATGATTCAATTGCAGTCGGTGCATTACGGGCATTAAACGAAGCTGGAATTTCTGTACCCGATCGTGTCAGCATGGTTGCCTTTAATGATACATCAATTGCTAAGTATGTATCACCTTCATTAAGCTGTGTTCGGGTTGATACAGAAGAAATGGGGCGTACTGGTTTGATGATGTTAGAAGAACTTTATCAAACTAAGAATAAGGTCAAAAGAAGTCCCAGAAAAGTTACAATTGGGACAAGTTTGGTATTTAGAGAAAGTAGTTTTCAAAAAAAGACTGATTGAAAAGATTGGTACAAAGGCAATTAACTAGCGAGCATTAACATCATAAACCGAATAATCCGCGATTGGGATTATGTTTGGTTTTGGGGGTTAATGCTCGCTAGTTGGTTTTTGGTACGCATTTGCGATTAAGAAAATATAAAGAGTCCAGGGCTTTTTGATATGCTTTCCCTATATAAGTCACTTTATATTTCAGTGTCCTATATAGGGAGCATATCATTTGTCCCGGGCTCTTATAATTTTTATTAAATGTTATAGTTGTTCAGTCTAATTTTTACTAATCAAAATCTTTACTCCAAAAGCTTCAACTGAATTTGAGTTATTAGGATTAGAACTAAAGTATGGTTGATAGTTTTGCAAGTTTAAGTCAGCAGGGATTTTTTCAGCTGAATCACTTAAGTTTAAAATAAACATATATTCTGTATTGTTCCAATTTCGGCTATATATTTCTAAAGGCGAAGGTTGGTAATTGGTTACAGATAAAGAACAATTTGCAGCTTGGAAGATGCTCTTAAACAAGTGTTTCAAGCCATCATTAGTTAAATTGCTACCGACATAATAGGCAATACCTTTACCAAAAACATTTTTAGTTATAGCTGGAGTTCCTTGATAGAACTCGCTGGTGTATTGGGCAAGTGGGCTGGCACCTTCTAAATGGATTAAATCGCATAATAAATTACCAGCACTTGCTTGACCGTCAGTGAATTGAATTTTGACTGACTTGTCAGGCAAAATGGCATCGGATTCTTCTACCCAAATTCCAGTTGCTTTTTTTAAAGGTCCCGGGTATCCACCAAGATAAACATTATCAGTTTCATTTACCAATCCAGAAAAGAAACTGGTAACTAATTTCCCGCCATTTTCAACGAAAGTATTGATTTTTTCGCCTAAATCAGCTTTCACCATATATAACATTGGCGCGATTACAAATTGGTATTGACTAAAATCATCGTCTGTTCCGATTACGTCGACTGCTACATGTAGGTCATAAAGAGCATGGTAATAGCTAAGAACCGTTGCTAAATAATCAAGATCTTTGGAGATCCCAGCTACATAATTTACAGCCCAAAGATTAGACCAATCAAAAACGATCGCAATTTTATTTTGCTTTTTTGCTTGTAGTAGCTCAGGAGACAATTGCTCTAAAGTTTCACCTAAGCGTTTGACTTCTTGAATTACTCGAGTGTCTGTTTTTTCAGAGTGGGCAATAACAGCACCGTGGAACTTTTCTTGAGCACCGATGGATTGTTTTAATTGGAAAAATTGAACGGTGTTTGCCCCATGAGCTATCGCTTGAAGTTCTTGGACTTGTAACTGTCCTGGTCGTTTTAATGGGCTATAATTTTGCCAATTTACCTGTGAAGGAGTAGATTCCATCAGCATGAACGGCTTTCCATGACCAAGACCACGCATTAAATCATAGAGAAAGGCCGTCTTATAAGCTGGTGTATCATAGGTTGGGTAGCTATCATAAGCGATAATATCTTGGGATTTAGCCCACTTAAAATAATCTAAGTCAGGATTAGGTGTTCCATGAAAATTAGTCGTGATTAATACATGATTATCATAAGATTCAATTATTTTCTTTTCATTTCGGAAGAGTTGCAACAGACTATCAGATTGGAAACGGCGATAATCAATTGATAAACCACTGACTGCTGTGTCGGTATTTTCAGGTCCAAAAGCGTCGCCTAGTTCATTGGGAACAACAACTTCTTCCCAATCATAAATTATATGTCCCCAAAACGTTAAGTTCCAAGCACGATTAAGTTCGGCAACAGAATGATATTTTTTTTGTAACCATTTGCGGAATTCTTTTTGACAAAGATCACAGTAGCAATAGCCGCCGTATTCATTGTTGATATGCCAAACGCTGATTGCTTGATTGGTAGCATATCTTTGAGCCAAGTGATCAACTAATTGATTAGCTAATCGTTGATAATTGGGGCTGGAAGGGCAAAAGTTATGTCGCTGTCCAAAAGTGTGACGTCTTCCTTGATAGTCAACTCGACCAACATCGGGATATTTTTTAAACATCCAAGCTGGCATTGCTGCAGTTGCGGTAGCAAGGACGATTTTAAAACCAGTTTTTGAGAATTTTTCAATAATTTTGTCTAATTTTGAAAAATCATATTTTTCCTCGCAAGGTTGTAGTAGGGACCAGGAGAAGACATTAATCGTAATAGAATTAATTTTGGTATCTTTAAAGATTTTGATGTCATCATCCCAGCTTTCTTCAGGCCATTGTTCTGGATTGTAATCTCCGCCGTAAAGAATTCGTGTTAATTGATTTTTTTCCATAATAGCGACTCCTTCCAAAAAATTATTTCAAAGTTATTTTTCCAAGATTATCCTGATGTTTTACTTTGGTGTCAGCTCTAAATTCAGGAAGCTGATTGAGTAGTTTAGGTTGGGTGAAGAAAATAATTACGGTATCATCATAACCGCTGTTTATAATTAAGTCACGATCGAAATCAAGCAACAAGTCACCAGCTTTAACTTTTTGACCATCTAGATAATGAGTAACAAAACCTTCACCATGCATATTGACGGTATCAATTCCGACGTGGATGATGGCACCAATGCCATTTTCAGATTCAATTCCAATCACATGTTTGGTTGTAAAGGTAAATTTGATAGTTCCATCAAATGGTGCATAGATTTTGCCACTGGCAGGGCGAATTGCAAAACCAGTTCCTGGAAATTCGGTTGGCAATTCATTTAGAGTAATTAACTCGCCATCTGCCGGGGAAGATAGTTCAATTGTTTCAGAAGAAATGGCACTTGTTGTTTTTTTATCTAATGATATTTGGCCGCTAATTAATTTGTTATTTAATTCTTCAACAATGTCAGCGTGTTTCTTTTCAGTTAATTTAACTTTTGCTAAGAAGGCAATTAATGAAAGAATTGCCAACACCAACGGAATATAAAATGCCAAGCTTTCAAAAGTATGGATATCTTTAGCTGTCATATCAGCTGCAGTAGCTTTGCCGGTCATACCAGCAGCGATGGCAATAAAACCAACTAAACCATTAGAAAAAGCACCAGTTAATTTATCAATCATTGGTCGAACAGCTAAAATAACAGCTTCATTACGTTCCCCATTCTTTAATTGACCATATTCAATTGCATCAGTTAAAGTTAAAACGGTAACTAATTGAGCAAAGTTAATGTCAAACAAAGCCAATCCAATTGTCAGCATTACCATATTATCTCTACCAACAATAAAAATTAAATAGGCGAGAATCATAAAGAATTGTCCAATAGCGAATAACCATTTGCGTGGGATGAATTTGTTTAAAATTGGGTAGAGCGGTGAAGTACAGAAACCGATAATAGTAGCGATCACACCAACGATCCAATATTCATTTGGTTTACCAACAACAAATTTGAAGAGGTAGAATAAAACACCATTAGTTACAACATAGGCAAATGAGTAAAGAAAATAAGCTAAGCTGGCCCAAAGTATTTGATCATTATGGGCTAAAGCTTTGAAGACATCTTTAATTGTAGTTTTTTGCTTAGCAGATTTTCTGATTAGATTATCTTTTTCGTTAGTTCCAAGAGCAACAGCAAAAGCACAAACTATCGCGATTATTGAAATGATTACGGCAAAAGCCAACCAGCCGGGGGCTCCTTGATAATGCTTGCCGGTAGCTAAGAAGGTAAAGTAAGTTACAATCGGAACGATAATAATAGTTAATCCATTCCAGCCAATAGTTCCGGTAAATGAACCAAGCGAAGTGTAAATACCGCGTTCCCGACTATCTTCACTTAGAGCTGGGACCATCCCCCAGTATGCAACATCGGAAAAAGAATAGAAAATATCTAAAGTTACGAATAAAATCACAAATACAACAGCAAACAGGATCCAGTTAACTTTGGCTAATCCAAAAATTCCTGTAAAAATAATAATTAATAAAATAGCACTAACAACATTTCCGATAATGATCCAAGGTTTAAATTTACCCCACCTCGTATGAGTGTTATCAACAACATTTCCAATCAATGGATCAATAACAATTTCTGCAATCCGAATAAAAACAATCAAACTAGTAATCAAACCAATTAATTTATCAGCGATGCTTTTATCTAGTCCAGAAAACATGCTGCTAGTCACAAAAACGATAAAGTAAGTACTTAATGCACCGTAAAAAGCAGAATGTCCAAGATTACCTAACGCAAAAGACGTCCGTGATATTAGCGTCTTCCCAGTTAGTTTTTGTTTATTTTCCATATTCATTGCCCTCCATTTTTGAAGCGAAGATTATAAAGATAGATCAACGAGCTTCTTTAGTAACCGGTTACAATGACAATATACTATTATTTAGTTAATAAGTAAATAGTATTACTAAACATTTTTGTAGAAAATAAATAAAAATATTCTGTGTGATAGGAAGAACATCAATCCTTCATTTGAATAATCAGCTTTAAAACAGTACTTTTACGATAAATTAAGTAAATAGTGTTGATTTTTAGTAAATATATAGTAAAATGAAATTGAAAAAATAAAGTAGGTGGGAAATTATGGAAAATAAAAACTTAATTGTTGCATTCAAAACTATTTTTAAAAACGAACCAAAGGTAACTTTCTTTTCACCAGGAAGAATTAATTTAATTGGTGAACACACAGATTATAATGGTGGCCACGTCTTTCCGTGTGCTATCAGTTTAGGAACTTATGGAGCAGCTAGAATTAGAGATGACCAGCAAATTAGGCTGTATTCTGAAAATTTCAGTAAACTTGGAGTGATTGAAACAGATTTAGAACATTTAGAGTTTGCTAAGCAGGATAAATGGACAAATTATCCCAAAGGTGTAATTACACAATTGATCAAAGCTGGATATGCAATAAATAAGGGAATGGACTTGTATTTTAATGGTGATTTACCAGATGGAGCTGGTCTTTCATCATCAGCATCAATTGAGCTGCTGACTGGAGCTATGGTTGCAGCATTGTTTAATTTAAAAATTCCAATGTTGGATTTAGTAAAATTTGGACAGAAAACTGAAAATGACTATATTGGAGTTAACTCTGGAATTATGGATCAATTTGCAGTTGGAATGGGGAAAAAAGATCAAGCAATATTATTAGATACTAATACGTTAGAATATTCATATGCTAGATTAAATTTGGATCAAAATGTAATCGTTATTATGAATACGAATAAGAAGCGAGAATTAGCTGATTCGAAGTATAATGAACGTCGTCAAGAATGCGATAATGCTCTGGCAGACTTACAGCAAAAATTATCAATCAGTTCTTTAGGCGATTTAACAATTTCAGAATTCGATCAGGCTGCTTATTTGATTAAAAATAAAGTTGAACGGCAACGAGCACGACATGCAGTTTTTGAGAATCAACGGACACTTGAAGCAAAACAAGCACTTGATAATGGTGATTTAATGCAATTTGGTCATCTGATGAACGCGTCTCATATATCCTTAGAAGATGATTATCAAGTGACAGGGAAAGAATTAGACACATTGGTACACACTGCTTGGCAGCAAAAAGGAGTTCTCGGAGCTAGAATGACTGGAGCGGGTTTTGGTGGTTGCGCAATTGCTTTAGTAGCTGAGGATTCAGTAACTGATTTTAAAAAGAATGTTGCCCGTGTCTATCAAGAAAAGGTTGGTTATGTTCCTTCATTTTACGTAGCAAAAATAGCTGATGGAACTAGTGAGTTTAAGTAAGTAGGTGAAATAAATGGAGAGAAAGACATTAATTTCGGCTTTTGTTGAGCAAATTATTGCTAAAACAGATTTTAGTCAGTTGGATCAGATTTATTTGTATAATCGGATTTTGAATTTAGTTGATGGTGTTGATAAAACAGGCGATTATACTGATAAATCATTAATTGAATTGGCGGATTTATTAGTTAACCTTGGTGACACTGAACGAACTGCTGGACAAAAAGAGCTGCTAAAAACTGAACTGCTGAACTTTTTAGTACCAGCACCAAGTAAAGTTAATCAAATTTTTTGGAATGAATATCAGCAACAAGGAGTTAATTCAGCTCTAAAGTATCTATATCAGTTGAATCAAGCAAGTAATTATATTAAGACAGCTGAGATTAGCAAAAATAAATACTTTCGTTATCAATCAAAATATGGTGAATTGGAGATTACAATTAACCTTTCAAAACCTGAAAAGGATCCGCGTGATATTGCTCGGTTACAAAAGCTTGCTCCGACTAGTTATCCACAATGTCAATTATGTTTTACTAATGAGGGCTATCAAGGAAGAATTGGATACCCTGCGCGCAGCAATCATCGAATAATTCGCTTTGATTTGCTTAATGAGACATGGGGCTTACAATATTCACCATATGCCTATTTTAACGAGCATTGTATTTTTGTTGATCAAAAGCATCAATTAATGAAGATCGATCGATTGACCTTTAGGCGCTTATTAACTATCTTAGATATTTTTCCTGCCTATTTTGTTGGTAGTAATGCAGATTTACCGATAGTCGGTGGTTCAATTTTGAGTCATGAACATTTTCAAGGCGGTCGTCATGAATTTGCAATGGATCAAGCTAAGATTAGACAAACGATAACATTTACAGATTTTGCTCATGTTAAAGCCGGAATCGTTGATTGGCCGATGTCGGTTATTCGTTTGTCTGGAAAAAATGAGGAAGAATTAGTTGAGCTAGCTACTAAAATTCTGAACAGTTGGAAAAATTATAGTGATGAAAAAGTTGCAGTAATTGCAGCTTCAGATCACCAGCCACATCACACTATTACCCCAATTGCTCGTAAACGAGGGGCAGAATATGAACTAGATTTAGTTTTGCGTGACAATCACTGCACCAAAGAATTTCCGGCGGGTGTTTTTCATCCTCATCCAGATGTTCAGAATATTAAACAAGAAAATATTGGATTAATTGAGGTTATGGGATTGGCAATTTTGCCGCCACGTTTACAAAGAGAACTAGCTGAAGTTGAAAGGTATTTGTTACATCAGCCGAATCAAATAGCGGAAAAGCACTTGCATTGGACTGAAAAAATTTTACAACAATACGATGGTAAAATAATTGCAGAAAATGTTACGTCAATTGTCAAACAAGCTCTGGGAGCAACTTTTGTTCGGGTGCTGGAAGATGCAGGTGTCTTTAAAAATGATTCTGTAGGACAAAAGGCATTTAATCGTTTTGTAGATTATGTGAATGAATAAAAAGGAGGTAAAGCGGATGCAAGTTGAGAAAACTTTAATTGGTAATTATCAGGGACAAGATGTTTACAGTTACAAGATTGTCAATGATCAGCAAAATTATATTGAGATTTTCTCTTATGCTGTTACTTGGCATAGCTTCGTAATGAATGGCAAAAATTTGTTGGTTCATTTTGATCAGTTGGCAGATTACTTTGGTACTCCGACATATTTATGTCAAGCAGTTGGACGAGTAGCTGGTAGAATTACAGGTGGCAAGGTAACGTTAAACAACCAAAACTTTCAGTTACCGCAAAACGAAGGAGAAAATACACTGCATGGCGGTCCAAGTGGCTTTTCTTCATATAATTGGCCAGCTAAGATTATTCAAGGTAAAGATAAAGTAGAAATTTGCTTTTCTAAAAAGATTACGTCGGCTGACGATGGGTTTCCTAATGGGTTAGACGTTGAGATAATAATTAGTTTTGACAATTTGAATCAAGTGAGAATGATCTTTAAAGGAAAAGCCAATGGAACGACTATTTTTAATCCAACTAATCATGCGTATTTTAATTTGAATGTCGAGCAAGCTAATTTGAATAACCACAAATTACAAATTGCAAGTAGCCAGCGATTGGAACTGAATCATGCAAAACTGCCAACAGGTAAATTACTCGATAATTCTGATAGTGGTTATGATTTTTCAACTAGCAAAAACTTACTGAAGTCTTTAACTGAAATTAAGCAAAATGAGCTTGATGATGCTTTTATTATTTCGACAAATAAAGAACAACCGGTGGCAACCCTATCTAATCAAGCAACAAATGAAAAAATTCAAATTTTTTCTAATCGGCAAGGATTGGTTGTTTATACGGCAGATTTTAATAATGATGGAGTTTTTGATGCGCTTGCTTTGGAAGCTCAGTCGCTGCCAGATGCAGTTAATCATCCTGAATGGGGAGAAAACACTGTCTTAACAGATGGTCAAAGCAGTATCGCTGAAATAGTTTATAAATATAGTGATTAAAAATAGTTTAGCATAAGTTGTTTAAGTCAATTTCTAACCTAACTACCTTTTATTGGCAGAAACTGGTAAAATAGCCAAAGGTGGAAACTAAATTTCACTGGTTAGAATTAAATAAACTGAAAACTTTCTTGATTAAGGAAGCTGCAACTTAGCTTTTACTTTAATGAAGCTAATTGTTTAGGGAGGAATTAATTATGGCAATTTTAGTTCTCGGAGGAGCAGGGTACATTGGCTCACATACAGTAGATCGACTGGTAGATCGCGGCGTTGATGTCGTTGTTGTTGATAGTTTGGTTACTGGTCATCGGGCAGCTGTTAACTCCAAAGCTAAATTTTATCAAGGAGATATTGCAGATCAGCCATTTATGCGAGATGTTTTTAAAGAAAATCCAGCAATTGATGCAGTGATTCATTTTGCAGCTTTCTCTTTAGTGGCTGAATCAATGAAAAAACCATTGAAGTATTTTGACAATAATACTAGTGGAATGATCAAACTGCTTGAAGTGATGAATGAAGTCGGAGTTAAGAAGATTGTCTTTTCATCAACTGCAGCAACTTACGGAATTCCAGAACAAGTTCCGATTAAAGAAACCGATCCACAACAACCGATTAATCCATACGGCGAAAGCAAACTGATGATGGAAAAAATCATGCGTTGGTCGGATCAGGCATATGGCATTAAATTCATTGCTTTACGTTATTTCAATGTTGCCGGAGCAAAACCGGATGGCAGTATTGGCGAAGATCATAATCCAGAAACTCATTTGCTGCCAATTGTTTTACAAGTAGCCGCTGGTACGCGTGAAAAGCTGCAGATCTTTGGTGATGATTACGACACACCGGATGGGACAAATGTTCGCGACTATGTTCATCCATTTGATTTAGCAGATGCACATATTTTAGCTGTTGATTATTTACGCCAAGGTCATGATAGCACGGCCTTTAACTTAGGTTCATCAACTGGTTTCTCCAATATGGAAATTTTAAAGGCTGCTCGAGAAGTAACTGGCAAACCAATTCCAGCTGAATTAGCTCCACGTCGACCAGGTGACCCTGATACCTTGATTGCTGCTTCGGACAAAGCACGGAAAGTTTTAGGATGGAAACCACAGTTCGATGATATTCATAAAATCATTGAAACTGCTTGGAAGTGGCATGCTACTCATCCAAATGGATACCAAGATCGTTAATTAGAACTTGCACAATTCTTAATCGATATTAAACGCTGTTTTAAAGCTATTTGCAATCTTGTTTTTGATTGTAAATAGCTTTTTTGTGTAATTCCGTACTAAATGCATAAAAAAACATTCTTTGACTAAATGCATTTCCTTTGTAACAGTAATTTCTTTTTGTGAAACTAATAATTATAAATAAAATGATGAATAATTATTGAAAAAAGATAATCCGAGGACTACAATTAATTTACGAACAAAAGTAAACGCTTACATAGATGCAGGAGGATGATAGTTATGAAAGCAGCAAGAATTTATGGTCAAAAAGATATTCGAATTGAAGATATTGAAATTGCTGATCCTAAGCAGGACCAAGTTCAAATAAAAGTTAAATATTGCGGGATTTGTGGTAGTGACTTGCATGCTTACCTAGAGGGATGGGGGTTGCCAACACAACCACATCCATTGACGAAACGGACTGTTCCGGTAACATTAGGCCACGAGTTTTCTGGTGAAGTTGTTAAGGTCGGCAGTAAAGTTACAACACTTAAAGTTGGTGATCATGTTGCAGTTGAGCCATTAATTGCTTGTGGCAAGTGCGAAAACTGTCGTAAAGGTGATTATAATTTTTGTAATCGGGTTCAAGCAGAAGACGGAGCAGGAAATTTTCTTGGCTTTTCCGATGATGGTGGATTTGCGGAATATGCTAATATTAAAGAAATTTTTGCACAAAAAATGCCTGAAGGTCTGAGCTATGAATTAGGAGCTTTAGCTGAACCGACAGCAGTTGTTTTTGAAGCGATAAAAAAATGTGGTTTACGTGCTGGACAGGATGTAGCGATCGAAGGTGCTGGTCCAATTGGACTTTTAACAGCTCTCTTGGCTAAAAGCGCGGGGGCAAATCATGTGTTTATTATTGATTTGGCCCAAGTGCGGCTAGACAAAGCTAAAGAACTGGGCTTCAAACATGTATTAAGCCCAGCAGATGGGGATGTTGTTGCGGCGGTTAAAAAGATTTGTCCGAATGGTGTCGATGTTGCTTTTGAAGCAGCTGGAGTTCAACCGACTTTTGATACCGCACTCAAGTTAGTCAAAAGGACAGGAATTTTGCAGATTGTCGCTTTATTTGGCAAACCAATTACAGTTGATTTGACTAATGATGTAATTATGCAAGGAATTGATATCTACACAACACTTTGCTACAACAATTCTTTCCGACAAGTATTGGGAATTTTGAATAATAATCGTGAATTATTTAGTCAAGTTGTTACTAAGAAAATTAGTTTGGATAATTTGTTGGAAAAAGGTATCAAAGCCTTATCAACTGATAAAGAGCAAGTGAAGATCATGGTCTCTCCTGAAATGTAATTTGAATTTGAACGATAGATAGTTTCATTTGTAAGACTAGCATTCTTTTTAAATATGAATGTTAGTCTTTTTATTATTTCCAAAAAATAAATTGAGCAATAAAAATTGAGAATACAAAAACAATTAATCCCCAAATGAAAGTTCCTGTAAAGGCCCAAATATTTATTCCTAAGAAGATACCAATCATGATGATTGCTTCTGATTTCTGTTCTCGTTTCACCAATGATGTTGAACTTTGCTTAATTTGTTTTTTCATAATGTTAAGTCCTCCTAAAGACAAAATTTTGCTAATTAATTAAATAAGTTTGAATGAGTTAAGTAGATTTAATTACTTGTAATTTATTTTAATTATCTACAATTTCAAACAAAAAATGTTCTTTAATTGTATTGACAATTACATTGTAACCGATTACTATAGGTTTGTGAACAAAATTAAACAAAAACAATCATAATAAAACAGGAGGTGAAAAAGTGGAGACAAAGAAAAATCAGATGTTGTTCGCAAAAAAAGATGTTTTTATTTCAGATCAATCGGGGCAAAAGGGGGTATTTGAAGAAATTTCAAAAACGTTATTGAATGAAGGATTAGTGAAAAATGAATTTTTAGAAAATTTAGTAATGCGAGAAAAAAATTTTCCAACTGGAATAGATTTGTCTGTAGTTGACGTGGAATTTCCTAATGTAGCAATTCCACATACTGAAGGAGAATTTGTCAATGTACGACGTGTGATTCCAATAAAGTTATTAAAACCAATAAGATTTTTTAATATGATTCAACCAGAACAGGAACTTAAAGTAAGTTTCATGTTTATGATTCTAAACAATGATCCTGAAGGACAAGCGAATGTTTTGGCACAGATTATGCAATTCTTAACTACTACATCTAAGGAAAAACTGAAAGAATTTTTTGAAATGAAAGAAACAGATGAAATATATAACTTTTTGAATAATAATTTTGAGTAATAATTTAGGAGGAATGACTTATGATTAAAGTTTTAGCTGCATGTGGGGCTGGAGTAAACTCGAGCCATCAAATTAAAGATGCTCTAGAAACTGAATTTAAAAATAGAGGATATGATCTGAAAGCAGATGCTGTCATGGTTAAAGACATCACAGCTGATATGATTGATAATTACGATATCTTTACGCCGATTGCTAAAACTGATTTAGGGTTTGAACCGAAAATCCCAGTTATTGATGCTGGTCCGATTTTATATCGTATTCCAACAATGGCTAAGCCGGTCTATGACAAGATTGAGGCGGTTATCAAAGAAAAAGGTTTGAAGTAATTTAATTTCACTTTTTAGGAGCGTGAGAAAATGTTACAGACAATAATTCAAGTTTCAAATACGGTTTTTAAACCGATTATCAACTTGGGTGCGGCGCCGATTATGTTAATTGTTTTAACTCTGATTGCTTTGTTGTTTGGGGTTAAGTGGACGAGGGCTTTGGAAGGCGGCATTAAGTTAGCAATCGCTCTTACTGCGATTAGCGACATTATTAACATATTAACGACTGCTTATCAAGTCCCGTTAGATGCTTTTGTAAAATCGACGGGCATTTCATTAAAGATTATCGATGTTGGCTGGGCCCCGTTGGCAACAATTACTTGGGGCTCACCTTATACGCTATTCTTTTTGCTGATTATGATTATTGTAAATATTATTATGTTGGCTTTGAATAAAACAAACACACTTGACGTAGATATTTTTGATATTTGGCATCTTTCATTTACCGCTTTAATGGCGATGTATTTTGGCGCTAATTTATTAGTAGCAACTATTTTAATTATCTATATTGGTGTTTTAAAAATTATCAACTCAGATTTGATGAAACCGACATTCAACGATTTACTGGATGCGCCAGATGATAATCCGATGACTACAACACATTTAAACTATATGATGAATCCTGTTATTATGGTTTTTGATAAAATTTTCGATAATATTTTCCCATGGTTAGATAAATACGATTTTGATTCTGCTGAACTGAATAAAAAGATTGGTTTTTGGGGAAGTCATTTTGCAATTGGATGCTATTTAGGTGTTTTTGTTGGTTTAATTGGTCGTCAAGATCCAAAAGAAATTTTCACTTTAGCCTTTACTGGTGGCGTCTGCTTGGAATTGTTTAGTCAAATTGGTTCTTGGTTCATCGCTGCTGTTGAACCGTTGTCACAAGGAATTTCAGATTTTGCAACAAAACGTTTGAAAGGCCGTCGTTTTAATATTGGACTTGATTGGCCATTCGTTGCTGGACGTGCTGAAATTTGGGCAGCTGCTAACTTTTTGGCTCCAGTCATGCTGATTGAAGCATTGGTTTTGCCGGGCAATCATATCATGCCTTTAGGTTCAATTATCGCAATGGGTGTTACACCAGCTTTATTGATTGTCACTCGTGGGAAAATTATTAGAATGATTATTATTGGTGCGATTGAGATGCCAATTTTCCTGTGGGCTGGAACACTATCCTCGCCTTTCATT
This sequence comes from Liquorilactobacillus nagelii DSM 13675, assembly GCF_019444005.1. Taxonomy (NCBI): domain Bacteria; kingdom Bacillati; phylum Bacillota; class Bacilli; order Lactobacillales; family Lactobacillaceae; genus Liquorilactobacillus; species Liquorilactobacillus nagelii. The sequence goes on from NZ_CP049304.1 coordinate 2,476,128, forward strand.
ACTCATGTTGCAAAACAAGTTGGAGCATTTCCTTCTGGAGCAGCAGGACATCAAATTGCTGAAGCTACTAAAGAAGGTCCAATCGAACAATATTTAGCTTATTTAGTTGGTAAGGCTTCAACTGGCGAAATTTCATTTTTGATGTATGCGGCTCTTGGCTTGATTGCTTATGGTTTGATCTTCTGGTGGTATGCAAAACAAATGAAGAAGCGCAATACAGCTTATGCAGCAGCAAAAGAAGCTAAATAGTTAAGGATGTGTGATCAATGAATCGTACAAAGGAATTAAGTCGAGTGATCAATTGGGCATTAGTAGTAATTGTGATTAATGTAATAGCCATGGCTTTTCCAAACGTTATTATCAAATCGATTGTTACAATTGCAACACTTTATTGTAGTTATAAAGCGATTAATATCAAATATAAATTTTAACTTTGCTTAAAATATGTAATTAATAAAACAAAAATAAACAATTTTATTGACGCGTTTTAAACAAAGTGCTAGCATTTGGCTTATTCAAACAAACAAAAGCAAACAAATAAAAGTAAACTTAAGTCAAATGAGAGGATGAAGAAATTTGTTAAAACGCGAACGCTTAATGACTATTTTAGAAGTTGTAAATGAAAAAGGAATTGTTACTGTAAATGATTTGATTGATCAGGTGAATGTTTCAGATATGACAATTCGTCGTGACTTGGATGAACTTGCTCAAAGTGGAAAGTTAATTCGCATTCACGGCGGTGCTCAAAGTATTGAAAGCGAGGCATCAGCTGAACTTTCACATATTGAGAAAAAGGAAATTCATATTACTGAAAAAATTGCGATTGCACAAAAAGCGGCTACCTTATTAAGAAATAACGATACAGTTTTTATCGGACCAGGAACAACCCTGGAATTAATGTGCAAATATATTGAAGATGTTCAAGATTTGAGAGTTGTAACGAATAGTTTGCCAATTTTTGAAACATTAAAAGATAATCATTCAATTGAATTAACATTGATTGGTGGTACTTATCGCGAACGCTCTGGAGCATTTATTGGCGGTTTGACTAGCTCAACACTTGCACAATTTAAATTTAATCGAGCTTTCATTGGAGTGAATGGAATTCACAATGATAGCATCATGACGGCCAGTATGGAAGAAGGCAGTTCTCAGACAATAGCTTTGAATAATGCTACTCAGAAAATTGTTGTAGCTGATTATCACAAACTTAATAAGGATGATTTTTATAAATTCTATGATTTGTACGATATTGATTGCTTGATAACTAATAAAGAAGCCGGTGAGGAAAAGCTTAAACATTATCAGCAGTATACAGAAGTAATTGTTAGTGATTAAAAAATTTTAGAGATGGAGGATTAGCAATGAAAATCGCATTAGCAGCAGATAAAGCAGGATTTGAACTGAAAGAACACATTAAAAAGTTTTTGACAGATAAGGGATATGATGTCCTTGATTTAACGGCAGCACCAGCAGTGGATTTTGTTGATTCATCTGTTAAACTTGCTCAGACCGTTTTGGCTAAAAAAGCTGATCGTGGAGTGATGTTTGATGAATATGGTGTCGGCTCAGCGATGGCTAGCAATAAAGTTCATGGGATGGTTACAGCAAATGTCACTGAAGAAAATACGGCCCATATGACTACGCAACATAATGGTGCAAAAGCAATTGCTATTGGAGCTGGAATTGTTGGTCCTAAATTAGCTGAGAATATTGTAAAAGCATATTTGAGCGTTAACTATGCAGGTGGACGTCATCAAATTAGATTGGATATGCTGGAGAAAATGTACTAATTAAAAATAATTTTGACGGAGGGAATAGATAATGATTATTGCACTAGGAAACGATCATATTGTTACAAGTGTTAAAATGCAGATTTCAGATTTTTTAAAAGCTAATGGACATCAAGTAATTGATGTTGGTACCTATGACAATACTCGCACGCATTATCCAATTTACGGTTTGAAAGTTGCTGATTTGGTACGTGATGGGAAAGCTGACTTAGGGGTTGTTCTTTGTGGAACAGGTGTTGGTATTTCGACAGCAGCAGATAAGAATATTGGGATTCGCGCTGCTTTGGTTGGTGATGTTGCCTCAGCAAAATACGCTAAAGAAGAATTGAATGCTAATGTGATTTCATTTGGTGGAGCAGTTGTCGGTGAACACTTGGCAGAAGATCTTGTTGCTGCATTTTTAGATGCTGAATATCATGAAACGCCAGAAAATAAGAAATTAATTGAAAAAATTAATCAAGTTGAAGAAGATAATTCTCAACAACATGATAATCCACATTTCTTTGATCATGAGTTGAAATTGTGGTCAGAAGGATACTATCACGATTAAGGAGGGGTAATTAGTGGATGCTTTATTAATTGTTAATGAAGAAAAAAAGAAGTATTTAAAAAATCTTTCAAATGAAAGCGGTGTTATAGCTGCTTTGGCAATTGATCAACGTGGCTCTTTGAAAAAAATGCTGGCACAAGCAGCTGGAAAGCCTAGTAATGAAACTGATATCGTTGAATTCAAGAAATTGATTTCAAGTGAATTAACTCCGTATGCTTCAGCAATTTTACTTGATCCAGAATATGGATTGCCAGCTGCTGACAAAAGAGCTGCCAATGCTGGGTTATTGATTGCTTATGAGAAAACCGGTTATGACACAACTGAACCGGGGAGAATGCCAGACTTATTAGCGGATTGGTCAGCTTTAAAACTTAAAGAGGCAGGAGCAGATGCAATTAAGTTTATGCTGTATTATGACGTTGATGAACCAGAAGAAATCAATCGGAAAAAGCAGGCATTTGTTGAACGAGTTGGGGCTGAAAGTGCAGCAGCTGGATTACCATTTTTCTTAGAGCTGATGTCATATGATGCTAAGATTGCTGATACTAAGAGTAAAGAATATGCAGCAGTTAAACCGCATAAAGTTAACGCTATGATTAAGGAATTTGCCAAGGATCGTTATTTGGTAGATGTTTTGAAAGTAGAAGTTCCGGTAAATATGGCTTATGTAGCTGGTTACAGTGGAGAAAACGAAGCGGTTTATTCAAAAGAAGAAGCGGCAGAATATTTTAAAGAACAAACAAAAGCAACCAATAATGTGCCATTTATTTTCTTAAGTGCTGGGGTCAGTGCTGAACTTTTCCAAGAGACATTGAAGTTTGCAGCAGCAGCAGGATCAAGCTTTAATGGAGTACTTTGTGGTCGCGCAACATGGCGTGGAGCAATTGAACCGTTTGCCAAGGAAGGAAAAGAAGCCGGAAAACAGTGGTTGGATGATCAGGGACGAAAGAATATAGAGGAATTGAATGATGTTTTAAAGACAACAGCCAACTCTTTATTTGAAAAACTTGATTGATGCTTTAAAGAGAAGCAAACGAGTATTTTATCGAGTGCTTCTCTTATTTTTTGACAAAATTAGGGGATGGAAAAATGATTACGATCGAAAATCAATATTTTCAAGCAGAAATTGATTTACATGGTGCACAATTAACACATCTATATCACAAAAAAGCTGATTTTGATTATCTTTGGAATAACTCAGCTTGGAACAAACATGCGCCCTTACTTTTCCCAGCAATTGGTCGTTCTAATCAGGAACAATATTTATTGAATCATCATCCTTATCCAATGCCGCAGCATGGTTTTATTGCCGATCAGGATTTTCAAGTGATTAGCCAGACTAAGAGTAAAGTTTCTTTGCAGACTGAAGCAACAGCAGCAACTAAAAAGTTTTTTCCATTTGATTTTGTTTTGGAAGTAACTTTTGGTTTAACATCAGTGGGGTTAAAAAGTTTTTTTACAGTAATAAATAATTCAAAGAAAGTTATGCCATTTTCATTGGGGTCACATCCAGCTTTTAATGTACCAATAATTTCCAAAACTGAATTTTCGGATTATTATTTGGAATTTGCGGGAGATTTTGAATTACCTTTAAAAGCTTTTGAAATTATAAAAGCTCCTGCTCCATATCGCACAGGAAAGATTGAAACCTTTGCAAACCAAAAAAGAGTTCCCTTAACACATGATTTGTTTTCGAAAGGATTAAGGATTATTGCTAATCAACAAGTTAAACAAGTAAAATTGGCATCAGACAAAACGGAACATCAAATTATTGTTAAACTGGATGATTTTCCAAATGTTTGTCTTTGGACAAAAGAAGATAAAAATCTGTCGTTCTTATGCATTGAACCCTTTAGTGGATTGCCCGACATTTTGGGAGAACCTGTTGACTGGTATACCAAAGAAGCCAATTTACAGTTGAAACCAGCAAAAAGTAAACAATTGCAGTACGAATTACTATTAAAGTAAGAGGATGATTAAATGACCGATGCGAACACTTTAAATAAATTACAACAGAAAAATTCTGAATATCATATTGAACAAATTAATCAAGCTAATTTCAAAGTATATGGCAATGTATTGTCAGATTATGATTTGACAGAAGTAAAAAGTTTCTTTGCTGAAAATGTATCTTACGGAGAAAATGGAAATTCCTATAATCCATCTAATCAAGAATTAGAAAGAATTTCCGTTATTCAAAAAATTGGGAATGATATTTTTGCCGGAATGAATTTCTCAGCCGGAGAATGTACCGGTCAAGCTCAAAGTTTTTCAGCAGTTGAATATCACCAGGGCAGTGAAGTTAATATTATGTTAACTGATGTTGTAATGGTTTTAGGAAAAAGATCGCAAATTCAAAATGGTTTATTTAATGCAGCAACTGAGGCCAGAATATTTTTTATTCCAGCAGGAACGATAATTGAAATGTATAGCGACACACTGCATTATAGTCCAATTAAAGTGGAAAGCAGTGGTTTCAAAGCTGTCGTGATGGTTTTACAAGGAACTAATCAACCATTGCCGGCCGGTTTTAAATCAACTAATCCTTGGATAGTTAAAAAAAATAAGTTTCAAGCAGCGCATGCAACTAGAAAAGACAAATTAGCGGCTGGTAGTGTGGAAGGCGTTTCAGGTAAATTAATCAAATTAGAGCAAATTTAAAAAATGGGGTGAGTAGATGATTTTAACAGTAACGATGAATCCTTCAATTGATATGGCTTATGATTTATCACAATTAAAGTTAGATCAAGTTAATCGAGCTGCTAATGTGCAAAAAACAGCAGGGGGTAAAGGCTTAAACGTTACCCGCGTAATTAATCAAATGGGACAACCAGTAATTGCAACCGGATTGCTAGGTGGGAGATTCGGACAGTTTATTAATGATAAGCTAATTGAAGAAAAAATAGCTGCATCTTTTACAGAGATTGCAGGTGAAACTCGAAATTCAATTGCTTTGCTGCATGATGGCGGTAAGCAAACTGAAGTTTTAGAAAGAGGACCACAAATTGCTTTACGTGAGCGGCAGAACTTTTTGAGTGATTTCAAAGAATTATTGAATAAAGTTGATTTAGTGACAATTTCTGGTAGTTTGCCACAAGGACTTGAAGAAGATTTTTATTCTCATTTGATTGAAATTGCAGCGGAAAATAATGTTGCAGTATTGTTGGATACCTCGGGGCGTTCTTTAAAAAATGCTCTTGGGAGTACTTGCCAGCCGCTGCTGATAAAACCTAATGCAGCTGAACTGGGGGACTTAGTTAATCAAAAGATATCAGATAATGATATAACTGAAGTTGTCGCCGCACTTAAAGACCCACTTTTGGCAAAGCTTAAATGGATTTCAACATCGTTAGGAAGTAATGGGGCGGTGGTTAAATTTGAAAACAAACTTTATCGGGCTGAAATTCCTCGAGTAGCGGCAATTAGCCCAGTTGGTTCGGGTGATGCGTCACTCGCTGGTTTGGCGATTGGTATTAGTTTAGGCAAAACACCAATTGATACAATCAAAACCTCAATGACACTGGGAATTTTGAATGCTTTAGAAGCGGCAACTGGCTGGGTTAATCCTAGCAAATTTACTGAGTATTTTGAACAGGTTAAGGTCACAGAAATTAGATAAACTAATAAAAACGCTATCAGTTATTATTGATAACGTTTTTTTATACATATTTTATAATTAAAGCAGGTGATGATCTTTTTTTGTTCGAACAACATAAGAATCCATTAATATTCTGGTCATTATCTGTAAGGGTAGTCTTGATTGAACCTCGTAATCAGGAAAGTAGGTTGTTTCAGATTTAAACCCTAAAAACAATAAATCAGAAAGACCAGCTAGAGGAGAATACGAATTAGTTGTAAAAACTATTTTTGTAATTTCTTTTTTTTCTAATGACTTGGCAGCATTTACAAGTTCTTTAGTTTGACCATTCAATGAGATGAAAATCACTACACAATTGTACTTAATTTGTTTTGCGACCGTTTTAATTATGTTTGGATCAGTTTGAAGCTCGGCATATTTTCCGACTAACTGTAATTTCATTTGTAATTCTCTTCCAATGGGTTCAGAAAGACCACGTGCAAAGATATACACCATTTTAGAGTTTTGAATTTGTCTGATTGTATCTTCGACTATTCCAATTTCTAAATTTCTTAGCGTATTATTTAATTCAATTTCGTTTTTAAGAATAACGGATTTTATTTCATTATCTGCTTGAGATAAAATTTGATATTTTGGACCGTTTTTTTCTTGACTAAGAATTTGATGTCGAAAAGCGGTATATCCAGAGTATCCTTTTTTTTTCATCGTCCTAACAATTGTAGCTGTAGAAACATTAGCGTATTCACTAAGTTTTACAATTGAGAGTTCACTAATCTCATCAATATGATTTTGAATAAAAGACCAAAGATATTCCTCAGCATTGCTTAATTTCTTCTCCATAGCTAATCCTTTCATGTAAATTGTAAAGTATTTTCGGATTTTACCAAATTATAGTATATAAAAGAAAACATTTTCAAAATATACTATTTAAAATAGAAAATGTAAGGAGTAGATAAATAGAGAAAGGAGAGATTTGAATGATTTATACTATTACTCTTAATCCAGCAATTGATCTTTTTATTGACACCAAAAAGCTGGCAGCAAATAGTGTCAATCGAACTAACGGATATGATCTACAAGCTAATGGAAAAGGAATCAATGTTTCTTTTATTCTAAATAAAATTGGGATTCCAACTACAGCTACAGGAATAGGAGGCGGTTTTACTCTTGAATATATTAAGAATAAACTTCAACTTAATCATATACCATATTATTTTACCAAAAGTCAAGGACTAACTAGAATTAATGTTTTTACCAGAGTCAAAAGTGAAAACAAGGAATATAAATTAGTTAATCCTGGACCAGAAGTAACTTTAGCTGAACAAAAAAAGTTGTTAACTTATTTCAAAGAAAAATTAAAAAAGGACGATCTGATTTGTATTTCAGGTAGTTTCTCTACTGGAATTTCTCCTGACATTTTACAAGACTTTGCTAAATTAGCTGAACAGAAGCAAACAAAATTGGTCATTGATACTAGTTATCAACAAGTTATGGATATTTTACCTTATCATCCGTGGATCATTAAGCCAAATGAAGATGAAATCAAAAAATGGTTTAGTCTGACAGGTCAGGTTGATCAGAAACAATTAGTGAAATTAGGCAAACGGTTAGTTACTAAGGGAGCTCAAATGGTACTGATTTCTTTAGGGTCAAAAGGAGCTTTGTTAATAACCTCAAGTAAAGTTTTTTATGGAAACGCTCCTAAGATTCAAGAGCTGAATACAGCTTGTGCAGGAGATTCAATGCTGGGAGCGTTTATTGGAAATTTAATTAATCAGAAAGGTTTGGAAACAGCGTTAAAAAAGGCGATTGCAGCTGGTAGTGATGCTGCTAGACAAGAGTGGATCACTAATTTTATAACTGCTAAAGAATTGGAAAACAGATAAAAATCGAATCAAATAATATCTAATTTTTTAAAAGGAGGTTTTAAAAATGGCTAAGTACAAAATTATTGGGGCTACAGGCTGTGCAACTGGAATTGCCCACACTTATATGGCTCAAGAAGCACTGGAACAAGCAGCAAAGAAAATGGGAATGACAATCAAAATCGAAACTCATGGGCAAACAGGGATTGAACATACATTAACTTCAGATGAAATTGCCGCTGCTGATGCAGTAGTTGTCGCTTCTGATATTAATGTTGATGCAGATAGATTTGCTGGTAAGAAAGTGATTATTGTCCCAGTTGCTCGGGCAATACGTGAACCAGATAAATTGATTGAAAAAGCTTTATCAGCAGAAACACCAATTTACAAAGCAAATAAATCTAGTAGTAGAAAACCACATAACTCAGATAGTTCTGCAACAAATGAGAGTGTAGTTACTAAAATCTATACATCATTAATGAATGGTGTTTCGCATATGCTACCACTGGTTGTAGCAGGAGGAGTTTTGATTGCTGTTTCATTTTTCTGGGGAATTTATTCAGCGGATCCTAAATCTTCTCAATATAATCAATTTGCCTATATTTTAAATACAATCGGTAGCACAACAATGAATTTAATGGTACCAGTTTTATGTGCCTATATTGCAGAAGCTATTAGTAAGCGTTCAGGTTTAATCGTAGGTTTCGCAACCGGGATGATTGCTTACAATTACGGTACCGGGTTCATTGGTGCAATTGTTGGTGGCTATTTAGCAGGATATATTGTTATTTTATTACAAAAACTCCTAAAGCCAATTCCAGACAAAGAATTCCGTGGCTTAAAAGCAATTTTTCTTTACCCCGTTCTAGGTGTTTTTATTTCCGGTTTAATTATGTATTTAGTTTCGGCGCCGGTTAAAGCTGCTAATCTCGGTATGATGGACTTTTTAAAGGGAATGCAAAATGCTGATCCCATTATTTTAGGAATCATTATTGGATGTATGTGTGCGTTTGACTTTGGTGGCCCCGCTAATAAAGCAGCTTATTTAACTGGTACAGCCTTATTAGCGCAAGGAAATTATTATTTTATGGCTGGAGTATCTGCCGCGTGTATTGCACCACCTTTAGCTACCGGATTTGCAGTTTTGATGAATTCAAAAGCATATTCTAAAAATGAGCGCAGTGCAGGTTACGTTAACTTTCTTTTAGGCTCAACTCATATTACTGAAGGAGCAATTCCGTTTGCTGCTAAGAATCCGTTTTTAAACATTCCGGCATTTATGGTGGGCTCCTCAATTGCAGCCGTTTTGTCCTATATGTTCAAAATTAGTGACCCAGCTCCTCATGGCGGTTTCATTATTCTGCCACTAGTAAATCATCCATTCTTGTGGGTATTATTCATTTTAATTGGTTCAATCGCTTCAGGAGCCTTACTAGCACTAATCGCTGGTCGGCAATATAGAAAGCATGGTGGTTTGGTTGAAAGCGCTGGTGGAATGGATTTGATTACTGGAGTAGGTTCAGTTGACGAAACTTTTTCAGAAAAGGTTGATGAAAAGCATCAAACAAATATTATAGAAAAAAACAATAGTAATTTGAGCGGAATTTTGAATCATAGAAATGTTTTTCTAAATGTAACAGCTAAAGATCAGCAAGAAGTTTTACATTATTTAGCCAAACAAGCTGTTGACTTAGGTTTAGCGAGTTCAGAAGATTCAGTTTTTGAAAAATATATCAAGCGTGAACATGAAGGTTCTACTGGGATGGAAAATGGAATTGCAATTCCACATGCACAGGACACATGCACAGGATGATACGATCAAAAAATCAAGCCTTTTGATTGTTAGGCTGAAAGATCCAGTAAATTGGAATACTTTTGATGATAAGCCAGTTGATACGATTATTTCATTCTTGATTCCGCAAAAAGATAATGGAACACATTTGAATTATTTATCAAGTACCGCTAAGCTTTTACTGCATCAGGACTTTGTTGATCGGTTAAAAGCTAGTCAAACAGGTGACCAAATTGTTGAACTTTTCAAACAATATAAAGCATAAGATGGGATGGGAAAAAATGAAAAACGATAAGAGAGAATTTTTAAAAAATCTTTCAAATGAAAGCGGTGTTATAGCTGCTTTGGCAATTGATCAACGTGGTTCTTTGAAAAAAATGCTGGCACAAGCAGCTGGAAAGCCTAGTAATGAAACTGATATCGTTGAATTCAAGAAATTGATTTCAAGTGAATTAACTCCGTATGCTTCAGCAATTTTACTTGATCCAGAATATGGATTGCCAGCTGCTGACAAAAGAGCTGCCAATGCTGGGTTATTGATTGCTTATGAGAAAACCGGTTATGACACAACTGAACCGGGGAGAATGCCAGACTTATTAGCGGATTGGTCAGCTTTAAAACTTAAAGAGGCAGGAGCAGATGCAGTTAAGTTTATGCTGTATTATGACGTTGATGAACCAGAAGAAATCAATCGGAAAAAGCAGGCATTTGTTGAACGAGTTGGGGCTGAAAGTGCAGCAGCTGGATTACCATTTTTCTTAGAGCTGATGTCATATGATGCTAAGATTGCTGATACTAAGAGTAAAGAATATGCAGCAGTTAAACCGCATAAAGTTAACGCTATGATTAAGGAATTTGCCAAGGATCGTTATTTGGTAGATGTTTTGAAAGTAGAAGTTCCGGTAAATATGGCTTATGTAGCTGGTTACAGTGGAGAAAACGAAGCGGTTTATTCAAAAGAAGAAGCGGCAGAATATTTTAAAGAACAAACAAAAGCAACCAATAATGTGCCATTTATTTTCTTAAGTGCTGGGGTCAGTGCTGAACTTTTCCAAGAGACATTGAAGTTTGCAGCAGCAGCAGGATCAAGCTTTAATGGAGTACTTTGTGGTCGCGCAACATGGCGTGGAGCAATTGAACCGTTTGCCAAGAAAGGAAAAGAAGCCGGAAAACAGTGGTTGGATGATCAGGGACGAAAGAATATAGAGGGATTGAATGATGTTTTAAAAACAACAGCCAACTCTTTATTTGAAAAATAACATCAATTTTAAATTTTAAGAAGCTAACGACAACAAATAACGTTGATGTTAGCTTTTTTCTGATTTAATTTGATATTTTAAGTTTTTTGCTTAGAATGGAAATGTCAAAAAA